>JACPDX010000047.1 GCA_016183805.1 Bacteroidota bacterium
CATAATGGACAAGTTGTTTTCCTTTTGGTTGCCACGAATTTCTTGGCACTTGGTCTCTTTTAAAGCTGCATTCATCAAAGTAAATCACTCTCTTCCCTTTAACAAATGCATCGAGTTGCAAAATGGCTGACATTTTTTGCATAATTTTGGTTGCTTTGCTCTACTTTATGATGTTTTTTGTTTTAGTTATGTGATAACTGAGGCCGAGTTCCTTTATCAATACTCTTCGAATAACTGAATATGCTTGTTTTGTATAGGGTTCTGGTTGTTCTTCGAGTGCTTTAGCAACCTGTCGTATGGTGAAGAACTCATCTTTATGAAGGTCTACAAAATTTTTTACCTTCTCAACTTGTATAAGGGGGAACTCTCGTTCAGCTCTCTTCCGTTTAAACTTGGAAGGGAATTCACAAGTCGACGGGTTGAACTGCACAAGTGCATTGCATATTTAAGAATCTCTCACCTTCAGTTAATGCTTCAAAGACTTTCTACTTAAGTTCAATACTTTATAACCATAACAAATGGCTCGTTTCAGGGTGGTATTCTTGAAATGTTTTTCAGCCACTCTAGTTTAAGTTGATTTAAATAAATGTTTAATATCACTTTTATTAAAGTTTAATACTTTTCATTTTTTGTTCTTCTTCGGTTTGGATTCTATTCTTTGAACTAAAGATATTACTTCATTAATGTTGTCTGTTCTGATAAATCATCAATATTTTTGAACCTTTCAATACGTTTTCGTTAATTTTCGATCTCTTTTGACAATTATTCTAACTAAACTCGTGCTCTATCGACATTATCTCCAAGGGTTTATTCTATTGCTTTTGGACTAGACTTGTAAACTTTAGTTATTCTTATTAACTTGAGGCGTTGCGTCCCAAAAAGCGGCAAGTCACCATAAGTAGGGTGATAGATCTTGTGAAAGTCGTGAGGAGGTAGTTTCCATACAACTTCTTGGACTGCCTCTTTATCACTGGGGTCGATCACTGGTGTCATCTCTATCCCTTTTGTATAATTTAAAACCTTACTTTAAGTACCAAAGTTAATCGGACGATCGAGGATGTCTGAACAATCACTTGTATCTGAAGCATAGTCGGCCAGATTATCATAGTTCCAGATGTCGTATTGGTGTTAATTTATATCCAGGATTTCCATATCAAATTTGGGTTTAATAACTTAGAATTTGACTTTAGCAAACGGGAATTCTATTTCAAATAGAATACAATTTACTATATGAAAAGTTTAATTAACAAAACAGAATTCCGGTTTGTCAAAGTCAAATTCCGTCTTGTAAATTATAATCAATTTGATTGGTTGATTAATTATAATGTATAGAATTAAATAATATATATAATAAACTAAAATTTATTAACAAAAAATGAGAAATTACAATTTATAGTGAAACAAATAGAATTATAATTGTTTATGTCTAATTTAATATATGCGAATAATTAATGATGTTGAATTTAATTAATTGAGCGCCATTCAACACTATATAAACCGAAATTAATTTAAAAATTAATAATAATTAATTAACATTCTTCAAATAATTTTCAAAAATCAAAAATTTCAAATAAAACAACCTGAATGAATCAACAACTGAACTTACAGCCAAGTGAAGTCACAGGTGGAGCTTAAGATGAACATAACAGTCCATAGACACCTAACCAGCGACCACAGTCTTTACTCCTACAATAGAGCTAAGCTGCAGCGCAGAGGCCAATTACTTAATTACAGTAGTCCCAACTTAGCTAGTTACAATTCAGCAACCCATATGAAACAAATTTCAATGAGGAGCTTTAACGGCAAATTTAGGATTTTGTGTTACAGTTTCAATCGAGATAACTTCAGCTACAGTTATAAAAAAGTGAAATTCAAGAGACTAGACCTCAAACAGAACTCAGTAGCCACTAGAAGCCCAAACAATACTACCAAATACCTTAAGGCTTGGAACGTTCTATCGAAAAGAACAAAGTTTTGGCTATTCCAGGTGATGTTTTAGTAGCCTAAGACTGGATGTGCCTTCAACATTAGAAAATATTTAAGACGCTAGTTCATTTCGAATAACACCTCAAAAGTAATTTAAAAGCTATATGGCATTCTTCAGTTGTTAATCTAAGGTTTAAATCAATTAATCGTTACTAGGTCACCATAGTGACTTACCTTCAAAAGAAACAGAACAACTTACACAGAGTTGTTAACCAGCAGAGTTCGCGAAAGCAAATATGTTACGTCAAAAACAAGAGCAAAAGACTTTCCAACAGCTTAAACTCCAGCCATAGTTCATCAAGAGTTAAGCTCAGGCTAAAAGCAAAAAGCCTTCAGAAAGGAACTAAAAAGTACTGTTTTCGGCTGAAGAAGAATGTAATTATTAAATTCATTAAGCATCGTAAAAACTAAACTAAACAAATTTCTGAGTTACAACTAATCGCATTTAGATCTTCCTTCTGATGATGAAGCTTCGCCTAAGCAATTCAAAATGTCAAAAAAAGAAATAAAACTTGAGTAAAAAAGTATGTACACTAAACCCAAGACTGGGATTACTAAATCAAAGTTAGGATCATTGGATGAATCTGTCGAAGAGGAAGAAGAATTTTTAGTCGAAAAAATCTCTGACAGAACTGAAATAGTTGGAGTGACATATTATCAAGTTTGTTGGAAAGGACAAGGTGAGCATGAGTCAACTTGGGAACCAGTCTATCAACTCAATAAATGTGCAGAATTAGTCTCTGAGTTTGAATAAAGACGGATCGATTAGTTGAAGGCTTCGATGCTCCCTATCAAAATAGAGAATGTTTAGCTTGGCAACTAACCTTAGTTGAAGTTAATACCAAAGGTGAACAAAAGTTATTAGCCAAAGTCAAGTTAAGTTCGACCTTCAGCGTTTCTGGTGAATGAAGGTCAATCATAAAGTTAGTACCATGACCACCCTTAGATGATGCAGCCTAAGATGTAGAGCTATGACCCTCAAAGCTATTGTGTAATTTGCCATTAACTTGGTCATTGGAAACGACACTGTCCTTTAAATTTGGCGAAGAAAAAATTTTGATACTAAAGTTCTTCATCAATTTTTCCTATATAACTTATAGTTCATTTATACTAGATGTGTTTGAGTACATCAATGTTATGAATCAATAAATTAATATACATTTAAATAAAATTGAGTTTAGATATGAATTTATAAATTAACATGTATTCTTTTGGTTAAGTTAAGGAGAGAAGGTTATTCTACTGCCTCGAGGTCAGTAGTCTACTCCCGACTTAAACTCGAGTACAACTCCAGTTTAAGTCTAAGGGATTGTCGGCCCCTATTGCCGATACTACCAATAAGGTAGTAAACCAGAACTGTCACTTTCGTGAACAGTAGAGGTTGTGGGTATTTTTAAAACGCCCCCAATGGCTTTCTACTCCGGTGAAGAAGGCGAATCACTGCAGCTCTAGTTGGCATGCAAGCACAGGGTTTACAGCCCCCAGCGGCGAAACACTCCAGTTAAGGAGGCAAAACACTGTTGCTTGGGTCAGCGAACAGGCGTTAAAAAAAAAATATATAATATAAAATATATAAATAATATTAAAAATAAAGTAAAATTAATATAA
>JACPDX010000052.1 GCA_016183805.1 Bacteroidota bacterium
GCATCTTTTCATAGCCCACAGTTTAAACCGTGGGCTATGAAAAGATGCTGACTTAAACTTAAACTTTTAAGCTAAAACAGCAGCTAAATCGCCATTTACCACTCTAACGGCTTCAGCACTTTCTTTAAATTTAGCTTTTTCTTCTTCGGTTAATTCAATTTCAACAATTTTTTCGATTCCATTTTTACCTAAAATTACAGGAACACCTAAACAAATGTCTTTTTGACCGTATTCGCCCTCAAGCATTACCGAGCAAGGAACCATTTTTTTCTGGTTACAAGCAATGGCTTGAACAATAGCAGATACCGCAGCACCTGGAGCATACCATGCACTTGTACCTAAGTAAGCAGTTAAAGTAGCACCACCAACTTTGGTTTCATGTGCAACTTTTTCTAATTGTTCTTTAGATAAAAATTGATTTACCGGAATACCTCTTCTAGAAGCCAAGCGTGTTAATGGTAACATTCCGGTATCACTGTGTGCAGCAATTACCATTCCGTCAACGTCAGAAGCCGGGCAATCTAATGCTTCGCTCAAACGATAATTAAAACGAGCACTATCTAAAGCTCCACCCATTCCAATAATTTTGTTTTTTGGATGTTTGGTTGCTTTGTGTACTAAGTAAGCCATCGTATCCATTGGGTTACTTACTACAATTAAAATAACGTTTGGCGAATGTTTAATTAAATTATCAGCTACCGATTTAACAATACCTGCATTGATACCAATTAGTTCTTCACGTGTCATACCCGGTTTACGAGGAATACCACTCGTAATTACAGCAATATGGCTTCCTGCTGTTTTAGAATAATCGTTGGTGCTACCAATTATTTTGGTATCGAAACCATTTAACGAAGCACACTGCATTAAATCCATGGCTTTGCCTTCGGCAAAGTTTTCTTTAATGTCAACCAGCACCACTTTTGATGCGAATTTTTTCATTGCAATGTACTCAGCGCAACTAGCACCAACAGCACCTGCTCCTACTACTGTAACTTTCATAATTATTTGATTTTATATAAATGAATGTATTGATTTTTTCGAACAGCTAAGGTAAAAAATTATTAGTCGATTAGCAAGGAAATGAGAAGAGAAATTCAAATTATAAATTGTATCGATAAAAGGAATGGTTTAGTCTATTTTTAACAAGATAAATTAGTTTTAATCAATCCTTTATTTACATTTGTTCACTATTTTAAAATAGGAATTTTTGCATGAAAGATTTACTTGAAAAGTACGAAAATAAAACTCCCGAAATTATATTTGAATGGAACGATGCATTAACTGATGCTAAAGGTTGGTTGGTAATTAATTCGTTGAGAGGTGGAGCTGCTGGTGGCGGAACACGAATGAGGGTTGGGTTAGATAAAAGAGAAGTAGAATCACTTGCAAAAACCATGGAAGTAAAATTCACGGTTGCCGGACCTCCGATTGGTGGAGCAAAATCTGGAATTAATTTCGACCCAAATGACCCACGAAAAGAAGGAGTTTTAAGAAGATGGTATGCTGCGGTAACTCCATTATTAAAATACTACTATGGAACAGGTGGCGATTTAAATGTTGATGAAATTCATGAAGTAATTCCAATAACCGAAGATTGTGGCGTTTGGCATCCACAAGAAGGAGTTTTTAACGGACACTTTCAGCCCAAAGATGCTCAAAAAATTCGTCGAATTGGGCAATTGCGTCAAGGCGTCTTAAAAGTTATTGAGGATTCGAGATATAGCCCGGCTGTTGAAAATAAATATGTAGTTGCTGATATGATAACCGGATATGGTGTTGCCGAATCGGTAAAACATTTTTACGAGGTTTATGGAGGAACACTTAAAGGCAAAAGAGTTATTGTTCAGGGATGGGGAAATGTAGGTTCTGCAGGAGCATATTATTTGGCTCAGGAAGGAGCTTTAATTGTTGGTATAATTGATAGAGTAGGTAGATTAATTAATGAAAAAGGGTTTAGTATAGAAGAAATCAGAAAACTGTTTGTTGACAAAGATGGTAATAAGCTTCATGCTATCAATATGCTTTCGTTTGAAGAAATAAATTCGAGAATTTGGGACATCAAAGCGGAAGTGTTTATTCCTTGTGCAGCCTCCAGACTGATTACAAAAGATCAAGTGGACAGAATGATAAATGCCGGCATTGAAGTTATTGCTGCAGGTGCAAATGTGCCTTTTGCTGATACCGAAATTTTCTTTGGACCTATTGCAGAATATGCAGATGACAAAATAAGCATCATTCCTGATTTTATTTCCAACTGTGGCATGGCAAGAGTTTTTGCATATTTAATGAGTAACGATTTGGGTGTTTTGGAAGATGAAGCTATTTTTAAAGATGCTTCAGAAACCATAAAAAATGCTTTAAAAGCATCGCATCATAAAAATAATAGTAAATACAACATTGCAAAAACTGCTTTCGAAATAGCTTTAAAACAACTAATTTAATTAAATAAACAATAATAAAATTCACCTAACTAAATCTTTTAAATTATGGAAATATTTATAGTACTAGTATTCGTTTTGGGATATTTAGCAATAACCCTAGAGCATTCACTTAAGGTAGATAAATTAATTCCCGCATTGTTAATGATGTCATTAGCATGGGCGGGTGTAGCTTTTGGATTGGATGGCTTTACTACTTGGTTTGATTCGCACGCTAATAAAATGCTGGAAGGCATTGGCGTGATGAATCACGAGGAGAAACTACATCTTTTGGAAAACACTTTATTGCATCATTTTGGTAAAACTTGCGAAATATTAATATTTTTAATTGGAGCAATGACTATTGTAGAAATAATAGATCATTTTCAAGGTTTTTCTACCATTAAATCGTTTGTTAAAACCAACAAGAAAAGAACTTTACTATGGATTGTTTGTATTTTAGGTTTTATTTTATCGGCAATTATTGATAATCTTACCGCAACCATTGTTTTAATTACGATACTTAGAAAATTAATACCTGACAATAAAGACAGGATTTGGTATGCCAGTTTAATTATTATTGCTGCTAATGCCGGTGGTGCTTGGTCACCAATTGGTGATGTTACTACAACCATGTTGTGGATGGGAAATAAAGTAACCGCAGCAAAATTAATGGAGTATTTAGTAATACCCTCTTTATTATGTGTAGTTGTACCTACTTTACTTGCAAGTTTTTTACCTGCTTTTAAAGGTACTTTTGATGCTGAGGATGATAAAACAAAAACAAATAAAAACGGACCTTTTATGCTTTATTTAGGATTAAGTCTAATTGTTTTTGTCCCAGTTTTTAAAACTATTACACACTTACCTCCTTATGTTGGGATGATGTTGTCGCTCTCAATTTTTGCTATGGTCGCTGAGATTTTAAGTAACAGGAAATTTAGTATTACCGCTATCAATGATGCCAATGGTAAAGAAGCTGCTGCCCATCATCAAAGTCCGACATTTAAGGCATTAGGTAAAATTGAAATGCCGTCTATTTTGTTCTTTTTAGGTATTTTAATGACTGTGGCAGCTTTAGAGTCGTTAGGGCTAATATTTACCTTTGGTCAAAATGTACAATCCTCTATGGATCCAAATTTATTTGTATTGTTAATTGGTGTGGGTTCTGCAGTTATTGATAATGTTCCTTTAGTAGCCGCAAGTATGGGTATGTTTGATATGTCGCTTTATCCTATGGATAATCATATCTGGCATTTTATTGCCTATGCTGCTGGAACAGGTGGTAGTATGTTAATTATTGGCTCTGCTGCAGGTGTTGTTGCAATGGGTATGGAAAAAATATCATTTTTTTGGTATTTAAAAAATATTGCCTGGTTAGCAGTCTTAGGTTATGTAGTAGGTTTTGCTTTTATGGTATTGTTCCATTCATAATTGGTAGTACAAAACCTAACCTAACAGGTTTAAAACCTGTTAGGTTTAATGCGTTAATAGTTGGGATTTAATCCAGTTCTTCGTAAATGGAATTGTTGCTTTTAAATTCGGGAACTAACTGTTTCATTTGTTTAACAATAATCCTATTGTCTTGTTTTTCAAAGCTGTCAATTAAATCTTGAATTTTAGTGCTGATAAATTCAAAATCGTATTCCTTTACTTTAGCAATCATTATTTGTTTATGATGGGTTGGTATAGTATTTTCCTCGTTAGCTAAAAGCTCCTCATAAAGCTTTTCTCCCGGTCTCAATCCGGTAAAGGTTATTTTAATATCTTTATCCAATGCTAAACCAGATAATTTAATCATCTTTTTAGACAAATCAATAATTTTAACCGACTCGCCCATATCGAAAATAAAAATTTCACCACCTTTTCCACTTGTTCCTGCTTCTAAAACCAACTGGCAAGCTTCGGGTATGGTCATAAAAAAACGAGTAATGTCGGGATGTGTTATGGTAACAGGTCCTCCATTTTCAATTTGTTGACGAAAACGGGGAATAACAGAGCCGTTAGAACCTAAAACATTTCCAAAACGGGTGGTAATAAATTTGGTTTGCACTGTTTTGCCGAGCGATTGGGTATAAATTTCGGCAATTCGTTTACTTGCTCCCATCACATTGGTTGGGTTGACTGCTTTGTCGGTAGAAATCATCACGAATTTTTCTACATTATATTTTACGGCTAAATCGGCACAGTTTTTTGTTCCTAAAACATTGGTAAGAATAGATTCCGATGGATTGTTTTCCATCATAGGAACATGTTTATAAGCTGCTGCATGAAAAACGATTTGAGGTTGAAAGGTTTTAAAAACATTTTCTAATCGCTCAGTATTTCTAATATCGCCAATTACAATCTCATACGATAGACTATTATACTCATCTTTTAATTCCATTTCCATATCATACAACGGCGATTCGGCTTGGTCGAGTAATACCATTTTTTTTGGGTGAAATTGAATCACTTGTCGGACTATTTCACTACCAATACTACCTGCTGCACCAGTTACTAAAATAGTTTTATCTGAAAGTTGCTGTTTTATATTATCAATGTTCAACTGAATAGGATCGCGTTCAAGTAGTTCTTCTATTTGAATTTTTTTAATTTGTTTAAAGCTTAATTCACCATTAATCCAATCGCTTACAGGAGGAACGGTTAATACTTTGGTATCGTAGTTCAAACAACTATCTACTAATCTTTTTTTACGGACGGGTGATAGGTTTTGTACAGAAATGATGAGTTGAGCAACATCATTTTTACTCAATAAATCATCCAGTTTATTAAAATTTACAATATGAACCCCTTCTAAAATTTTACCTTCTTTTTTTTCATCATCATCAATAAAGGCAAGGACTTTATATTTTAAACCGGCATCTCTATCTAATGTTCGTTTGGTAATAATACCCGATTCTCCTGCTCCAAAAATAATAACACTTCTTTTTTCACGGTAAGGATTAATAATTTCCGAATAAAGTGCTTTAAATAACAATCGTAAGGTTATCATCAAAAACAAGGTTGACATATAGTCGATGATGATGATAGAAAACGGTAGTGGAAAGGTATCATTGATACCGTAGAAATAAATTAAATTGATAATAATAAAAAGTAAACTACCAGAAGTGACGGTGATAAAAATTCGTTGTGAATCTTTTGAACTAGTATGTTTAATAATGCCCTTGTAGGTTTTTGATATTAAAAAGCTTATAAACCGAACACCTAAAATGGTATAAAACACAAAATAAATTGCTTCTGTAGTCAACTCCTTTGGAACAGAAAAATTAAAACGAACCAAAAAGGCGATGACAATGGAAAAAAAACAAATGACTAAATCAATAAAGAAAATAATCCAACGAGGAATATTGGTTTGAAAAAGTAGTTGAATAAGTTTCACTTCTGATGATGTTTTATAACAAATGTAAAGGTACTATTATATCTTAGATTTTTTTATTCTCAATATTTTCATTGTGTTTCAATCCAAAAATGGAGTTGAAAAATGCTTCGGATAAAAAATTAAAAGTAATAATGAGCAAGAAAATAACATACAAATAGTCTGCAGTTTTTGAATAATAAATGATAGGGTAAAATAAATTAAGCACGAGTATAATAAACCCTACAACCCCTAGACAGATAAATATTTGATAGAATTCGTTGTGTGCGTTAAGATTATGGTTTAAGGCATTTGAGATATTTTTTTTGCTGTATTCGTCATTTAATACGTCTTTTGCATCACCAGTGCCTACACCTAACAAAAAATTATTTTTTATTACCTGATTTGATGATTCCCAAATTAACATTCTTACCGATGTGCTTTCTGTGGTTTCGGTATTACTTTCGGTATGAATAGCACCTAAAAAACTATCTATTCTATTTGTTACTACAGGAGCAAAACGACTTACCAGAACTAAACTAAAAGCAATAAGTAAAATTCCAATAACACCGACGAGGTAATTTTTTTTATATAAAATGAAATACAAAAGAATTCCAATATATATTAGTACTAAGGTTAAAATACCACTTTTAGATGCAAGTAAGACGATGATAAATGAGAAAAATAGTATTAGAAATGAAGATGATATTTTTGAAAATAGTTGCTCATGTTCTTTATTGAATAATGTAATTAGTAACCAAACAATGGCTAGGTTCATATACATAGAAATGTAGCTGGTATGAATTAAAGCTGAGAATTCTTTATAAAAAAAGGCTACTTCATATTCAATAAAATACAATGAAACAGCTCTCGATATCATGTAAATTGATGCGTACACTAAACCGATAGTAAAAGCACAAAATACATTCGATAATTCAGCTTTTGTAAGAGGTCTGCTGGCAAAAATTAAAGGAAATATTAACAACGAAAGCTTAACTTGAATATCAAAAAGCCCTGATGCCATGTTATTGGTATAGATTAAACCTAAAACATGAATCAAATACAATGAAACAAACAGAATTGCTAACTTGTTTTTGATGAAGTTGTTGAACTTTGTTTTAAAATCGGCTTCTACAATCCAATTAATTAATAGTAAACCTATAAAAAGTGGGGTAAATTTTCCAAAAGGTAGTGTAAAAGCAATGAGTATTGCTATAAAATAATGAGATTTTCTATGGAATTCAATTCTAGTCAAGTTTAAAAGGTTTTTTGGAATCAACTAGTTTATAAACGGAGAATAAAAGTAAAATTGCTATTGCCAAGACGACTAGATTATTTATTTCAAGATGAATAGATAAATAAACCAATCCAAATAAAATAAAGTTGAGTAAAGCAACAATCAATACCGTTTTTTGATGGCTAAACCCAAACTGAACAATACGTTGATAGGCATGTTTTCGATGTGCTTGCCCAATATTTTCTTTGTTCAAAAATCGTTTAATTAATGTAAAAGTCGCATCGAACCAGAACACAGCTGTTATTATTAAGCCATTAACAATAGAAAACTGCTCATGGTTATTGTAATAAATTAAAAGAACTGCCATAGTAAAACCTAGTAAAGTGCTACCGATATCACCCATAAAAATTTTGGCTTTTTGCCAATTCCAAGGCAAGAAACCAAGTAAGGCTGCAGCTAAAATAAGTAGTACAATATCTTTAACAAAGAAGAAAAGTACGAACGTAATAAATAGCATTCCGCTGCTCAAATGTCCATCAATTCCGTCAATAAAATTAAAAAGGTTTATAAACCAAATGATACCGATAAAAGCTAAAATAGTTAGAATTATAGTGTTTTCAACGGTAAAAAATCCGAAGTCGATTACATTAAAAACTCCAATAAAGTTCAAAGCTATTAAAGTTGAAATAGCATGAATAATCATTCTTGGTAATGATTTTAGTGTATAAATATCATCTAGAAAACTAATACCTGAGATTAATATACCTGAAAGCAGTGCATAATAGAGGTTAACATCCATATTCCCTGTAAAATTTAGGTAACTAATTCCTGCAAACCATGAAATAGCAATAGCCAAACCTCCACCTCTTGGAGTAGGAGTAACATGAGAACTTCGTTCGTTTGGTATATCTATTAATAACCTTTTTTTGGCAATAACTTTAACTAAATAGGTTAAAGAAAAAGAAGCTATTAATATGATTAAAAATAACACCATAGTTGCTGTTTATTTCGTTTTCAAGTTTTCGACCATTTCTTTAATTCCTTGTTGAAGTAAATTTACAGGTTTAAAATCTAAAACCGATAGAGTAGATGAAATATCAATAGTTAAATTACCAAAGAGTTTGTCGTATATTCCGGGAACAATTTTTTTAAGAACCTTGAAACAAATGGTTGGCAATTTAAACGCTCTGTTTGGTTTTTCCAAACAATTTACAATTACGGTGTACAATTCGGAAATAAATACGGGTGAATTATCGCTTACTAGAAATACTCCCGAACTATTTTTTTTGATGGATGTATCTATAAAACCAATTAAATTATCAATGTGTATAAAATCGCGTTTGTTTTGTAATCCTTTAAATGGCAGGGGTAAACCTTTAGCAATAAAGCTGATTAAACGCATCATGTTGCCTGGAGCATTGGTGCTACCATAAATCATTGGTGGTCTAAAAATGATGACATTGAAACTTGAATCAACCATTTTTTGCAGTGAATTATCAGCAAATAATTTTGATTTTCCGTAAGCATTTACTGGGTTTTCGACACTACTTTCGGTTACGTGGGTTAATTTGCCATAAACAGCTATTGTGCTTAGTTGAATAAATGTTTTTACACCTACCGGCTTCGCTTTTTTAGCTAAATCAACAGCTAGTTCAAAATTTATTTTGTTGTAAACACTTGTCTCAACTTCTTTCTGTTGATGTACAATAGCAGCACAATTAATTACTACGTCAATATCCTTAAACACTTCGGATGAAAGCGAACTAAAATCTTGAACAACAAGTTCATTATCAAAGCCAGTGGTTGCTCGAGACACTGTTTTGATAACATAATTATCTTGGAGCAGTCGAATAAAATTTTGGGCAACAAAACTGCTTCCTCCAATAATTAATACGTGTTGTTTGTTTAACATGTTTTACTTTAGAAATTGAATTAGTTTAGGAAGCAAACGGTAAAGTGGGTATAAAATAGAAACAGGTAATTGATTTACTTTAAATGCTCTATAACATTCAATATTTTGATTGTAGATGTTTTTAAAATTTTTGTTGGTTGCACCACCAAGCCTCATTTTAATAATTGGTTTTGGTAAGTAGCACGAAGATATTTGATGTTTTTCTAAAAATCGAAGCATCAATTCAAAGTCGGCAGCAAGTTTAAACGACAAATCGAAATAGCCGTATTTTTTATAGACTTCATTTTTTACAAAAAATGTTGGATGAGCAGGATGCCAGCCTTTCTTAAATGAACCTTTTACAAATTCGTTCGATTTCCAATACCTAACTTGTTTATCGGTATTGTTTTCTTCAACATAAATTAAATCGGCAAACAAGCTATCGGTTTGTTTTTTGTTTAGTTCATTCACAACAGATTCAATAGCATCATTACTCATGTAAAAATCGTCGGAGTTGATAACCGCCAGATAATTGCCAGTAGCCATTTGAAATCCTTTGTTCATGGCATCGTAAATTCCCTTATCAGGCTCACTCACAAACTTGGTTATTCTATCGCCATACGACTTCACAATATCAATAGTTTTATCTTTAGATGCACCGTCAACTACAATGTATTCAATGTTTTTATAGGTTTGATTAATTACCGATTCAATAGCAGTTTTGATGTGCTTTTCGCTGTTGTAACAAACGGTTATGATGCTAATTTTCAATGTTATGTGTTTTATTGAATGCTAAATTTACTTGTTTAATTCAGGAATTAAAGCTTTTTGAGCTATATTGTATTTAGTTGGATTTTCTATAATTAATTCCTTTATTTCTTGATGTTGTTTTGGCGTTAATGTAATTAAATTAGGCGATTTGATGCCAAATCCGACCAAATCTAAAATTTCTTCGGCTGTTTTTTCTCGAACTAAATACTGTTGTTTTTCTGAATAGCTAGTTGGATTTGTGGTTATTAGTTTTGTAATCTCCTTAATTTGTCGAGCATTTAGTAAAACAGTTCTTGGGTCTAAATTTTTAGTTTCTATATCATCTAAAATTTCCTTACCAGTTTTGGTTGAGATTAACGATTGCTGCAAATCACTATATTCTGCTGGGTTTTTATTAATGAGTTTTTTTATTTCAGTTTCTTGTTTTGGTGTGAGCATGATTTTTTCATGATCAATTTTTCTTGTTTCAACTTTTTTTAAGATTTGTTCACCAGTTGGTTCTTTTAATCCCCAATAATTCACATCTTTTCCTCCTAAAAATATAGCAACAATAGCCCCTAAAAATAAAAGAAGGGTTTTGTATTTTTTTAAGTTGTTTATCATTTAGGGAGTATAATTGTATGGGTAACCATTTATTTCAGGAACTTAGATAAACTATACAAATTGAATTTAGTAACCATTTTAAAAACGATTTTCAATTTATCTTTTATGGAGTCAGCATTTTTCAATGAAAAAGGTCGTAAACCTTCTTTAAAATTAGCTTCAATACTTTGCACTAAAATGAGTGCATTATTTAGTTCTTTTATATAATTTGCATAAAAGGTATTTACCACATTTTTTTGCAATTTAAACCAACCCAAATCAACCAGTTGGTTGCTATAAAAGCGAACATAATGGTAATGATAAAACACAGCATTAAACTTCTTATTGGTGCTATATTCAACTAGCTCTATTTGAGAACCTTTGCTCTGTAATATGTTGTATTGCTGAATGTTCCAAGGAGCCAACCCTCCACCTAGATGTTGTAATACATGAATACCTTTAAATCGAGTAGTCCAATCATCTAAATATTTCTGGTCACCAAACTTTCCGTCTTCATATCTATCAAAACACCATGTTAAACAAGCATTTACCCACCAGTTTAAAGCAGCTAATCCATCTTCATTTTTTTTGAAAGTAATGAATTGTACACAATATGTTCCGGCAATTGTCGAGCGGTCGTATTTTGGAGTATATCGGTGTTCGGTAATGAGTACTGATTTTTCGCCCATTTCATTTATCAGTACTTTGGGAGAACTGTAAAAGAATAAATCAGCATCAACATACGTGCAATTGTCAACATTAAAATGGGTTAACACATATAAAATGGTTGAAGAGGTACAAGTCCAACAATATTCCGCTTTGGTTCTAGAGGGTTTAACTGCCAACAATTGCTCGTTTTCAAATTCTCTTAACGAAACAATGGTGGCGTGTTTAAAATTTAGTTGTTTCAGAATTTTTAAGCTATCATCGTCGAAAGCAAAAATATACAAGTGAAAATCAATTCCTGTTTTTTCTAACGATTGATACATGGTTATACCACGTGTTAAATAGAAAGAATCGAAAAGGGTACAGAAATTATACATACGTATTAAAATTTGTTCATTACATCCACAACTCTGTTTACGTCTTCTTCGGTATGAAAATAAGAAATAGGTAAACTGAGTGTGGTTCGATGAATTTCTTCACTTATTGGAAAATCATAATTATCCAATAATCCGTTCAATGCCTTTTGTCGACTTGGAGATACAGGATAGTGAATTTCTGTTTTAATATCGTTTTTCAATAAGTATTCTTTCAACTCATCACGTCTCGGATGTCTGATATTAAAAATATGGTAAACATCAACGTAATCGGCGTTTACAACTGGTTTTATAAAATCAGTAGTTAATCCGTTAAGGTATATTTTGGCTAAATTTCTTTTATGAGTATTAATATCGTCTAACCTCTTTAGTTTTATTGATAAAAATGCGGCCTGAATTTCATCTAATCTGGAGTTGTATCCAACTACTTCGTTGTAATATTTTACGTCAGAGCCATAGTTTCTAAGGCGACGAATTTTTTTATCTAAATCAGCATCATTACAAACTATAGCACCTGCATCACCTAATGCTCCAAGGTTTTTTGTGGGGTAAAAACTAAAAGCTCCGAAATCGCCAAAGGTTCCTGTTTTAATACCTTTATAAGTTGCACCATGCGATTGAGCACAATCTTCAACCAATTTCAGATTGTATTTTTTGCACAACGCCATAATGGGTTCCATATCGC
>JACPDX010000050.1 GCA_016183805.1 Bacteroidota bacterium
CAGTAGTTATTTCAAGGGTATCCGTTTCATTAATAAAGATTATTCCGGCAGCAGTTGTAATCCATAGGTTATTTTTACTGTCTTCGATTATTTTCGTTACAGCTCCCTTTATTTTTTGCTGTAAAGATTGATGTATGTCATTAAAAACACCATTTTTATATATTTTCACGTTATTGTTTTCGGCAATCCAAATTCTTCCTTTAGCGTCGCAAAAAATCAAATTATTTCCATCAACAAGAGAGTTGGTTTTGTCTTTATTGAAAACAGTAAACTTTCTACCGTCAAATTTTGTTACACCTCCCCACGAAGCGGTAAACCATATATTTTGATTTTTATCTTCAGTAATATCAGTAACAATATCTCCGGCAATGCCATTTTTTGAAAAATAGGGTGTAAAATTTTCCCCGTCGAATTTACATATCCCACCACCGGCAGTTCCTATCCATAAAAAACCTCTCGAATCTTGAAAAATAGTATTTACAGTAGATTGTGGTAACCCTTCCTGAACATTAAAGAATTGAAAATTGTAGGATTGAGCTGAGGTATAATTAAAAGAAACTGAAAGCACCATCCCGATAATTATCGGAAGCAATGATTTGAATAAATTATGATATGTATTTTGTTTTACCAAAAATTTATAAATATGAAAATTAGGTACTTATAGTTTACCCACCTATTTTTTTTGTTTTAACGTATCCTAAATTTATCAACAAATCATAAACCTTATCTCTTAATTCGCCTTGTATTAATATATCGCCGTCTTTAGCATTGCCTCCAACACCACATTTTGTTTTTAGTGTTTTGGCTAATTCTTGTAAATTATTTTCGTTACCAATAAAACCACTTACTATTGTTACGGATTTTCCCTTACGTTGTTTCCTGTCGATAAAAACTTTAAGTTGTTGTTGCTGGTTTTCAATAGTTTCTATTTCCTCACTGGTTTCTTCAAAACTAAGGTTCGGATTGGTTGAGTAGATGATATTTCCTTTTTGGTTGTTTTTTTTACTCATTCTTTTTATTGTTTTTTATAGGTATTACTCATGGTTGCCTATTATTTTTAATAGGTATTCGTGAGTTCACTAAGCTCAGTTCATGAGCTCATAAAACTCGGTTACTCATTTGAAATCACGTTTAATGAAAGCGGTAAAACTTCAATATTGATTAAATTTTCTATTAATAATGGCTCTCCATCCAAATGTATTTCTTTGTTTGGAGATATAATTTGAGCTTTTTTAATTTTTATCTCTTCAACAAATTTACTCGAATTTATTGTTTTGGTAAAGAGTTTTATGGCTAAAGGAAGAGCATAAATTAGCGAAAATTTCTTTAAAATTACAATGCTAATCCAACCATCATCAATTACTGAATTTGGTGCAATAAAAGCGTTATTTCCATATTGATTAGAATTGGCAAATGTGATTAAAAAAGCTTTTTTATGAAAAGTTTTTTCATCAATGGTAAGCTGATACTCTTGCTCTCTGTAACTAAAAAATTCCTTAACGGAGATTTTTAAATAAGTAATAAAACCTCTTTTGGTTGATTTTGCAAACAGGTAGCTGATGTGAGCATCAAAACCAATGCCTCCAGCACCCAAAAAATAGGTGTCGTTAATTTTTACCGTATCAATAAGTTTGCAGGTATAATTATTTAAAAGAAGTATGGCTTTTTTTGTTGACATCGGGATTTTTAAATGTCGTGCCAAACCATTACCCGAACCCATTGGAATGATGCCTAAAATAGAATTGGTGTTTATCAACCCCAAACCTACTTCATGCACAGTGCCATCGCCACCAACTGCAACAATAATTTGATAATTGTTTGCTTCTTGTTTTGCAATTTCAGTTGCGTGATGTGGGTATTGAGTATGTTTTATCGAATAATTGTATTTTGATAAATCTAAATTTTCATTAATCAAATGCTCCACACCACTTTTTTTAACTGTACCTGAAATGGGGTTGATGATGAATAATATATTTATTAATTTGCTCATTAATTGTGTTGTGTTATCGATGTTTTGTTGTTTATTAGCCGATTGTTGAATTGCTGAATGGTTGCTTTTAACTTGTTCTCCATCGTTTTTTTTGTAATAGAAGTTGATGCTGAATCTAACAGATTGTTTTGCATCAGCGAATCGGTGGTAAGTTGAAATAATCCTGTTGAATTTTCTCCGTCAAACAGTAAAATATAATCTTTTTCAGCATAAAAATAATTGTTTGAAGTAAACCCTATCACATGTTTGGATTGGCTAGAAAACGCACTGTTTCCAAAAGAAACAATAGAAGTTTTTATACCTAACAAATCTAAAATGGTTGGTGTAATATCGGTATGTTGAACATAATTTGAGTCAATTCCTTTTATATTACCCGTTGGGTCATAAATAAAAATAGGAATGGCATTTCTGCCCAATAAGGTGGAATAAAAAGGATGAGAAGATGATGAAGAATGATCTGCCGTAAAAACAAAAATGGTGTTGCTAAACCATGCTGATTTTTTTGCATCCTCAAAAAATCGACTTATGGCAAAATCGGTGTAGGCAATGGTTTTATGAATGGGTAATTCGCCTTCAGTAAATTTGGTTACATATTTTTTGGGTAAATGATAAGGATGATGTGATGATAAGGTAAAAATTGTACTGAAAAAAGGTTCTTTTTTTTGATTTAACTGTTGTGCAAAATACTGTAAGTAAGGTTCGTCGTAAATTCCCCATGCACCGTCTTCATCTTCGATTGAATTAGGATATTCATTTTTACCAAAATAATGTTCAATTCCTGCAGATGCAGTAAATCCACTAAAGCCCATAGTACCATTAGTGCCACCATGATAAAACGAGGTGTTGTATCCGTTTTGTTTTAAAATGGTAGGCAAAGCATCCATTTTATTGGCAGAATAATTTGAAATAATAAACGGTACATTCATTAATGGCGGTATTCCTGAAAAAATTGAAGGTAAAGATTCAATGGATCGATTTCCACTCGAATAAGCATTGGTAAACACGTAGCTTTCTTCCATTAATGAGTCTAAAAATGGAGTGTATCCCTTACCATTATTTAAAAAACCTACATATTCTTTGGCAAAACTTTCTAAAATAATGATGACCACATTTCTGGAATTAAATTTTCCGTTTCCTTCAATAATTTGTTCAGGGGAATAAATGGCGTTTAGTTCTTTTTCGTTAAAAAATTTAATTTCAGGCATTCGCTCGTTTAGTACTGTTTTAATAATGCTAAACGGGGTGTTTAAAATAATAGAAACATGTTTTGGCGAGGTAAAACTTGCTGCATTTATAATATCTAAAGGTTTTAATTGCACACCACCCCTAAATCCGATAATGGTAAGCGAAATAAAAATAATGAAGACGATAAATTGTTTAAAATATACTTTTAAAGTAAAGGATGTTGTAGTTGGTTTGATGTCGAATTTTCGATATAAAAATTCAGTTCCAACTATTAAACCAATTAAAATAAAAAACAAGTACCAATAGTCTTTAATGTAACTGGGCAACATGTTCCCTAAATCGTTTCCGGTAGAAAGAAATTGGAATAAATCGGCTGTGCTTCGCCGTAATGAAAAAGGATAATATCCAACATCAATTAAATTTAAAATAATACCCAAAGTATTTCCTATATGAAAAAGTATTTTAACAATAAGCTGATAAAAATGGTGTTCTTTAAAAGGAATTGGTAGTAAGGAAAAGAAGATAAAAGGCAAAAAGAAATAAGAAATGGCAACATAATCGAACCGAATTCCAAAGAAAAATGCATCGAAGGGAAATGGACCTTGAAATAGGTTAAAATTAAAGGCATAAAAAAGCAATCGACAAACAGAATAGACCAAAAATGCTAAACCTATTTTTTTTAGAAAAGATATATAATTAGCCATTAGTTATTAGAAATTAGAGATTGTTCATTAGTCTCTTTTCGCTTATCTACGTAGCCCCTCCTTCGGAGGGGTCGGGGAGGCTTAATGATTACACTTGTCACAATCGTGATTTTTGGTATTTCTAAAAATACGGTAAACCACATAAATTAACGAAAGAGTACCTATAATTGCTAATATTATTTCTTGTGTTTTCAAACGATTCATGTTTTAAAGTAAAAAAATATACTTACCACAAAATTACATAAATTCAGTTAATACCTTACCAGTCAAAATAAGATGGTTTAAACTTAGTTACTATCGATATTTTTTTATTAAATTGATACTAATTTGTAATAAGAATTGGTATAACTTTGAACCCTTAAAAACAAAGTTATGGCGATAAAATATAACCGTAGAAAATATACCGACAGCGAATTGTTAACGTTATACAAAGCGTTAATTAAACCACGTTTAATCGAAGAAAAAATGTTGGTTTTATTGCGACAAGGTAAAGTTTCGAAATGGTTTTCCGGTATTGGTCAGGAGGCTGTTTCTGTTGGTGCTGCATTAGCTTTGCAAAACGATGAATATATTTTACCCATGCACCGAAATTTAGGTGTTTTTACTGCCCGTAATATTCCTTTATACCGTTTGTTTGCTCAATTTCAAGGTAAAATGAGTGGTTTTACTAAAGGTAGAGACCGTTCTTTTCATTTTGGTACTCGAGAGTATAACATTGTTGGAATGATTTCTCATCTTGGTCCACAACTGGGTGTTGCTGATGGAATTGCTTTAGGAAATTTACTAAAACAAAATAACAAAGTTACCCTTGTTTTTTCTGGTGATGGTGGAGCAAGTGAAGGCGATTTTCATGAAGCGGTAAATACAGCGGCAGTATGGCAATTGCCCGTAATTTTTGTGATAGAAAATAATGGCTATGGTTTGTCAACCCCATCGAGTGAACAATTTAGGTGTAAACATTTCATCGACAAAGGAATAGGTTACGGTATGGAAACCGAATTGGTAGAAGGAAATGATATCTTAGATGTTCATCATAAAATAAGTCAAATAGCCGAATCTATCCGTAAAAAACCTCGTCCTGTTTTGGTAGAGTGCTTAACCTTTAGAATGCGTGGGCATGAAGAAGCTTCGGGAACCAAATATGTGCCTCAGGAGTTGATGGACGAGTGGCAGAAAAAAGACCCGACCGTAAATTTCGAAAATTTTTTGCTGGACGAAAAAGTGTTGAATGAGAAATTGATAGAATCTATTAAGGCAGAAATTAAAGCAGAAATAAACGATGGCTTAGCAAAAGCCGATGCCGAAGAGCCTATTGTTTCATCTATCGAAAATGAATTAAATGATGTGTATGCACCTTTCGATTTTAAAGAAACGTTACCGGCAACCACAACAAAAACAGAAAAACGATTAATTGATGCTGTTTCGGATGCCATGCGTTTGAGTATGGAAAAATTCCCCAACTTGGTATTGATGGGACAAGATATTGCTGAGTATGGTGGTGCTTTTAAAGTTACCGATGGTTTTGTGGCAAAATTTGGTAAAGATCGGGTGAGAAATACGCCATTATGCGAGGCAGCTATTTTAGGAGCAGGTTTAGGATTATCCATCAACGGTCAAAAATCGATGGTAGAAATGCAGTTTGCCGATTTTGTGAGTGAAGGCATGACTCAAATTTGTAACAATTTAGCAAAAACACATTACCGTTGGGGGCAAGCTGCCGATGTAGTGGTACGAATGCCTACAGGAGGCGGTACGGCTGCAGGACCGTTTCATTCGCAAAGCAACGAAGCTTGGTTTACACAAGTACCCGGTTTAAGAGTAGTTTATCCGGCATTTCCTTACGATGCAAAAGGTTTATTATTAACAGCATTTGAAGACCCTAATCCGGTGATGTATTTTGAGCACAAAGCCATGTACAGAAGCATTACACAAGAAATTCCTGATGATTATTATACCATTCCTTTTGGAAAAGCATCTTTAATTCAAGAAGGAAACGATGTTACCATTGTTACGTACGGAATGGGTGTACATTGGGCAATGGAAACCATAAAAAACAACGCTACAATTTCTGCCGATTTAATCGATTTAAGAACCTTAGTACCCTTAGATACCGAAACCATTTTTAACTCGGTTAAAAAAACAGGTAGAGTAATCATTTTACACGAAGCCACTCTATTTAACGGAATAGGGGGAGAGATAAGTGCTTTAATTACCGAAAACTGTTTTGAATATTTAGATGCACCAGTAAAACGTGTGGCAAGTATCGAAACGCCTGTGCCTTTTATCAACCAATTGGAGCAAAATTTTTTACCTAAGAAACGTTTTGAAGAAGAATTGTTGAAGTTGGTGGAGTTTTAAGTAAAAATTATCAACTTTTCGATATGCTTCGTAAAAACTTAGTTAATCGAAGTGACGGTTTTTTTCGTGATTTCGATTTTTTTTGTCAGATTTTAGGCATATGGAACCCGTAAGCTTATGTTTTCGATCTTTCGTCTTCCAATTTCTAAGATTTAATATTTTTCTCAAAAGATAATATTTCGATAAATATGTTATCTTTGTGCTTTGATGAAGAAAAGTAAGAGAGTTATATTAGATGCTACGCATTTCGATCTCACCATTAAAAGGCTTGCTCATCAACTCATTGAAAACCATAACGATTTTTCTAATACCGTAATTCTTGGGCTTCAACCCAGGGGTGTTTTTTTAGCAAATAGAATAAAATCAGAACTGCTAACCATCAACAACAATTTTAAAATAGAATCAGGGGCTTTAGATACTACGTTTTATCGTGATGATTTTAGAAGAAGAGATGAACCTCTTATCCCCAGTGAAACACATTTAGACTTTATTATTGAAGACAAAACAGTCATCTTAATTGATGATGTTTTATTTACAGGTAGAAGTATCCGTGCAGGTTTAGATGCCATGTTGGCCTTTGGTAGACCAAAAAAAGTAGAACTTTTAGTATTAATCAACCGGCGTTACGAAAGACAATTGCCCATACAAGCAAAATACATTGGAAAAAATGTTCATTCCGTTTCTACCGAACGAGTTAAAGTAAGCTGGAAACAAACAGATGGAGAAGATAAAGTAATTTTATATACACCTGCAGATGAGTAAATTAAGCGTTAATCACTTATTAGGCATTAAATATCTTAACAAACAAGATATTGAATTGATTTTTGAAACAGCCAACCATTTTAAAAATGTGATTAACCGACCCATAAAAAAAGTACCTTCGTTACGAGACATTACTATTGCCAACTTATTTTTTGAAAATTCTACCCGAACTAAATTGTCATTTGAACTGGCTGAAAAACGATTATCAGCCGACATTATAAATTTTTCCTCCTCAAGCTCTTCGGTTACCAAAGGTGAAACCTTAATTGATACAGTAAACAATATTTTATCCATGAAAGTGGATATGGTGGTAATGCGACACCCAAATCCTGGAGCAGCATATTTCTTATCACAACATGTAAATGCTAAAATAGTCAATGCCGGTGATGGAGCTCATGAACACCCTACACAAGCTCTACTCGATGGATTTTCAATTCTAGAAAAATATGGTGATTTAAAAGGTAGAAATGTGGTGATTGTTGGAGATGTTTTGCATTCAAGAGTTGCACTTTCAAACATATTTCTTTTACAAAAGATGGGTGCAAATGTTAAGGTTTGTGGCCCGTTAACCTTAATACCCAAACACATTTCTTCGCTAGGAGTTGAAGTAATTACTGATTTACGAACAGCATTAAACTGGTGCGATGTTGCTATGATGTTGCGTATTCAATTGGAACGTCAGGATATTAAATTGTTTCCATCATTACGTGAATACTCCATGCTTTATGGCTTAGACAAACAATTGTTGGATTCGTTAAAGAAAAAAATCACGATTATGCACCCCGGACCAATTAACAGGGGAGTGGAGATTACGAGCGATGTTGCGGATAGCAAACAGTCGATTATTTTAAACCAAGTAGAAAATGGTGTGGCAATTCGAATGGCTGTACTTTATTTACTGGCAGGAAGAATAGACTAATCTTCAGTCGGCAGTACACAGTCGTCAGTCAACATGAAACAAATAACCAGTAACCAATAACATATCAAACATGAACTGCGTAGCACTCATGAATACTTTAACCTAAAATAAAAAACCATGAATAAAAAAGCAATTATTAAAACAGAAAAAGGAGATATGACTGTTGAGTTTTATCATAAAGATGCTCCAAAAACAGTTGAAAATTTTATAAAATTATCCGAAAAAGGATTTTACAATGGATTAACTTTTCATAGAGTATTACCTGATTTCGTAATACAAGGCGGTTGTCCTGATGGTACAGGAGCAGGTGGCCCGGGATATAAAATCGATTGTGAGTTAACCGGTGAAAATCAATATCACGATAGAGGTGTATTATCAATGGCTCATGCAGGAAGAAACACTGGTGGTTCTCAATTTTTTATTTGCCACAGTAGAAGAAATACTGCTCATTTAGACAGAAACCATACTTGTTTTGGTAAAGTAGTTGACGGAGTCGATATTGTTGATGATATCAGACAGGGAGATAAGATTTTGAGTATTGAGATTATTGAATAATTTGAAATTGACATATAAAAAAAGTGGCTATAAGCCACTTTTTTTTATGTTCATTCTTTAAGAATCTACACCGAAACTCCAGCAAAAATTACCAAGAAAGCAAAAATTATACCCGGTAACCAAAATAAGAATGTCAATAATAAATCCACCCAAAAATTAGCGGTAATTGCATCATCAAACAGATAAACAGCTAAAGGTGGAATAAATATCGCCAAAATAGCAAGAACTACATCATCAACCCTAGTTGAGTTATTGTTTAGGTTTAAATGGTTGTATTGTTCCCTAGAAACCAACAATTCGTTTTCGTAATTTCTGTTAAATTTATCCCAATTACGGTATTCTTTTTCAATTTGTTTTGTTACTTTTTTTGGAGTTGAAACCGTTGCTAATTCAATAGTTTTTTGATTTAGTGAAATATTATTTTTCTCAATTGTAACAACTTCTAGAACGTTAGTTTCAGTTAATGTTTCTGCTGTTTTTACTTCTTCCAATTGAGCTGTTTGTTCTTCAATAATAACTTCATAAGATTTTTTACTTTCTTTAAAGTTTTTCAGGTATTTTCTTTTCGAAAAAGAACTTAATATGTCACTTTGTGAACTACATGATACAAGCAAAAGGCTTCCAATAAAAATCACTAATATTCATATAATAATTTTTTTCATGATTTAATTTTTTTAATTTGTTTTATTTGTACCAAAGGTAGTAGAGTTTTTTTATTTATCTACAATCAATTATCATTTTATCTGGTATCATTTATCAACACGATTAACTAAAAATAAATTATTTTTGCAAAACTATGAGTTTACAAGAAGAAATTGCAAAACGGAGAACATTCGGAATTATTAGTCACCCCGATGCCGGTAAAACTACATTGACAGAAAAATTGTTGTTGTTTGGTGGAGCTATTCAAACCGCAGGAGCAGTAAAATCGAATAAAATTAAAAAAACAGCTACTTCCGATTTTATGGAAATTGAAAAGCAGAGAGGAATTTCGGTAGCTACTTCGGTAATGGCTTTTAACTATAAAAATGTTAAAATAAATATATTAGATACTCCCGGCCATAAGGATTTTGCTGAAGATACTTACCGTACTTTAACTGCTGTGGATAGTGTGATTTTAGTTATCGACTGTGCAAATGGTGTTGAAACACAAACAAAAAAACTGATGGAAGTGTGCAGAATGAGAAACACTCCAGTTATCGTTTTTATCAATAAAATGGATAGAGAAGGACGTGACCCATTCGATTTGTTGGATGAAATTGAAACTACTTTAGGGATAAAAGTTCGCCCTTTAAGTTGGCCTATAGGCATTGGTCAAACCTTTAAAGGAGTTTATAACATGTTCGAAAATCATTTGAATTTGTTTAACAGCAACAAGACTAAAGTAGAACGTGATATTGTTTCAATACAAGATGTTAACGACCCTATTTTAGACAAACAAGTGGGAGAGAAGGCTGCGGCAAAGTTGCGAGAAGATATCGAGTTGATTGAAGGCGTTTATGATGAATTTAGTGAGTTGAAATATCAGGAAGGAAATCTTGCTCCCGTATTTTTTGGTAGTGCTTTAAATAATTTTGGAGTTCAGGAATTGCTAGATACATTTATTAAAATAGCACCATCACCAAGAGGAAGAGAAACTACCTTAAAGGTGGTTGACCCAACTGATGATAAGTTTAGTGGTTTTGTGTTTAAAATTCATGCCAATTTAGACCCTAACCATCGTGACAGAATAGCTTTCTTACGCATTTGTTCAGGTAAATTTGAACGTAACAAGTTTTATTATCACGTTAGAAACGAAAAGAAAATAAAATTTAGTAATCCTACTAGTTTTATGGCTCAGGACAAAAGTGTTATTGATGAAGCTTTTCCGGGTGATGTAATTGGTTTGTACGATACAGGAATATTTAAAATTGGTGATACATTAACCGAAGGTGAAAAAATGGAATTTAAAGGTATTCCTAGCTTTTCGCCAGAGATTTTTAAAGAGATGATTAACAAAGACCCAATGAAAACCAAACAGTTGGAAAAAGGTATCGAACAATTAACCGACGAAGGTGTAGCTCAGTTATTTACCCAACAACCCGGTAACCGTAAAATTGTTGGAACAGTTGGGGAATTGCAGTTTGAAGTAATTCAATATCGTTTAAAGCATGAATATGGGGCTTCGGCTGAATTTCAGTCAAAATCGTTACACAAAGCATGTTGGATGACTTCTGATAGTGATGATAAATTGGACGATTTTATTAAACGTAAGGCTCAATATATTGCTACAGATAAAGATGGTAATTATGTATTTTTAGCACAAACAGCATTTCTTTTACAAAGTGCTCAAAACGATTACCCAGAAATAACTTTCCATACCACTTCTGAGTTTAAACGAGCAATGGTTTAAGATTAGAGATTAGAAACTTGAGGTTCATCCGTATTCCATCTTTCGACTTCATTTAACCGCAGAGAACGCTGAGTTTTACATAGAGAATCGCAGAGTTTTTTTTGTTTTCCCACTTCGGTCTTCTGTTTTCGTTCCTCTACGAAAGCCCTTCCTCAGCTGACGGATTGGGTGTGGGCTTTTCACTTCAATATTTCACTCAAATTTTCGTGATAATCATGAAACGTGTTTAAATTACTGTGCGAGCCATTTGGTATGGTAAAGAGTTTAATATTGGTCGATAATTGAGCCAGTCGAACACTGGAATCGTAAGGAACAGTTTCGTCTTCAGTACCGTGAAACATATAAACTGGTATTTTAATTTCGGGTAACAATTTGTTGTTTTTAAATTGATAGTGTAACAAAATAGAATTTGGTAAATAGGGGTAGTGAAATTTAGAAACATCGTAGAAGTTATAATAAGGAGTTTCTAAAATTAATAATTTTGGATTGTTTTCATGTGCTAATCGAACGGCGATACCTGTTCCTAAAGATATTCCGTATATAATAATATCACGTTCTTTATAATTATACAATAGTTTTTTATAAATGAGTAAAGCATCTGCCATAATCATTTTTTCGTTTTTTACCTTACCGGTACTTTTTCCGAAACCACGATAATCATAAATTAATACATCATAACCTCTACTAGTAAAGTCAATAGCTTTTGTTCCCCAATATTCTAAATTATCAGCATTTCCATGGTGATAAAATACAATTCCTTTTGGATGTTCTATTTTAAATAACAAAGCATTTATAGTATTGCCATCTTCTGTTGTAAAATTTAGCTCTTCAAAATCTTGTTCAAATTTAAAAATGTGTTTGTCGGAAAGTTTATCAGGTCTAAAAATTAATCGTTCTTGAAAAATATACAACGCCGCACCTAAACTGATAAGTATTGACGGAACAATAATAGATATGTAGAGGATGTATGTTGGCACGTTAAATGTATGTTAAAAATAATTGGTTACCCATTAAAACAAATTATATATCTAAATTTGAACCACTAAATTATTTTATAAAGTTATGAAGAAACTATTAGTTATTACACTCATTTCAAGCTTTTGTTTGTCGGCTTTTGCAGGAGATGATGGATATAAAATAAAAATAAAATTCAAAGGGTTAAAAGATACCACCTGTTATTTAGGAAATTATTTTGGTAATAAGCAATATTACAAAGATACGGCAAGAGTGGATGCTAACGGTATATGTGTATTTCAAGGAAAAGAAGCTTTGCCGGGTGGAATTTATACTATCATCATGAACAACACTCAGTTGTTTGAATTGGTTGTAAATGAATCTTTTATTGAGATGGAAACTGATACTATTAACTATGTAAAAAACATGGTGATAAAAAAATCGGAAGAAAACAGATTATTCTTTAAGCACCTCATTTTTGTTGGAGACAAACAGAAAACAATGATGGAATTACAGAGTAAATTAACTGATGAAAAAACTTCAGAATCAGAAAAAAAACAAATTCAATTGGATTTAGAAAAGATAAATGAAGAAATAAAAAAATTGAGA
>JACPDX010000051.1 GCA_016183805.1 Bacteroidota bacterium
AGTTATCTCGGTATATAACTTCTCTAAATCAGCACTGTTTCTTGATGCTAAAGCTAAAGAATACCCTTGCTGAGCTAATGCTAAAGCAATGGCTTTCCCTAATCCTCTTGTTGCTCCAGATATTACTGCTACCATGTTTCAAAAATAGTTAACTTTATCGAAGTTTTTTATGATATAATACAGATAAATTAGTGGCAAACCGAATTGTATATTATGTATTGATTTTACCTGTCTCGTATTTACCTTATTTTCTTTTGTATCGATTATCTGATTTTACATTTTTTGTAATGTATTATCTTATCGGATACCGAAAGAAAGTGGTGTTGAATAATATTAAAAACTCCTTTCCTAAACTTTCTGAATCGGAACACCAACAAATTATGAGAAAATTCTACCAGCATTTTTGTGATTTGGTTTTAGAGTCATTAAAAGGGTTTACTATTTCTGAAAAACAACTCAACAAACGATTTAAAGTTAGGGATAGAGCCATTGTAGATAAATTGTATGATGAGGGCAAAAATATTGTTTTTGTCGGAGGGCACTACAACAACTGGGAAATGTTGGCATTAGGCGTTTCAATGCAAATGCGACATTTATTAATAGGAATTTATAAACCGTTATCAAACAAATATTTTGATGAAAAAATGCAAAAATCTCGTCAACGGTTTGGAATGATGCTTTGCCCAATGAAACAAACCAGACGATTTTTTGAACAAGATTTTGGAACCAAGACACTCCAATGTTTTATGGAGCCGAAAAATATGCTAAGGAATTTAACATGCCTGTTGTTTATGGTGTAATTCATAAACCTAAAAGAGGTTATTATGAAGCAGAATTTAGGCTAATAACAACTACCCCAAATGAAACAGCTTATGGAGAGATTATTAAAATATCGAACCAGATGCTAGAGGAAAACATCAAGGAATTGCCCCAATATTGGTTGTGGACACACAAACGTTGGAAACACAAACGAATTTGAAGATTTGAAAATTACAGAATTTGAAAATGAAAAATTACATTGCTTTATTGAGAGGGATCAACGTTAGCGGGCATAAACTGATTAAAATGTCTGAATTGAAATTAATGTTTGAAAAGTGTGGCTTTAAGAATGTGATAACTTATATTCAAAGTGGCAATGTGGTTTTTTCTTCGGATGACAAAGAGTTTGAAAAACTCCAAGAAAAGATAAAAAATTCGATTTTTAATACATTTGGTTTTGATGTGGAAGTACAAGTATTGGAAGCGAATAAGCTAAAACGAATCACAGAGAATCATTCTTTTTTAAAAGGCAATGAAGCTCAGATAAAAGCCATTTATTACATTTTATTAGCAGAAAAACCGGATAATGGTTTGGTGAACGAATTGAATAAATTAGAACAAAAGATAGAATTTTTCAAAATAATGGATGAGGTAATTTATTGTTTTTATCCTAATGGATATGGAGATTCGAAATGGCACAATGTGTTTTTTGAGAAAAAATTAAAAGTGAGTTGTACGACGCGCAACTATAACACTATGCTTAAACTGTGCGAATTGTCTGAAAGGATTGAGTAATCAAAAAACCATATTGGTTTGCCCATTGGATTGGGGATTGGGACATGCAACCCGGTGCATTCCCGTTATCAATGAATTTTTATCCAATAATTGTAGGGTTATTATAGGTTCGTCAGGAAAACAAAAAGCATTATTAGAACAAGAATTTCCTAATCTAACCTTTTTAGAATTGAAAGGATATGAGGTTGAATATCCAACCTCGGGTTCAATGACTTTAAAGATGCTTTTGCAACTTCCTAAAATTAATAACGCAATACAAGAAGAACACTGTTGGTTGGATAAAATTATTGATGAACACCAAATTGACTTGGTGATTTCTGATAACCGCTACGGATTGTGGAGTAATAAAGTCAAGAGTATTTTAATTACACACCAAATTTTTGTTAAGGCTCCAATTGGCGAAGGATGGATAGAAAATGTATTAAAAAACTATTTTGATAAATTTTCTGAAATATGGATTCCAGATGTTGAAGGAGAAAACAATTTATCAGGCGATTTATCACATAAAAAACCGTTACCCAATAAGTTTAAATTTATTGGAATCCTTTCTCGGTTTTCTTCGTCATTGCGAGAGCAACAGCTTGTCCCGACTTCTCGGGAAAGCAATCTTAATGAAGAAAAATTCGACTTTATGGCAATCATTTCCGGACCAGAACCCCAACGGACTATTTTTGAGAAATTAGTTATTGAACAACTCCAAAAAACCCAATTAAAAGCGGTTGTGTTAAGAGGGTTGCCGGAAACAAACGTCATTGCGAACTGTGAGGAACGAAACAGGAAGCAATCTGCTCGAATCAATGAGATTGCTTCGTCTGTTTTACTCCCTCGCAATGACGATAGAATTAAAATTTTCAATCACCTCGAAACCAATGACTTTTTAAACTACCTGCAAAAAAGTAAAGTGGTGATAAGTCGTTCAGGTTATTCAACTATTATGGATTTGGCAGCTTTAGGAAAAAAAGCCATTTTAGTTCCAACTCCCGGGCAAACCGAACAAGAATATTTAGCAAAATACCATCACGAAAAAAGGCATTTTTACACTCAAACACAAGGTGAGTTTGATTTAGAAAAAGCTTTAGTAGAAGTTGAAAAATACAATGGTATGAAAATAGAATATATCAAAAAGCCCCTCAACTGAGGGGCTTTGGCTTTCTTTAAGAAATCATTTAATTTTTAATAATCTTTTCAAAGGTTATGTTTGTTCCTGAAGTAATTTTAATAAAATATATACCTTTTGGTTCGTTAGACAAATCAATGTTATTTATACCAATAAAGATGTCTTTGTTATATATTTCTTGACCCTGTAAGTTGTAAATCGCTATTGAATGGTTTTCTTCTATGTTACCTGATAACTCAATAGCAAAGTCTCCCTTGTTTGGGTTTGGGTAAACTTTTACATTATTATCTTCAACTAAAATAGTTGTTGGTTCGTTTACATCACTAAGTCGTTGTAATGGCATGACACCACTATAATTACTGTTTGAGTTAGTAGGGCAATGTAAGTCATCAATATATAAATGTGAAATAGCCCCATTATAAGCTTTCACACCTGGTAATAAATGAATCCTTTTCTCAGCTATAAATTTAGTGCTTGAACCATTGTTTAGAGTAACATTGTCTAAAACTTGTTCAGCCAAATCTGTATATTCCGTTGTACCACTTGAAAGGCTAATGTTCCCCTCATTGGTTTCAATATAGGTTAAGATTACGTTTCCAACATTCTTACTTGGATAGGATCCAATATCGAGTATAATATGCTCTTCAATACATTTCGTAGCAACTATTTTCATTGTTAACCCTAATGTAAAAACATTCGACCATGCAGTAGCAACATCAAAAGTACCATCAGCTCTAGAAAAAGACATATATTTCGACCCATTAGGATTTTCTATATATATAATAGCGTTATTAATTGGCTGGCCAAATTTATCTAAAACGGTACCAGAAGCCCAATTATTACCTCCTAGATTATTACCATAATAATCATAATAACTAGATGGCTGACTACATGGCTGACAGCAGGTTCCATTATTATATGGCGACCCATTTACATTTGGATTCAAGAAATTGGCAAATGGTAGATTTGTATAAGCAGTTTTATAATTACCATTAATGGTGTATGGAACAGTATTATAAGTGGCTTGAAAAGTAGTTTGATCATTATTTAATAGACCATGTCCATCTCCCGATTGATCTTGAAATGTCCACCATGAATAGCCACTAGAATAGCAATTTCTAACATCTTCTAGTGAAGTACTTGCAAAACCAGCCAATTGTGAATATGTTCCATTTACACCAGTACCAGAAGAGCTAGTGGTATAACCCGTTTCACCAATAATCCATGGAGCATCAACAGCATTTTTCATCCAATACAAATGGGTTCTTATTTTATCTAATGATGGATTTGATTCTTCTAAATCTGGATAAGAATGAAAAGAAAGAAAATCAACCTTCATTAAACCTGGATCCCATTCAACAACATCCGTAAAACCAACCAGACCAATCGTTGTTAAATGATTTGGAGCTACATTTTTTATAGTATTATACCAATCTTCTACGAATTTTTTAGTTTCGGATTTAGTATAGTTTCCTTCATCTTCGTAAATGGGTTCATTATAAAAATCATAAGCCATTAAGGCAGTATAATCCTTTAGTTCATTCGCCAGAGCATCTAAAAAAGTCATGTATTTATTTGATTGTGTTTGAATTCCAGTTACTGCAGAGTTAGCTTGTGAATCACCGCCTCCTGTTAATAATATTACTCGTAAACCAAAGTCCGAGGCAGCCAACAAAATTTGCTGCACCATCGGTGCTATTTCGTCTTTTGTAAAAGTATTAGTTAAATCATAAGCAGTAATTCCCCAAAAAGATACCGTTGAACTCGAAAAGGATCTTGCTGATAACCCTGTTAAACGAATAGTGTTAAATCCCATCTCTCTTACTGCTGCAAAATGTTTCCTTATTTCAGCTATTCCATCTGTCATAGTATTTCCATAAGGTGTAGGATTTGTAGTTGCATCATAATCTGGATGATAAGTGTATCTGGGTGTTATGAAAAAATTCCCAGAACCATTTCTTCCTATACTAACATTATAATTTACAACCATCGGATAGTAAACTTCATTATCATCCATGAATGTATTACAATCCAATGTTATATAATTCGATCCGGTTGGAATTTGAGATGATAATTTTGAGCCAAAAGTAATTATCAGCAGTACTGATAAAATTATTTTAGTTTTCATAACTTGTGTTTTGGTTCCTAATTATTTGGTTTTTAATGCATCGATTTCTTTTTTAAGTTGAATTACATACAACGTCAATTCCTCAATTTTCTCCATCATCAATATATTCATTTCTGAAACATTTACTCCGCCATCAATCATTTTTTCTTGAGAAGGAATCTTTGGTAGGTGATTGTTTTTTTGAATGTAATTTTCTAATTCATACAACGACATTAATTGATAATCTTTTTTAAATACATAATCAGCCCAAACATTGGTTTGTACAAATATTTCTTTGGCTTTTAAGGTCGCATTAATATGTGTCGTACCATCATTGTCAACAGCAAACATAGTTAGGTCATTTGAGGATTGCTGTATTTTTAATGAATAAAATGCACTTTGACTACCTGGATTGCATTGGTATCGTGTATCATCCCTATCAATTAATTTAGGAGTAGTTACAGGAGAATATGAATCGATACCAATACTCCCCCCGACATACAATTTGTTATAAATTTTGACCTCATCATATGTTTCTATTGGACCAGTTCCAGACCACTGACCATAACTAAAATTTGCTATTAAAAATAACCCTATTATTAATGTTAGATTTAAATTTTTACATAATTTCATTTTCATAATTTTTTATTTTTTAAGGATTAATATTTATTGTTTAATTATTTTTTTTGTGATGGTTTGCTTTGAATTATTGATTTGAATAAAATAAATACCATTGGGTTGGTTATTCATGTCAATAGTCGTTATTTTTTCAGTATGTTCCTGACTGTAGATAAGTTTTCCTAAAGTATTGAAAATAGAAATATCCAACTCTTCAGATGAATTTATGCTTTCTACGTTAATAACTCCACTAAAAGGATTTGGATAAACTACAAATTTTGAATCTACGGTTGCTGTAATTTTATCATCGTTACTAAAATTTCCTAATCTGCTTGCAGGTGCAGTTGTGCAATTATCAGGGGAGCTAATATAAGCATGAATTGTAGATCCTGAATAAGCTTTAAATCCTGGCTTAAAATGAACGGTATTTTGTGCTCTTAATTCTACATCAGAACCAGAATTTATATTTGTGTATCCACTTCCACAATCAACATTACAATTGGTTATGTATTTGTCTTTAATAATACTCGTACTTACAGTGCCACACAACTCTTGGTCGTAATTATTGTTAGTACACTCATTAGTACCTATCGGAAACTTATGGAATGAAAAAGCAGCATTCCCTTCAGGGTTTTTCAACCAAAACATTTGCCTTTGAACAGTAGAAGAAGACGTAGGATACAAGGTAGGGTCTCCTTCTCCCAAATAAGAGATAAAACTACTTGGTGCTGAACCCGAATAATCTAAGATTACTTTATTCTGTTTTGATTCTCCACTTATAAAATTTGCTAACTCATTCCCTGATGATCCATCTACGAAAAAGAAAAAATCCTCCAAATTAGCTGGGAAGCTAGCTAAATTTTGATCAAATTCTAAAACAACTTGCCCACTACCCTCAAAATATGCATTTTGAATGTTAGGCGAATTTATACCAGACATCTTATTGGAGCAGTAAAAATCTCGACTTACTACATCGAAGATTCGGTCTGCAAATACATTATAAGCATCAATATCAAAATGACAATAGACAGTGTTTCCTGAATTTTGTTCAATTAAATCTGATCCAGCTGAGTTTCTTTTTCTACTACCTATTCCATTTGCTGAAATAATCTCAATATTATTATGGTCGGGGTGGTTAATAAAAGTACGTTGTACTTCTCTAATTCCTCTAGAATTCCCATAAGTCCCACAACCTGTATGTATTTGAACAATATATATTTTATCAACAGCATCCCATCCCCAACTACTATTTTCCCAATTAGTAATTAAATTATCAAGATCGGATTTATAGGTCGCACTTGATGTTCCAGAATTAGATTCTCCCTGGTACCAAATAACACCTTTAATTTTATTAACATAATTAGCCTGATGTACTTTGTAATTTAAGGCTCCAAAATTTGTTGTAGGGTCTAGAGGATCGTTTGTTGCACTATACTCAAGTTGATGTTTTTCAATGGATGAGCCCCCTTCTACTCCGTTAATAATGCACGTAGGCATTTGTTGCTCTTGTTGAATACGGTATTGCAATTTTAAAGCCCACACTCCAATTGCAGGTTCTACACTCCAATTGTGGTTACAGTACGATTGCGACCAAAATATATCGGTTGAATTATAGGGAACAGATTGATCGGAAGAATTTGTTACTCCAAAAGTTTTACTAAATATACTTTTATAGTTTGCGTCTTGTGTAACCCGTTCAGACTGCCATGCTCCTGCAACAGCATTGGATTGCCCTGCAACAACATAAACATCTCCGCACACAACGGTATCAGCCACAACAATAGTTTCAATTAGCATCCCATTATCCCGTAGCTCAATTTTAAATTTATAGGTGTACATTCCAGCCTCTATTATATGGCTAAATGAAAAAGTGCTCCCGTAAGTTGGATTGTAAGTTGTAGGTTGAGGTGAGCCCGAAACAGAAGTCTTAGTTACTATCAATTTGATATCATCATAAAGAGAAGGGTTGGTAATAGTTCCCTGTATAATTACTGTTGCCTCATCATTACCATCTCTTGGATACAATTGATCATTTACAGGGTAAAGTCTTATACCATTAGCATCAATATCATATTGTATTTGGGCGATAATTAATGAGTTAATTACGAATATCAAGATAAGCAATAAGTTTAGTTTCTTCATTTTAAAATTTATATTATAAACAAAATTCTCATATCTAATAAAAAATTATTTAAAACAAATATATATACAGTTTAAAGCTGAAATTAACTATGTTCAATTTTTTTTTTAAACGGTATGTTTTTGACCACTTTTGTGTCATTTTTGACCGCTTTTGTGTTTTTGAGGGGAATAAATTTGATCGAATTAAGGCTAATTTTTATCATAAAAATGCACTTTTTGGCGTAAAAGTGTCGTAAGTTGATTAAAAATGTAAAATGTGTGATATTGATTTAGAAAATCCAAAATGTATTCTAGAAAAAGTTCGAAGTACGAGATAAATTAACCTATTTGTAATTAAATTAAACTTTCAGCAAACTTTCTGGTTTCCAAATCGGTAGTTACAAAATCTTTGTAGCTTGGATTTTTTACAAATTTTACTGCATTCATACATTGCTCGTTGATGTCTGCAATTTGTAAAAATTTAATTTTATCGTGTAAAAAAGCATCAACAGCTACTTCGTTGGCAGCATTTAAAATACAAGCTAAATTTCCACCTTTTTCTAACGCTTCGTAAGCAAGTTTTAAATTTTTAAAGGTTTCTAAATCTGGTTTCTCGAACGTTAAATTCGGATAATCCATAAAGTTAAAACGTGGCGATTTTGAAGGAAAACGATAGGGATACGTTAATGCATATTGAATAGGCAGTTTCATATCAGGCAAGCCCATTTGTGCTTTCATACTGCCATCGGTAAATTGAACTAAGGAATGAACAATAGATTGAGGATGAACAATTACATCAATTTGTTCGGGTTTTAAATTAAACAGCCATTTTGCTTCAATCACTTCCAAACCTTTGTTCATGAGTGTTGCAGAATCAATGGTGATTTTTGCTCCCATTTCCCAGTTGGGGTGTTTTAAGGCTTGTTCTTTAGTAATGTTTTGTAGCTCGTCTCGCTTTTTACCTCTGAATGGTCCGCCTGAGGCAGTTAAATATATTTTTTCTATTGGATTTAAAATCTCTCCAACTAAACATTGGAAGATGGCTGAATGTTCTGAATCTACAGGATAAATGTGAACCCCATTTTCTGTGGCTAATTTGGTAATCAATTCTCCAGCTACCACCAAAGTTTCTTTATTGGCTAAAGCAATGGTTTTTTTAGCTTTTATAGCATTGATGGTTGGCAATAATCCGGCATAACCAACCAATGCGGTTAACACAACGTCAATTTCTTTCATTTCAACCACTTGAGCAAGAGCTTCTTTTCCGGTATAGGTTTTGATATCGTGTTTCCATAAAGCTTCGGAAACTTTTTGATATTGTGTTTCATCAACAATAACTACTGCATTCGGTTTGAATTTTATGGCTTGTTCAATGAGTAAATCTGCATTGGTATTAGTAGTAAGAACCTCTACTTGGAATTTTTCGGCGTGTTCTTCAATAACTTCTAACGCTTGAGTACCTATAGATCCTGTAGAACCAAGAATAGCTATTTTCTTTTTAACTTCTTCCACAACTATTTCTTTCTCGATTTAGCTTTAATCTCGTTCATTAACACTTGTTGTGCTTGGGCAAAAGATTCAATGTGCAAATAATTTCCTCCACCCGCTTCAGCCATTGCCGACATCGAAGAAACCGTCCATTTTTCGTTTTTTACTCCTAAAACCGATAGGAAAACTCCTTTTTTATAGTTTGCAGTTACGTCGTTCAAAATAGTTTTATCTCCCTTTTCTAAATTAAAAGCACCGTCTGTGGCAATAATCACTTGATTGTTTGCATCTTTCATAAAATTATCTCGTGCCACTTGATATGCTTTTTTAATTCCTTTAGCTCCAGCCGTATAACCTCCTGCTGATAAGTCCTGTATCAATTGTGTAATTTTTGCTTTATTGGTAACATATTCAGATTCTAAAATTACATCTGTTGATGAGGCATAGGTTACAATGGCCAGTTTATCTATTGGTCGAAGTCCGTTTAATAATTCTATCATCGAAGCCTTTAATACATCCATTCTACCTTTTTGTTTCATGGATACTGAAACATCAATTAAAAAAACCACATTGTTTGGAGCGTATAAATTAACAGGAAGTTCCAATGTAGAAATGGTATCGGTTGGCTCAGGAATAATTATAGGTTCTACAATTATTGGTTCTTCTTTCGCTAATATTTCTTCCTTGGTAGGTTCTCCCAATTCAAATTGAATAGAATTATTGAGGTTATCCAACGAAAAATCTGATTCTTTACTTCCATAACCTTCTGCATTTACCACCAGATAGTAATTATCTACCTGAAGATTCTGCAATGCATCTCCTAATTTATCGGTAGTTACTTTTTTATAGACCAATCCATCCCAAATAATTTCCACTGTAGCATCTTTTATTGGTTTTTTTGTATTTACATCAACCACATTAATTTTGAGGGTTGCACGTTCTTCGACCGGTTTTTGAATTCTTACAAAATCGGGACAAGCCATGGTTTCATTTACATCAAATGTTAAAGCATTGCCTTCTATGGTAAAAGTAATGGGTTCATTATTTACACTCACCCAAACAGGAATATCTTGCTTAAATGTACCTTTTCTTCTTGGAGTATATTTTATTCGAACTGTAATGGTACTGTCAGGTTCAATGGTTTTTGCAGAAAATCTAGAACTGATTCCGTAAGGTTCTTCAATACGAACAATGTTAGCAGCAACTTTTCCGGCATTGGTTAACGTGAAATCAAAATACTTTTTATCTTCTTTGTTGATGTCGCCTAAATTGTGGTAGGAAGTATTAAAAATAATTTGTGAAAACAGCGAATTTGCTGAAAATATTAAAACGAAGAGGATAATTCTAAACATGTAAAACCTATAGTTTGATAAAAAAAATGTATTTAACAAATTTACTGCCAAAGGTAATTTAAATAACCTGTTGAAACCATTTTCTGACTAAATTATAAATTTTGCCAACTCTTCGGCAAGCTGCCTGTCGTTGGCTAATCGGGGGAGTTTATTTTGTCCGCCCAATTTACCGGAAGCTTTCATGTATGCATTAAAACCACCAATTTTAATAGGAGTGATTTTAATAATATCCAACATTTCTCCTTTTCTCAAATCTTTGTAATAAGAGTTTTTACCTTGAAGTTGTTGATCCAATACCTCTGCAAATTCTGCAACTTTTGTTGGTTCTGCTGAAAATTCGATAAACCACTCGTGATAGGCAATTCCTCCTTCTTTAGGCATTACTTGAGGTGCTACATGGTATTCGTTAACATCTAAATTTAATACTTTGCACGCCTGTTCAATGGCATAATCTACTTCTTCGCCAATTACATGCTCGCCAAAGGCAGATGTAAAATGTTTTATTCTACCCGACACCACAATTCGATAAGGTTTTAACGAAACAAATTTTACCGTATCGCCAATGCTATACCCCCACAAACCTGCATTGGTATTTAAAATCAATGCATAGTTTTTGTTGAGTTCCACGTCTTTTAACGAAATCCGAGTTGGCTTTTCATTGTAATATTCGTCAGCAGGAATAAATTCGAAAAAGATGCCAGCATTGATGTTAAGCAATAATCCCGGCTGAGTTTGTGTATCCTGAAAAGCGATAAATCCTTCCGATGCAGGATAGGTTTCGATACTGTCAATTTTTTTTCCGATGGTTTGTTCAAATTTGGCTCGGTAAGGTTCAAAATTTACGCCACCATAAATAAACAACGAAAAATCGGGGAAAATGTCTTTTATCTGTTTTTTTCCGGTTTTCTCCAACAATCTATCAAAATACATTTGTACCCATGGAGGAATACCTGAAATTAAGGTCATTTTTTCGGGCAAAGTTTCTTCAATAATGGCATCAATTTTTGTTTCCCAATCGTCAATGCAATTGGTTTTATAAGAAGGCAACCGATTTTTTTGTAAATACTTTGGCACATGGTGAGCCACAATGCCAGACAACCTACCAACAGGCACTTTAAGTGAATAATCTAATTCAGGACTACCTTGCAAAAAAATCATCTTCCCATCAATAAAATTGGTTTTTTTGGTTTCGTTGATGTAACACAAAATGGCATTTCGGGCAGCTTCTACTTGGTAATTTAACGACTCCTTAGTATTCGGAATGTATTTTGCACCCGAAGTAGTTCCTGATGTTTTAGAAAAATAATTGGGCAATCCCGGCCACAACACATTTTCTTCGCCTTTTTTTATTCGTTCGATATATGGTTTTAAATCTTCGTAATCTTTAACTGGAACATTTTTTTTGAATGATTCATAATCAGTAATCGAATTAAAATCGTGGTCTTTTCCAAAAGCAGTATTTTTTGCTGTTGCGACTAATTTCTGAAAAACTTTTTCTTGGGTAGCGATGGGGTTAGAACTCCACTTTGCAATTTTTTTGCAAACAAGTTTAGCAAATACAACACCTAACGAAGCTTTAATACTCATAAGTTTTAATTAATGGGAGTTGATACAAGATAAAATCATACAACAAAAATAGTCGACTTTAACTAGAATTTCTCTTCGGTCAGAAAAAAATATAAAACCACATAGGCACATAGCTTATTTTTATTTAAAGATGACATAAGGTAACCATAGTATTCTCCGACATGTCGGAGAAATAACTAATGTGTAACTATCATAATGGCAACACTTTTAAAGTAAGCATTTTCTATGTATCTATGTGGTAAAAAGATTTGTTTTTATTAGAATTAAACTTTTTAAGCAACGCTTTTTTGTTCCTTATTTTATCCGAAGTATTCATTCCAAGCGTTTATTAGTGTAGGTTAGCTGTTTCCAAACAATCCCATTTTGTTTCCTTCGGTGTCCAAGAAATAAGCAAAATAACCCAAGTTACTTCCGTCGATAAAATTTTTGGGAATGATGTACTGACCTTCTACTGTTTTATTTTTGATTAAGGTTTTACTCACTAAAATTTGCCCCCCATATTCAATAATTTTTTTTTCTAAATCACTGATTGAAGGGTCTCCATCAAAAAATAAAACGACACCCGGTTTTAATATGGCAGTTCCATAATCCACAACGGCACCAGTTACCTGACCTTCATTTAGTTGAAAGATACCGTGATTTATTCCGTTTAACTCTACTTGATTGAGTTGTAAGCCAAATACGTTGGTGTAAAATTTAGCAGCTCTGTCAAAATTATTCGCAGGGATTTCAAACCAACGAATGAATTGTTTGGGGAGGTGTTTATCCTTTCTATCTTTTATTAGCCACGACATGGACTAAAGATACTATTTTTTTTGTAAAAACAAAAAAGTCCTGTTTAGTTTTAAACAAGACTTCTTTTGGTAAGTACAAAAACTTTTCTCCTTCTTGTTAAACCTCCTACATCGGCACTCGAATTGATAAAGGGTTTAGGCTAAGCTATTGAGCAACGATTCGTTCGCTAAATAACTTTTTACCATTAGTATCTGTACCTACTATAATGTAAATGCCATTTTTTAATTGGCTTACATCTAATTCAGTTTTGTTGCTGGTATTGTTTTCCTTTTTCAACAATTCTTTGCCTGACATGTCAAATAATGAAACATGATAAGCAGCATTTATTTTTGCTTTATAATAAACAGTAATGTGTTCTGTAAATGGATTAGGGAAAACAATTATTTCGTTGGTTTCGGTAAAGGTAATTTCTTGAACAGAAACTGGAAAACTTGTTGTATCTTCAATGGTATTTAAAACTGTATTGGTAATAACTGCGGTATTGTAATCAAAATAAATATGTCCTGTATTAAAAATTGGGGTATTCGGAGCTAGGTTAGGATTTTGGTTAATACTAAATTTAACAAAACCTTGACTGCCTAAAAAATCTACATTACTATCAGGCAACATAATATTGTTAAATTTAAATACAGCTTCTCCATCTTGTTCTATCCATACTTGCATAGAATGACTGCTTGCCAATGGCTTTAAACTAGCCCAATCTAAATTATCGTCTAATTGATCCCTAACCATTACTGTTAATGCAGTATCATTCCCCGTATTTTGAAAACGAATTAAATATTCCAAGGGTTGATTGTTAGCAATAAAACCTTGTGAACCGATACCTTTCGGTAAAACTGTTTTATCGTTAGGGTCAAATGAACAGACTAAAATTTGATTTAAAGTATCTGTATTGGTATAAACAATGTTGTTACTACCATCCAATTCGTAAACATTTAATATGGAAATTAAGGTATCTCCCATACTTGTAAAAGGGGGCATTTGAACTTGTAGGTTAATCATCTCTTCAGAGAAAAAGAACAAACTATCAAAATGCCAATAGATGTTTTGCCCAACAATAGAATCTGGGGGATTTATTGATGACACATAAGAAACGGAATCATCTAATTGTATATGAACAATTCCATCTGGAAGAGTTGTCCCTTCATTTCGGATGTTTACCCAATAATTTATAATAGTATTACATCTAGGAAAACCACCTGTTAGTTCGGGTTCTATAATTGTAGTAATGGTGTTTGGGTAAAACCCAAAATCTAAACTATCTGCAATTGGATTAGCTCCAGTTAAGGTTTTGGTGTATGAGGATGAATCGGTAGTTAATCCCCATAAGCTATTAGGTATATAATTTACTGTATAAGTACCAGTGTCAGTAGCAAAAAAATAATTGCCATTATTGTCGGAATATGCTGCAAGTGAATTAGGGTTTAATTCCATTTGAATAAAAGGTAGTCCAAATTCATTACTATCAATTATTGTATTTTGATTAGAATCGTAAAATACATTTCCTTGGAATTGATAAGGACTGTTAAAATAATTTTCGTTCCAAATTATGCTGCTATTACTAGCAACAGAAAGGATATCCTTATCTCCGTCTCCATCCATATCAATCCCCATAATAGAAGATGTTTCTGAAGACCCAGCAGCGGTGTATGACGAAGTAATGATTTGTTCGGGACTAAAAGTAGTACCTCCAAGATTCTCTAACCATACTATATTATCCGCTATATATTGAGAAGTTATGATGTCATTATCTCCATCACTATCTAAATCAGTGGAGAAAATGTCATTGGCATAGCTAACACTTGTTGTCAATGGTTGTGGAATGTTGAAATTGGCGTTGCCAGGGTTTAAAGAATAATATATTCCACCACTCGTTCCAAAAATCAAATCTAGATGAACATCATTGTTTATGTCGGCTGCATAAATTGTTAAAACTCCTGTAAGGAAACTAGAGAGTGGGGGGCCAAAATTACCACCTCCATAATTTTCATACCAAGAAACTTTCTCGTCATTAGTAGAAGCAGATAGAATATCATTATCTCCATCTTGATCTAGATCAGCAGCATATACTGTACACGCTCCATCAGCAAATGTTGTTAATATTTTTTCAGAACTAAAACTACCATTTCCAAGGTTTTCGTACCAGGCGATTTTATCATCAGAAGAAGATGCCGAAAGAACATCTATGTCACCATCATTATTAAGGTCAATAGCATATACATCGCGAGCTCCATCAGCATTGTTTGAAAGAATTTGCTCGGAGCCAAAAGTACCATTTCCAAGGTTTTTATACCAAACTACTTTTTTTTCGGAAAAAGAAGTAGAAAGAGCGTCTAAAAACCCATCATTATCTAAATCAGCGGCATATACAGAGCTGAAAAGTGAAAAGGAATCAATAACTTTCTTAGGACTATAATGGTTATATCCCAAATTTTCAAACCAATTTATGTGGTAATCATTTCTAGAAGCGGAGAGAACGTCAATGTCCCCATCGTTATCCAAATCGGCAGCATGTGTTGAAAGAGGACCGAAAGCTGAAGCGGTAGAAACAGGATTTTGTGCACTAAAAATAGAATCCCCAAGATTCTCGTACCATGCTATTTCCCCATTACCTACAGAAGCCGACAGCACATCTGAATCTCCATCTCCATCAATATCTGATGCATATACTGCTGAGGCAATATACACATTATTTGCAATAATTAGGGAAGATCCAAAATTACCATTTCCAAGATTTTCATACCAAGCAATTCTATTATCGCCTTCAGAAGCTGATAACACATCAAGGTCTCCATCTCCATCTAAATCAGTAGCATCAACAGAGGAATACCGAATAGAAGTACCTTGTTTAATAATTTGTTTAGGTCCAAAGCTCCCATTTCCAAGGTTTTCGTACCAAGCTATGGAAGCGTTAATAACAGATGATGAAGCTGAAAGAACGTCAACATCTCCATCTCCATCTAAATCAGCAGAATAAACAGACCGAGCCTCATTTAGACTACTAGAAATAATTTGTTGGGCACCAAAATTACCATTTCCAAGGTTTTCATACCAAGCAATTTTATCATCATTATAAGATGCCGAAAGAATATCTATATCACCATCATTATTAAGGTCAATAGCATATACATCGCGAGCTCCATCAGCATTAATAGAAATAATTTGTTGAGAGCCAAAACTACCATTTCCAAGGTTTTCGTACCAAGCAATTTTATCATCATTAGTTGAAGCAGAAAGAATATCAAAATCACCATCACCATCTAAATCTGAAGAATATACAGATGAGGCTCCATCAGCATTAATAGAAATAATTTGTTGAGAGCCAAAACTACCATTTCCAAGGTTTTCATACCAAGCAATTTTATCATCATTAGTTGAAGCAGAAAGAACATCAAAATCACCATCACCATCTAAATCTGAAAAATACACAGATGAAGCACCATTGGCATTGGAAGAAATAATTTGCTGAGATTCAAAAGTACTATTTCCAAGGTTTTCATACCAAGCAATTTTATTATCATTAGCCGAGGCGGTAAGGATATCAAAGTCTCCATCTCCATCTAAATCAAAACTTTTCACATCTGTAGCACCAGTACTAAATACAATAGTTTGGTTTTCAGAACCGAATTGGGCAGTACTAATAATTGTAATTAGTAATAAAGGCAAAAACAGGAATAGCTTTTTCATGGTGTTTTTGTTTTAGATTTCTATCTACCTCCATATTTTAGAATAAAATAGGAGTTACGAATATAAAGAAAATCTGCTTTCAAATGACCGGTGTATGGGTTTTTCTTTTTAATGGTATGTTTGAGCCGGTTAACGGTCATTTTTTTGATGTTTTTGGTAAATCACTTTTGTAGATTTTATTTTACCAATAACCATGAATTGTTAAAAACAAAAAATCCCATTTAAAATTAAATGGGATTGTTAAGTTGAAAAACAGTTTTTAAACCGTCATGATATCTTTTTCTTTGGATTCAATAAAATGATCCACTTTAGCAATAAAACCATCCGTTACTTTTTGAACATCGGCTTCTGCAGTTTTGGCTAAATCTTCACTTAAACCATCGATTTTAAGTTTTTTTATTTCGTCGTTGGCTTCTTTTCTGGCATTTCTGATACCCACTTTTGCATGTTCGCCTTCAGCTTTAGCTTGTTTACTTAAGTCCCTCCTGCGTTCTTCGGTAAGCATAGGTACATTAATCATTATTTGTTCGCCGTTATTTTGTGGGTTTAACCCTAAGTTTGAATCAATAATGGCTTTTTCAATAGGCTGCATCATGCTTTTTTCCCAAGGCTGAACAGTAATGGTTCTACCGTCTAAGGTATTTACATTGGCCACCTGAGCAAGAGGTGTTTTTGCCCCATAATAATCAACCATAACGCCGCTAAGCATCATTGGACTGGCTTTTCCGGCACGAATTTTTTGTAATTGTTTATCTAAATGCTCAATAGCCGATTGCATGGCTTCTTTTGTGCTGTCTAATATAAATTGTAATTCTTCATTCATGGTAATTATTTTTTCCAAAAATAACAAATTTTATAACTGTTCAATGGAGTTTAAAACTAAAAATATTCGCTAAGTGTTTGTGAAAATTTTAACCACATAGACACATAGTTTGTTTCTAATTGTTTAAAGTTTTACTAAGACCGTCAAGGACGGTTCTATCATAGTAACAAAACGTAAAATCTATGACTTACCTTTTTTCGTTAAATTAGCTATGTTCCTATGTGGTAAAAAATTATCCTTCTACAATTGTCCCTATCGAGGCATCTTGATTCACCACTTTTTTAAGGTTACCCGGTTTATTCATATCAAAAACAATGATGGGTAGTTGATTTTCTTTACACAAGGTAAAGGCTGTCATGTCCATAATGTTTAGCCCTTTTTGGTAAACTTCATCAAAAGAAATGGTGTTGTATTTTTTAGCATTAGTATCTTTTTCGGGATCGGCAGTGTAAATACCATCCACTCGTGTTCCTTTTAAAATAACATCAGCTTCAATTTCAATAGCTCTTAAACAGGCAGCTGTATCGGTAGTAAAATAAGGGTTTCCTGTTCCTGCACCAAAAATTACTACCCGCCCTTTTTCTAAATGTCGAACAGCTCTTCTTTTAATAAAAGGTTCAGCAATCTCTTTCATTTCGATAGCAGTTTGCAAACGGGTTTTTACTTTGGTAGCTTCTAAAGCAGATTGTAAAGCCATACTATTGATAACTGTTGCCAACATTCCCATGTAATCGCCCTGAGTACGTTCCATTCCCCCTTCTTCGGCTTGGATGCCTCTAAAAATATTTCCACCACCAATAACTATGGCAACCTCAACACCTTGTTCAACAATTTCTTTTATTTCATGGGCATAGATGTTTAACCTATCATTGTCAATGCCAAATTGCTTATTTCCCATCAGGGATTCGCCACTAAGTTTTAATAAAATCCGTTTAAATGCCATAGTTAAAAAAGTTAATGCAAAAAAAAAGAGAAGTTAACTTCTCTTTTTTCTTAGTGTGGTTATATTATCCTAACATGATGCGTTTAAAGCCTAAAACGGTTAATCCGTTTTCAACTTCTTGCAATGTTTGACTTACCGTTTTTTTATTGTCTTTTATCGATGGTTGGTTCAATAAAGTATTTTCTTTTAAATACTTTTTAACTTTGCCTTCTGCAATTTTATCCACCATATCGGCTGGTTTGCCTTCTTCTATGGCTTGTTCTCTACCAACTGACATTTCTCTGGCAATAACTGCTTCAGAAACTTGTGATTCATCAACAGCAATTGGAGCCATAGCAGCAATTTGCATAGCTACTTGTTTTCCTGCTTCAGCAATTGAACCACCGGCTTTATTTAATGCTACGATAGAAGCTAATTTATTTCCCGGATGATTGTACGCAACTGCAAATTCTCCATTTACAACTTCGTAACCTGAAACATCAATTTTTTCGCCAATAACACCTGTTTGTTCAATTATTTTATCAGCAATGGTTAAACCATTACCGTTAAAACTTAATGCTTTTAATTCCTCAACATTTGCAGGATTTTTGTCCATTGCAATATCAAGAATTTTATTAGCGAAAGCACTAAAATCATCATTTTTTGCTACGAAATCAGTTTCGCAATTTACTACAACCATAACTGCTTTTTTACCGTCTGCTGTAGTTTTTGCAAGCACTAAACCTTCTTTTGCATCTCTATCACTTCTGTTTGCCGCTACTTTTTGTCCTTTTTTTCTAAGGATGTCAATTGCTTTTTCGAAATCGCCTTCTGCTTCTACTAAAGCTTTTTTGCAATCCATCATTCCTGCACCTGTAGTTTGACGTAATTTGTTAACGTCTGCTGCTGTAATGTTTGACATGTTCTATATTGTTTTTTAATCCCAATAGTTATCGGGAGTGATTATTATTCTTCAACAGTTTCTTCTTTTTGAGAAGTTTCTTTTTTGCCGTCTTTACCATCTTTTACGTCTTTCACGTCCTTGATTTTATCTCTTTCTTGTTTTCTTTCAGCAAGACCTTCAGCGATAGAAACACACAAAATTTCTATAATTTTTTCAATAGATTTTGATGCATCATCATTTGCAGGAATAGGAAAATCAACTAAGGTTGGGTCAGAATTGGTATCAACAATAGCAAAAGTAGGTATTCCTAATTTTTTTGCTTCAGCGATGGCAATGTGCTCTTTCATGATGTCCACCACAAAAATTGCAGCTGGCAATCTGGTTAAATCAGCAATACTACCTAAGTTTAATTCCAGTTTGTCTCTTTGACGAGCAATTTGCAAACGTTCTCTTTTTGAAAGAATTGCCATGGTTCCATCTTCTAACATTTTGTCGATAGAAGACATTTTTCGAACCGCTTTTCTAATGGTAACGAAATTGGTTAACATACCACCCGGCCATCTTTCAGTAACATAAGGCATGTTAATGTTTTTTACTTTTTCAGCAACGATGTCTTTAGCTTGTTTTTTTGTAGCCACAAACATTATTTTTTTACCTGATTTTGCGATTTGTTGTAAAGCTTGAGAAGCTTCATCTAATTTTACAATCGTTTTGTGTAAGTCGATAATGTGAATACCATTACGCTCCATAAAGATGTAAGGAGCCATTTTAGGATTCCATTTTCTTCTTAGGTGACCAAAGTGTACACCTGCATCTAATAATTCTTGAAAAGTTACTTTTGACATTTTTTTATTGTTTACATTCCTTAATAACTCAATTTCGAAGTAGTTAGCTTAATGCTAAGTCTTAAAAATTTAGATACTAAACAATAGGTTATAAATAGATTTGGATTTATTCCAAAAAATATACTAACGTTTACTAAACTGAAACTTTTTACGAGCTTTTGGTTGTCCCGGTTTTTTACGCTCTACCATTCTAGGGTCTCTAGTTAATAAGCTGGTTACTTTTAATAATGGTTTATTATCAGCATTCACTTTTACTAAAGCTCTTGATATAGCATGTCGAACTGCTTCAGCCTGACCGGTAATACCACCACCATAAACATTTACTTTTACATCAAATGTATCAACCAATTCTGTAGCAACAAAAGCTTGTTGTACTTTACCTTGTAATACAGTTGTTGGAAAAAATACTTTATAGTCTTTTTTGTTTACAGTAATGTTTCCTTTACCTTTAGTAAGATAAACCCTAGCTACTGCCGTTTTTCTTCTTCCTGTTGCGTTAACTAATTCCATGCTTCTTATTTAATCTCAGTTAATTTTAATTGTTGTGGTTTTTGTGCTTCGTGTGGATGTTCTGCTCCAGCATAAACATATAAATTACGATACATTTCACTTCCAATTTTGTTTTTTGGAAGCATCCCTTTAATGGCGTGCTCAATCATGTAAGTAGGTTTTTTAGCCATTAAACGAGCTGGATTCGTAGTTTTCTGACCACCAGGATAACCTGTATGAGAGATGTACTCTTTATCTTCCCATTTATTACCTGTTAAGGTAATTTTATCAGCGTTAATAACAATAACATGATCTCCACAATCCACATGAGGGGTGAAGTTTGTTTTGTGTTTACCTCTTATTAGTATAGCCACTTTACTGGCTAATCTTCCTAATGTTTCATTTTCTGCATCTATAAGTACCCAGTTTTTGTTTACTGTAGCACTGTTTGCCGAGATTGTTTTGTAACTTAATGCGTCCACGTTATTATTCTTTTAATCAGTATATTAAATGTAATATCCCTTAAATTGGGGCTGCGAATTTAGGACTATTTTTCTAAATCAACAACATTATGAACAATTTATTTGTTAATAAATTGATTTTTGTTGTTGTTGTTGAGTGTTTAATAATCAATAAAACGCTAAAATACTAAAGCGACATGAACTTTAGTAAGAAGAAAATAAAAGCTTTAGGTTGTTATTTCAAACCACCTTCAGCTTGTGCTTTTTTGTTGTATTTTCTCTGAAGATTTAACCAGTAAAAAAGACCTCCAAATCCTAAAGCAATAAAAGCATAGTTAGGAATGTTGCCTAATTTTTGTAATAATCCGAAAAAAGCATAAAAAACATCGCCTAACCAGTAAATAAAATCAGTCATAAATATTATTTTTGAACAGCAAATGTAAAATTTATCTTTAGTTTTTAAAAACTTATTTTAATTAATATTACAGCATGGTAATAAGAATTTTTAAAACCAACCAAATAATAGCCAACATTTTTATTGTTGTATTAGCGGTTTTACTACTTATACCGGGTTATTTTTCTCCGATAGCCCCGATAGTTATTGGGGGAGTTGAATTAAACACAGAGAATTATTCGTTGTTTAATTTTACGATAGAAAACAGATTTGTTGATGTTTTATTATTTTCCATATTAATTGGTTTTCAAGGAGTATTCTTGAATTTTATTATTAATAGAGAAAAATTAATTAAAGGAAATACACATTTGGTTGGCTTGTTTTATGTGGTACTTAATAGTGGAATTCCTATTTTATTTGCAGTAACCCCAATTATTATTTCAAATACTTTAATCATTACCATTTTATGGTTGTTTTTCAAATTGTATTCGCTTCATAATGCTAAACCTTTATTATTTAATATTGGGTTTTTATTGGGAATAAGTGTACTGATTTATGTTCCTCTTTTTTGCTTGTTTCCATTAATTTGGATAGTGTTGTCGTATGTTCGAACGCCTAATTTTAGAGATTTTTTTGTATCCTTATTGGGGTTTTTATTGCCTTTTATCTACTTAGTTGCTTATTTATATTTATCCAATCAACTTTTTAATTCTAACTATATTGATTGGATTTATTATCCTGCAATTTTTTCGACATCTGTTATTAGCAAGCCATTTATATATTTTTTAGTGATAATTATTGGCTTTGTGTTACTAGCATTTTTCAGTATGTTTTTTCAATTGGAGAGAGATGTTATTAAAGACCGTAAACTTTTTATTATCTTTATACTTCTTGCTTTGTTCTTTTTTGTAACACTTATTTTCAATAGCGATGATTACAATTCGCTTTATATTTTATTAACGATACCTTTTTCGGTATTTTTAGCTAATTATTTTAATAAGCTAAAAAAAGAATGGTTGGCGGAAGTTTTTTTTACAATTATTTTGTTAGGCATTCTTGGAAGTTATTTCTTGTAAAAATTCATTTCCTGAACATACTTGTAAACTACTTCAGTGAGCAAATAGCGAGTATCTTTTTTATTTTTAATAGCATCTCTGATAAAGCTTGCCGAAATTTTCATCAAAGGAGCATCACAAACAATAATATTTTTTTTATTAGAAAAACTGTTTTCAACACTTGCAGATTCAATCATTTCTATACGCTCTTGTTCGGTTAAGGCACGTGGATAAACATAAATTTCATGATTTTCTAAAATCTGCTCGTAATTTTTCCATTTGTGAAAAGTACGCAAATTGTCTTCACCCATTATTAACGAGAACTGGTGTTTGGGATGTTTTTCTTTAAGATAAGTTAAGGTGTTAATAGTATATGATGGTTGTGGTAATTTGAATTCAATGTTAGATGCTTTAAGTTTATCGTTATCAAAAACTGCCATTTCAACCATTGCATAACGGTGATAATCTTCCAATAAAGTAGATTTTTTCTTTAATGGGTTTTGAGGGCTGACAACCAGCCAAACCTGATCTAAATCGGTAAACTCTACCATGTAATTGGCAATAATTAAATGCCCCACATGGATGGGATTGTAAGTGCCGAAATAAAGCCCAATGTTCATTTTTAATTTAACTTTTTAAAAAAGATTTTACAATACCATAAACTTCTTTTTGAGCCACTTCTAATTGATTGTTTTCTACTGAAACGTCAAACCTTTTTTCGTATTCCATTTCTTCTGTAGCTTTATTTATTCGTCGTTGTATGGTTTCTTCGCTTTCGGTTCCTCGGCTTCTTAGTCGCTTTTCTAATTCAAGAATAGAGGGTGGTTTAATAAAAATAGCTAACGCATTTTTACCAAAGTGTTTTGATAAGTTTAATCCGCCTTTTACATCCACATCAAAAATAACATGTTTGCCACTTTCCCAAATTCGATTTATTTCGGCTTTAAGTGTACCGTAAAAATTGTTTGCATAAACCTCTTCCCACTCAATAAAATCTTTCGCTTCAATTCGGTTTTTAAACTCATCAATAGTTAAAAAATAATAATCAATACCATCCGTTTCATTAGGTCTTTTGGCTCTGGTACAAGCCGAAATAGAAAACTCCAATCCTAAGTTTTGTTGCAACAAGTATTTTGTGATGGAAGTTTTTCCAGCTCCTGAAGGGGCACACAATATGATACATTTTCCATTCATTGGTTTATTAGTTCACAGTTGTCAGTTCATAGTCTTCAGACTCCAATCTCTAATTTGTTATAATATATTCAACGTTTGTTCTTTAATTTTTTCTAATTCATCTTTCATTTGAACCACGAGCATCTGTATATCTACATTATTGGCTTTTGAACCCAACGTGTTAATTTCCCTGCCCATTTCTTGTGTTATAAACCCCAATTTCCTACCTTCAGAATTATCATTATTAATGGTCTCAATAAAATAATTGCAATGAGTAGTTAAGCGAGTTTTTTCTTCGGTTACATCAAATTTTTCGATGTAAAAAATCAATTCTTGTTCAAATCTATCTTTATTGATGTTTTCTTTGCCAACTGCTTCGGTAAGGTGAGTTGCAATACGTTCTTTTACCACTTCCAATCGTTTTGGTTCGTGAACATCAACTTGTTTAAGTAAAGAAAGAATGTTATTTACCCGTTGTAATAATTCTTTTAATAATGTTTCTCCTTCGGTAATTCTAAAATTGTTGGTTGCAGCAATGGCTTCAAATATTAGTTCGTTTACTTTTTGCCATTCGGTTTCTTCCAGTTCTTGTTTGTCGGTTTTAAACACATCGGGCATTCTTGAAACTATGGTAAATAAATCAGTATTTGTTTGATTTAACTCATTTGCCATACCAGCCAATTCGTTGTAATATTTTTTAAATAAATCTTTGTTTACCGAAAAGTTGTTGGTTTCCCCAAGTGTTTCAAAACCCAATGAAAAATCAATTTTACCACGCTCTAATTCTTGATTAATTAACGAACGAATTCCGAATTCTTTTTCTTTAAACATAGACGGCATCCGAACCGAAACATCGGCTTGTTTGCTGTTTAAGGTTTTAATTTCGACACTAAATTTTTTACCGTTTATTTCGGCGGTAGCTTTACCGAAACCGGTCATTGATTTTATCATAATTTTATTTTAGGATGTAAAGATAATTTATTTGTTTGAAGTTTCGAATTTGAGGTTATGTAAACAACCTTAAATCCCGAGAAATCGGGACAGGCTCTCAAACTTTGAACTTTTCTGGCTTACTCACCAAATAAACTCCAGCAAAAATTAAAATAGCAGCAACAAATTTTATCCAAGTAAAACTATCTTTTCCAACCCAAATAGCAAAAAGAGCAGCAATTAAGGGTTGCAGATAAATGTAAGATGAAACTACAGAAGGGCTTAATTTTTTTAACCCATAAATATTAAATAGATATGCCAAAAAAGTAGTAGCAATAATTACAAAACCAAATTTTAGCCAAATATCGAGTGAGAAATCAGTCCAGTTTATTTCAGAAAATTGATTAAAACCAAAAGGAATAACGTATAAAAAACCAAAAGTAAATACCCATTTTATTACCGTTATTGGACTGTACTTTCTCATAAGTGGTTTTACCAAAACAAGGTAAATAGCATACGAAGTGGAATTTAATAAAATAAATAAATCACCTATCCAAGTGTCGGAACCAAATGAAAATCCTTTTTTAAACAATAAAATCATTAAAGCCCCAGAAATACCTAGCACAAGCCCGAAAATTTTGGTGTAAGTTATTCTGGTTTGTAAAATAAATGCAGCAGCCAACAAAACCATTATGGGGTTTGAAGTCATAATGATACCAGCATTTATAGGATTGGTTTGGTTTAAGCCATAAAAAAACATGAGTTGGTTAGCTGCAACTCCGAAGAAACCACAAATAGCTAAGCGTACGATATCTTTTTTATCAATTTTCTCTTTATAAAAAGAACTCACTAAAGTGAATAAAATCAGAGCTCCTATAACTCTGCATAATATAAATCCAAAGGGTTTAATAAATACAGGCATCACATCTTTTGCTATGGAATAGTTTATTCCATAAATGATGTTAGCACCAAGAATGGCGAGATGAGGAAGAAGATTGGAGGTTTGAGGTTTGAGGTTCAATGTTGTTTAGAATTTTATGAGATTAGGAGTTTAGCAGCATCTTCAATAGTATTTTTGGCATTTCCAACAAAAATATTTTTTCCAACAATAATAACTGGTCGTTTTAAAAATGTGTATTCCTCCAAAATCAATTTTTTATAATCGTTTTCGGTTAACAATTTTTCTTTAAGATTTAAGGTTTTATATTTAATAGCTTTTCTGCTAAATAAACTTTCGAACGAGCCGCTCATTTTAGCCATTTCTTCTAGTTGAACTTCGGTTATTTTAGTAGATTTGATGTCTTGGTATTCGAAGTCATTACCCAAGTTTAATGCTGCAATAATTCGAGTACAAGTTGAGCAAGTAGATAGGTAGTATATTTTTTTCATACAATTAGATAATAATGCCCAAAAGTAATAAAGTAAGTGATGTTTTTTCAGCAAAAAAAATAGCTATTCCAATAGTTATTGGATTGCTTGTTGCTGCATACATGCTTTGGAGCAAAACCAATTGGGAGGCTTTTCGGGAAATAGATTGGAATTATACCATGTTTTTTTGGTTGTTAATTGCCTTGCTTATGATGGTTATTCGTGATCTAGGATATATGTTTCGAATTAGAGTATTAACCGATAATCAGCTCAGTTGGCGACAAAGTTTTAATGTGATTATGCTATGGGAATTTGCATCAGCCATTACACCTTCGGTAGTTGGAGGTAGTAGTGTTGCCATGTTTATTCTAAATAAGGAAGGGATAAATTTAGGGAAAAGCACCGCAGTGGTAATGATTTCTGCTTTTTTAGATGAACTTTTTTACATTATTACCGTTCCTCTTGTTATTTTAATGATTGGAACAGAGCATTTATTTCCAGTAGAGCTGACCAAACAGATTTTTGGCTACACCTTATCCACCAAAGAAATTTTTTATGTGGGTTATGGTTTTATTGTATTGCTTATTACCCTTATTTTATATGGTGTTTTTATAAATCCGTTGGGCATTAAAAAATTGCTTTATCGTTTGTTTTCGTTTAAATTACTGAAGCGTTGGCGAAAAATAGTAATTAAACTAGGAACAGATATGATAAAAACTTCTCTTGAACTTAAAGAAAAAAACGGTTGGTTTTGGATAAAAGCTTTTGCTGCAACTTTTTTTGCATGGACAGCACGTTTTTGGGTGGTTAACTTTATTATTTTAATAGTTACCGATGTAGGTAGCCATTTTTTAATTTATGGTCGCCAATTGGTAATGTGGGTGATTATGCTCATCAGCCCCACGCCTGGAGGTGCCGGAGTAGCCGAATTTGCTTTTAACGGGTTTTTACAAGAATTTATACCGATTGGTTTAGCAGGTTTGTTGGTGGTGCTTTGGCGATTTATAAGTTACTATCCTTATCTTTTTATCGGTGCTTTTATATTGCCTAAATGGTTTAGAAAAAGAGAGGGTTAATAATTTAACAAGATTGATGGTTTAATTATTAATTTTACCCCTCAAATGTCAACCATACAACAAATACAACAACCCATCGCTGAAGAAATGGAAAAATTTGAATCCTGGTTTAGAGATTCGATGCGAAGTCGTGTGTCGTTGTTGGATAATATTATGCACTACATCATTAAACGCAAGGGGAAACAAATGCGTCCGATGTTTGTTTTTTTGTCGTCGAAAATTTTTGCCCCTACTACCGAATCTACCTATATTGCAGCATCGATGATAGAATTGTTGCACACCGCAACGCTGGTTCATGATGATGTGGTGGACGATTCCAGCAAACGAAGAGGTTTTTGGAGCATTAATGCCATTTGGAAAAACAAAATTGCTGTTTTAGTAGGTGATTATTTATTGTCGAAAGGGTTACTATTGGCAGTTGACAACAAAGAGTTTGAGTTGTTACAAATTATGTCGAACTCGGTGCGGGAAATGAGTGAAGGGGAATTGTTGCAAATAGAAAAAGCTCGAAGATTAGACATTACAGAAGAAATTTATTTTGATATTATCCGACAAAAAACAGCTACATTAATTGCAGCATGTTGTGCGGCCGGGGCAAATTCTGCTAAAGCAAGCAAAGAAGATGTAGAAAAAATGCGATTGTTTGGTGAATATACAGGAATTGCTTTTCAAATAAAAGATGATTTGTTTGATTATGGCTCTGATGGAGAAACCATTGGAAAACCAACAGGAATTGACATTAAAGAGAAAAAAATGACTTTACCTCTGATTTATGCTTTAAGCAAAGCAAGTTGGTTGGAAAAACGAAAAATTATATACATCATCAAAAATCAAAACCAGAATACTAAAAAAGTGAAAGAAGTGATTGATTTTGTAATAGCAAGCGGAGGCTTGGAGTATGCTCACAAAGCCATGTTGGAGTATAAAAATAAGGCTTTAACTATTTTGAAAGAATTTAACCAAAATGAAGCCAACAGAGCTTTAGTTGATTTGGTGATTTACACTACTGAAAGGAAAAAATAGTTTTTAGTTCACAGTTTTTCAGTTCTCAGTCTCCTAACTTCCGTCTTCGGACTTCGGACTTTTTTTACTATTTTTGAAACAAACAAATTATAGCATGAAATCAGCATTAATTCTATTCGGTATTTTACTTGTATTATTTTCTTGTGGCGAAAAAATCATTGAAAAAGTGGAAGAAACCTATCCAAACAACCAACCAAAAACTACCGGTTTTTATAAAATGGTTGATGAAAAAGAAATAAAAGTTCAGGAAAAGGAATTTTACGAAAATGGAAAAGTAAAAATGGAAGGTGAATTTAAAGATGGAAAACGAACCGGTATTTGGAAAGCTTATTTTGAGGATGGAACACTTTGGAGTGAAGGCGAATTTGTAAATGGAGAGCGAAATGGCTATGGCTTGAATTATTATCCAAACGGAAAATTGAGAATGGAAGGAAATTACAAAAATGATAAACAAACGGGACCATGGAAATATTACAACGAACAAGGAATTTTAGTTGAAGAAGTGGAGAAGTAGTTCTCAGTCCTCAGTCTTCAGTTCTCAAACCACAAGCCATGAGCTTCTAAACTCATAAACACCTAAACTAAAAATTGATACCAAAACACACCATAGATCAAATTTTTGAAGCTGCCATCATCGAAGATGTTGTGGGTGAATTTGTGGTGTTAAAAAAACGTGGAGTTAACTTGTTAGGAAATTGCCCTTTTCATAACGAAAAAACGCCCTCTTTTACCGTATCTCCAGCCAAAGGAATTTACAAATGTTTTGGATGCGGAAAAGCAGGCAATTCGATTAACTTCATCATGGAGCATGAGCATTATACCTATCCGGAGGCATTAAGGTATCTTGCCAACAAATACCAAATAGAGGTTGAAGAACTTGAAGAAACCGATGAGCAAAAACAAACTGCCAACGAAAAAGAAAGTTTGTTTATCGTTTCCAATTTTGCGGCAACTTATTTTCAACAACAATTACACGAAACACAAGAAGGTAAAAGCATTGGATTAAGTTATTTTGTGGAGCGTGGATTTCGTGAAGACATCATTAAAAAATTCCAACTGGGTTATAATCCTGATGCTTGGGAAGCTTTTACAGGGGAAGCACTAAAACAAGGTTATCAATTAGAGTTTCTTGAAAAATCGGGGTTAACCATTATAAAAGACCAAAAACATTTCGACCGTTTTAAAGGTCGTGTAATGTTTCCCATTCACAACCTTTCGGGAAGGGTGCTTGGTTTTGGCGGTCGGATTTTGAAAACCGATCCAAAAGCAGCAAAATATGTAAACTCACCCGAATCGGAAATTTACCACAAAAGTAATGTGCTTTACGGAATTTATTTTGCCAAAAAAGACATCATTGCAAAAGACAACTGTTATTTAGTAGAGGGTTATACCGATGTGATTTCGTTACACCAAGCCGGAGTAGAAAATGTGGTGGCTTCTTCCGGAACATCATTAACCGAAGGGCAAATTCGGTTAATTAGTCGATATACAAAAAACATTACTATTTTATATGATGGTGATGCTGCCGGTATAAAAGCTTCGTTTAGAGGAATTGACATGATTTTAAAAGAAGGGATGAATGTGCGTGTGGTACTTTTTCCAGAAGGAGAAGACCCTGATTCGTATGCTAAAAAAAATTCATCATCTGAACTAACAGATTATATTACTAAAAATGCTCAAGATTTTATTCGTTTTAAAACATCTGTTTTAATAACAGAAGTTGGTAACGACCCCATAAAAAGAACCGAATTAATTAAAGATATTGTAGCAAGTATTTCTATTATTCCAGATCAAATTCAACGTTCAGTTTACATCAAAGAATGTAGTAGTTTATTAGATATACAAGAAAATGCATTAATTAACGAAACCAATAAATTATTACGTAAAAAGTTTACTAAAAACAACCATGAAGAACTTCCAATAACCGAAGAAAATTATACTCCTTTTACAGAAGAAGAACATCCTGAAGAAGAGACGGACATTAAACATTGGGAAGATGAAATTATTCGATTATTGATTGCTTACGGAGATCAAACGATTGAGTTAGAGTGGTTAGATGAAGAAAACCAAGAACAAAAACATCATGTTTTAATCAGTGCTTTTATCATTTCGAACATGATTACCGATGAACTTGTTTTTGAAAACGAAACCTACCAAACTATTTTTAACGAATATGTGGTTTGGGTGAATGAAGATAAAACACCTACTCATCAGGATTTTATTTCACATCAAAATCCAGCCATTAATTCAATAGCAATCGACGTGCTTTCGCACAAATATCAAATAAGTGAAAATTGGGAGCGACATAGTATTTTTGTAAATAAAGAAGAAAATCAGTTGAGTTTGGCTGTTTTAAACACTATTTATGCTTTTAAATTGAGCAAGTTGAATAAAATTACCAATCAACTTCAGGAAGACATTAAAAATGCAAAAACCGACGATGATTCGTTGATTTTAATGTCGCAATTAATTGGTCATCAATCAGCAAAAAAACAGTTGGCAGCTAAGTTGGGCAGAATTATTTTGAGATAATATTCAATTAATGTCACCCACCCTACCCTCCCTCAAGGGAGGAGGCCACAACGGAGGCCATTCTCCCCTTGAGGGGAGTTAGAGGGGTGATTTCAATATTTCTTATATCGAACTCACGTTTTTACAATCTTCCAATCAACTCCATATAAAGCATTGTCAATTGAGGTTCTGCAACAGCCGCCGCAGCCAATATTTCGTCTAAAGAAACTGGTGCTAAATGGTCTGGGTCGCACTCATCGGTTAAAACTGAAATGGCACAACAAGGTAAACCTGTATGGTTGGCAACAATAACTTCAGGAACTGTACTCATTCCGGCTGCATCACCACCTAATTTTTTAATCATACGGTATTCTGCACGAGTTTCTAGGTTTGGTCCAGTAACTGGAACATAAACACCTTCATTTAGCAAAATGCCTTTTTCTTTGGCAATTTCACGTAGTAGGTTATTTAGTTTGTTACTGTAAGGTTCACTCATATCAGGGAAACGTGGGCCCAACTCAGAGTAGTTTTTTCCTATTAAAGGGTTTGAAGGAAATAAGTTGATGTGGTCGGTAATCAACATTAAGGTGCTTTTTTTGAACTCTAAATTTACCGCACCGGCAGCATTTGAGATTAACAGGTTTTTTACTCCAATTTGTTTCATTACTCGAATAGGAAAAGTAATTTGTTGCATGTCGTAACCTTCGTAATAATGAAAACGACCTTGCATTGCCAATACTTTTTTTCCTTTTACTGTTCCGTAAATCAATTTACCATGATGAGATTCTACAGTAGAAACCGGAAAATGAGGTATTTTATCATAATCAATGGTTTTGATGACCTCAATTTCTTTTACTAATCCACCTAAACCTGTTCCTAAAACAATTCCTACTTCTGGTGCATCAATTCCTTGTGATTGAAGGAATGTGGTGGTTTCTTTAATTTTATTTAACATGTATGTCTTGAAGTTTCTTGTTTTTTTGTTTACTGTGAACTGAAGACTGAGAACTAATTAACTTTTCTTCCCTTAACTTTAGTACTCGATTCTTTGTATTTTTTAACGTTTTGCAATTGGAATTTCAGGTAAGCACCTGCACCTCCAGGCATTACATAAAATACCTTGTCGCCATAATTAATTTTACCCTTACCGTTTTCCCATTCAGCCCCCATTAATAAGTATCGTCCACGATTATTAGGGTCGCCAAAAACTAAATATTTATTGTCATCAGAAGCATCAAAGCTAACTGCTATTTTATTGTCGTCAATTACCTTAACACAAACACCTGGAGTTTTTCCTGTTATCAAAATGTTGTCTAAACTTGCAGAACTAGAAATAATCAACTTACCGTCTTTATCCAATTCTTGAGCTTGGTTAGATCTTTCTCCTCGTTGTAATGTTACATCGGTTGAAATATAGTATTGTAATTTTTTCAATTTAGCTTCATCTAAATTGTATTTTAGTCGGTCTTCATTGGTAAAAGGCTGATAGCTTGCACATGAGCTTAAAAAGCCGGCAGTTGCAATTAGAGCAACAAATAATAATGATTGTAATTTCTTCATTTTTTTAAATTTTTATTTACTCGGTTTTATCAAAAATTGAACCAAACAAAAGTAGTGTTTTTTTTATTACTTCGTCGGCTCAATTTATTCAAAATTTTAATCAACTCATCCCTGATTAACGAGGTTAATCTTTCCTTCCGTCAGCTGACGGAAGGGGTACAGGGGAGAGCTATTGTATTAATAAATTACATCCCCTCAAATCGGTGTTATCGAATCGACCTAAAACTTCGAAACTATTATCGACAAAAGTTTTACCTAAATCTTGAGTAGCAATAAACGAACATGAATTGTAATTAGCCAAATCAATTACATTGATTCCACCCGTTTTGTTTGGATTTAACAAATTAAAAGGATCGTTTGGTTCTCTTATCAAAATTTTCATCCAATTTGGAGTTTTAAAAATTCCGTTTCCTTTTGAGTATGCTTGAGATAAAAGTTCGGTCATACCATATTCCGAATGGATTTCTTTTACATTAAAACATTCTTTATAAATAGAATGAAGCTCAGTTCTGGTCATTTCTTTACGACGCCCTTTCATACCACCAGTTTCCATGATAATAATATCTGACAAATCCAGTTGATGTTGTTCTGCTAAATCAAGCAAAGCAAACGAAACACCTATTAAAATGGTTTTCTGTTTTTGTTGCTTCAATTTTTTAATGGTTTCTATCAACGCTGCATAGTTGTTGAGATAAAATCCACTTAATGAATGATTGGAATGTTTAACCAAATATTCCGTCATGTAAATAAGCGAAGAGCCTTCTCGTTCCATATAAGATGGTAGTAAAGCCAAAAAACAATAGTCGGTTATTTTACCATAAAATTGCTCAAACCCCTTGATAAAACTCTCTATGTAAATAGTTATATCTTTTACAAAATGTTTGCTTTGATTTTGCCCTGTTGTTCCACTACTCAAGAAAACCTCATCAACGTTATTTTTGCCACAAATGACTTCTTGGGTTTTAAAAAATTCTATCGGCAAAAAAGGTATTTTTTCAATAGAAGTAACAACCGAAGGATTTTTCTTAAGTAAGTTACAAAATGTTTGATAAACAAGGTTCTTTTGGTATTGAAAACCAAACATCTTTAATGCCAACCGATTAAACTCCTGCTCTGTCGAGATATTAAAAATGTCTTTTGATAAGTTCATTCAAAAATATTGGTAATTTTATGGTATGCAAAGGTCAACAAACTTAGTCATATTATTATTCATCATTTTATTTTTTGGTTGTAAGAAAGAAGACCCTACACCTATGCCTCCCGTAATCAAGTTTATTGAAGGAGGTTTGTCAAACGACGGAAGTTATGCAGTGGTGAAATTCGAGTTTTTTGACAACGATGGCGACTTAGGTCTAAAACAAGACGAAAATCTAGGAGAACAACAATACAATTTATTTATTGATTATTACGAAAAATACAATGGTGTTTGGCAATTAAAATCGCCTGTAATAACCTATAATAGTGGAACTAATGAGTACGATACAACTGTTTTTCATTTACGTGTTCCATTTATTCAAAACAAAGAAAAAACTTCCCTTAAAGGCGAAACTTATGTGAAATTGATTTACAATAACTTTTCGCTTGCCGATACTTTTAAATATGAAATGGTTTTAAAAGATAGAGCGTTACATTCCAGTAACAAAATTGAAAGTACGGAGCTTTATAAGTGAGTTTTAAAGCCTATTTTCATAAATTAATTTTTCTTCCAAATATTTTTTTTCGTGGAAACACAACATATATAGAAAATTATATATAACTTTGCATGAAATTATATACATAATTATATATGATAGAGTTAAAAAAATTAGAAAATGCGTCAGAAATGCTAAAAGCAATAGCTCATCCTATGCGAATAGCCATAGTAGACATGCTATCTGATAACCAAACGCTAACTGTAACAGAAATCCATGAGGCTTTGAAAATTGAGCAAGCAGTTGCCTCGCACCACTTAAGCATTTTGAAAAACAAAGGTGTTTTATTAAGTGTAAGAAGCGGGAAAAATTGTAATTATAAATTGAAACACCCTCGTTTATCACAAATTATTTCATGCATAGATAAATGCCAAAACGAGCTCTAAAAATTTGGAAATTTTAGGTTACATATTAGCAATTTTTGTGGGTGTTTCCATTGGTTTGATTGGTGCAGGAGGCTCTATATTGGCATTACCTATATTGGTGTATTTGTTTGGTATTGAAGCAGCAGAAACAGCTCCTGCTTATTCGTTATTTGTTGTCGGGATTTGTAGTGTAATTGGAGCATATATGCGGCACAAACAAGGTTTAGTAAATTTTAAAACAGTATTGTTTTTTGGTGCCCCCACAGTTTTCGCTATTTTTATTACCCGCTATTTTATTATTCCAATTATACCTCACCATCTTTTTACCATTAACCATTTCATTTTTACCATAAGGATTTTAGTAATGGGAATGTTTGGGTTATTGATGATTTTGGCATCTTATTTTATGATACTAAAACCCGTTTCGGATACACCGGTAAAAGTGAATCAAGTATTAAATTTTGGAGGAGGGGTTTTTACCGGATTTTTATCGGGATTAGTGGGTGCAGGTGGTGGGTTTATTATGATTCCCGCTTTAATTAAAATAGGCAACTTAACTGTACAAATGGCCATAGGAACTTCATTGGCAATAATAGCACTAAACGCCATTGTAGGTTTTGCAGCAAGTACAAGTCATATTTTTATTGATTGGAAGTTATTGCTCACGTTCTCAAGTTTATCTATTATTGGAATAGTAATAGGTAACCATTTTTCAAAAAAAATAAAATCCGAAATCCTAAAAAAAGGCTTTGGCTGGGTTATCCTTTTCACAGGAATTTTTATTATAATAAAGGAATTGATTTTTTAAACACTTAAGTAATGTACGTAGAACAATTATACACAGGATGTTTGGCTGAAGCAGCCTATTACATCGAATCGAATGGCGAAGTTGCCATTATTGATCCTTTAAGAGAAACTTTTCCTTATACTCAACTTGCTGAAAAGCGAGGGGCAAAAATAAAATATGTTTTTGAAACACATTTTCATGCCGACTTTGTTTCGGGGCATGTGGATTTAGCTCAAAAAACAGGTGCAACCATAGTTTATGGCCCAACAGCTACTGCAGGTTTTAACATGTATGTTGGTAAAGACAACGAAGAGTTTAAAATTGGCAATATCAAAATAAAATTATTGCACACACCCGGTCATACACCTGAATCTTCGACTTATCTGTTGATTGATGAGCATGGTGAAAATCACGCAGTATTTACCGGTGACACTCTATTTTTGGGTGATGTTGGAAGACCTGATTTAGCTATAAAATCAGATGTTACCGAAAAAGATTTGGCCGGGATGTTATTTGATTCGTTACGAAACAAAATAATGCCACTGGCAGATGAGGTAATTGTTTATCCGGGTCATGGTGCAGGATCAGCTTGTGGTAAAAATATGAGTAAAGAAACCATAGGTACAATTGGTAACCAAAAGAAAACCAATTATGCCTTGAGAGCCGACATGACCAAAGAAGAATTTATTGCCGAAGTACTTCACGGTATTTTACCTCCTCCACAGTATTTTGCTAAAAATGCCATGATGAATAAAAGTGGTTACAAAAGTATTGACGACGTAATGAAAGCAGGTTTAAACCCAATGGCTATTGATGAGTTTGAAAACGAAATGGCAGGAGCCGTTATTATTGATACCAGAACACAACGTGAATTTAAAGATGGGTTTATTCCTTCTTCCATTTTTATTGGATTAAATGGTCAGTTTGCAGTTTGGGTTGGAGCATTGATTACCAATTTAAATCAAAAAATACTTTTAGTTACTGATGAAGGAAAAGAAGAAGAATCCGTTTTACGTTTGGCTAGAGTTGGTTACGACAATTGTGTGGGATACTTACAAGGAGGATTTGATACATGGATAACTGCCGGGAAGCCTGTAGATATTATTACATCTATTTCTGCAAAAGAATTGGAACAGGTTGTATTAACAAAAGAAGTGCAAATTATTGATGTTAGAAAGCCAACAGAATTTTTATCAGAAAGATTAGAACAAGCAGAATCTTTTCCATTGGACGACATTAATAACTGGTTAAATAAATTAGATAAAACTGAAACAAAATATTTACACTGTGCAGGTGGTTATCGTTCAATGATAGCCACTTCCATCCTCCGAAGAGAAGGATATAAAAATATTATTGATGTAGCAGGAGGTGCCAATGCCATCTTTAATAACACCAATTTAAAAAGGACAGCTTATGTTTGTCCATCAACGCTTTAATTAATAACTAAAAACAAACAAAAAATGAGTTACGAAAACGTAAATTTAAACGAAGCAACAATTGTAGATGTAAGAGAACCGTTTGAATATCAAATGGGAAGGGTAGAAGGTTCAATAAATATTCCATTAGGACAAGTACCCGAAAGAATTAACGAATTTAAAAACATGAAAAAACCATTAGTACTTTGCTGTGCATCAGGTGGAAGAAGTGGTCAGGCCACACATTTTTTATCACAAAATGGAGTCGACCAAGTGTATAATGGTGGTGGCTGGAACATGGTTGCTATGAGAAAAAGATAAGTTGGAAGACCGAAGTCGGAAGACCGAAGTTGGAAGATAGAAATTAACGTTAACTAATAAATAAACAGATGAGTTTTTTGAGGAAAATATTTGGACTAGGTCCAAAGGTAGATGTGCACGAATTAATACGAAATGGTGCTACATTAATAGATGTTAGAACACCAGCAGAATATAATTCAGGACATGCAAAAGGTTCTACCAACATTCCGTTAGATAAAATAAGTACAAAAATCGAAAAGATTAAACAGCTTAAAAAACCAGTAGTACTTTGTTGTCGTTCTGGTATGCGAAGCGGACAAGCCACCTCAATTTTAAAAGGAGCAGGAATAAAAGAGGCTTATAATGGTGGTCCGTGGAATAATTTTGCATAAGATGAAGGACTGGATATTACATCATAAAAAGAACTTTCTGTTATTATTAATCGGGGCTATTGCCGGATATTGTTATTGGTACTTTGTGGGTTGCGAATCGGGTACTTGTGCCATTACTTCAGTTTGGTATCGAACAACAATTTATGGTGCTGTAATGGGGTGGTTAGTAAGCGATTTATTGTTTAAAAGAACTAAAAACAAAACAAATGAAGACTAAATTATTGTATTTTATCCCTTTGGTATTTTTATTTGCTTGTAATACTTCAGAAAAAAAAGTGGATGAAGAAAAAATTAAAGTTATTGCTAAAACAGAGAACGACTATTTGATTGAAGGTAAACAAATTGCAGAAGCTACCTTTAAGGTTTTAAGTACAAATTTAAAAAATGTCATGGCTGAAGGAGGAGTAGAAAACGCAATTAAATTTTGTAATGTAAATGCCATGCCACTAACCGATTCTTTGTCTGATTATTATAATGTTACCATAAAAAGAGTTAGCCACAAACCACGTAATTTAACCAATGAACCTACTGCGTTGGAACAACATATTATTGACAATTATTTAGCATTAGGTACTGTAGAAAATATGCAACCTATGATTGCCCGAAATGAGCAACAAAAAAACGTTTTTTATGCACCAATTCCGGCTAAAGGATTGTGTTTGAGTTGCCATGGTATAATTGGAGAAACCTTATTGCCGGAGCATTATGAAACAATTAAAAAGTTTTATCCAAACGACAAAGCAATAGGGTTTAAAGAAGGAGATTTTAGAGGTATGTGGAGTATTACGTTTAAACAATAATAACATGTCAAAATTCAAAGAGCTTTTAAATTCAGATTTGCCTGTTTTAGTCGATTTTTATGCCACATGGTGTGGCCCTTGTAAAATGATGAGCCCTATATTAGAGGATGTTGCAGGTAAAATGAAAGGAAAAGTAAAAATAGTTAAGGTTGATGTAGATAAAAATCAACACGCTGCTGAAGCTTATCAGGTAAGAGGCGTTCCAACCTTAATATTATTTAAACAAAGCAAACCCGTTTGGCGACAATCAGGTGTTGTACAAGCCAGCCAATTAATTCAAATTATTAATCAAAACCAATAAAAACATGAAGAAAATTATTTTATTATCAGCAGTAGTGTTAGCACTTTTTACTACTTCTTGTGGAACAAGTCAAAACAATAACACTGAAGCAGTAATTGTAACTGTTGACGCAACAAAATTTAAAGAATTGTCAACTCAGGCAGGAACTATCTTGGATGTTCGAACCCCAGAAGAATGGGCAGAAGGTACTATTGAAGGAGCAACAAAAATTAATTACCACGACGATAATTTTGAGCAACAAGTAGAAAAATTAGATAAAGAAACTCCTGTTTATGTATATTGCAAATCAGGAGGAAGAAGTTCAAGTGCAGCAGATATATTGGAGAAAAAAGGATTCAAAAAAGTTTATAATCTTGACGGGGGTATAACCTCTTGGAAAGAAAATGGATTTGAGGTGGCTAAATAATCCAAATGTTGTAAATAAAACAGCCTCGTTTTTAGCGAGGCTGTTTTATTTACTTATTTTTCATCGTCATCATCAAATTCTTCATCTGCAATATCATCAACGTCTTCATCATCATCAAAATCATCTATGTCATTAACATCATCCACATCATCGTCCACGTCGTCAACTTTAAATTCATCCACGTCAGCATCAACCCCTTTTAAATCTTCCTCAATAGCTGCTACATCATCAAAGTCATCATCATCCTCATCTTCATCATCAGTGGGTTTGTATTTGGTTTTTTTCTCGGTATCTAAAATGACCAAATAATTTACTTCATCACCTTCTGTCTCGAATAAAAAACCTTCTTCTATATTTCCTTGATAAGGGAAATTAAAAAATTTAACATCTTCATTCTCTAATTTCTGGCGAACAGCCTTTTTTAGCTCGGTTGAAAGCTTCGAATATTTAATAACTAATTTTTTCATTTACGCTGTATTGATAACGGTGTCAAATATAAATTTTATATTAAAATAAAAAACTTTTTTTTGAAAAAAAAATAATCCGTCAGCCGACGGACAAAATCATATAGTTTATCGTAAAATATGAAGGTTTTATAGCAATTTTTTAAAACTATTCCAGTTTTGACTAAATCTTAATACCTTTACTAAAAATAAAATTCATGCATAAAATTAGCGAATCAGTTTCAGGATATGACTTTATTTACTTTCGATATGGTGTTTTAATTGTAAGTACCATTGCTATCGCTTTTTTAGTTTCTTTTATTCTTCGAAAAATTGCTCATGTAGCAATCAGAAACTATTCGGAACGAATAAAAGTTGACCCTACTAACTATTCATTTCTAAAAAACTCGCTCAGTTTTATTATTTTTTCCATTGCCTTGTTTTTTATTTTCTCTAAAATACCTTTTTTTAAATCTTTAGGTACAGCCTTATTTGCAGGAGCGGGGGTTTTTGCCGCAATATTGGGTTTTGCTGCCCAAAAAGCTTTTTCAAACATTGTAAGCGGAATTTTCATTTTAATTTTTAAACCTTTTCGTGTTGGTGATACTATTGAATTTTCAACCTATAAGGGAGTGGTTGAAGAAATTACCTTACGACATACGGCAATAAAAAATTACGAAAACCGGAGAATTATTGTTCCTAATAGTATTATTAGTGAAGATGTAATTGTAAACAGCGATATTATTGATGAAAAAATCCGCCAACCTATTGAATTTGGTATTAGCTACGATTCAAATATTGATAAAGCGATTGAAATTATTCAACAAGAAGCAGAAAAACACCCTTTCGTAATTGATTATAGAACAAAAAAAGATATTAAAGATGGACAACCCAAAGTATTAGTAAGAGTGGTAAGTCTAGACGATTATTCTGTTCGGCTTAGAGCCTATGTGTGGAGTATTGGAAATGATGCAGCATTTGTTTTAAAGTGCGATTTATTAAAATCGGTAAAAAAGTCGTTCGATAAAAATGGAATTGAAATCCCGTTTCCTTATAGAACTATAGTGTATAAAAATGATTTACTAAAAAATAACCAGTGAAGAAAAATAAATCGTTTGTAAAAAAAGGAATGGCTCCGGGTAATTTAGATTATCATGGAGAAATCTATACGCAGAATAGAGAAATAGAACTGATTAGCTATTCAAAAAATGAGGTAAAAAGTTTAATGAGTGAGAGTGCCAGACATGTTTTCTCTCAAATTAATAGCACCAACGAAAATTGGATTAATCTTATTGGTCTTCATAATGTAAAACACATTGAAGAGATAGGAACTTATTTTAATATACACCCCCTCGCTTTAGAAGATATACTAAATACTGAACATCGACCCAAAAGTGAACTTTTTGATAATTATGTATTTTTAATTGTAAAAATGTTCTTGATCTCTAATGATAATAAGGATTACCAATTTGAACAGGTGAGCATTATTTTAGGCAAAAACTATATGCTTTCATTTCAGGAAAAGGAGGGTGATGTGTTTAATGTGATACGAGAACGATTAAATGACAAGGAATCGAGACTCCGTTCAAAGCATATAGATTATCTTTTTTATAGGCTGGTTGATACTATTGTAGATAGTTATTATTACACGTTGGAACACATCGGAGATAAAATAGAAGTGCTGGAAGATCATTTACAAGAAAATCCGACAAAGGAGAGTTATAAAGAGATTCAAAAATTAAAACGAGATTTGATTTTTTTGAGAAAATCGGTTTATCCGTTAAGAGAAGCAATAGCAAAAATTACCAAAGAAAATAATGGATTAATTGAACCTGAAAACCTTACTTATTTTAATGATGTTTATGATCATTGCATTCATATCATTGATACCATTGAAACATATAGAGATTTAACCTCAAGCTTAATGGATTTGTACATGACTTCGATGAGCAACAGAATGAATGAAGTAATGAAAGTATTAACCGTTATTTCCACCATATTTATTCCTATTACCTTTATTGCTGGGGTTTATGGAATGAATTTTCAATACATGCCTGAGTTGACACACCAATGGGGTTATCCAATTGCATTAAGTGTAATGGCATTGCTGGTGATTTCAATGCTGGTTTATTTTAAAGTAAAAAAGTGGTTTTAGTTAATAACTTACCACAAACGAATCAGTCAGTTGATGTCGTTGAATCAGCTTTTCTTTTAATGCTTTAGCTTCCTCATAAGTTTCAAATTTTCCTATATAAATTTTAATCATACCATTCACCTCTTTTTTATAGGTTTCGGATGATTTTATTTTGTAGGAGCTTAGAAACGAATTCAACCTGTTTTCGTTATAAAATTGTAACGACAAAATTTGTACGGAATACAATTTGTTAGAAGCTGCCAGACCACTTTTGGTAGATGAATTATATCCTTCAGGCATTGCCGTTAATTCTTCTTTTTTCGAAATAGTTTTATTTTCTGAAGTATTCGAGGGTAAATCTTTTACTTTGTTTAGAGCAATTGCATCTTTATTTTCAAATTTTTTCGACAATTCTTCAAGATAAGTTGTCAAACTATCCATTTGTTCATTCGAAATCAACTCGTTTTCCGATAAAATTATTTCTTTTTCCAACACAACCATTTCGTCATTTACAGAAAATTGAAGGTGAATAGGAATTGATGCCTCGCTATTATCAGGTTGAATTCTGGTTAATTTACAATTGATTTCAATATGATTGTCGGCATCAAAATTAGTATAGAACTTTACTGTTTGACCTCGTGAATCAATTAATAAATTCGGATTATTATATAAATCAAACTTGTATTCATCAGGAATGGATAATGTTAATTTTAAAATACCCGGATTTTCTTTGCCGGTAATTTTTAATGTTACTTGATAAGAGTTATTATCGGCTTTTAAGACAGTATTTTTTATATCAATATCGCTTGCAATCAGAGAAATACTGAAAAAGAAAAAAACAACCGACCAAAAAAATAATTTACCCATTTGTATGTTTTGAAATAAAAGTTGCCAATTTAAAAATAATACTACGAATTACAAATATTTTTATCGATGGTTTTATACTCTTTAAATTTAGAAGAAAAAATAGTTAAATTAGCCGAATGAATAAAAAAGTAATTCTTTTTTTTATTTTAACCATAGTGCAGACATTGCTTTTTGCTCAATGTCCTGTTGAGGTTGTCATAACTCCAAATCCGTCAGGAGCAACATGTAAAAATACGGTTATAAATTTTACTCAAACACCTACAAATGGTGGTACCAACCCAAGTTATTACTGGATGGTGAACGGTGATACTGTTGGTACAGCATCAACTTTTTCTACGGCTGTAAATGGTGCACATGTTGAACTGATAATGATTTCGAATAGTGGTTGTGCTCAAGATTCGGCTTATACCAGTTATTACATTAATACAATAACTATGGAGGCTTCGTACAATGTAATCATAGAAGAATGCAACCAACCCATGGCAGACGTGCAAATTACCAATATTAATGGCGGTACACCACCTCATACTTATGTTTTATACACGAATGAAGGTGAACTTTCGGGGACTGATTATTTTACAGATGTGGGAGCAAGTAGCTATCCATTGGCAATTACAGATGCCGAAAACTGTAAAGATACTTCATGGATTCATGTAGTGCCAAAAGAATGTCCGCCAATTATACCAGAAGAGGTATTTACCCCAAATGAAGACGGCTTTAATGATACCTTTAGAATTAACAATATCGAATTTTATCCCAAAAATAAAGTGTTTATATTCGATAGGTGGGGACAACGTGTTTACTATAAAGAAGGATATGAAAATATTGATGGTTGGGATGCAAAATATTTAGCTTCAAATATGCCTGTTTCGACATATTATTATGTAATAGAATTAGAATTTGATAAACAAGAGAAACAAGTATTTAAAGGTCCTGTTTCGATTTTAAGATAAATGAAAAATTATTTACTAATACTCTTTATCGTCATTGGTGGAAGTTTGTTTTCTCAACAATCAGTTCATTATACTCAATACTCATTTAATAATTTGGGGTATAATCCTGCATTTATTGGCACCACAAAGTGTTTAGAGTTTAAAGCAGGTTCCCGATTACAATGGATGGGTTTTAAAGGGGCTCCCCGAAGTTCATTTGCCAGTGTTCAATACACATTTAAAGCAAAAAATTTTCATCAAAACGGTAAACATGGTGTTGGTTTATATGTTGAGCAAGACGAAATTCATATCACTACACGAACTTATGTTAAGTTGGGTTATGCTTATCATAAAAAATTGTCAAGCAAATTTACAGGAGCTGTTGGTGTTTTTGCCGGTATTCAGCAATATGCAATAAATACGGCTTTTTCAGAAAATAACCCAGACCCTGTTTTAGCAAGTGCCTCAAAATCGGAATTAAAGTACCCCGATATTATGCCCGGATTGTTAATTTATAATAATAAGGTATATTACAGTTTTTCAATTAACCAACTTTATTTTAAAGAGTTAGGTAATTCAGAAAGCACACAGGTAAATCAATATTATTTAGGTTGGGGGCATAAATCACCGGCAGGAAACTGGACATTTTTTAAGTCTTTTCTGTTAAAAGCCAATGTAATGGGTCCTCCTGCATTAGATTTGAATGCCCATTTTGACTATCAAAACAATATCGGATTTGGTTTGGGTTATAGGGTGGGTGAGGCAGTTAATGCACAGTTAAAGCTCAGAATATTTGAATCGATAGCTATTGGTTATGCTTTTGATTTTCCTTTAAATAAAATTTATGGAAATTATACTCATGAATTAATGATTAGTTTTAGTAGATGTAGCAGTGGTGGAATTGGAGATGGAGGTAGTATTAAACCGCATGCTTGTCCGGCATACAATTAACGGAAGTTGGAAGATTAGAAATTAGGGAACTGACGACTGGAAACTATAAACTACTATAGAGCTTTTACCAATTTTTTAACCTTTGAGTAGTCCATTTTAACTACAATATTTTCTCCCTGAATTTTTTCAATGATGGTGTTTTTGCCGATTTTTCGAATAGAACGAATATTATCTTCGTCAATAAATAAATCGCCAAGTTTTATCCACGTTTTAATTTTTTTCATTTTCAATTATTTTTTCTGTGTTGATATTTTTTATGATGAGGTTCAAATTTAGGCTTTTGGTTAACCTCCATATCTTTCGTGGCGTTATTTATTTGACTAAAAGGCAACAATTTTTTTAACAATTCAGGTTTTCCTACCTTGAGCAGTGTACTTTTTATCCACCCCTGATTTTCTTTCTTGTACCAAAAAAAGAAACGGTGTTGATTGGCTTTTTCTTCCTTAGATTTTGGCGTGTAAACTGGTTTTAAAGTATATGGGTGAAACCCTGAATAATAAATTACAGTTGCAACTGTCATAGGTGTGGGTGTAAAATCCTGTACTTGCTCTAATTGAAAGCCTAAGTCCTTAGTCTCGGCAGCTAAATTTGCCATGTCTTCCAATTGGCATGCCGGATGGCTCGAAATAAAATAAGGAATTAGTTTTTGATTCAGATTATACTTTTTATTTATCCTATCAAACGTTTTTTTAAACAAATGAAAATTTGAAAAAGAAGGTTTTCGCATTATCTTTAATACTGCGTCAGAAGTATGTTCCGGAGCAACCTTTAACCTGCCCGAAACATGGTTTTTAATCACTTGTTCGGTATATTCTTCTAAATCTTTTTTATCGGCAGTTTTGTTAAACTCAGGAACCAACAAATCGTATCGTATTCCACTACCAATAAATGCTTTTTTCACTTTAGGATGAGCATCGGCAGCTTTATAAATATCAGTAAGCGGTTTGTGAGTAGTGTCTAAGTTGTGGCAAATTACAGGGTTTATACACGACGGACTGATACATTTATCGCATATCGATTGAATTTTTCCTTTCATTTTATACATATTGGCAGAAGGGCCTCCTAAATCGCTGATGTAACCTTTAAAATCAGGCATTTGAGTTACTTTGTCTACTTCTTTTAAAATAGATTCCTGCGAACGACTTGCAATAAATTTTCCTTGATGTGCCGAAATGGTGCAAAAACTACAACCTCCAAAACAGCCACGATGCATGTTGATAGAAAATTTAATCATTTCAAACGCAGGAATAACACCACGTTTTTCGTATTTTGGGTGGGGTAATCGAGTGTAAGGTAAATCAAACGAAGCATCAATCTCATCCTCTGTCATGGTAAGGAAAGGTGGGTTTATGACCAATGTTTTATTACCAACTTCTTGAATTAACCTATCTGCAAATAGTTTGTTCGATTCCTGCTCAACATGTTTAAAATTGGAAGCGTACATTTTTTTGTCTTTCAAACATACTTCATGTGAGTTAAGCTTTTTGTCTTCCCAATTTTTATTTTTTGGAAGCGATTCATCTTTACTCAGTAAAAAAGCCGTTTGTTTTATTGTTTTTAACGATTCGAAAGGAACGCCTTTTTTAAGTAAAGTAATTATTTCACGAAGTGCTTGTTCGCCCATACCGTAAACCAACATATCAGCTTTGGAGTCATGTAAAATGGTTGGTTTTAATTGGTCGCTCCAATAATCGTAGTGGGTTACTCTTCGTAATGAAGCTTCTATTCCACCAATAACAACGGGAACATCGGGGTAAATTTCTTTTAATATATTCGAATATACTATAGTTGCGTAATCTGGTCGAAACCCTGTTTGACCTCCTGGAGTGTAAGCATCATCAGAACGTAATCGTTTATTTGCTGTATAGTGGTTAATCATAGGATCCATACAGCCACCTGTTACACCAAAAAACAAATTAGGTTTGCCCAGTTTTTTAAAATCTCGTAAGTCGTCTTTCCAATTGGGCTGGGGAATAATGGCAATTTTAAGCCCCATGCTTTCAACAATTCTGCCTATAACAGCAGCACCAAAAGCAGGATGGTCAACATAAGCATCACCACTAATGAGGATGATATCTAAGTTGTCCCACCCACGCAATTCAACTTCTTTTTTTGTGGTTGGTAGCCAATCGGTTAGCTGTAGTTTTTGTTGCATACTGCAAAGTTAAGTATAACTTTAACAGGTTGTTGTTATCTATTCACACTCACTTTAAACACATCACTTGTACCATCAGAAAAAGTAAGTTTAAACAAATAATTACCGTTTACCATAGAAGCTACGTTAAGTTGAAAAGGCTCGTTGCTTATCATTTTATTTTCGGTTAACACTACTTTTCCCAACATATCAAACACTTCAAGTTTCACCTGCCCGAATACGTTCAGGCGGGCGTTGCCAGCCACATGTTGCCTTACTGGGATAGTTAATAAGTTGTTTGTAGGGTTTGGGTAAGGATAAAAAGTTGTGGCTGCTGCTGTTTCATTTACGCTAGTTGCTATATCCATGGTAACTGATATTGCAGGTACTGCATCAAAGCCAAAACCATCTCTGTACCATACTTTATTATTACTAGAACAAAGATCTACTGTACTAACAGGGCTGATAGGTTGTAAATAGTGATTAATTGTTGTTGTATAATCTAATTGAGTATCGTAGCCTGTTCTTAAAGAATCACCAGGATTAAAAACACAAAAAAGATAGCGTTGGTTATCTTGTAGAGCAATAGGCGTAGTAAATGGCAAAAATATATTGGAATCAATTAAAGTATTATCATTGTAAATGTAAAAGGAACTATCTAATAAAGATAGATTACTGAATGTTACAGGAGAATTGATGTCAGCAAATACATCGTTCCATTGATAGGTTCTAATTTCGATGTATTGACTTGTAATTGTAAAACCTATAGGTCTGGAAGAAAAAGTCATCCCTGTAACCATTGCATTTCTTGTTCCTGCATACTCATTTTTAAAAACAATACAGTTTTCAAAAGAACCATTACAACCTGTTTCATTTAATGAAAATGCCGTATTATGAATGGGTTGATTTAAACTATCTAACCTACATTTTGCGTAAACATCCTCGTTGCTGGTAAATTTAAACTCAAAAGAAAAAACGTTGTCCGATAAATCCTGGTCGTTGGTATCATTAATGGTGTAAGTAGCGGTATAAGTACCTACATTCCATAAAGCAGGAGCATAAGTGCCTAAATCGAAGTAAATAGTATCGGTTACTGCAAAATTAACCGGGGCAGAAGTTTGGTTATACACCGATAAACCGTTGTACACCACATCAACTGTAGCGGTAACCCCGTTTTGAGCGTCAAACCCTTTGTTGTACGCCCAAAGTCCAAAATCAACAGGATATTCAATACCGTTTTGAGCTAAATCCCAAGGTATAGCAGAGCTTTCTGTCATTAAAATATTTGATATGTCAGAACTCATGTTGTTTGCATACAAGCCATTGTTGTTACCAATAAATGCAATAACACCACTACCGGCAATACAAGTCATTAAGTTTTCTCCGTCTGTTCTACCTATCATTACTACGGGTATGGTTACGTTTATCCCACAAGTACCTTCTGCCATTCCAACAGCATCACCAGTATGGTTGATAATAATTACTCCAATGGCACCTCTGTTTTGGGCTTTATCGACTTTACAACTAAATTCGCAACCACCACGCCAAATGACTGCTATTTTACCCGTTAAATCTTGTGTCCACAAACTATCTTCACAAGCATCGGTAGTGGTTTCCACCGAAAGTGGTGGCGTACCAATGTTGGTAAAAACTCCGGGAGTTGTACCATCGTTTACAAAAACCAGTTCGGCTTGTACGGAATTTGCAGGCAAAAGCATATCGGGCGAGTTAGTCCAATCCGCAATTTCAAAATTATAAGACTGTTCGGAAGCAGGGTTGCATGGATTGGAAACCACTTGAACTACAACTTGAGAAAAAGTTGATGTATAAACACCAAACAATGATAGTATTAAAACTAGCCTCTTCATGATTTTAAATAGATTAAAAAGCAAAAAATTACTTAGGATAACCAAATTTAAACAAAGATTAAATGAAAGTTAAATTTATTTTACAGAATAGTGTGCTTTATCAAAAACAAAACGAGTGTATGGGCTAAATACACTCGTTTAATTTTTCAATAGAGATTAATTTTAATTATCAGCTAAATCATTCACCATGTTTTGGATTGTTGTTGCAAAATTATCTAAATCATCAACATTTAATTTTTCATCGGTAACTTGAGCCGTAATAAAAACATCTTTAATATCGCTTTCAAAAAATTTCTGACGGGCTTTTAATACATCTTCAAAATTCTCAAACCGTCCAATGGAGTAGGTGTCGTTATCTGTGCTGATTTCGATAATTTGTTCATTGCCAATTTGCTCCAATAATTTATCTACCGTTTCGGTCGATTTTATAGGAATAGCCAAAGCATAGTAATGTTTTAAACCTGATTTTTGGATATCCAATAAATAAATTACTTCACGAGTAGATATTTTTTTTAAACCATTTCTTTCTTCCGAAGCTTCATTGGTCAACATATCAGTTTTATAGTTGATAGAAATAGCCTCAGCAACCGAAATTTCTATTTGGTCTTTATAAGCAATCACTTCAATTTTTGTACAACCTTCTTTTTCTAACAATGTTTTAACGGAATCAATAGAGGAAAAGGTTTGGAAATTACCAAAAATATAAACAGATGAATTCTCTTTAATAATTCGTGTTAAATAAGGATATTCAAAAATAACCTGTTGAGATTTTTCCAAATCATTACCATTTAAAGAGATTTGATATACAATTCCTTTAGGTAGGTTTGGATTAAAAGCATTCGTTATAGTTGTGTTACCTATTAATAAAGCTAAGACGAGGTATGTGGCTAAAGTTTTCATATCGGTAAATTTTAATTGTTAAACGCTAATTTTCCTTGTACCTTTAGAAGGTATTTTTTCTTTTTTGAAATAATTAAACTAGTTTTGGAACACTTAGTTGTGTTTTACTTTATATGTATTTGAAATGTTTCACATATTCTTAATTTTAAATAAATATGATATAAAACATTTTTATTTAAAATACATACAATATAATATACGGAATAATTTAAAATATTCAATACAATATAAGTAATCAAAATATGCGAATTCATTTTTATAATTTTGAGGTATAGAAAACTCATGTTTAAATACAACAGCAAACATAAATTAATTATCGGGATACTCATTATGCTTTGGGCTGCCTATTCATTTTCCGGAAAACGTAAAAATGATACATTTGACAAACAAGGGCATTTATTACAAACAGGCAACATTAAAAATGGTAAAAATCATGGAAAATGGACATGGTTTTATGCCGATGGTGCTAAAAAACTAGAAGGCTCATTTGATATGGGAAGCAGAGAAGGTTTGTGGTTAACCTTTGATAAAAATGGCGATACCTTAAATAAAGGTTATTATGTAAAAGACCAACTCGAAGGTCCTTTTATAAAATATAAAAATGGAATGCCGGTTGATACCTTATTATACAAAAATAATGTTGAACTCCATTAAAGAGGTAATTCGAATTTGGTTCCCCAAACTTTTTTAGAAGCAATTTCTTCGGCTTTAACTTTTAAGTACGAATCATCACCTTCTTTTAATAATGCTCTGTCAATGATTATACTTTTTAACTCGTGATTTTCATTGGCAAAAATCTCATCATTTAAACGAGGTAAAAATGGATATTGAATAGTAATTTTTTCATCTTCTGTAATTACCATATTTAAAGCTGTTTCAAAAATAATTTCTTCAAATTTTTCAGCAATCATTTCATCATTTACCTCTTCTTTTGCTTTAGGATTAAGGCTGGTAACCCATTTAAAAAAACCATCAACGGCTTTTTCTTTTAAAATGGGGCGAATATATTCAGGGAATGGAGAACGAATATGCTCGTTATCGGTAAACCAAAAGTTAAAAGTTTGTTCTACTAATTCGCTACTTTCTAAAGTGTTTGGCTCTAACTCTTTCATCTTATTTTTTTCTTCAAAGATAAGAATAGATAAGCCGTTAATAAAATGACATAAATCATACAATAATGATTGTCCATTAAACTGGAAAAAACCCGTATTTTTTTTGTCAGAAGACCGAAGACAGAAGGCAGAAGTACTTCCGTCTTCTGTCTTCGGGCTTCCAACTTTTTATTATTCCATAAAAGAAACCATTTTTTTAACTTGATTTGATATGTTTTTTTATATATATTTGAACTCTTTCCAAGTTTTAACAATGAGAAAAGTATTTACAAAGTGTGTCGAATGCCGTACTTCAAGTTGTTTAATTAAGCAATATGCAAATTCTTCGTGGATTAAAATTTTAGAAGAACATAATCAAATGGCTTTCTACAAAGAGGGGCAGCATATTGTCTATGAAAATAATCCGGTTATGGGATTGTATTTTATACAGTCGGGAAAAGCTAAAATCTATTCTACCGGAATTAATAATAAAATGCAGGTAGTTAGATTGACAAAAACGGGTGGCATTATTGGGCATAGGGGTTATGGTGGCGATTTATATCCGGTTGGTGCGATTGCCATTGAAGATTCGGTGGTTTGTTTTATTGATAATGAAACCATGTATAATGCTTTTATAGAGAATCCGAAACTTACGTTTAACTTAATGATGTATTATTCAAAAGAGTTAAGAAATTCGGAAGCTAAAATTAAAAACATAGCTCAAATGAATGTGAAAGAAAAAGTAGTTGATGCACTTCTTTATGTTGATGATGTTTTTAATCCTGCAAGTGACACACACAAAATAATTTCTTTAACACGTAAAGATTTATCCGATTTAGCCGGAATTAACCCCGAGCAACTTTCCCGCATTCTGTCTGAATTAAAAAATGAAGAATTAATCTCTATTGTTTCCAATGAAATTAATATCATTGATATTGATAAATTAAGAGATTTCGTAAGTCCATTTAACAGGACATATTAATCCGAAATGATTTTTGTTTCATGACGGACATCATTTTTATGTGTATGATTCAAATCATATATTGACTTGTCAAAAAACAATCATTTCATTGAGCATTATCATCTAAAGGCACTTTCATACTTAATACATTTGTTGTGTTATGATTTACATCATTTTTTAATTTATGATGTAAATCAAAAAATTAAAACTAACCTATTATGGAAGATAAATTTAAATTATTCGATTTTTCGCAAGAAAGAGTTCGGGTGCTACACTACACATGGATTGCATTCTTTTTAACCTTTTACGTGTGGTTTAATATGGCACCGATTAAAAGCTTAATGATTGAATCATTCGACTTTTTAACCGATCAAAACATCAAATCATTATTAATTTGTAACGTAGCTTTAACCATTCCTGCCCGAATTATTATAGGCTCATTGGTTGACCGATATGGACCAAGAGTTGTTTTTTCGGGCTTAATGGTAGTTACAACCATTCCCGGGTTAATGTTTGCTTTTGGCGATTCATTTACTCAATTGGTTGTTTCCCGTTTACTATTAAGTTCAATTGGAGCTGGTTTTGTTATTGGAATTAAAATGACCGCTAACTGGTTTCCTCCAAAAATGATTGGTAGAGCCGAAGGGTTTTATGCAGGATGGGGAAATTTTGGTTCGGCAGCAGCTTCAGGTATTGTTCCTATTGTAGCCTTATCGCTAATTGGTGGAGAGTTTGGTTGGAAATATTCGTTAGCATTAAGCAGTATTGTTTGTGGAGTTTATGGAGTAATGTATTTCTTTTTGGTTAAAGATTACCCGTTTGGAAAAGAACCTAAAGAAGCCGTAAAAAAAGCAAGCATTATGCCTGTTTCTTCTTATGGCGATTTAATTCAGTATATTCTTTGGACAGCACCGATGAATTTAGCTCTAGGATTGTTGGCTAAAAACCTGCAAAAACAAATAGTACACGGCGAAACTATGTTTTCAGAAAATGCCCTTTATATTATTTGGGCAATTCTAGCTGCTTTTTACATCTACAAAGTAATAGCTATTTTAAAAGTTAATTTACCTCGGTTAAAAAAAGGTGTTCCCGAATCAGAAAAATATCCGTTTAGTAGTGTATCAGCATTAAACACCACTTATTTCGCCAATTTTGGTGCCGAGTTAGCAGTGGTATCTATGTTACCTGCATTTTTCTTTGAGGTGTTTGAACCTCTGAAAAATGCTAATGGCGACCGAATTGTAACACTGGCAATGGCAGGTTTAGTAGCCGGATCATTTGCTTTTATCAATTTAGTTGCCAGACCTTTAGGAGGTTATCTGTCCGACAAAATGGGCAGTCGTAAAAAAACCATGTTGATTTATATGCTTGGGATAGCAGTAGGTTTTGCAGCAATGGGATTTATTGGCAAATATTCAGGATCATTTCACGAGAATGGGGCAGAAATTATTGTACCAACATTTGATGGAATATGGTGGTTAGTGGTATCGGTAATTATTACCATGGGATGTTCCATGTTTGTTCAGGGAGCCGAGGGAGCAACTTTTGCAGTAATTCCAGCCATTAAAAAAGATTTAACAGGTAGAATTGCAGGTATGGCAGGAGCTTATGGTAATGTAGGAGCAGTAACCTATCTGTACATTTTTACGATGGTTAATGAAAAAACATTCTTTTTTATATTAGCAGGAGGAGCATTTTTCAGTTTCATTTATTGTATGACTTTCTTAAAAGAACCCAAAAACTCATTTGGAGAAGACGATGAGATAGAAACATTGCCTCCAATAATGGAAATGGATGAAGATGTTGTTTTAGTAAAAAATTAAGGTGGGGAATAAGAGGCATAACCCTTGCTTACCATAAAAGCAAATTGGATGCAAACTATACAAAATTGTAACAACGCCTCGCTTTTGTATAGTATTTATTATAGGGCGTTTAATTTTCAATAATATGAATTTTCTAATTAACTCAACGGAATTAAGAAAGGCTTTAAAAGATATCGAAGCCGCAGAATTAAATGGTTTTATGCATTGTGAAGCAGTATTCAAGTTTACACAAGATGGAAGACGTTTATCAGATTGCAAAGCTGAATATTCCGACTTATGGGAAAAGGCACACCCCACGGATAACAATTTGAATTGGGGTCGATTTCATGGGATGTCAAAAGAAAACAAGTTTATTGATGGTAAATTGGTTCGAATTGACTAAAAGTAACAGACCTAAATCTATTAATAAGGCACAAGCAAGATTAACCTAACTAAAAACAAAAAAAAATTATGGCACAAACAAACATTGACAAATGGGAGGTCGAAGATGAAGGATTCTGGACTTCAACGGGAAAAAAAATAGCTAACAAAAATTTATGGTTTTCCATTCCTGCACTGCTACTTGCTTTTGCAGTATGGATCATGTGGGGAGTAATTATTAAGTACATGAAAGATTTTGGTTATAACTTTGGAATGACCGAGGGATTAACTCCTGGTTCTGAGGAGTTTAATGCTGTAATTGCAGATGTAAATAAACTTTATTACACCTTACCTGCAATAGCTGGTTTAGCTGGAGCCACTTTACGTTTACCTAACTCTTTCCTAATTTCATTAGGTGGTGGTAGAAATGTAATTTTTGTTACAACAGCATTGTTGCTTATTCCTGCAATTGGAACTGGAATGGCTTTAGGAGACATCAATTCTTCTTATTTTACCTTTGCTCTAATGGCTATGCTTTCTGGTTTTGGTGGAGGTAATTTCTCCTCATCCATGAGTAACATTAGTTTTTTCTTCCCTAAAAAAAATCAAGGATATGCATTAGGTATGAATGCGGGTATTGGAAATTTAGGTGTTGCTGTAATGCAAAAATTGATTCCTTTTGTTGTCGGATTTACATTTTTTGGTGTAGCTGGTGCTTCTGCCGGAGTTGCTGGTAGTGGACCACTAGCCGGAATTCAAAATGCCGGTTGGGTATGGGTGCCTTTATTAATTGCTGCTGTAATTGGTGCTTATGTTGGAATGAATAATGTAATAACAGGAACACCAAACCTACCAACTACTGCCCAAGGTGTTGGAAAAACATTGTACATGGTTACTTTAGGTGTTGTTGCCGCAGCTGTTGGTTCCTATTTACTTGTAGGTTTACATTTAAATATGTGGATAGTGCTTCCTATTGTAATTATCTTAGCTGTGCTATTAATGAAATTTGCTACTCCTGGTGAAATAAAAGCAAACTTAAACAAGCAGTTTTCGATATTAAGTAGTAAACACAACTGGATTATGACCATTATTTATACCATGACTTTTGGTTCATTCATTGGTTTTTCTGCTGCGTTTCCAAAATTATGTCAGGATATCTTTGTTTATACTAATCCAAACGATCCAAGTTTTATTAATCCAAATGCTCCAAATTTTATGTTGTGGGCATTTATCGGACCAATGATTGGTGCGTTGGTTCGACCCGTTGGAGGAATATTGGCGGATAAGTTTAATAGTGGAGCAAAGGTTACCATGGTAAGTACTTTAATGCAAGTTGTTGGAGCTTTAGCAGTTGCTTATTTTGTTATCCAAGCCAGAGAAAGTGCAACCCCAGAATCTTACTGGTGGCCATTCTTTGCTTGTTTCATGTTGTTGTTTTTAGCAACTGGAATTGGTAATGGTTCTACATTTAGAAGTATTCCTTACATTTTTAGTAAAGAACAGGCTGGCCCGGTTTTAGGGTGGACTGCTGCCATTGCTGCCTATGGAGCATTTATAATTCCAAATGTATTTGGAGAGCAAATTAAAGCTAAAACTCCAGAATATGCTTTATATGGATTTGCTGCTTACTATGTGATATGTTTAGTATTAAACTGGTGGTATTATCAAGGTCCTAAAAGAGAATTTGATAATCCTTGATTTTTTAAAATATTGTTCACAAACCATATAAAATTAAAATATTAATTATAAAACAAACAAAATGAAACTATCAAAAAAAATACTAATAGGATTAATGCTTTTATCCGCAGCTCCTACTTTTGCTCAATTTACCTTAGATGGCGAGCTTCGCCCACGTTTTGAATACCGACATGGTTATAAATGGGTTGCAGATTCGGCACAAGATGGAGCGGCATCGATAGAACAGCGTACTCGCTTAAACTTTGGGTATAAATCAGAAGGCTACATTTTTAAAGTAACCTTGCAGGATATTCGTGTTTGGGGTAGTCAACCACAATTGATCCAAACTGCGTCGCAACAAAATAATTCCGGTGCATATTTATCAATTCACGAAGCATGGGGGGAAGCATTAATGTCGAATAAATGGTCGTTAAAATTGGGTCGCCAAGAAATAGATTATGATGATGCCCGTATTTTAGGTAATGTTGGATGGGCACAACAAGCTAGAAGTCATGATGCTGCAATTTTGAAATTTAAGTCCGAAAAATTAAAAATTGATTTTGGAGGAGCTTATAATCAAGATCAATCTGCTTTAATTGGAACCTATGCTTCTCAAGGTAGTTATAAAGCCATGCAATATCTATGGTTAAACAATAAATTTAATGATAATTTTTCAGCTAGTATTTTGTTCTTAAATTTAGGCAAAGAACAATTAAATTATGATAGTAGTGCTTCTTCATCAGCTATTCCTCCTGTTGGACCTAAAGCTTATTATACTGATAATTACAGCCAAACTATTGGAACACGATTGATTTTTAATAAAAACAAGCTAAATATTGCAGGTGCATTTTATTATCAAATGGGGGTAGATGCAAATAGAACAACTGTTTTAAGAGATGTGGAAGGTGAATACGATAAAAAAATTGAAGCCATGAATTTTAGAGTGGAAATGGCATATAAAATTACCGAAAAAGTTACTGCCAGTGCCGGATATGAATACATGAGCGGACAAAGTCAAACGGATACTTCTTTCTCTTATAGAACAGTTAATCACTCATTTAACCCTCATTTTGGAACCAATCATAAATTTAACGGTTTAATGGATTATTTTTATGTGGGAAACCATATTAATAGTGTTGGATTACAAGATATTTTCTTCGGATTAAAATATAAAGCTGAGAAGTTTTGGGTAGCTGCTGATGGACACCTATTCTCTGCAACGGCTGATGTTCGTGATAAATATAAATATGATAAAGCAGTTGCTGATGCTGTTGCCTCAGGTCTTCCAACAACAGATATTAATCAATATCCTGTAATGAATGCAAGTTTAGGTACTGAAATTGATGTTTCCTTTGGATTCAATTTATCAAAAGGAGTTGATTTACAAGCCGGCTATTCGATGATGATTGATACCGAAACGTTAGCCTACTTAAAAGGTGTTAAATATGCCGGAAACAATGTAAATGCAGGACAAGGCAGAACCGACCAAATGAATTCTTGGGGTTGGTTAATGATTACCTTTAAGCCAAAATTTATAACCGGTGAAGAGAAAAAA
>JACPDX010000053.1 GCA_016183805.1 Bacteroidota bacterium
GATGGTTTTAGAAGGGACTTTTGCGTAGTTATCGTATTTGTATAATTCATGTTTTTCAATCAAAGCAATCAATAAATCGGCATATTTTGGATTGGTAGCATAACCAGCTGCTTTTAATCCTTTTGCCCAACCTTCATAATCGGTAATTTTTAACTCAAACAAAGCAGCGTATCTGCTTCTTGATGTTAAAAATTCGGAGTGATCTTTAAAAGATTCGTATGCTGTTGGATATTTTCTAAAACATTCGTTTTTTTCGTCATCATCCATAATAAATGTTTCTCCATTCCAAGTATTGTGACATTTAATTCCAAAATGATTGTTGGCATACAACGCTAAAGGGCTGTTTCCATCACCGGATTCTAAAATACCTTGAGCCAAAGTTATACTTGCAGGAACGCTAGAATGATGCATCTCTTTAATAGCATCATCTTTATATTTTTCGATGTATTCCGAACGTGTAATTCGCCGCTCTGCAGGCTGTGCTAACAGCTCAAAAGAAACAACTAATAATAGAATTGATATGAGAAGACGATAAATCATATTGAACAAAAATACAGCCGAACAGGTTTGGATTATACGCTTTCAAAAAAAAATATTAACAAATGAATATTAAAACAATTCTATCCCAAAACGTTCCTCAAAACCTTTATTTCCTTGTAAACCTCCGGTATGTACCACTACAATTTTCTTACCAGTAAATTGATTCGTTGTTTTTATGGTTTGATAAATACCAAACATCATTTTACCGGTATAAATTAAATCTAAAGGAACGTTATGTTTATAATTAAATTCATTCACAAAATTTACCAGTTCATTATTGATTTTTCCATAGCCTCCAAAATGATATTCGGTGTTTAAACTCCAGTTGTTGTTTTCAATCGTTGCATCAAATTTTATGAAATACTCATTCAATAACCGTTGAATATCATTGACCAAAAAAGCTCCTCCTTTTAGTGCCGGAAAGCCAATAATTGTTTTCGAATTGTCCAGCGAAGCAATAATTCCTGCAATGGTTCCTCCCGTTCCATTTGCACAAGTAATTACATCAAAATCAACAATTATATTATTTTTTATTTCTGTGCAACCTTTGACTGCAAAAGCATTCGAACCTCCTTCTGGAACTAGATAAAAATCGCCAAACTCATGTTTGAGTTCTTCTAAAAATGTTGAATTGTATTTGTTGTCTCGGTAAAAACTTCTGGAAACGTACTTAAACTTCATTCCATTATTGGAAGCAATTTGTAAAGTATTATTCAAAGGCAATGTTTCCTCTCCCCTAATAATTCCAATGGTTTCAATTGCAAATTCCCTCCCTGCTGCTGCGGTAGCTGCAATATGATTGGAATATGCACCACCATAAGTAACGAGTTTAGAAAATCCTTGATTTTTTGCTTCTTGAACGTTGTATTTCAGCTTCCTCCATTTGTTACCTGAAATTTCCGGATGAATCAAATCTTCACGCAACACATAAAGCCGAATATTTTTTTCTTTCAAGAAATCTTCAAAAATCTCTATTAAAGGGATGTTATTTTCATTAATAGTTGACATTATCGTCAAAGTTAATGAAGAAAATTAACCCATCCTACGACAATACTTGTTTCTTCACAAATTCATTACTCTATCTAACTCAGCTATTATTAACGGTTTTTCCGCATCATATTTTGATATAAAACCATCGGCTCCAGATGCTATCATCTTATCTATAGTAACAATATAATCCTGTGAAGAAAACCCTATCACCTTAACTCCAGGATAATATTGTTTAACTCGCTCTGTCGCTTCATATCCATCCATAAATTTCATACTAATATCCATAAAAATAACATCTACTTTGTGGTGTTTAATAAATGGTATTACTTCAACACCATCAACACATTCTCCAACAACATTAACATGAGGTATTTTGCTCAACAATAATAAAAGTGATTTTCTTATTATAGCATTATCATCTACTAAAAGTATTTTTATGGATTTCATGGAAACACAAATTAAATTATACGCTATCAAATATACAAAATAAATTATCATAAAGACAATTTTTATATCATTAAGACAATTAAATATTATATATAATTGTCAATATGAATATTGGTCAAAAAATAAAAGTTTTACGAGCTGAAAGAGGAATAAGTCAACAAAAACTTGCTGATTTAATAAACAAAACACGTACGTTAGTTTCTCACATTGAAGTAACCTCAAAGGTTAATTTTTATACCTTAACAGAAATAGCTAATGTATTGGGTGTTTCTGTATCTCATTTTACTGATGAATTGGTTTATGAAAATATCGCAAAAGAAAGTAAAGAAGAATATTCCAGCCTATCTGATAAGATAAAAAAATTAGAACGAGAAAATGAATTGCTGAATGAGATTATCCAAAACCAAAAAGAAATTATAACTCAGTTAAAGGAAAAATTAAGTAAGTAGCATTTTTGTCCTGCCCATCCGTTCATGCGTGGCGATTTTCTTTAAAATCAATTTTGAATACGTTAATTTCCTTCAATGTTCTTAATTTTGCTATTCAATGAAAGAATTTTCAAAAATAGACCATCTAGAAGAAGATGAATATTATTACAGTGCCGAAGGTTACATTGTTTTTACTGAAAAATATTTATTAAAAAGAGGGTACTGTTGCCAAAATGGTTGCAAACATTGTCCTTACGGGTTTAAAAAACAAGGGTTAAAATCTAATCCAAAAAAGAAATAAAACATGATTACATCTAGCTTAGATTTTAAAGCACAATTAGCTCAAGGTATTCCAACCGAATTACCTCAACCAAAAGCATTAGACAACGCTGTTAGTCATGCTCCAAAACGAAAAGACATTCTTTCGAAAGAAGAAAAAAAATTGGCTTTACGAAACGCACTTCGTTATTTCGATAAGAAGCATCATGCTGTTTTAGCCAAAGAATTTGCTGAAGAACTAGAAAAATACGGTCGTATTTACATGTATCGTTTCAGACCCGATTACAGAATGTATGCCCGACCAATTAACGAATATCCCGGTAAATCTATTCAGGCAAAATCCATTATGTTGATGATACAAAATAATCTGGATTATGCCATTGCTCAACACCCACACGAATTGATAACGTACGGTGGTAACGGTGCTGTTTTCCAAAACTGGGCACAGTATTTAATTACCATGCAGTATTTAACCGAAATGACCGACGAACAAACCTTAGTGATGTATTCTGGTCATCCCATGGGATTGTTTCCGTCACACAAAGAAGCTCCAAGAGTGGTGGTTACCAATGGTATGATGATACCCAACTATTCGAAACCCGACGATTGGGAAAAATACAACGCATTGGGTGTTACTCAATACGGACAAATGACTGCCGGTTCGTACATGTACATTGGTCCGCAAGGCATTGTACACGGAACAACCATTACCGTTTTAAACGGATGTAGAAAAATAGATGATAAGGGACAAGGGACAGCCGGAAAACTTTTTGTAACCTCAGGCTTAGGTGGCATGAGTGGAGCTCAGCCGAAAGCAGGAAATATTGCAGGAGTGGTTTCGGTAACTGCCGAAGTAAATGCTGCTGCGACTTACAAACGCCATGAGCAAGGTTGGGTGGATGAAGTGATTAGCGACTTAAACGAATTGTGTGAAAGAGTTACTAAAGCAAAAAATAATAAAGAAGTTGTTTCTATAGCTTTTGATGGAAACATTGTTGATGTTTGGGAAAAATTTGACCAAGAAAACATTTTTGTCGATTTAGGTTCTGACCAAACCTCGCTACACAATCCTTGGGCTGGTGGTTATTATCCGGCAGGTTTAAGTTACGAAGAAAGCAACGACATGATGGCAAACAACCCCGAATTGTTCAAACAAAAAGTGCAGGAAAGTTTATGCCGACAAGCAAAAGCCATTAACAACCATACGGCAAAAGGAACCTATTTTTTTGATTATGGAAATGCTTTTTTATTAGAAGCAAGCCGTGCTGGAGCCGATGTAATGGCTGCTGATGGCATTCGTTTCAAATACCCAAGTTATGTTCAGGATATTATGGGACCCATGTGTTTCGATTATGGTTTCGGGCCATTCCGTTGGGTGTGTACTTCGGGCAACCCGAAAGACTTAGCAATTACCGACCAAATTGCTTGTGAAATTCTGGAAGAGATGATGCTTACTTCGCCAAAAGAAATACAACAGCAAATGGCAGACAACATTAAATGGATTAAAGGTGCACAAGAAAACAAATTGGTGGTTGGCTCACAAGCTCGTATTTTATATGCTGATGCCGAAGGTCGTATAAAAATTGCAGAAGCTTTTAACAAAGCCGTTGCTAGTGGAAAACTATCTGCTCCTGTAGTATTGGGTAGAGACCACCACGATGTAAGCGGAACAGACTCTCCATACCGGGAAACTTCTAACATTTACGATGGTTCGGCTTTTACTGCAGACATGGCAATACACAATGTAATTGGCGACAGTTTTAGAGGTGCTACCTGGGTTTCTATACATAACGGTGGTGGTGTTGGCTGGGGCGAAGTAATTAACGGCGGTTTTGGAATGACTTTAGATGGCTCTAACGATGCCGACCGAAGACTAAAAAACATGTTGTTTTGGGATGTAAACAACGGTATTGCCCGTAGAAGCTGGGCAAGAAACGACGAAGCTTTGTTTGCCATAAAACGCGAAATGGAACGAACTCCTAACTTAAAGGTTACGTTGCCGAACTTGGTGGATGATGATATTTTGAATAATTTATAGTTAGAATTTCTCCAACTCATCATACAATTCTTTAACGGGCAAACCCATAACGTTAAAGTATGAACCTGCAATTTTTTCGATGCCAATGTAGCCTATCCATTCTTGGATGCCATAGCTACCGGCTTTGTCGAACGGCTGGTAATTGTTGATGTAATAATCAATTTCGAAATTGGTGAGCATTTTAAAATAGACTTCGGTAACTACAAAAAACGATACTTGTTTTTCTAATGAGGTGAGTGTAACTGCTGTAATTACTTCGTGCATTTTTCCCGAAAGGTCGCTAAGCATGTTAAAAGCATCCTCACGATCTTTGGGTTTACCAATAATTTTATCTTCCAGACAAACAATGGTATCAGAAGTAATCACCAGTTGATTTTCTTTTAAATCGGGTTGAAATGCATCGGCTTTCAATTTGCTTAAAAACAAGGCTACTTCTTCTTTTTTGAGGTGTGGTGGATAAACCTCATCCACTTCTTTGGTAACAATGGTAAATTCTAAACCTAAATCTTTTAACAGCTGTTGTCGGCGTGGCGACTTAGAAGCTAAAATAATGTCTTTTTTGATAAAACTTAACGGGTTCATGTTACGATTTGAGATTTACGATTTGGAATTTGTAATTTGGGTTTTAGGACTTCATTTTATTCAAATTAATCACAACCCTGATAATAAAGTATAACCAAAAACAACGGTGTACAAAATTCCCGAAAGCATAAACAGTTTGGTATTTCTACTCAGTTTTGAGTAATCGACTTTTTGGTTGGCTTGTTGCAATTGATAAAACAAATAACCCAAAGGCACTTGCAACGCAAACAAAAAATAAATAAACGAAGTGGTATCGTTCGAGCTTAATTGTTGAAATTGTAAATACCCTAAAAACAACATCATTAAAACAACCAATGCTTGAGAAGCTCTTTTGGCTTTTTCTTTTCCATAAACTACAGCTAAGGTGTTGCTGTAATACTTTTTATCACCTTCATAATCTTCAATATCTTTTATAATTTCTCTCAAGAGTGTGCTTAAAAAAGCAAACAACGATAGTCCAATTACCCAATTAAAACTGTTATCGAAAATTTCAGTAATTAAAAACCTTACATCTTCAAAAGAAGTACCTTTTTCTACAAAGAAAATCAATGTATTTGCAGTATCATCACCAAATTGGTGTTGTAAAAGAATTTCATACAAGCCAGCCACAAAAGGGACCAATGCTGCTAATAAAGCCACCACCACATTACCAATCAACACTCGTTTTTTAAACGAAACCGAATAATACCACAAAGCTCCAACCGATAGAAATTGAATAGCAAACAGTTTAAAATGTCCAATTTTATAGGTAACATAAGCAGAAATAAGCAAGGCTATTCCGCTTATTACGAGATGCGAACCCATTGCCCATCGACGTTTAATGTATTTTCCTACAATAATTTTTTCAGGACGATTCACTCTATCCACTTTGGTATCAAAATAATCGTTAATGATGTAACCCGCAGCAGCAATCATTACGGTAGATAATGAAAGTAAAAAGAAAAGAAAATTACTCATTTTTAGTTCTATCGAATTGATGGCTAAAAACGGATAAAGAATAGCGTAACGAACCACATATTGCGTTAATGCAATAATCAGCAAATTTGGTAAGCGTATTAATTTTAAAAAAGCTACAACCGGGTTCATGTGGTAAAAATAAGGAAATAGTTGGGAAATAAAAATAGGTTGAAGACGGAAGTCCGAAGTCCAAAGACCGAAGATTGTAGACTGAGAATTGAAAACTGAGAACTGAAATTCGTACTTTAGTCTATTGAAATAAAAATGGATATTTATCAAATACTTATAAAATACTGGGGACACAAAGCGTTTCGTCCTTTGCAGGAAGACATTATCAATAGTGTTTTAGCCGGAAACGACACCCTTGCTTTGTTGCCAACCGGTGGTGGAAAATCCATTTGTTTTCAAGTTCCTGCACTGGCAAAAGAAGGTATTTGTATCGTTATATCTCCATTAATTGCCTTGATGAAAGATCAGGTAGAAAATTTGGTGAAAAGAGGCATTAAAGCCGCAGCTATTTTTTCCGGAATGACTGCCCGAGAAATTGATATTACACTCGATAATTGTGTGTATGGCGATTATAAATTTTTGTATGTTTCTCCGGAACGTATTGAAACCGAATTATTTAAAGCACGGTTAGAAAAAATGAATGTAAATTTATTTGCTATCGACGAATCGCACTGTATATCGCAATGGGGCTACGATTTCAGACCATCTTACTTAAATATTGTTAAACTCCGTGAATATAAACCCAACGTTCCTTTTTTGGCATTAACCGCAACAGCAACCAATGATGTGGTTAAAGATATTCAAGAAAAACTACAGTTTAAAAAAGAGAATGTTTTACAAAAAAGTTTTGAGCGTAAAAATATCGCTTATGTAGTAATTTACGAAGAAGATAAACTGAAAAGATTATTAAAAATTCTCAGTAAAATTAAGGGCACATCCATAGTGTATGTTGGGACAAGAAAAAAAACAAAAGACATTGCTCAATTTTTAGTTCAAAATGGTTTCTCGGCTGATTATTACCATGCCGGATTAACTAATCAGGAGCGAAGTGCTAGGCAAAACAACTGGATAAACAATCAAACAAGGGTGATTGTTTCTACCAATGCTTTTGGCATGGGAATAGATAAACCCGATGTTCGTTCGGTAGTGCATTTAGATTTACCCAATTCTTTGGAAGCCTATTTTCAGGAAGCCGGGCGTGCCGGGCGTGACGAGGAAAAAGCCTATGCTGTTTTACTTATTGAACAAGCCGACCGATTGGAATTGGAAAAACAAATCATCAACAGTTTTCCGGATATAGAAACCATAAAAACAGTTTATCAGGCTTTGGCAAATTATTTTCAAATACCCATTGGTTCTGCCTTAAACGAAAGTTATTTTTTCGATATCAACACTTTTTCTACACAATACAATTTACCCGTTTTTACCGTATTTAACTGCTTGAAATTTTTAGAAAAAGAAGGCTATATTTTATTGTCCGAAGCCCATTACAATCCTTCAAGAATTAAAATAGAACTTAACAAAAACGAGTTGTATGAATTTCAGGTAAAAAATCCAAACATAGATATTTTTATAAAAACCATTTTAAGGTCGCATACTGGTTTGTTTGAAGAATTTGTAAAAATCGACGAGTTTGATTTGGCAAAAAAACTTCAAACCACTCGCGATAAAGTTGAAAAAGTACTCGATTATTTGTTGCATTTACATGTTATAAGCTACACCAAACAAACCAACTTGCCTCAAATCACTTATTTAACACCTCGGTTAGAATCGACAACGTTGTACATTTCAAAAGAACATTATAGCGAACGAAAAAAGGTTGCCATCACAAAAATGGAAAGCGTAATTTACTACGCATACAGCAAACACAAGTGCAGAAGTCAAATTTTACTCGGTTATTTCGGCGAAAACGACAGTTATCGTTGTGGTGTTTGTGATGTTTGTCTGGAACGAAATAAATTAGAGTTGAGCGATATCGAATTTTCAACAGTATCTGACCAAATAAAAAAAATACTGGCAGAACAACATTTAACGATAAATGCTTTGGTAAATAAAATTACAGGCGTTAGAGAAGATAAAGTGATAAAAGTGATACAATGGCTTACCGAAAACGATAAAATTATTTACAACACTAAAAATTTGTTGGAATGGAGAAAATAACATGGGTTTGTAAACATTTTAATGAATTATCGGCATTAGAATACCACCATATTTTATTTTTAAGAACCGAAGTTTTTGTGGTGGAGCAAAATTGTCCCTATCAGGAAGTGGATGAAAAAGATGTTGTTGCGTACCACTTGTTTGGATTTAACAAAAACAATGAAGTTATTGCTGTAACCCGAATTTTACCTCAAGGTGTTTCCTATAAAGAAGTTTCGATAGGAAGAGTTGCTATTAAAAAAACGTATCGTGGAACAGGATTGGCTCACGAACTAATGTTAGAATCGTTTGCTGCCTTGGAAAATATTTATGGTAAACAACCCATTCGAATTTCTGCTCAGGAATATTTGGTTAATTATTACTCCAAACATGGATTTAAGCAAGTTGGAGAAATGTATTTAGAGGACGATATTCCGCATGTGGAAATGTTAAAGAAGCCCTCCTTAATCCTCCCGAAGGGAGGAAATTAGCAAATACTAAGCCCCGCCTTCGGAGGAGTTGGGGAGGCTTAGTTTCTTAATCTTATCAATTGGTCCCGGGCAAAAACGTTGGTGGCATTCGACACAACGATTGACCAAACTATTAAACCCTTCGGCTTTATTGGTTTCGTTGCTAAACAAAGCATTTGCTTCTTCAACCATTAATTTGGTATAAGCTTCAAACTCTGGTGTTTTAACTTTTTTATCGGTTGGAATTGCGGTATGTATTCGTTCTAATTCTTTAATGTATTCTTCGGTAATGTTTCCTTCGTTGTTCGTAATTAGTTTTTTGATGGAATCCGCATCGTCATACATTTTTCGCATCAACAATGCCAACTCACTATCGCCATTTGGGTTAATGGGTGAAACTTTCACATCTGCCGAACAAGTAGCTTTTTCTTCTTCGTTGTTGCACGAAAACAACAGCAATGAAAAAATCCCGATGAAAATCGGGATTAATATTTTAGTGTTCATGTCCTTCATGACTTTCAGTTCCAGTAGTAATTTTTTCTTCTTTTAAAATTACACCAACAGCCTCGAATGAATAATTAACTTCTGGTTCAGTAACCGCATCAATTTCTTCTTGACTGGCTTCTGCATCTTGTAAGTAGTGTTTTAATTCTTCAACCGAAGTAGTATCAATTTTTGCAACACCCTGCACATAAGCCAATCTGCCGGCACCATCTTTTGGCATAAAAAACCCATAATCCTTAAAAGTAACTCTCATTTCCATATCGTTTCCTAAATCCAACATCATCCAACAACCTTTTTTCTGACAAACTTCTTTGATGGTCGCCATCAACTTGGTTTCTAAAGAATCTTTTCCTTCAAATTGAGCTAAAAATTCTGCAACGGTTAAAGCACCTTCTTCGGTAATGTTTTCGCCATGTTTGGTGATGGTTACTTCAATATTTTCTGTCGTCTGTTCCGGTTGTTCGTTGTTTGAACAAGCAAATAGCAACAATGTAGTTGCTGCAAAAATTATTTTCTTCATTTTTATTTGGTTTTTTATTTAAGATTGCAAATATAATTTTTTGATTTCATAAAAAACTAATCTTTATCATATTTTGATGTAAATGAAACTGATTTTTAGTTAATTTTATCTTGTTATGATAAAAACTCATTATACCACACTTTTTATTCTTTTACTTCTGCTAATTAGCTCAAATTCAATTGTTATGGCTCAAAATAATTACAATAAACTCACCGAAGCTGAAAAATACGTTATCATCAACAAAGGTACTGAACGCCCATTTATTGGTGAATACACCAACAATAAAGCTCAAGGAAAATATGTGTGTAAACAGTGTGATGCTCCGTTGTATTTATCGAAAGACAAATTCGACTCTCATTGCGGTTGGCCAAGTTTCGACGATGAAATTGAAGGAAGCGTTTTACGTGTAAAAGATGCCGATGGACATCGAATTGAAATTGTTTGTGCCAATTGCAAAGGTCATCTAGGCCATGTTTTTGAAGGCGAAGGTTTAACTCCAAAAAACACCCGACATTGTGTAAACTCTATTTCGTTAAAATTTGTACCCATTGAAAAATAAAAAAAACTATATTTACTTTTATTATTAAACTTCCATAATTATGAGAAAAAACTTACTATTTGGTCTATTAATTACAATTAATGGTATTCTAATGGCTCAAAACCCTGTTGCCGATTTTAATTTCACTAATGTTTGTTTAGGTAATTCAACAACATTTACCGATTTAACCTCAAATTCACCAACCCTATGGGATTGGAATTTTGGAGATGGCTCTGGAACATCAACACAACAAAACCCTACCTACACTTATTCTAATTCTGGCAATTATACTGTAACTTTAGTAGCTTATAATGGTGTTGGTTACGATACCATACCAAAAGTGGTTACTGTTTTTGCAAACCCTACAGTAAATGTAGGTCCTGACCAAAGCATTTGTCTGGGTTCAGCAACCACCTTAAGTGCTTCTGGTGGAATAGCATATAACTGGTCACCAGCAACAGGTTTGTCTTCAACTACTGTATCTAATCCATCAGCATCACCAACATCTACTACAACCTATACTGTAACAGGTACGGATGCAAATGGCTGTACGGCTAACGATATGGTTACAATTACTGTTTTTCCTTTACCAAGTGTTAATGCCGGGGTTGACCAAACCATTTGTTTGGGTACACCAGTTGGCTTGTCTGCAAGCGGTGCTGTTACCTACATCTGGTCGCCTGCGACCACTTTATCATCAAATACTGTGGCTAATCCCACAGCATCGCCTACAACCACCACTACTTATACTGTAACAGGTACAGATGCTAATGGTTGTACAGCAAATGCTATGGTTACGGTTACTGTTAACCCTTTACCAATAATTAATTATACCTCACACACTCTATGTGAAACGAGTGGCGGTTTTGCTACGGTAAATTTAACTACCATGGATAGTTACATTAGTGGCGGTCTAAATATGGTAAATTGGTATTTGGATGGATCTTACACCACTCCTATTACTGACCCTTCGGCTTTTTATACTGACTCAACCATTGTTTATACTCAAATTGTTGATATTAATAGTTGCAAAAACACCAATATTGTGGAAATTAATATACCTATTAATGACATTGTAGTTACTCCAACTCCTGCCGATGCTTCTTGTAATGGCCTTTGTGATGGCTCCATTGTTCTAACCCCTTCCGGTGGAATGGCTCCATTTAATTACAGCTGGACTCCCGGAGGAATGACTTCTAACCCTCTTACCGGATTGTGTTCAGGAACTTATACTTATACTGTTATTGATGCAAATGGGTGTATTCAATTCGATGATGTAATTATTAGTGAACCTCTACCAAATTCTATCATTAATGGAACCATTTATTATCAAACAGTACCCATTACAGCAGGTATTGCAGAATTAATAAGACAAAATGGTAGTTTACCCAGTGAAATGACACTGGTAAATACTACCGCCGTAAACCCAGTTAATGGGGTATTTACATTTGATGAAGTTGAAGCAGGAAACTATATTATAAAGGTGCTAGGTGATACTGCTATATACAATTGTGCTGCTACTTACCCTAGTTTAACCAGCCAATGGCAGTTAGCACAACAATTTACCATTACTTCCAATTGTTCCGATTCGGTTTATGTTAATATTGATTTAATCGAGTTACCATCAAACAGCGGAACAGGAACCATTAATGGAAGATTGGTTGAAGGTGATGGAGGTGTATTTAACAAAGCTCCGGGCGAACCTATCCCTGATATTGATATAACAATAGATCAATCTCCTGGAGGGGGTATTATGGCTGCAACAACAACCGATTCGTTGGGATATTTTACCGTTACAAATTTACCTTCAAACCATAGATATTAATGCAACAACTCCTTCTTATGATGTGGTGCTTTGCTCTGATACCTCAACTGATATGATTGACATGTGCGAAATGACGGTTACTTCGGTAAAAAAAGTAACCTCAACCAACAAATTGAACATTTACCCCAACCCTGCTAAAGATGTTGTAAACATTGTGTACAACGGCAATGAAGCATTAAACTTAGAGGTAACCGATATAACAGGTAAAAAAATAATGAGCCAAACCTTAAAGACTAAAACCATTGATGTTACTGGCTTAAACCAAGGGCTTTATTTTGTGCGTTTATACAACCAAAACAACGACTTTGTACAGAAATTAGTGGTGGAGTAGGATATTTAGTAGTTTACGACTTATTAAATATTTATTCTTAGAACTAAATGAAATTGATTCTTCTAATATTATCATGTATCAATTGCACAATATTATTTGGTCAAAATATTGAATTTTATGGCGGAGTAAATAATAACGTTTTTCATGACAATCTACAAGATGTAGGACACTTCCAATCAACTTACAAATCAGGTTCGGGTTATTCTTTTGGTATTGCAATAGATAATATCAAAATAGACTCAACTATATTTCGTTTTACTCTA
>JACPDX010000054.1 GCA_016183805.1 Bacteroidota bacterium
GGCATAAAATACTGGGATTGCGAAAACAATATTAAAATTGAACCTCCAAAAGAAATTGGCACAAGAAAATTGAATTAACCCCCAATCTGTCTTTAGGTACTGTCATTCAGAGTAAAATTTTACATCCGTCAGCTGACGGATAGTAAAATGCAGCGAAGAATCTTTTTAAATAGTAAAGATGCATCACATCGATTTGTTTCCTCACTATAGTTCGGACAAATCTTCGTTCAGCATGACAAGAACGACCTCACCACCCATCACTCACAACCCACCACTCAAATTTAATCTTTCCCTCTTTCCTTTAACAAAGGTACAAACCGAAAAACGCCCAATTCTTCTGAGGTATAATTGTTAGCATCTATTTTCACCATTTTTTTCATTATTTGCTCTTTTCCTTCACCAACTGGAATAATCATCATTCCACCTACTTTTAATTGGGTTAACAAATCTTCCGGTACAAAAGGGGCACCGGCAGTTACAATAATTTTATCGAAAGGAGCAAAAGTGGGTAAACCTGCGTAGCCATCGCCATAAAAAAGTTTAGCAGCAGCATAACCAATACTTGGCAAAAATGTTTTGGTTCGATCGAACAAGGCTTTTTGTCGTTCTATAGAAAAAACTTTAACACCCATTTCCAACAAAACAGCAGTCTGGTACCCCGAACCGGTGCCTATTTCCAATACTTTTTCGCCTGCTTTAAGATTTAATATTTCGGTTTGAAAAGCCACGGTATAAGGTTGTGAAATGGTTTGTCCCGAACCAATAGGAAAAGGTTTGTCTTCGTAAGCATATTTGTGAAAAGCAGTATCGGGTATAAACAAATGGCGGGGAATGGTTTCAATGGCTTTCAAAACTTTTTTGTCTGTAATTCCTTTACCGGCAACAATTTCTGCCAATTGTTTTCTCAATCCTTTATGTCGGTACGTATCAATCACTTTCTATTTTTTTTTCACAAATAAAAGCAGATAAATTCAATTTAATGAAAAGAGATTAGCTTCTTATTAAACTATGCCTGTTAATAATATTGTTTGTTGTCATACTTTGAAGAATCAATATCATTTACTTTTGATAAAAAATTTGAAACATGTTGAAAATAGGAGTAATAGGTGCAGGTCATTTAGGAAAAATACACATCAGGTTATTAAAAGAAATTGACTTGTTTGAATTGGTTGGTTTTTTTGATTTGGATGAAGAAAACCGAAAAAAAGTGGAAGCCGAATATCAAGTAAGAGCTTTTGCTGATATGGATGAACTGATAAGTGCTGTTGATGTGGTTGATATTGTAACACCAACATTAGCTCATTTCGATTGTGCTTCAAAAGCCTTAAAATTGTCTAAACATGTTTTTATCGAAAAACCCATTACAAATACGGTTGAGGAAGCCAAACAACTCATTTATTTATCGGAAGAAGCCAATGTGAAAGTACAAGTGGGGCATGTTGAACGATTTAACCCAGCGTTTACGGCTGCATTACCATACATTAATAACCCAATGTTTATTGAAACACACCGATTGGCTCAATTTAACCCAAGAGGAACCGATGTTCCAGTGGTGTTGGATTTAATGATACACGATATTGATATTGTGTTAAGTGTGGTAAAATCAAATATCAAAAAAATAAATGCCAGCGGAGTTGCTGTTGTTAGTGATACTCCAGACATTGCCAATGCTCGTATTGAATTTGATAACGGATGTGTTGCCAACTTAACTGCCAGTAGAATTTCGTTAAAGAACATGCGTAAAACCCGTCTTTTTCAAAAAGACGCTTATATTTCTGTTGATTTTTTAGAAAAACAAGCCGAAATTGTAAAACTTAAAAGTGTGGCTGGCGAACCAGATCCTCTTTCGGTAACTTTAGATTTAGGAAATGGAAAAGGAAAAAAACAAATTTATTTTGATAAACCTCAAGTAAATGAAGTAAATGCCATTAAAGAAGAATTGACACAGTTTGCTCACGCTATAAACAATAATACCACACCTTTAGTAAATATTAACGATGGCTACAATGCCTTGGATGTTGCTCATAAAATCGTCGAAAAATTAAAAATTTCATTGTCATTAATAGAAGATTAATACATTTGCACAATAATTAATTTGAATCTGCGTTAGGGGAGATATTTTAAAACATTGCACAACGTAAAAAATTACATTTTAGTATTAGTAATCTTATTTGCTTACAGTTCCTGCTCTAAAGAAGATTTAGAAGCGGAAATACCTTCTTATATCTCTATCGAAAAATTTACTTTAACCACCAATAATACCACAGAAGGAACCAATTCTCACAACATTACTGATGCTTGGGTGTATGTCGATAACGATTTAGTGGGAGTTTTTGAATTACCAGCTAAATTTCCAGTATTAAAAGAAGGTAATGTTAAGTTAGATGTTTATCCTGGAATTAAAGAAAATGGGATAAGCGAAAGACGAGCTAGATATTTGTTTTATGAGGCTTACAGTCAGCAAGTAACCTTAGAAAAAAATAAAACATTGGTCGTAACGCCCACCACAAAATATACTTCAGGAACTACTTTTTATTGGATGGAAGATTTTGAATCGGCAAGTTTACCTTTTTCATATCATTCCTTATCAGATACAATCGTTTATAAAACTAGTACCGATGTTTTTGAAGGAGTTTATTCTGCCAAAATTTCATTAATTCCGGGTATGGATTTTTTTGAATGTTATACTCCTGCATTTTCTACTTTACCAAGAAACGGCAGAACCATTTTTATGGAATTAAATTTTAAATGCAATCAGCCAGTTTTGGTTGGATTATATGCCGATAGTGACCAAATTGGAATATTTTATCTAAATACTACTGATACATGGAAAAAAATATATTTAAACTTTACTGAACCCATCATCACAAGACCTAATGCTTCGGAATATAAAATATTTTTTGGTTTTCAATCCAAAGTTGATTATCCGGAATTTGTTATCGATAATTTAAAAATCGTTCACTTGTAATGAATAAAACGCTACATAGTATAAAATACATTGTTTTAGATGTACTTGCAGCGATTATTGCTTGGACGTTGTTTTTTATTTTCAGAAAAGTATACATTGAGCCCATAAAGTTTGGTTATGATATTGATGTAGTTTTTGACGACAACTTTTATTTGGCTTTACTTTTAATACCATTATTTTGGATTGGCTTATATACGCTAACCGGTACTTACAAAAATATTTATCGTAAATCCAGATTAAGAGAATTTGGTCAAACCTTTTTAACTTCATTAATAGGTTCATTCATCTTATTTTTTGTTATTATTCTTGATGATGAAATAGCATCATATACACAATATTATAAGTCGTACTTTATTTTATTTTTAGCTCATTTTTTAATAACAGAATCGTTCAGATTTATACTTACTACTCACACAGGTAATAGGATTAAAAACAGGCAAATCGGATTTAATACCTTAATCATTGGTTCCAATCAAAATGCATTAGAATTATATCATGAATTAAATAATCAAAAACATTCTTCAGGCAATACTATTGTTGGATTTACACATATAAATGAGGCTAATGAGATTTCTAAACTTGCCGAATTCCTGCCGCATTTAGGTAATTGTATAAATCTTCGTCAAACTATTGAAGATAATAAAATTGAAGAGGTAATTATTGCTATCGAATCTTCAGAACACAAAAGCCTTGGTAACATTATAACTGTTTTAGAAGGACTACCGGTAATTATTAAAATTATTCCTGATATGTATGATATTTTAGCAGGTTCAGTTAAAATGTCTTCTATTTTTGGTACACCATTAATCATTATCACCAAAGAAATAATGCCACTGTGGCAACAATCGGTCAAACGCTTGATTGATGTTTTTACAGCTTTGTTTGTGTTGATTGTATTTTCTCCTGTTTATATTGTTACAGGAATAATTGTATTGTTTACCACAAAAGGACCGGCATTTTTCTCACAAGAACGAATCGGTATTCATGGAAAACCGTTTATGATTTACAAATTTAGGTCGATGTGTGCAGATGCTGAAAAAGATGGACCTGCATTGTCTAGCCAAAAAGACATACGAATCACAAAATTTGGTCGTTTTATGCGAAAAGTAAGGTTAGATGAAATACCTCAATTTTATAATGTTTTAATTGGTGATATGAGTTTAGTTGGACCTCGTCCCGAACGGCAATTTTTTATCGATCAAATAGTTAAAGAAGCACCTCATTATTATCATTTGCTAAAAGTTAGACCAGGAATTACATCGTGGGGGCAAGTAAAATATGGTTACGCCGAAAATGTAAAACAAATGATTGAACGATTAAAATTTGATATTCTTTATATCGAAAATATGTCATTGTTAGTTGATTTTAAAATTTTAATTTATACGGTTTTAATAGTGTTGAAAGGAAGTGGTAAGTAATGAAGGTAGAAGCCCTCAGTCCACAGTTTACAAAATTTCTAATCTCAAATAACAAATCTCTAGTCAAAAATCGTAAATCGTCAATCCGAAATCGTATATAACAAACCCAAAATGAGAACCCTTTTTCCCTTACTTTTAATTTTAGTTCTCTTTGCTTGCACAACAGAAGAAATAGCAAGAATTGATTTAACTAAAACTGAGCCTCAATCTATTTCAATAAATTGCAAAAAGCATCGTCAAATTGATTTTTATTTAGATGGTGATATGGAGTACAAAGAACTTCCGATAATGGTTTTAGATTTTGAGTTTTATAAAGGAAATCAGCAAATTTTGAAAGGCGGTTTAGATCCTTTAAATTGTACTTTATTAGAAAATGAATCTAAAACAATTGAAAACGGAATAACTCGTTGGAAATTTTATGGCAAACTCGAAGGAAATTTTATTCCACCAAGCGATACTACTTTTACCATTTATCCAACCTTAATAAAAAACAATCATCCGGATTTAAAAATTCATAAGTTAGATGTAGTCTTTGTAAGGTAAGTTTTGAAACTTCAAACCTCAAACTTTAAACTTTAAATAGTATCTTCGCACTTCTGAAATAAGAATAATAAAAATTAAAAAAACAAGAATATGAGTTATGATGTAATTGTTGTTGGGAGCGGACCAGGTGGCTATGTGGCTGCAATCAGAGCTTCTCAATTAGGCTTAAAAGTAGCTATAGTAGAAAGAGCAGAACTAGGTGGTATTTGTTTAAACTGGGGTTGTATTCCAACCAAAGCACTGTTAAAAAGTGCGAGTGTTTTTGAATACATTAACCATGCATCCGATTACGGAATTACTGTAAAAAATGCTGATGCTGATTTTCCTGCAATAGTTAAAAGAAGTAGAGATGTTGCTGCAGGAATGAGTAATGGTATTCAGTTTTTAATGAAAAAAAATAAAATAGATGTTATTAAAGGAACGGCAACCCTTAAAAAAGGACAAAAAATTGCTGTTGAAGGAGACGATAAAAAAACAACCGAATTCGAGGCAAAACATATTATTATTGCAACCGGAGCTCGTTCAAGAGAATTACCGAACTTACCCATAGATGGAAAAAAAATTATAGGCTATCGTGAGGCAATGACTTTACCTAAATTACCTAAAAAAATGGTAGTGGTGGGTTCTGGAGCAATAGGTTCTGAATTCGCATACTTCTATAATGCGATGGGTGTTGAAGTAACGTTAATTGAATTTTTACCAAGCATTGTACCTTTAGAAGACGAAGAAGTTTCTAAACAATTGGAGCGTTCGTTCAAAAAAGCTGGAATTAATGTAATGACTAATTCTGCTGTAGAAAGTGTTGATATCAAAGGAAACGGTTGTAAAGTGTTGGTTAAAACCAAAAAAGGCGAAGAAACCATTGATTGTGATGTGGTACTTTCAGCTGTAGGTATTAAAAGAAATATCGAAAACATTGGTTTAGAAGAAGTGGGCATTGTAGTGGATAAAGACATTATCGTAACCAACGATTTTTACCAAACCAACATTCCAGGATATTATGCCATTGGTGATGTAACTAAAGGTCATGCATTGGCTCACGTGGCTTCTGCCGAAGGTATTATTTGTGTAGAAAAAATTGCAGGAGTTCATGTTGAACCTTTGGATTATGGTAATATACCGGGATGTACATACTGCTCTCCAGAAGTTGCTTCGGTGGGTATGACAGAAAAAATAGCAATTGAAAAAGGGTATGAAATTAAAGTGGGTAAATTTCCATTCTCAGCATCTGGTAAAGCTAGTGCAGCAGGACATAAAGACGGTTTTGTAAAACTTATTTTTGATGCTAAATATGGCGAACTATTAGGCGGACATATGATTGGTTACAATGTAACCGAAATGATTGCTGAATTAGTTGCAGTTCGTAAATTAGAAACTACTGGGCATGAATTAATCAAAACAGTTCATCCTCACCCAACCATGAGCGAAGCTGTGATGGAAGCTGCTGCTGCTGCTTACGGAGAAGTAATTCATATGTAATCTTATCGGCATTCCTGCAAAAGCAGGAATCTTTTGATAAAAAATCCCTTTATCCATTTAGATAGAGGGATTTTTGTTTAAACTTACAAAAAAATATTTAAAAAAAATGAGCGAAGAAATAACTATTCCAGGGGAAATAATCGCTAGTAAAATTTATCAAATTAGAAATCAAAAAGTAATGTTAGATAATGATTTAGCAGAGCTTTATCAAGTGGAAACACGACGTTTAAATGAGCAAGTAAAAAGAAACATTAGCCGATTTCCTGATGATTTTATGTTTCAGTTAACTACTGAAGAATGGGAGAACTTGAAATCGCAAAATGCGACATCAAGTTGGGGAGGAAGAAGAAAATTACCTTATGCTTTTACAGAACATGGAGTACTGATGTTGTCAAGTGTGTTGAATAGTGAACGAGCAATCACTATAAATATTCACATTATGAGAGTTTACAAAAGAATAAGAGAAATGTTGTTAACTCATAAAGATGTGTTAATGGAATTAGAAACAATAAAACAAAAAATAGGTTCAAATAGCAATGATATTGAGTTAATATTTAATTACCTAAAACAGTTTGAACAAATTAAACAACAAGAACTTGACTACCAAAACAGAGAACCAATTGGGTTTAGAAAGCAAAAATAGTTTGCTGAATATTTATGTGTGGAATAGTAGGAATTATATCAAAAAACAAGGAAGATCTCAATAAAATTGAGGCTGCCACACAAACCCTTTCCAAGAGAGGGCCGGATAATCAAAATGTTGTTGTTTATGAACAGCTTGCTTTAGGTCATGCCCGGCTTTCTATTATTGATACAACGGAGTCGGCTAATCAACCTTTTACCGACGAATCGGGTAGGTATATCATCGTTTTTAATGGCGAAATTTTTAATTTTCTCGAATTAAAAGCTGACTTAATAAAACAAGGAATAACCTTTAAAACCAATAGCGATACCGAAGTGTTGCTTTACTTGTTTATAAAGCATGGAAAAGCTTGTTTGGAGATGCTCAACGGTTTTTTTGCTTTTGTCATTTTTGATAAAAAAAACAACTCCATACTTAGTTTTAATATCGATAAAACTATTGATAGGGTAAGTTTGTTTAATTATTTTCAGTTCAATTACATTCCTGCCAACAATTCTATTTTTACTAAAGTTAAAAAACTAAAACCGGCACATTTTATTCATTTAACTAACATTAATCAATTAACTAAAATACAAGAACATCAATATTATTCCATTCCTTATAACCCAAACAAATACATTTCCAATACGCCAATCAGCTATGAAAATGCACAAAAGCAATTGCATAATTTACTCGACGATGCAGTTCAAAAACGCTTGATTTCAGATGTACCTATTGGTACTTTTTTGAGTGGAGGAATTGATTCATCAGTAATAAGCACAATAGCAAAGCGTTATAAACCAGATTTGAATACCTTTTCGATTGGTTATAAAGATGAACCCTTTTTTGATGAAACCAATTATGCTAATTTGGTTGCAAAAAAAATTGGAAGTAACCACCATGCATTCTCATTATCGAATAACGATTTGTATGAAAATTTGGATGAAGTATTGGATTACATTGACGAACCTTTTGCTGATTCTTCGGCTATTGCTGTTTATATTTTAAGCAAATACACCAAAAAACATGTAACAGTAGCTTTATCTGGCGATGGTGCTGATGAGATTTTTTCGGGATATAACAAACATGCTGCGGAGTTTAGTGTTCGGAATCCTGGTTTAAAAGAATCGTTAATGAAATTTGGGTCTCCTTTATGGAATGTTTTACCGAAATCCAGAAATCATAAACTAACCAACATCAACCGACAATTGTATAAGTTTAGTTTAGGTGCAAAATTGTCTAACAAAGAAAGGTATTGGCTTTGGGCATCTATTAATGATGAAAAAAATACCAATGATTTATTTATAAATAATCCAATAAATGAAGCAAATTTCCTGCATAGTTATCATAAGCGAAAAAATATGCTTTTAAATAATATTACTATTGAAGGTGATATAAATGAAGTGTTTTATACCGACACCAAAATGGTGTTGTTAAACGACATGTTAAAAAAAGTAGATTCAATGAGTATGGCGAATAGTCTCGAAATTAGAACTCCTTTTTTGGATTATAGAATCGTTGACTTTGCGTTTTCATTACCCGTTCAATTTAAAATTGACGGGCAATTAAAGAAAAAAATTCTTCAAGACGCTTTTAGAAAAGAGTTGCCCGAAGAAATTTACAACCGACCAAAACATGGTTTTGAAGTCCCTTTACTATCGTGGTTTAAAAATGAATTAAAATCAACTATTGAAAATGATTTATTAAGTGATCAATTTATTTTGGAACAAGGAATATTTAATGTAAAAACCATTCAGCAATTAAAAAAACAATTATTTTCGAACAATCCAAATGATGCAGCAGCAACGGTTTGGGCATTAATAGTTTTTAATACGTGGTGGAAGAAATATCTTTATAATTAAAATGAAAGAAAAGAAAAAAATAAAAATATTACGTATCATTAACCGCTTTAACTTGGGCGGACCAACCTTTAATGCCGCATATTTAACCAAATACTTGAGTGATGATTTTGAAACATTGTTAGTTGGTGGAGATAAAGACGATACCGAAGAAAGCTCAACGTTTATTCTCGACCAATTGGGTTTAACACCAATCATTATTCCTGAAATGAGAAGAGATATTGGGTTTAAAGAAGATAAAATTGCCTATCAAAAATTAAAAAAAATTATTCAAGAATTTCAACCGGATATTGTACATACCCACGCTTCAAAAGCCGGGACATTAGGCAGGCTTGCAGCATACAAGTGCAAAGTTCCTGTTATTGTACATACTTTTCATGGGCATGTTTTTCATTCTTATTTTGGGAAAACAAAAACTTTATTTTTCAAAAATATTGAACGATACTTTGCAAGAAAATCAACAGCAATCATTGCAATCAGCGAAATTCAGAAAAACGAATTAGTTGACATCCATAAAATTTGTAAAAAGAACAAAATAAAAGTAATACCTCTTGGATTTGATTTGTCAAAATTTCAGGAAAACATTGAAGAGAAAAGAAAATCATTTAGAAATTTTTATAAAATAGACGATGATGAAATTGCTATTGGAATAATTGGGCGGTTAGTTCCAATAAAAAATCATCGTTTGTTTATTGATTCATTAAATGAAGTAAACAAGAAAACATCAAAAAAAATACGTGCTTTTATTATTGGTGATGGTGAAGAAAAGAACATTCTTCTAGACTATTGTGCCGAACTAAAAATTGATTTTAAAGAATTTACAAAAGAACCAGAAAAAGCAACCATCACTTTTACATCTTGGATAAAGGATATTGATTGGGCAAACGCAGGGCTAGATATTATTGCTTTATCATCGTTAAACGAAGGAACTCCGGTAAGTTTAATTGAGGCTCAAGCAGCAAATAAACCAATTGTAACCACAAATGTTGGTGGGGTAGAAAATATTTTATTACCCAATATAACTGGGTTGATTGTAAAATCTAACAATTTAATTGAATTTTCTGAAGCTTTATTTAAACTTGTTGATGATGACGAATTAAGGCTGAACATGAGTAAACAAGGATGGCTTCATGTAAAAGATAAATTTCATTTTACACGTTTAGTAAACGATATGGAGAAGTTGTACGTATCTTTGTTAAACAACTCCAAATAAATTGTGCTTATTAAGCAAGTTTTTAATAAGTTTGTTGACTTATATAGAAATGAAACTATGAAATAGCCATGAACCGAAACCTACAAAAAGTGATGAAGGTAACATGCTTCTGTCAGCTGACGGATGGCCGCTTTAAAACAATAAATATCTACATATGAAATTGAATAAAATTAAAAGCTTACTACTTGTCGTTGTAGCTTTGTCCATCTATGCTTGTAATGTTAATCCAAGTATAATGATGAGAACTAAAAAAGATTATAAATATGATACAAATCCGGGTGATTCAACAACCGAATATAGAATCGGACCCAGCGACATGTTGGATTTTCAATTATATACCAATGAAGGAACACGTTTAATTGATTTAACGGCACTTTCAAATGCTGAAAATAGATTAATGGGAACAACCACTACAGATTTATTGGTTGAATATGATGGCAATTGTAAATTTCCTGTTATAGGCAGGATAAATCTTAAAGGCAAAACCATTAAAGAGGCTGTAGAAATACTTCAAGATGAGTATTCAAAATATTATATCAAACCCTTTGTATTACTTAAAGTTACCAACAGAAGGGTTACTGTTTTTACCGGAATTGGTAAAGCACAGGTGGTGCCTTTGAACAATCAATATACCACTATTTTTGAGGTTTTGGGAGCTGCCGGAGGATTATTAAAAGAAAGTAAAGCTCATAAAATTAAATTGATAAGAGGCGATTTAAAAAATCCTAAAGTCTATCTGTTTGATTTTAAAAATATTGAAGGAATTAAAGATGCTGATTTTGTTATGGAAGCAAACGACATTATTTATGTTGAACCAAGAAAAAATGTTCTTAGTGAAGCCATTAGAGATGTAGCTCCATTAGTTAGCCTTATTACAAGCACCTTAACCTTAATAATTGTAATAAATAATTTAAGCAACAATTAATTCATGAGTGATAACCACTTAAATAACCAAAAGAGTGAGGCTATTTCTAATTTTAATACTGAATTAGATATTATTCTGTTACTTCAAATTTTCAAGAAAAATTTGCTGTTGTTTATTGCTATTATTCTTGCATGTGTGGTTGTTTCGTTTCTTTACTTAAGATATACCGTCCCTTTATATCAATCACAATTAGTACTTCAAGTGGGTTCAAAAAACACAGCCGATCAGGTACTTAAAGTGGATAACTTTCAAGAAGATGAAGATGTTGCAAAAGATGTTGAATTATTAAAATCAAAATTTTTATTAAAACGAGCCTTGGCAAAATTACCTTTAGAGGTTAGTTATTTCAATAAAGGTAAATTTTTAACTTTTGAGTTGTATAGAAACTCGCCATTAGAAGTGAGTTTTGTTGTTAAAGATTCCAGTATTATAGGTTTGCCTTTTTATGTTGAATTAACTGGAAATAGTAAATTTAAACTTTATGAAAACGAACTGTTTTTGGGTGAATTTTCAAACAACCAAGAAATTAAGTTATCAAAAGTTAACTTTAAGGTTTTTATAGATGGATACGAAGAGGTTAAAGCATCACAGTCAAACATAAAAGGCACATCATTATATTTTACCATTAACGATATCGAAAACCTTACCAATAATTACATTTCCAGATTAAATGTTTACCCTTTAAATCCTTCTGCTAAAACCATAAGTTTATCTTTTCAGGATAATAATGCCGTTAAAACTGCTGATATTTTAACAGCATTAGCTAACGAATATATTGTTTATGATATTGAAGAACGTAGTAAAAGTTCTAAAAAGGTAATAGAGTTCTTAGATGATCAATTGGATAAATATTATAACAAAGTAAAATTATCAGAAAATAGTATCGAAGATTTTCAGAAAACAAACAAGCTTTCTGATATCGATAAATTTTCATCACTTTATGTTGATAGAGTGAATAAACTCGAAAACGATTTAATAGATTTTGATTTACAAAAAAATGTTTTAACTGAAATTAATAATTCTTTAAAAGGAAAAACAAAAGAAATCAATGTCTATAATTTGTTGCCAATTTTGTCGGGAACAGAATATGAAACAAGAATAACAGCTTTAATTACTGATTTACAAGATTTATTGGTTCAGCGTCAGAAAATTTTAACTGAATCAACAAAAGAGAGTGAAACCTTAAAATTACATGACCAACAAATTGAAATTCAGAAAGAAGTGTTGTTCAAATCTATTTCATCGTTAGTAGAAAAACTTGAATATAGAAGAAAAGAAATTGTCAAGAAGATTGCTGAAATACAAAACAAATACTTAAACGTCCCTGCCAAGGAATTGGAATATGCCCGATTGCAAAGAGTATTATCGATTGATGAAAAGTTTTTCACTCTTATTATGGAAAAACGGACGGAATATTCGATTTCTGAAGCAGGATTTGTTCCGCAACACACTATTTTAGACAAAGCTGTTATACCGGGATTACCTTTTTCGCCTAATAAAAAAATCATCATAACTACAGGTATTTTATTAGGTATTGTAATTAGTATTATTATTTTAATATTGAGGTATATATTAAAGAATACCATTAGCTCAATTGATGAAATTACAAAACATGCAAACGCTCTAGTGGGTATTTTAGGCTCTGTACCAATTTATAGTCGTGAAATACCTGTTTCGCAATTAGTAATTAATAGGGATCCAAAATCAATTATTTCTGAATCTTTCAGGTCTATTCGAACCAATCTTCAGTTTATTTCTAATGTTGAAGGTAAAAAAGTAATGGCAATAACTTCGACTATTTCAGGAGAAGGAAAAACATTTTGCACATTAAATTTAGGCGGTATTATTGCCATGTCGGGAAAAAAAGTAATTATACTCGATTTAGACATGCGTAAACCTAAAATTCATACTGGTTTTGGAGTCAAAAATGATAAAGGAATGAGTACTATTTTGATTGATAAGGATGATGTAAGAAGCTGTATTCATCACAGTGAACTTCAAAATCTGGATTTTATAACTTCAGGGCCAATTCCTCCAAATCCTTCAGAGCTTATTATTAGCGGAAAGTTAGATGAGGTGGTGGAGGATCTTAAAAAAGATTACGATTTGGTTATCTTAGATAATCCACCTATTGGGTTGGTTTCGGATGCCATGGAAATGCTTAAAAAAGTGGATTATCCAATTTATATTTTTAAATGTGAATACTCTAGAAAGAACTTTATCAATAATTTGAATAAATTAATTGTTGAAAATGGCATCAAAAATTTATCAGTTATTTTAAATGGGGTAGATTTTTCGAATAAATACTATAGCTATGGTTATAATTATAATTATAGTTATGGTAATAAGGATGGTTATTATTACGATGACACCAAAAAAGAAAACATAGTGAACCGAGTGTTAAAAAGAAAAAAGAAAGGGTAATGCAAATTGAAAAAACTGAAATTGATGGATTGTTAATTATTACACCAAAGGTATTCGAAGATGAAAGAGGTCATTTTTTTGAATCGTTTAATAAAAACATATTTCTTAAAAACGGAATTGATACTGATTTTGTTCAGGATAATCAATCGTTGTCATACAAAAATGTGTTAAGAGGTCTTCATTTTCAGAATCCACCTTATGCCCAAGCAAAATTAGTTAGTGTTATAAAAGGAGCTGTGCTAGATGTCGCTGTTGATATTAGAAAAAACTCTAAAACTTTTGGAAAACATTTTAAATTGATTCTATCTGAAAAAAATAAAACAATGCTCTATATTCCTGTTGGCTTTGCACATGGGTTTCTAGCTATAGAAGATAATACTGTTTTTTCCTACAAGTGTGGTAATTTTTATCATCAAGAGTCGGAAAATAGTATTTTTTGGAACGATGAAACTTTAAATATTGAATGGGGTATAAAAAAACCATTAGTATCAGAAAAGGATAATTCGGCTGTTTCTTTTAAATCGTTTACTAGTCAATTTTGATATGGAATTAATTTCTTGGAAACATATTATTTTTTTTATTGGAACAATAATTTTTTCGTTTTTAATCAACTCTATACTTTTAAAATTTGTAAAAACACTAGGTATTAGAAATCAAAATGAAACTACCATAAGATGGAGTGAACAAGTAAAACCTGCACTTGGCGGATTAAGTTTTTATATTATTTTTTTATTGTCAATTACTTTACATCCTTTCATATTTTCGTATAGTGCTTCATCAATCGACTTTCAATTTACCGGTATTATTGGTGCTACTTCGCTTGGGTTTTTAATGGGATTAGCCGATGATGCTTATAACACCAAACCATTACTTAAACTAATTACACAAATTTTATGTGGTGTTATTCTGATATATTCCGGAACATACATCACTGTTTTCGATTCGTTATATCTAAACTATTTACTCACCATTGTTTGGGTGGTTGGATTAATGAATTCTATAAATATGTTAGACAATATGGATGGAATTACCACTTCAATTTCTTTAATTATTACATTAACCATTTTCGTTATCATGTTGTCAAATCAGGAATTTGATTCTATTGCTATGACAGTAGTAATAGGTTTGTCGGGTACTCTTTTTGCATTTTTATATTTTAATTGGAATCCATCTAAAATGTTTATGGGCGATACAGGTAGTCAGTATTTAGGTATATTACTTGCCGCATTAAGTATAAATTATTTATGGAATCCTGTAACAACAACCGAATTTTCAGTTTCTCGTCAATTTTTAATTCCAATATTATCTTTTATTGTTCCAATTGTAGATACATTAACCGTTGTTATTAAGCGAGTTGGAAATGGAAAATCGCCATTTATTGGAGGAAAAGATCATACTACCCATCATTTATCTTATTTAGGTTTATCTGAAAAACAAGTTGCAATAATAGCAGCTTTAATATCAATTGTTTCGTCGGTTTTAGTTGTTTATTTAATCTCTTCAATAAAATATTGGAGTCATGTATATACCATAATATTCTCAAGTTATTTCTTAATGGTATTTATAACCTTATTCTATATTTCAAAGAAAAATATTGATAAATCAAAATAAATAACAAATCATAAATCCAAAATCTCAAATCGTAAACAAAAATGCTGGGCTCGGAAGAAGAATTTATTGAAGTTGTAGGAGCAAAAGTCCATAATTTAAAAAACATCTCGATTAAAATACCGCGAAACCAATTAGTGGTAATTACAGGGTTAAGTGGTAGTGGAAAATCATCATTGGCTTTTGACACCATTTATGCCGAAGGGCAACGTCGTTATTTAGAAACTTTTTCTGCTTATGCTCGTCAGTTTTTAGGAAATATGGAACGTCCGGAAGTTGATAAAATTAGTGGGTTGAGTCCGGTTATTTCTATCGAGCAAAAAACCATAAGTAAAAATCCAAGGTCAACGGTTGGTACAATAACTGAAATATACGATTTTTTAAGGCTGTTGTTTGCCCGTGCATCTAATGCCTATTCTTATAATACTGGGGAGTTGATGGTTAAATATTCATCTGCTCAAATTATCGAATTGATTTTTGGTAACTATCAAGATAAAAAAATAATCATTTTATCACCACTGGTAAAAGGTAGAAAAGGTCATTACAAAGAATTGTTTCAACAAATAATTAAACTAGGATTTATAAAGGCTCGTGTTGATGGAGAAATAATAAATGTTTCGCCGGGATATTATTTGGATAGATACAAAACACACGATGTTGAGGTGGTTATAGACCAAATTAAAGTGAGGGAAGAGGATAGAACTCGAATCAGTAATTCGGTTGACATAGCTTTTAAGCACAGCAATGGGTCTGTAATGATTTTTGATGTGGAGGAAAATTCGTATGTATTACTTAGTAAAAATTTAATGTGCCCTACAACAGGAATTTCTTATGATGATCCGGCACCAAATATGTTTTCCTTTAACTCTCCGTATGGAGCTTGTAAAAAATGTAATGGGTTGGGTGAAGTTTCGGAAATAGATTTAAAAAAAATTATTCCAAACGTAAATTCAACTATTAAAAAAGGAGGAATAGTTCCTTTAGGCGAATACAAAAACAATTGGACATTTCGTCAAATAGAAGCTATTGGTTCTAAACTAGGTTTTACCATCAATACCCCTTTAAAAGATATATCGGAAGAAGCTATTGATTTTTTATTAAATGGTTCTACAGAGCCTGTCTCTGTTTCTCAAAATATATCAGGAATTTCAACCGAATACAGTGTTGAATTTGAGGGTATTATTAATATTATCACCAAACAATTCGAAGAAAATAATTCAAAATCGATAGAACGATGGGCTGAAAGTTTTATGAATAAAGTATCTTGCTCTACTTGTAATGGTTCTAGATTAAAACAAGAGGCGTTGTTTTTTAAAATAGATGAAAAAAATATTGCAGATGTTTCTGCAATGGATATCTCATCATTATACAATTGGTCTAGTAATATTTTACCAAAATTATCACCTAACCAACAAATCATTGCAAAAGAAGTATTAAAAGAAATTAATTCTAGACTAAAATTTCTGTTGGATGTTGGATTGGATTATCTATCAATTAATAGAAGTTCTAAAACACTTTCAGGCGGAGAAGCACAACGAATCCGATTGGCAACTCAAATAGGTTCTCAATTGGTAAATGTATTGTATATTTTAGATGAGCCAAGTATTGGATTGCATCAACGAGATAATCACAAATTAATACAATCGCTTAAAGAACTTCGTGATATTGGCAATTCAATAATTGTAGTTGAACACGATAAAGAAATTATGCTCGAATCGGATTATATTATTGATATTGGTCCGAAAGCCGGAATACATGGAGGCGAAATTATGTGTGCAAATACACCTCAAAAAATACTACTAGATAATTCGGATACTGCAAATTATTTGAATGGTAAAATTTCGATTGCCGTTCCTAAAAATAGGAGAGAAGGAAACGGTAAATTTATTGAACTATTAGGTGCTACCGGGAATAATTTAAAAAATGTGAACCTAAAAATTCCTTTAGGAAAATTGGTTTGTGTAACTGGTGTTTCCGGGAGTGGAAAATCCACATTAATTAACGAAACCTTATATCCGATACTAAACAAATATGTTTACCATGGGGTAAAAAAACCATTGCCTTATAAGGAAATAACAGGTTTGGAACACATTGATAAAATTATTGATATAGACCAATCACCTATTGGTAGAACACCTCGTTCAAATCCTGCTACATATACTGCTGTTTTTACAGATATTAGAACACTTTTTAGTGCTTTGCCCGAAGCTCAAATTAGAGGATATAAACCGGGTAGATTTTCATTTAATGTAAAAGGTGGTCGGTGCGAAACTTGTCAGGGAGCTGGAATAAAAACCATTGAAATGAACTTTTTACCCGATGTTTATGTGGAGTGTGACGAATGTTATGGTAAAAGATACAATCGAGAAACTTTAGAAGTCCGGTATAAAGGTAAATCAATTAGCGATGTGTTAAACATGACTATAACCGAAGCACTCGAATTTTTCCAAAACATTCCTTCCATTAATTTAAAAATTGTAGCTTTAGCAGAAGTTGGTTTGGGTTACTTACATTTAGGACAACCTTCAACAACTCTATCAGGAGGTGAAGCACAACGAGTGAAATTGGCGACAGAGTTAGCTAAAAAACAAACAGGGAATACTTTTTATATATTAGACGAGCCATCAACAGGATTGCATTTTGAAGACATACGGATTTTGCTCGAAGTATTAAACCGACTGGTAAATGTGGGCAATACAGTGCTGGTTATTGAGCATAACATGGACATTATTAAGGTTGCCGATTATATTATTGATATTGGACCGGATGGAGGGCAGAAAGGTGGCAAAATATTGGCTAAAGGAACTCCTGAAGAAATTATTAATAACACCGAAAGTCATACTGCAAAATATTTGAAAAATGAAATTAGTAGATGTATAAATGTGAAAATGTAACAATCTGAAAATGTGTAGATTGGAAACTGATGACTGACAATTGAATAAAATATAAACTTCAAACTAGAACATAAATATGGAAAACGATAAAATAAAAGAACGGTTTAGAGATAAAGATTGGAATGAAATAAAATCTAACGATTCGTGGGCTATTTTTAAAATGATGGGCGAATTGGTGGAAGGTTTCGAAAAATTAGGTAAAATAGGACCTTGTGTATCTATTTTTGGTTCTGCACGAACAAAACCAGGCTCCAAATATTATCAAATCGGGCAAGAAATTGCTTTTAAGTTAGCTCAAAAAGGATATGGAATTATTACCGGCGGAGGACCGGGTATAATGGAAGCGGCAAATAAAGGAGCTGCTGAAGCCAAAGGAAAATCAGTAGGTTTAAATATTGATTTACCTTTTGAACAAACTAGCAACCCATTTATTGATAAAGACAAGCTTATCAATTTCGATTATTTTTTTGTTAGAAAAGTAATGTTTGTCAAATACGCTCAAGGATTTGTAGTATTACCGGGTGGATTTGGAACTTTCGATGAACTCTTTGAAGCAATAACATTGGTTCAAACCGAAAAAGTGGGTCGATTTCCTATTGTTTTAGTAGGGAAAGGTTATTGGGGCGGTTTAATGGAATGGATAAAAGCAACAGTAATGGAAGATGCACAAAATATTAGCCCCAAAGACATAGAGCTTTTTGCTTTGGTCGATACTGCCGAGGCTGCTGTAAAAGTGATTGATGACTTTTACGATAAGTATATGTTGAAACCAAATTTTTAGTTTATTAACATTTTTTGGTTTATAAGTCTTTAGGTAAAATGGGTTCAATAGCCAAATTTATGATAGATTTGTCTCGACTAGTAGTTATTAACAGTTGTTAATATCTTGCAATAAGTTGTTTTTATATAAAAAAATGTTATATATTTATTGCGAATTTAACTAACAAACTATAGTATATGTTAAAAATTAATACTGTTTTATCTTTTATTTTAGTCCTTGTTTTCACAACTACTGGTTATGGACAAAGTAAATCTTCATCAGAACATATCCCTTCAATAGGCGGACATATAGGTGTTCTGTCTTATATGGGGGATGTTAAGGGTTCAAAAGGTTCTACAATTTACACCTACTGGAAACCTGCTTACGGATTTTATTTAGAGAAAAAAATAGGAGGTATTTTTGGTGTAAGTCTAAACGGAATGTTTGGGAAAATTTCTAAAAGTCAACTCGACGAAACCACTTTTCGAAATTTTGAAACATCAATCATGAATTTTGATTTAAACTTATTGTTTGATTTTGATAATGGTAAGTTAATAAATAAAACGTCCGTTTTTGCACCCTATTTTTCAGTAGGTTTTGGTTACCTAGCTTTTGATCAGAGATTATACTTATGAAACCTCCTTAAAGGATAGTGTAAAGAGTTATGCTAAAACCAGTTTTACATTACCGGTTCGATTTGGACTTAAATTTAAACTGGCTCGTAATTTAGACGCAAGAGTTGGTGTTGCATACATTTTAACATTTACTGATTATTTGGATAATTTCGCTGACGGTGGAAATGATAACATGTTTTACACTTCTTTTGGGTTACAATATAATTTTGCTACATCAGATAGTGATGATAAATATAAAGATTTTGATTTTTCTAAATTAGATAAAATTGATACTGATGCTGATGGTGTAAAAGATGATGATGATATCTGTCAAAATACTCCAACAGGTGTTAAGGTAGATGATAAAGGTTGCCCAATAGATACTGATAAAGACGGTGTTGCAGATTATTTAGATAAAGAGCCAAATACTGTTGTTGGAAGTATTGTAAATGCTGAAGGCGTTACATTAACTGATGAAATGATTGCATTACGTGAAAGTATGAAAGACTCTATTCAAACCGAAAGAAGAGTATTTAAAGCGGACGATTTATCTCAGGCAGAACTTGATGCTATTCAAAAAGAATATGAACAAGCTAATAATGCCTCATTACAAACGGTAGCTATTCCCGAAAAATATATAGCACTTGATTTAGACAAGGATAATTATATTTCAGCTAAAGAAGTTACCAATGCAATAGACCAATTCTTTGATGGTGAAAATAATTTAACAGCTAAAGATTTACATCAATTAATTGATTTTTATTTTGAGCAATAGTAATTTAATTTTAATATGATAAAATACGTAATTCTCTTTATCCATTTAATTGGATTGTCAATTTACCAATTATTTTTTGGTGATGTAACTGCCTCTCAAAAAATACCAAATAAAATAAAAGCTGGAGAAGAGGTTATTGTTGAAATATTAATTTCTAAAGATGATGTTACAGGGTTTGCTAAATTTCAAGAAACAATCCCTGCCGGTTTTTTAGTTGAGGTAGTTGATGCAAAAGGAGCTACCTTTTCTTTTAAAGAAAATATTGTAAAATTTATTTGGATGGCACTACCGGCTGACAAAGAATTTAGCATCTCATATAAATTGAAACCAGGTGAAAATATTTCAGGTGAGTTTGATTTTGGTGGTAAGTTTTCTTTTATTTCTGACAACGAAAGAAAAAATATTGATGTGCCTAATACATCAGTTACTATAACTAAAGAATTAGATGAGCAGGTAGCTGAAAATGTACCTAATCCTAATGTTGTAGAAACGGTAGAAACAGAAGTTGAGCCAACAGTAACAGAACCTGTTGCTGAGATTGTAACAGAAACAACTGTGCCTAAAGTTAGTATAAATACTGCTAGAACTATTGAAAATATTGGAAATAAGTACAAAGTATCATTAACAATAAATCAAACTAATTTAGAAGGTTTTGCAAAATTTGTTGATGTAATTCCTGCAGGTTTTACTGCATCTACCGATAATCCAGAGGGAGGAATTTTTTCTTTTAATGACAATGAAGCTAAAATTTTATGGATGGCGGCACCCAAAAAAGAGCAATATACAGTTTCTTATATTCTCGAACCAAATTCAGATTTATCTGACGGAAGTTTTGATATTAATGGTACTATATCTTATTTAGAAAATGATGTAACCAGCAAGTATATTATTGATCCGGCAAACTTTAAACACGAAAGTCAATCAATAGCTCAAGTAGAACCTGAAAAAATAGTTGAGATACCAAAAGATCAAGAAACTACAACAGAAAAACCGGTCGTTAAACCAACAGAAGAAAAACCTGTAACTTCAACTCCAACTGCTGAAAAGGGGGTAACATACAAAGTGCAAGTTGGGGCTGGTCATCAAAATGTTTCTAAAAATTATTTTGCTTCAAAATTTAATGTATCTGATGCAATTGCAATTGAATCACATGAAGGTTGGATTAAATATGTAATTGGGAAATTTAATGAGTATAAAGAAGCTAGAGATAAAAGAAATGATGTAAGAAATAATATTAAAACTGCATTTGTTACAGCATATAATCAGGGCAGAAGAATAACAGTTCAGGAAGCATTGATGATTTCTAATCAAAAATGGTATCAATAATTCACTTAATTGTATCTTTACGTTTCATTTTACGTACAAGGCACAGTTTAACAAGCTAAATGATTAATAAAATTTTATCGTTTACATTAATTATCATCTTTTCAAATACATTGTTATTTGGACAGGGGATTGATTCTGTTGAAACCAAAAAAGAAAAACCAAAACAAAATTTTTTTTCACCATCGATAGGTTTGGGTGTTGGTATGTTTAAATTTTATGGTGATGTTTTACAAGCAAATAGGGGTAATGGCTTAATTAGTAACATAGGTTATGATTTACATGTAAAACAACAATTAAACTCTTTTTTGACAGTTAAATTTTATGTTTTATTTGGTTCATTAAGTTCAAATGAACGTTCTGCCGAAAGAAACCTGAATTTTAAATCAAAAATTACTACAGGTGGGTTTGCCTTAATGTATAATTTTGACCATATTTTACCAAAAGAACGTATCATTAATCCCTTTATTTCATTAGGTATTGAATCCGTTGAATTTCATTCAAAAACTGACTTGTATGATGAGTATGGTAATAAATACAATTATTGGTCGGATGGCTCGATTAGAAATTTACCAGAGGATGATATAAATGCAATGGATGCTGTTGTTATACAACGTGATTACACCTATGAAACAGATTTGAGAGAATTGAATTTAGATAATAAAGGTAAATATTCGGAAAGAACATTTGCCATTCCTTTGGGAATAGGTGCTCAAATGCATTTAACTAAAAATATTGATTTCACTGTTGGGACAACTATGCATTTTACTTTTTCAGATTTAATTGATAATGTAACTGCTGAAAGTTCTGGAGAGAGAATAGGAACATTAAAGGCTGATGGTAATAATGATAAATTTTTAATGAGTTCCATCGCAATCAGTTATAATTTTCAAAATCATAAGAAAGAATCAGGAGTTAAAGATTTTGATGAATTTATTGATTATTTAGCGTTTGATAGTGGAGATGAAGATAGTGATGGAATAATTGATTTTGTGGATGAATGCCCTAATACTCCTCCCGGAGTTGAGGTTGATGAAAAAGGGTGCCCATTAGATAAAGATGTTGATTTTGTGCCTAATTACAGAGATGATGAATTAGAATCCAGACCTGAAGTTCCTGTTTCGCCTCAAGGAGTTGAGTTAACTGACGATATGATTTATGAAGCATATCAAAGGTATATTGACTCAACCGGAATGTTTGCCCAAACAGAAACTAAACTGATAACTGCACAAAAACGACCTAAGAAAAACTATCGGGTACAAGTTGGTGCTTTTACCGAAGCTATTGATGCTGAGTTAGTTGATAAATTTTTGAGCATTCCTGATGTCGAAATTAAAACTTTTGGAGATTCACTAACCATAATTGCTGTTGGTAATTATGATAACTTACCGGAAGCTTTAAAAAGAAAAATACAGTTAACTAAAGAGGGTTTTGATGCGGCAATAGTTGTAACAGAAGAAAAGGACGGAACATTTAAATCGGTTGGTGACGAAGCCAATAACATGGCAGTTGAGAATGTTGGTTCTAGTGAAAATTCCAATGAATTATTGTTTAGAGTTCAGTTAGGAGCATTTTCTAAAAAACTACCTCCGAATAGTTTTAATGGCTTAAAAAATATTATTGAAATTAAAGCTGACGATGGATTGTACAAATATTTATATAATGGAGCATACAAAACCATGCAAGAGGCTGCAAGCAAGAAAGTAGATTTGGCTATCGATTATGGAGTAAAAGATGCATTTGTTGTTGCTTTTAAAGATGGCAAAAGAATATCATTAAATGATGCAGGTGTTGTAACTACTCAACAAGAAATGGATATTAAAGCCCCAAAAGTTGTAAACTACAATAAAGAGAACATTAAATTTAAAGTTCAGATAGGAGTTTATAAAAATCAACTACCAACAGAAGTCCTTACTAAGTTTATGGCAATTGGTAATATTGATCAAAAAACTGTTGAAAATGGTTTGACCAGATACACTACCGGTGAATTCAAATCATTAGAAGAAGCTGAAAACTTTAAACAAGAAATGATAAATAAAGGTTTGGGAGGTGCATTTGTAATTTCTTTACACAATGAAGAACTTATTCCAATTAATAAAGCAATAGAAATATTAGAGAAATAGTTTATAGTTTTCAGTTTACAGTTATGAATCTTCCGTCTTCGTACTTCTAACTTTCGCCTAACTCTCTATTAGCAACATATCCTTCCCATTTAGCAAGAACATTAGTCATGTCTTCCGGTAAATCGGAGTTAAATTGAAGCCATTTTTTAGTAACTGGATGTGTAAACCCTAATGTTTTGGCATGTAATGCTTGTCGAGGTAAGATTTCAAAACAATTATTAATAAATTGCTTGTATTTTGTAAATGAAGTTCCCTTTAAAATTTTATCGCCACCATACTCATTATCATTAAACAAATTATGACCAATGTGTTTCATGTGAACACGTATTTGGTGGGTTCTTCCTGTTTCTAATTTACATTCAATTAGCGTAACATAACCAAATCTTTGTAACACTTTGTAATGAGTTACAGCATGTTTACCATAATCTCCTTCAGGAAAAACATCCATCACTTTTCTGTTTTTCAAACTTCTTGCAACATTTCCGGTTACTGTTCCTTCATCTTCTTCAAAATCGCCCCAAACTAAGGCATTATACCTTCTTTCGGTAGTACGTTCAAAAAACTGGTTGGCTAAATGTGTCATGGCATACTCATTTTTAGCAATAACCATTATTCCGGAGGTATTTTTATCCAAACGATGAACCAAACCTGGTCTGTTATTCATACTACCATTAGGAAGGTTATTGAAATGATAAATTAATCCATTCACCAATGTACCTGTATAATTTCCATATCCGGGATGAACAACCAAACCGGCTTGTTTATTAATTACCAAAACATCATCATCTTCATAAACGATATTTAGCGGAATATCTTCAGCAATTAACTCAATTTCACGTGGTGGATAGGGAAGTACAATCGAAATTTCGTCGAACGGCTTAACCTTGTAATTCGATTTTACAGCTTTTTTATTTACCAAAATATTGCCGGAAGTTGCAGCTACTTGAATTTTATTTCGAGAAGTATTGGCAAGCCTATCCATCAAAAATTTATCGATACGTAAAAACTCTTGACCTTTATCGGCGGTAAATTTATAATGTTCGAAAAGTTCTTGTTCTTCGTCTAGTGGGTCGTCTTCAATAAATTCTTGCAAAATGGCTGCTATTTGGAAATAATTATTTTCTCAATTTGAGATTGATTGTTATTGTAAATGTTTAAGAAATAAATACCATTTGATAATACTGACAAGTCGATTTTATTATAAATCCCTTTTGGCAGTTCCACTATTTTTTTTCCGGATACATCAAAAACTACCACTTGTAATGGAGAATTGCTGTTTAGATATACAATTCCTGTACTTGGGTTTGGATAAATTAAAGTATTGGTATTTTTTTCGGCTAATTCATTTACATTTACCACAACTTCATCATATTTAAAAACAGGATGAATCATTAATGAACCGGCATAGTTTGAATTTTCCCAAATTCCTTCGGTATTCATAAATATTCTGTTGCTGTTATCGTTATTTAAATCGTAGCCTGTGGTTAAAAAATCTTCGGTAATGTTTTCATAACCAAAATAATAGGTGCCGGCAGGTAAATAAATAGGGTAATCAAGATTAAATGTTACTAATTCGTTGGTAAACGAATAAATAGGATTGTAATAACTACTTTGTTGATAAACAACTACTTCCGGCGATAAGCTCGACCAAATTTTGAGTCGAAACGACTTAGCACTTTGAATGTAAGTAACAGGATTAAAATAAATATCTAAAGCTACCAATGTATCACTTAGTTTTATATTAAATTGATTAGCAACTTTTGAACCTATACCAAATACCCCATATCCTGCTTCGGCACTTCCATCATCGTAAGCATAATAATTACCAAATACTTGATAGGAATAAACGGTATCGTTATTTTGGTTGAAATCGGTAATACTTCCATTAGTTAAATTGAAATAATTTTTTATTTGATACACTTTTGTTTTTGCAGTATCGTCAACAGGAAAATAGAAATCATTTAATGGTAAATTATATACAGCATGAGATATTAATTTGCTGGAATATGGATCTACATCTTGAGTAGAAGTCCCCGTTGGATATTCTTCGATACTGGCTCCAGCACCACCATCATCAAAAACTTCATATTTGTAATATACATTACGAAGTGTATCGGAGTTATTTTTATATTCTACAGCAATTGATGTAGCCATATTCCCAATAGAATCTAATTTGTAATGTGTGTAAGGCATGGCGGTAAATTCGTTTAACATGTTGTAAAAATCACGTGTTAATGCAACATCATTTAAGGCAGTATCCGCATGGTTCCTGTTGTCGTTTAAGTACACATAATCCAAATTCCAATGATCGACATTACCCGAAAGTGTAGCGAAATTTTTAAACCGAAACTGAAAAGCATCGTTTTGGAAAGAAGTATCAACAGGAATCATCACTTTTTTAAATGGAGCTAAAGCCGAACCTATAACTGCCCATTGTCGAACCCAAGTGCTATCCGATTTTCTAAAAAATTCCAATCGTAAACTATCTTTTGGTTCTGGTTGATTTCCAATACCTTTTGGTTGGTAATAAAAGCTTAGAAAAACACTATCGGTTACTACGGTTAAATCTATTGTTTTAGAGGTTAAATAATCGGCAACTCCCCACGAGGTGGGATTTAAAAAATCATAAGGATAACCGGTAGAATCTAAACCATCAAATGTTGCAACACCATAAGAAATAGGGTTTACTGCATAATTTGTATTGATGTATACATTGTTATCCATCCATTTCGATGCGTTGGGGTAAAAATGCTGTTGCGAAAAATCATCAACAAAAGGTAGTGCAAGAGCTTTTTTAGAAGTCGTATTTCCTTTACCGGTTTTAAAAATTTGGTAATCTTCTGTTGTAGAGTACTGGACTAATTTTTTGTTAAAACCTAAATCCACCAAAGTATCTTTTTGTCCGTCAGCTGACAGACAAAAACTAAAAATTAGTATGACGAAGATAAAAAACTTGTCCATTTTAATTTGGTAAATTTAATGAATCTGATCCGGATGGAGGGTTATAATTTATTTTTGATGCCTCATTGGTCAGCCAAACATCAACAGAAGCACCCATATTTATGGTGTTTCCATCATTTGGAGTTTGCCGGTAAACCCTGGCACTTGCAGAGTCGGCTTTTGTTTTACAATCTTCATAAATTTCAGCACCAATATTTAAAAATGTTTCTTGTAGTTTAGCAATAGCTTCATCTTTTGTTAAATTAACCAAATAAGGAACCAGTACTTGCTCATTACTGGTACCACTTCCTAACGTTAAGTTAACAGTTGAGCCTTTTGCAATCAAATCTTCGGGAAAAACTTGTTTTCCTCTCACACTCATTTTTACCACGCAATTTAAACATTCGGAAGGGGTGTAATCTAACCGTCCTACTTTTAAACCATAACTTTCTAACTTAGCTACAGCAAGGCGTTGCGACATATCAACCACATCGGGCAAACTTATTTTTGGAGGAGTTATTTTTGATACAGTAATGTAAATGGTTCTATTTTCCTTTACTAAATCATTGCCTTCCGGAGATTGTTCGAGTACAACACCTTTCTGGGCTTTCTCCAAATATACAGAGTCTAAAATTTCGTAACTTAAATTTTTATCTTTTAGTAACTCCTCAACTTCTGTAACAGTGAGCCCTTCAAGCAATGGAACTGTTATGGTTTGCCCATTGTGTGTGTATCCATCAATAAATTTTAAGATGCTCCAAATTAGTATCGACACCACAACAATGGCAAGTGCCAATTGTACTAAAAAAGTTTTGCTCAATAAAAATTTAATCATGGAATAGTATTACAAACTATAAATAACGTATGGCAAATATATAAATTATCTAGGAGTAAATTTATTAATGAACAAATTGATAATTGATATTTGACAATTGATAATTACTTTTGCAACCTTATGATTTCGAACAAAAAAGTTTCCTTATACACATTGGGTTGTAAACTTAATTTTTCAGAAACCTCGTCCATTGCACGAATGTTTGAAGAAGAAGGTTTTGCACGAGTGGAGTTTGAAGAAACTCCGGATGTTTATGTCATTAACACTTGTTCGGTTACCGAAAATGCTGATAAAAAATGTAAACAATTGGTAAACAAAGCGTTGAAAATTAACCCCGATGCTTTTATTGCCATCATTGGTTGCTATGCCCAACTAAAACCCGAAGAAATTGCCAAAATTTATGGCGTTGACTTGGTGTTGGGAGCATCAGAAAAATTTAAAATTTTAGAACATTTTTCGAATGTACAAAAGCGAGAACAAACCGAAATACATGCTTCAAAAATTAATCAAGTCAACGAATTTATACCTTCTTATTCGAAAGGGGATAGAACCCGTTCGTTTTTAAAAATACAAGACGGTTGCGATTACTTTTGTACGTTTTGTACCATTCCATTAGCACGAGGTAAAAGTAGAAACGATTCGATAGCAAAGACTATAAACGTGGCACGTGAAGTTGCTAAAACTGACGTGCATGAAGTAGTTTTAACAGGAGTAAATATTGGCGATTTTGGTCAGGGCAACGAGGAGAACTTTTTTGAATTAATCAAGCAATTGGATAATATTGAGGGGATTGAACGGTTTAGAATTTCATCCATTGAGCCTAATTTGCTGACCAATGAAATTATTTCGTTTGTGAGTAAATCGAACAAGTTTATGCCTCATTTTCATATTCCTTTACAGTCGGGCTCTAATAAAATATTAACCTTGATGAAAAGAAAATACCTCAAGGAATTGTATGTAGATAGAGTTCGTCAAATCAAACAGTTGATGCCACACACCTGTATTGGCGTTGATGTTATTGTTGGTTTTCCGGGAGAAACTGAAGAAGATTTTTTAGAAACTTATCAGTTTTTAAACGAATTGCCTGTTTCTTATTTACATGTGTTTACTTATTCTGAACGACAAAATACTACTGCAAATAAAATGAGCGAAGTGGTTCCAAAAGAAGAACGAAGCAAGAGAAGTAAAATGCTTCACATTTTATCAGAAAAAAAACGCCGACAATTTTATTCCGAACATATTGGAGCTACTTATAATGTATTGTTCGAAAGCGAAAATCACGAAGGTTATTTACATGGGTTTACCGAAAACTATATAAAAGTAAAAGTTCCTTATGATACAGCTTTGGAAAACACTATTCAAACCATGAAATTATTACACGTTGATGCCGAAGGAATTGTAAATGTAACCATGTGTAAATTAGCAAATGTGTAAATGTGAGAATTATTAAATCGTAAATCAAAAATTGTAAATCAAAAATCTAACCATGTTTCCATTCTTATCAGATCTTATTAATTACCTTTTCGGAACAAGTATTATGCTTCCGTTTCCAATGTTTGGATTTATGGTGGCATTGGCTTTTATTGCAGCACACTACTTTTTTGTGTTGGAAATGAAACGTAAAGAACAACTGGGGTTGTTGTCCCCATTTAACGAAACCGTTGTAAAAGGAGCAAAGGCAAGTGTAATGGAATTAGCAAGTAATGCTTTGTTTGGATTTATTTTAGGATTTAAGTTACTGGAAGCTGTTTTACATTATGATGAGTTGACGGCAAACCCTCAAACATTTATCTTATCTGCCAGAGGAAATTGGTTGGGAGGACTATTGTTAGCAGCCATTTTAACCTACTTAAAATACCGAGAAGCAGAAAAAAACAGGTTGCCGGAACCTCAAAAAGTAGTGGAGAAAGTTCATCCGTTTCAATTGGTGGGTACAATGACTTTTATTGCTGCAATTGGTGGTATTTTAGGTGCCAAACTTTTTGATATGGTAGAAGATTTACCACGTTTAATTGAACACCCCATTGATACCATAATGTCAGGAAGCGGATTGAGTATTTATGGTGGCTTAATTGTAGGAGGTGGTTCTGTACTTTATTATGCCCGAAAAAAGGGGTTAAAGCCTATACACGTTGCTGATGCTTGTATGCCTGCATTAATGATGGCTTATGGTATTGGTCGTATTGGTTGTCAGCTTTCTGGTGATGGCGATTGGGGAATGCCAAACGATGCACCCATGCCACAGTGGCTAAGTTTTTTACCAGATTGGATGTGGGCTTTTGATTATCCTGGAAATGTTTTAGGAATTAATTTACAAGAAGATTTTACTCGAATGGGTTTGGTAAGCATTACCGGAAAAGCATGGCCAACACCGTTTTATGAAACCGTAATGGCACTCATCATTTTTGGTATTTTATGGGGTTTCAGAAAAAAAATACATGTACCGGGTGTAATGTTATCGTTGTACCTTATTTTTAACGGAATAGAACGACTAATTATAGAACAAATCAGAATTAACCCAAAATATGATGTCTTTGGTTTAGCTGCAACTCAAGCCGAAATTATAGCGACTCTATTTTTATTATTAGGGTTGTTTGGGGTTTATTATTTCACAAAAAAACACAAACAAAGCATTGTTTAATTTTGTTGAAAAATCAATATTCACTTGACAACATATCCCAAAAGAAATTCATATTTTGTGGCTGATTAAATTTAAGTTAAATCCCGATTAATCCCCATAACTATTGGGAGGGGTAAATAAGAGATGAATATATTAAAAGAGGGCGATAAAGCACCGGATTTCGACGTGAAAGACCAAGATGGAAAACTTCATCTGTTATCAAATTATAAAGGAAAAAAAATTATTCTTTATTTTTATCCCAAAGATTTAACACCAGGTTGTACCAACGAATCGTGTAATTTGAGAGACAACTATGCTGTGTTAAAAAAGAAAGGTTTTGAAGTGATTGGTGTTAGTGCTGATACAGAAAAAAAACACCTGCAATTTATCGAGAAACATGATTTGCCTTTTTCGCTTTTAGCAGATACCAACAAAAAAATAATCAATGCTTATGGAGTTTGGGGACCAAAGAAGTTTTTAGGAAAATCGTACGAAGGAATAAACAGAACTACTTTTGTTATTGATGAGAAAGGCATTATTATAAAAAAAATTGATAAAGTAGAAACAAAAAATCATGCAGCACAAATATTAGAAGCATTAAATTAAATAATAAATATATACAAAGATGAGCGACGTAAAGACAGAAAAGCTAAAAGCATTACAACTTACAATGGATAGGTTAGAAAAAACCTATGGAAAAGGAACTATCATGAAATTAGGTGATGCACCCGTTATTGAAGTGGATGTTATTCCATCGGGTTCATTAAGCCTTGATATTGCTTTAGGTGTTCATGGTTATCCAAAAGGAAGAATTATTGAAATATACGGCCCGGAATCATCAGGTAAAACAACTTTGGCTTTACATGCCATTGCCGAATGTCAGAAAAAAGGCGGTATTGCAGCTTTTATAGATGCAGAACATGCTTTTGATCAAACTTATGCAGCAGCATTAGGTATTGATGTAGAAAATTTATTAATGTCGCAACCGGATAATGGTGAGCAGGCTTTAGAAATTGCCGATAATTTGATTCGCTCAGGGGCAATTGATATTATTGTTATTGACTCTGTTGCCGCATTAACTCCAAAAGCAGAGATAGAAGGCGAAATGGGTGATTCTCAAATGGGTTTACAAGCCCGTTTAATGTCGAAAGCACTTCGTAAATTAACGGGTTCAATCAATAAAGCAAATTGTACGGCTATTTTTATTAATCAATTGAGAGATAAAATAGGAGTAATGTTTGGAAACCCTGAAACCACAACCGGTGGTAATGCTTTGAAATTTTATGCATCTATTCGTATTGATGTTAGAAGAGCCACTCAAATTAAAGATGGCGAAGAAGTTACCGGTAACAGAACCAAAGTAAAAATTGTGAAAAACAAAGTTGCTCCACCATTCAGAAAAGCTGAATTTGATATTATGTATGGCGAAGGAATTTCTAAAATTGGTGAAATCATTGATTTGGGAGTTGATCATAATATTATCAAAAAAGAGATGCCGTAAAACAAATTTTACTTGACAATCCTGAATTAATGAGTGAATTAGAGCATAAAATTGTGGACATTTTAAATAAGGTTCCTGTTTTAGAATAAGACCGAAGTCCGAAGCCCGAAGTCGGAAGTTTTTCTTCCGTCTTCGGGCTTCCATCTTCAAACTCCCAATTATGAGATTTTTAAGTACAATTAGTATTTTAAGTATTGTTTTTTTGTTTTCCTGCAAAGGAGAAGTAAAACAAGTGGAAGAAATCAATCACCCACAAGATTCTGTTGAGTTGGCAAAATCTATTGATTTTGAATCCATCAACAATGAATTAAAAGCTGATCCGGATAATGCCATGCTTTACATCAAAAGAGCAAGATTGTATCAGCAATATAACGATATTCCAATGGCAATTGAAGATATTGATCGAGCCATTAAAATAGATTCATTAGTTCCCGATTTTTATTTGTTGAAAGCCGAGTTTTATAAAAAAGAAGGTGGTTATGCTGAAGCCAAACGTACACTCGATAAATGTATGCTGATTGACAATAATAATGTTCAGGCAAGAATAGAATTAGGCTGGCTGGCATTTCTAATTCAAAACTATAAACAAGCGTTAGAATATGCTGATGCAGCTTTAAAATTGAATGTTTATGCTGCCGAAGCTTACTATTTAAAAGGAATGATTTTTTATGAAAAAAATGATACAGCAAAAGCTATTTCAAGTTACATCACAGCTGTAGAACAAGAAAAAAATTATTACGATGCCTATATTCAGCTAGGGTTACTGCATTTAAACCAACCCAATACGTTGGCAAAAGAATATTTTAAAAATGCACTAACTATTAAACCAAAAAGTGGAGAGGCTTTATACAATTACGGTTATGCTTGTCAGTTAAGAGGCGAATACGACGAAGCTATTTTGACTTACGAAAAAATGATTGCTATTCAACCTTTTCGTGAACCCCTTTATAACATTGCTTACATTAATCAAGAATATTTTCAAAAATACGATGTCGCTATTGATTATTATTCCAGAGCAATAGAAATTTCGCCATTATATTACACGGCAATTTATAATCGGGGATTATGTTTCGAAAAATTAGGGGATTTAAAAAATGCTGAAAACGATTTTAGAAAGACCTTAAAAATAAAATCCGATTACGACTACGCTGCTTTGGCTCTCGAAAGAGTATTGAAAGGAAAGTAGGTGTCAGTTATTAGTTCACAGTTCACAGTCTTCAAAATCCCAAATCAAAAATCGTAAATCGGAAATCAAAAATGAATTATTTATCAGTAGAAGAAGTTACCAAATCATACGGAATACGAACGTTGTTTGACAAAATTACGTTTGGTATCGACAAAGGGCAAAAAGTAGCTTTTATCGCCAAAAATGGAACTGGTAAGTCAACCTTTTTAAAAATTTTGGCAGGGTTTGAAACACAAGATTCAGGTAATGTAGTTTTCCGAAAAGGAATCAAAGTAGGTTATTTACACCAAACTCCTCAATTTGTACCCGAACATACTATTTTTGAGACTATTTTCAAAGCTAATTCTCCTGAAATAAATGCCATAAGATTTTATGAGGAAGCATTGTTACATCCTGAAAACAATGAAAAAATGCAACTTGCATTTGACAAAATGGATGAATTAAAAGCCTGGGATTACGAAACAAGAATTAAACAAATTTTAGGTCAGTTAAACATTCATCACCTCGAACAAGTAGTTGGAGAGCTTTCAGGTGGGCAGCAAAAACGTATTGCTTTAGCACAAGTATTAATTGAAGAACCCGATTTTATTATTCTCGATGAACCTACTAATCATCTGGATTTAGACATGATTGAATGGTTAGAAAATCATCTTTCGAAAGAAAATACTACGCTGTTAATGGTAACTCACGACAGGTATTTTTTAGAACGGGTATGTAACGAAATTATTGAATTAGACAACGAAACACTTTACCGATACAAAGGTAATTACAGTTACTTTCTAGAAAAAAAACAAGAACGAATAGAAATTTTTGAAGCCAATGTGGATAAGGCTCAAAATCTTTACAGAAAAGAGTTGGAATGGATGCGAAGAATGCCAAAGGCTAGAAGTACCAAAGCAAAATCGCGTGAAGATGCATTTTATGATACCGAAAAAACTGCCCATCAACGTTTAGATAAAACCAAAGTTGATATTGCAGTAAATGTTACAAGATTAGGAAGCAAAATTTTAGAACTTCACCATTTAAAAAAATCATTTGGCGATTTAAAAATTTTAGATGATTTTAGTTACGTTTTCAAGAAAAACGAACGCATCGGTATTGTCGGGAAAAACGGAGTAGGCAAAACCACTTTTTTAGACATTATTATGGGTTTACAAGAGGTGGATGCCGGAAAAGTAAGCGTTGGTGAAACGGTTGTTTATGGCTACTATACTCAGGGTGGAATAAACCTTAAAGAGGATAAAAAAGTAATTGAAATCATTAAAGATATTGCTGAATTTATTCCGCTAACCAAAGGTAAAACAATGACTGCTGCTCAGTTGTTGGAGAAATTTTTGTTTACCCGCGACATGCACTACAATTTTGTGGAGAAATTGAGTGGTGGTGAAAAAAGAAGGCTGTATTTGTTGACTATTTTAATGAAAAACCCCAATTTTTTAATTTTAGATGAACCCACCAACGATTTAGACATTGTAACGTTAAATGTGTTGGAAAATTTTTTAGAAGACTTTCAAGGGTGTTTAATTGTGGTAACCCACGATCGTTACTTTATGGATAAGTTGGTGGATCATTTGTTTGTGTTTGAAGGTGATGCCAAAATAAAAGATTACACGGGTAGATATTCTGATTATCGATTGGAACTAAAAGAAAAAGAATCGTTAGAAAAACAAGCAGAAAAACAGGCTGAAAAATTGAGGAATGCTTTGCCTGAGGTTCAAACTACTGTGGTAGAAAAAACTAAAAATAAGCTCTCCTACAAAGAAAAATTTGAGTTGGAACAACTCGAAAAAGAACTGCCTAAGTTGGAAGAGCAGAAAAATCAATTAACTGAGCAGTTGAACTCGAACATTACCAACCACGAAGAGCTCATAAAAGTAACTCAAAAGCTGGGTTATGTAACCAAACAACTCGATGAAAAAACAGATCGTTGGTTAATACTTTCGGAGATGAATTAATCCAAATTTTCTTATCAAAAAACAATCTTTTTTGTTGTTTTTACCACAAGCTATACTATGTTAAGCTTGCGGCAGCAAAGGGGCATATTTGAATAATTTATTGCATAAGTTTATTTTTTTCCATCAATCTTACCTTTAACTATTTGCCACTTTTTTCAGAGAATCAATTATTTCACTAAAATTATTAAACCGGTCTTTCTTTAATTTCATAATGATTAATCGTCTAAAATCTTTGACGAGATTTGGTAAGGACAATAATGTTTTTTCAATAGATTTCTTATTGTATATTCCACTATGTTCTACAAAATTTCTCTGTTCGTATGTTTCAGTGAGGAGATTAAGATAAAAATTATACGCAAGTTTAGTTTTTTCCTCGTTGGTGGTAGCTACAAACCATTCCATTTCCTTGGTTATGTAAGGATGACTAATTACTTCCTTTAATCTTTTGAAATTTATATTGTCAATTAGTTTGGGCTGCAATAAATTTCTTAACTCGTCATCTGTAATATTTAGAAAGGCGTTTCTGCCGCTTTTATCTTGTATTGATTTAATAGGTCTAAAATATGCTGTATTTAAAACTTGTCCAGCTAAATTAAAATGATTAATTGCAAGAGTTGAAATAACATTTTGGCTTAATATTTTACTGACAGTCTTTTTAATGGCATCGCTATTATAATTCTCCGCCTCAAAAAATGATTCAATATACCGCCAATAATTCACTACCTTAATTTCTTTCAAATCAGAATTTAGAGTTTGGAAGTAGATGGAGTCAAGTTTCAAAAACCTTTCTATCAGATAATCATTGTCCCTATTCAGTATTTCATACGCATTATGTTCATCAAATTTTTTTGTATCTTCTGGATGGATTACTTTAGTAAAACCAGTATGCCTTACATTATTATCATCGTCTTTAATAATAAAATCGTCCACTTCTATGCTTGCTTCTTTTTCCAATGTCACATTAAGATAATTTAGTGCATTACTAATTTTTAGAATTGCATTGGTTTTTCCTACTTCATCGTTGTTCTCTTTAATTGTAACTTGTGCAAACAACTTTCCTTTTCCGTTAAAAAACTCTCTATATTCTTTTCGGGTATTTCCTCTTTTTACATACTTTTTTCTGAACTGATTTGAAAATATAACTCCGTCATAATTTAGAGATACTGGTTTGAAGGAATTAACATTGGACAAGCGAAATAAATAGGTTTTATCCTTTAAAGAATTTTTAAAGAGGTTGTAAATTCCCTCAAACTGTTGTTTCAAAGACCTATTTTTCAGGAAGTTATTTACTGCATTATAAAATACATCAGGTTCATTTTGAGGATTATTTTTTATCTCCAGTAACGATTGAGGTAAAGGGGCATCAGTCCGAACTTTATTATTTTCAAACTCCACATCTTTTACAAGGATTTTATCAAATAATTTTTGTAAATCTTTTTTTGGAAAGCCAGCAAAAATAAATTCACTAACTATTATAGGAGTGTAGTATTGAAAAATATTAATGTGATTATGTTTATCTAACGGATGCTTACAAAGTATTGCGGAAATAAGATTATTAAGTGCATTTTCAAATAATGAGGCATCTAATTTTTTAATAAACGTTTCAATTTCACTTTTTAACTCATTTCTTTTGACAGAATTTTTAAAATCACTAAAAACATTTTGTTTTAGCATATTGATTTTTTTCCAATCATCGGAGTAATATTCATTAATTAGCCAATCTTTTTTGGTCAGGTAAACATTCTTGAAATAGTGTTTAATGTATTGTTGAGAATGTTGAGAAAAATTATCAAGCTGAAATTTAATTTTTTCTAAAAGGGATTTATGATTTTCTAATTCTTGAAACTTTGGTCTTCCATAATTGATAAGGGTAAAATCAAAAATATCAGCAAAGAAATTTACTTTATCTGAAACATTTTTATCAGGGTGTGTTATTTGATGTTTAAAATGATAAATTGTCATTTTTCCTTCACAATTTTAATTTCATCATCTGTTAAATCATATAGCTTATAAACTAATTCGTCTATTTTCTTTTCCTGTTCGATGCTATCTTTGCCTTGTTGTTTAAGTGAAATGATTTTGTCAGATAGTTTAATGATATTTAATTGCTGATTGGATGATACGGTTGGTAATGGAAATGTTTTAATATCCTCAACAAGAATTTTTGGAAATGCACCCTTTGTTGCTTTTGGAGAAGAATTGAAATGATAAAAAGTAGCAAGTTTGGAATTTAAAATTGCTAACAGAGTTTTTAATTCAAAGCCTCCTTTTTTGTTTTTAAGAATATTAATTATTGCAGGGTCGTTATAACCTTCTTCATCTGTATATCCAGCAAATATTTTTGGATTTGTGATTTCTCTTACTAAAATTCTTTCTCCTTTGAAATATTTAGGATCTCTGGGATTGGCAATGCCGTCAGAATAATTAATATATTCTTTACCATTCCATTTTACTGAATAAGGAGTGATATCTTCACCCCAAAGCCATTTTTTCCAACCCGCTTGTTTTGTAGTTGAATGGAAAATTCTATTTTTTATAGTAAATTCATCTTGTCCTTGATACTTATCATAAGCGATTAAGCCTTGACTAAATTCGGGAAAATAGTTTTCTAAGGACTTTTTATTTGATTTAATTTTGGAAACCAACTGCAAAACATCAGAGCTAAGTTTAAACACAAGTGCCCAATTTTGATTATTTTCAAGTAATATTGTTTTTGTTGTTTTATTTTGCTTTCTCTCTTTAAGTTCATCAAACGAAGAAACATTTGCTGTTGGACGATAATAAACTATATCATCAGATTTTTTATTAATGAATTGGGTGATTATACACCTAACAGTAGCCGAGCCTTCAAAAACATTAAAATCCGTGCAATCCAATATTTCTTGAATTTGCCAATTTTGAAAAAGATTTTCTCGGTAATTTTTTGCAAAAACATTGAACAAAATAGTATTAGGAATAATGTAAGTTTTTATTCCATTTGGTTTCAAAAGGGACTTTGAAAGATTTATAAAAAAGTAATAAATCTCATAATCTGGAACTTTCGATAATTTATTTACTATAGCTTCACGTAGGTTATCTTTTAAAGAAACACCATAAGGGGGATTGCCTATAATCAAATCGAAACCGCCAAATTCACCTTTGTTATTAAGCACTTCTGGAAATTCAAAACGCCATTCAAAAGCATTTTTATAGATTACACTATTATTAATATCGTCAATAATCTTTTTCTGAGCTGCAACTTGTTCTTCTAAAGATTTCCTGTCCTTTTTCTGTGCAGCAGATAAGTTTGATGAAAATAATTTGTTTGAGAAATATTTATTGAATAATTCCTCGCTTAATTTATCCAGTTTCTTTTGCTCTTTGCTTTCTCTTCCAACATAAGTTTTAAAATCTGCTTTAATGCTATCAATAATTTTTTGCAATCCTCTTTTTACATCACGATTTTTCTCGTTTTTGTAGTCATTCACAAAACCTCTGTATGCTTTTATGTTATATTTAATACTTTTCAGAGCTTTACTCAAATCGGCATCTATAGCAAAACGGCTCAACAAACTGTTACCGCATTTTATGTTGATGTCAATGTTTGGAAGTGTTTCAAGTTCATTGTATTCCGTTTCTTTGTAGTAAGCATTTTTTAAAAGCTCAATCCACAAACGCAAACGGCATATAAGAACCGATTTTGAGTTGATGTCAACACCAAACAAACAGTTCTCAATAATAGTTTGCTTTTGATGAAACAGTGTTTTTTGTAAACGTTGAACTTCTCTGCTTATTGGTTTGCCGTTTTGCAGTTTGTATTCAACAGGGTTTCCTTGTTGGTCTGTAATTATCAGTTCATCATTTACGATTTCAATTTCATAACCGTTTAGGTTATTACCTTTTTCGTCTGCTAAAATTCCTAACTCTGCTTTAATAGCAATAATTTCATTAAGGGCTGAAACTAAAAAGTGTCCTGAACCTACGGCAGGGTCACAAATGTGTAGTGAGTTGATGATTTCATTTGCCTTTAAAACTTCTTCTGTTTTGAAAAGCCGTGAAGTATAGTTTTTAATATCGTCAAACTTGTCAAACAGTTTTTTGTCTTTGTCGGCTAAAACTTCGTTGAACTTTTCTACAACTGCCAATCGGATTGATTGACGACACATATACATTGTGATAAATGCAGGTGTGAAAATAGAACCGTCACGGTAGCCATTTATTTTTTCAAATACTTTACCAAGCACAGAAGCATTTATTAGTTGCTTGTTGTCTTTCTGCCAATCTTCTGTTCCCTCACTTGCAAAATCGTAAGCATCTAAAAACTGAAACAAATAATCCAAAGAAGGCAGCGAAGCTGCCTTCTTTTTGATTTCTTTTAAAATGGATGTATTTATCAGTTCAAGTTGTCCATCATTTTCAAGCGAATTGATTTTGATGGTTTGGTCTTCCAGTTCGCTGATTTCAAAGAGAGAACTATTCAAATAAGGAACACGGCTATACTTTGATTTTATAGCGTCCGTTCTGTCGGGAATATTTACAGCTAAAACTTTGTGAAAGAGTTTAAAAAGTTCGTCAAAGTCGTGAATAGTTTCTGAATTCAAGAAACGGTAATCATTGTTCCCTTGATGGTAGGAAATGAGTTGTCCTTCCAACAATTTCAAAAACAAAATTCTATTTATCCAAGTGATACAAAGTTCAAGAGCAATGTTGAAAGTTTGTTCCTCTTTGTTGTCTCCATAAACTTTGATGTCGAGAATGCGGTGAAAAGTATCTTCGGTTTTTAATGCTTCTATGGTTAGTTCAATTAGCGAAGCGAAATTTTTATTTTCTTTTTTTCGTCTAATTACATTTTTAGCTCCTTCTTTTGCTTCTTCGAGTCCGATGATGTGAAGCAACTCTTTGTAAAATTTTTCATTTAGCGTGTTGCTGTCGTTTGGTGTTACTATTTTTAAAAGATGCTGAGGCGAAAGAATTTTATAAAGTGCAACAAGTTCTTTGTCGTCATCAGTTTTGGTGTTGCGTAGAATTTTATCGTAAACTCTGATGTCAAAATATGTGCAAGGAATTTCAATCTCAATTTTGGAAACGATTTTTGCAATTTCTTCATAAAACCAAGGATTATCTTTCTTGTCGCTTACTTTGGTTTCGTAAAGTTTCCGTATTTGTGTGTTTCGGTAAATATGTTTGTCAAAATAGTTTGCATCAATAATGAACCATTGGTTGATGTCGGTTACAACAAGTTGTTTTAGCTGAATATTTTCTTTTGAGGTTCGCTCGGTCAGATAATAAAGTATGAGTTCGTGCAATGCTTTTTTATTAGCATTGTCAGCTGAAACCATTTCATTTTTATTGGAAGGTCGTTTAGCTTCAATAATTACAGCTACATCAGTGTCGGTTGACTTACCAATGTGAATTACCAAGTCCTTTTTGTCTTTGGTATTTATGGCGTTGCTGTCAATGTAATAAGTGTCACGAAGGAAGTCACGGAGATTGTTTTTCAAGTGTTCTTCGCTTTCGTCTTTGGGTTGCTTTTCAATAACACTAATTTTGTCAAGCAGAGTAATTAAGTTGTTTTTAAACTTATCCCTTTCGCTTTCCGAAGGTCGTTGCTTCAAGAATGCTTTAAGTGCTTTTTTCGGTGATTGTGTTATTAATTTCATCAAATATATAAGTCAATTTTTAAAGTCGCTAAGTTACGTTTTTAACCTTCGTTTTCGTCAAAGTTGTCGTCAAGTTTTCCAATGTTCGCCAGTCGGGTGGTGGGTGCGGTTGGTAAATTTGGCTCTTTTGGTTTTGCGTTGGGTTGGTTTGAGTCTCGGGCAAAACCAAATGTCCCCTGTAATCGCTAAGCTGAAGCGTTGGTATTTTAGCAAAGGGCTTAGTGATAAATTACCCAAACCCTTAATTTAAGGAAAAGTAATACCACGATAATTGCCAACTATAGCAGGGCGAAGTGTTGAACCGAAACTGGCATTAATTACATTGATAAATTCGTTGGCTATCAGGGCATTTCCTCTGCTGTTGGTGTGTAAACCATCTAACGAATAGGCACCACCTTCAATAAATACTGCTGTTAATGCAATACCATCGTAAGTTACCCCTGCATTTAGCTTTTCCATAAAAGCATACATATCTACCACAGGATAACCGTAGGCGGCAGCAGCAGCATAAATTTGGGCATTTAATTGTTGTATGTGGTTTCGTGCAATAATTACTTCGTCTTTATCCAATACTTGCTGATGGGGTAGAGGGTTGGCTTGAGTTAATCCATCGCCTTTTGCAATTAAACTGGATGCAGAAAGTAATATTAAATCTTCAGGCACGGCTTTACGGATAATAGTGGTATCGGCACCTTCTTTAATCCAGATGTCTTTTTTTACTTTTTCTAAGGTAACTGTTGTAAACAGCGGGCTTTTGGTAAAATCATGTATGTTTGCACAAACGCCTTGTGCCCCCATTTTTTGAAATGCTGCTAGAATGGTGTCGTATTTTTCTCTAAACTCTATAGGGTTGGTTTGCTCTGATGAACCACTCACCGCATCACCACCACTTTTGGCCCAACTCATGGCATCGTTTACACCTAACCAATTGGTAAAAAAAGTTGCATTACTGCTTTTTACATGGTCGATGTATTCTATACGATTGTTTATGTTACCAAAATTTAAAAATCGACCATAAGAGCTTATCGGCTGTCCACCAACACCATTCCATGCAAGCACACCTTGCGAAACGTGTGTAGTTCCTAAATAAGTATGATATTCTAAGGCTTGGGTAAGGTTTTTAGAAACTACGTTTCGAACATTTAAACCTCCCACACCTAAATTATTATAAGTTACAGTGGTATCAGCCCAGTAGTTATAACTTGGGTCATAATGTATGGCTTCCGGGTCGTTATCAGTAATATCGTCATTATATGCTTTAATTACCTCAATTTTTTCATTTCTGTATGCCAGGTGCATATAGCCGGAACCGGTTCCCGAAACTAAAGGCTGAACAAACGGAGTTCCCATTTGCTTGGCAATAATGGCAGGAAATGAATTTTCCTGCTGACCATATTCGTTGTGTAAACCTCCGTCTTGCAGTCCTTGAGTATATGAATCGCCTACAGATACAAATTTTGAAAAATTGGCACTTCCGGTAGTGGTTTCAAATTCATCGAAATCTGTTTTTAAACAGGAATTTAAAAGGATGGCGGCAGCAAAAATCGAAAGGTATTTTAATGTTTGCATAGAGAAATGTAATTAATTAGCGGTTGGCGTTGCTTCTTTTGCTTTACAACTAAAATTAATGTTAACACCAATACCATAAACATTCACTTTTCTGTTGTATTTTGCTGTGAAATTTGCAGCATCAAGGCTTGATTCACGCTCAGCACTTTGTCGGATGTATGAAAAATCAATAGAAATAGTTTCGTTTATTTTATAACCTAATCCGGCGGTGTAGGCCAATTGTGTCATGTCGGGTAATTCAGGGCTTAAATAGCCTTCTTTAACCGGTGAATTATCGTAATAAGCACCAATTTTGGCACTGTATTTTTGTTTGTAGGTAAAATCTAATCCAAAACGGTGAGTGATTGCATTTTGCCAATCTTTTGTAGTTTTAGAATCGGGAGTGTCGTTGTTTGCAAAATCGAAATTTAAAGTATCATAACTCGACCAAGCGGTATAGTTAAAATCGTAAGCAAACTCCAACGAATAGTTGCCTTTGGTATGTTTAACACTCAATCCGGCAGTAAAAACCGAAGGCAAGGTAATTTTTGAGACAAAGGTTGTTGTAGCAGGAAATTTTTCCTGTAAAGAAACCGGTATATCGGTAAACTTAACTTCACCATTAGGTAAGTCAACTGCAATTTGTGAACGATAACTAACTCCCAATCTAAAATCGGTAGTTGAAGTTTCCTTTTTTAACGAGTAAATATTCGAAAACAGACCAATGTTATAACCAACACCATCACCACTTCCGCTTAAAGTTGCTTTGCCTTCGGTTGTTGAAGCAGAACCAACAGGTACCGCTTTTTCGGTACTAAAACTACCGTAGGTATATACAAAACCTCCACCAACAAATAATTTGTCGTGTATTTTATACGACATGGTAGGTTGAAACATAAACGTTTTTAAAGAAATATTTTGAATAATGTATCTTCCTTGCCAATCGTCATCAAAAGAAGAAGTGGAACCAAACTGGTTGTTTACCAAAAATCCGAATTTCATTTTTTCGTTTAATTCTCCCGAATAATAAAAATGAAAAGGAGTAGCGTTTGGCGATGTTTGATTAATGTTAGCCGTTTCCGGGGTTTGAAGTGAAACTGAAGGGGTAACGTAATTAATACCCGCAGTAAAATTATGCCCCAATAGATTATTCATTCCGGCAGGATTAAAAAACACGGTACTTGCATCAGAACCCAATCCGGTAAATGCACCGCCCATTCCAACACCTTTTATTCCTTGTAGATTTAATTGAAATCCTCCTGCAAAAGTGAATACCGGAGTTAATGCTAATGTGGCTATAATTATTCGTTTCATAAACAGAGGTTGTTGAAATTAGCCCCGCAAGATACACTTGCGGAGCTAAATTTATAAATTTTGATATTATTTGTTTACAATAAATCTTTTTGTAATAGAAGTATTGTTGTAGTTGATTTGGTAAAAATACATTCCGTTAGAGAGTTTTGAAGCATCTAACTCCAAGGTATTTTTTCCTTGTTATGCAGCGGTATTTTCGGTATAAATCAATTCACCTAAAATGTTTCTCACATCAACAGTAACCTTTCCGGCTGCAGGAACAGCATACTCGATGGTTGAATTTGAACTGAATGGGTTTGGTGAGTTTTGTTTTACTGAAAAACCAGTTTTTGATAATTCTTCGACACCTGTTGCAGGCATAATAACCAATGAATAATAATCTACATTAAAAGGTTGTGAGGTTGGAGCTCCAAAAACAGTTGCCCAAGATAAGCCGGATACTGTTAATGGATAAGTTCCCTCTTGTCCGGTTGTAGCAGTTCCGGTAATTCTCATACAACTGGTTGAGCCACCCGGAAATACAAAATTTAAGTTGTTCTCGTTTAAAGAAACCACATTAAATCCGGCAGGTAATCCTGAAAAATTATCAATTACAACACTATCAATCGGAATAACAGTACAAGGAGGGAAAATTAAAACAATACAAGTGTCAACGGGTGTAATTGTTGTTATGGTTTCATCATACGGTAATCCAACATAAGCAGGAGCTAATCCTGTTGCACTATCTGGATAAACACCCGGAGCAGTATATTGTGGGTCAGGTGTACAATTTTGAGCAAATGCAATACTTACAGCAGCAAATGCAATTAAAGAAAGTAAGGTTTTTTTCATAATTAATGGTTTTTTAAGTTTGGTTTATAATTTAAGTTTACTGTTTTTTATTGTTTTAAGGAAAAGTAATTCCTCTATAATTTCCAATCGGAACGGTTGGTATGTTTGAACCGTAAAATTGATTGATAACACGAATAAATTCGTTAGCAATGATGGCGTATCCTTTCGAATTAGGATGAACTCCATCTAATGAAAAAACTCCTCCCTCAATGTATTTAGGAGAGAATTCAACGCCATCAAAAGTTAATCCGGTGTTGGTTAAAGTTTTCATAAATTGATTCATGTCGGCTAAGGCAAAACCGTGTTGATTAACTAAAGTTCGTATGGCACTGTTAATTTCGTTGGTTCTGTTTTGAACAATAGCAATTTCATTTTCATCCAAAGCAAAAGTATGGGGTAGTGGGTTTGATTGGGTTAATCCTATTCCTTTAGCCATTTGATCGGATGCAGTAAGTAATAATAAATCTTTGGTAGTGGCTTTTCTTATTATATTAGTATCCGCCCCTTCTTTAATCCAAACATCTTTTCCTATTGCTTCTAAAGTAACGGTGTTAAAATAGGGTATAGAAGTTACATCGGGCAAAGTTGCACAAACTCCTTTTGCTCCCATATTGGTAAATGCAGTTAAAATAGAATCGTATTTATATCTAAATTCATCAAGGTCGGATAATTGAGATAAAAATAGACCGGGAACAGAAATTCCGGCATCATTTACCACCGGTTCATCATCCCCTCCGGCAGTTGACCAAGCCAATACATCATTGTTTCCCAACCAATTGGTAAAAAAAGTAGCTTTACTTGCTTTAACATGATCTAAATAAGTAATGGGATTAGTTTCGCTTCCAAAATTTAAAAAACGCCCGTTTGGGTTTAATGAATTTTGTAAAAGATTAAAGCTAAGAGTAGTGTTCCTTCCTCCTGAAAGACAATTTACCAGTTTAATTCCGGAAACACCCAGGTTGTTGTATTTTTTAGTCGTATCGCCCCAAGTTTCCCAAGCAATATCATTATGGATAGCTTCAGGATCATTATCGGTAATATCTTCATCGTAAGCTTTAATTACTTTAATTTCCCCATTTCTGTAAACCAAATGCATATAAGCTGATCCTTGTCCTGAAATGGTTGGTTGAACAAAGTTTAAACTTGGATTAGCCAGTTTCATTTGTCCGGCTATAATGGCAGGGTAAGAACTTTCTTGTTGCCCGAGTTCGTTGTGCAAACCACCATCCTGATAACCTTGTGTTAATGAATTACCCACAGCCACGTAATTGCTGAAATCGGCATTTCCTTGTGATGGTTCAAAACTTTCAAACTCCGTTTTCAAACACGATGTTAAAACTATTGTTAACGAAAATAGGACGATTCTAAGGGGTAAAGTTCTTGTCATAAATGTTGTATAAAAAAAACTAAATTAGACTTTTTTTTAAATTCAAGCAATTGTTAAATAATTTCAATTCTATCTTTTACGGAAGGTTGTATGCTTAAAACAGGAATTTCAGAATTATTAATTACTTCTCGTGCCTGAGAGCCAATAAAAAATTCTTTGATGTCTTTTTCCTGTTGGGTCATTATCATAATTAAATCGGCATTGTTTTTTTGGGCATAAGATATTACAGCGTTACTCAATTTATCTTCTTTTTTTAGAATTTTAACCATTTCAGCGGTACATTTTACACCGTTTTTTTCGATGTATTTTTTCACTAAAATCAATTGATCTTTTAATGCACTTACCACATCTTCTTTGCCTGTCATTAAAATAGAGACAGCATAAATATCGGCTTGAAATATTTTGGCGAATGCTATGGCTTTATTTACTTTGTCGCTGGTTTCTTTGGTTAAATCGAGTGGTAATACAATTTTACTACAACCGTCATTGTGTTTTTTACCTTTAATGGTAATAACAGGACATGGTGCAGTTTTTACCACTTTTAAAGCATTGCTTCCAATAAATTTTGAATGTTCATTTCCTTTGGTTCCCATTACAATAAAAGTGGCTTTTAGTTTTTCGGCAACCTCATTTATTTTGGCATAAATTTTTCCTTCTTCAACCAAAGTAGATATCGATAACCCTGTTTCTTTTTGCTTGTCTTCAGCCAAATTTTTTAAATTTGAACTAACGGCACTTTTAATTTCATCCAAACCTTTGATAAACATCTTTACCATAGGATTTACGTCTTCAATTACGTAGAGTAAAATAACTTTGGCATCTATTTTTTTTGCGAGATTGTACGATTGAGATAGTGCTATTAAAGATTGTTCGGAAAAATCAATCGGTACTAATATTTTGTTAGCTGACATTTGGTTATTTTTGAAGAAAATTGATGTCCAAATTTACATATTCAAATGAAAAAAATTGCCGAATCAGAACTTATTTTAAATAGCGATAAAAGCATTTATCATCTTAAATTACAACCTCATCAAATTGCAACCGATATTATTGTGGTTGGCGACCCAAATCGTGTTAAATTAATCTCTGATAAATTTTCGAGCATCGAACATGTTGTTGAAAACAGGGAGTTTATTACCCATACGGGCTATTTCAATAACAAGAGGATTTCGGTTATCGGAACAGGTATCGGTACTGATAACATTGACATCGTTTTAAACGAATTAGATGCTTTGGTGAATATTGATTTAGACGAAAAAGTTGTTAAGAATAAGTTAACTTCGTTAAATATTGTTAGAATTGGAACATGTGGGGCTTTACAAGAACACATTAATGTGAATGATTTTGTAGTTTCGGAATACGCTTTGGGTTTAGATGGGTTGATGAATTTTTATGAAATGGATTACACACCAAAAGAACAAACTATTTTAAAGGAATTTTATACTCAAACCAATTATTCCAAACAACTTACTCAACCCTATATTGTTAAAGGATCGAGTCGTTTGCACCAACTTTTTGCAGCAGATTGCCACTCGGGAATAACTGCTACCGCTTGTGGTTTTTTTGGCCCGCAAGGTAGAGAGTTGCGACTAAAACTTAAAGAGCCTCAGTTAAATGATAAACTTCATCAGTTTGGTTTCGAAGATTTAAAAATCAATAATTTTGAAATGGAAACCTCCGCTATTTATGGTTTGTCAAGGCTTATGGGGCATCAGGCATGTACTGTTTGCGTGGTTGTTGCCAACAGGTATAACAAATCTTTTACTAAAGATTATCATCCTGCAATGGAGCAACTGGTTGATTTGGTGTTGCAAAAGTTAACACAGTAGCGTTAATAACTAGATTTTTTTCGTGAGCATCTAATTTCATTATCCTCCTATATTTGGACATGATGAAACGTGAATTAAACGCACTCATTAGTTTACTGGACGACCCGGATGATAACATCTATAACGAAATTAAATCAAAAATAATTTCGTACGGCGATGATGTTATTCCTCATTTAGAAAATGCCTGGGAAACTACCTTCGACCAACTTCTCCAACAACGTATTGAAAACATTATTCATTTTTTGCAGTTTTCGAGCATCAAAAACGGGTTGGAATTATGGAACAAATCACCGAATCAAAATTTACTTGAAGGAGCTCTTGTTGTTGCAAAATATCAATATCCCGATTTGAATGCTAAAACAGTTACCGATTATATTGATAAACTAACTCAGGAAGTTTGGTTGGAACTTACTGATAACTTAACGGCTTTAGAAAAAATTAAGGTGGTAAACAAAATTATTTTCGAATTACACGATTTTAACGGCAACACCAAAAACATTAATTCTCCTCAAAACTCCTACATCAATAATGTAATTGAAACCAAAAGGGGCAATCCTATTACTTTAGGAATTATTTATCTTTCGGTTTGTCAGCGATTAAATATTCCCGTTTATGGAGTAAATGTTCCTGCACACTTTATTTTGGCTTATGCCGAACAAAAAAATGATGTATTATTTTACTTAAACATTTTTAATAAAGGGTCGATATTTTTTAAGAAAGACATAGATAAATTTTTAGAACAACTAAAAACGGAACCTAAAAAAGAATTCTACATTCCTTGCAACAATAAAACCATCATCAAACGTTTGATCCAACACTTGGTTTACACTTACGATAATCTTGGATATCTCGATAAAAAAGAAGAATTATTAGAGTTACTTGCCATTTTAGAATAATTGTTGTAGGGCACATTAAAAATTATAGGGATTAACTCAATACAATTCGTTTAGTTATTCCATTGATTTTCAAAAAATAAACACCTTCTTGTAAATTTTGTAAATTGATGGTAGTTTCTCCTTCTAAAATTAAATCAACCACGATTTGACCTACCACACTAAAAATTTGAACATTTTTACCTTTTAAATTAGCTCCTTTTATAGTTAACAATCCATTTGTTGGATTTGGAAACACATTAAAATTATTGAATTCATATCGTTCAATACCAACACCAGTAACAGTGTAAGGAGCAGAAGTTTTACTGCAACCATTGGCATAAGATACTTCTACTACATAATTGCCATTTGAAGTAATTGGAATAGTTACTGAATTACTACTCGAAATTGGATTTCCGTTTAAAAACCATTGGTAACTTGTTCCTGTTTCTGATGAAGTTAATGAATTTCCATTGTCAACAATAACCGGTGTTGGATTAACCGCACAGGCTTGTAAATGAGAAATACGGGTAGAGTTCGCCAATGAATCCTGGAAATAATCGAAAGCATTGCAATCGCCTTTGAGCATATAGTCTAACCAAAGGTTGGTCAAATCTTGAGCAATGTCTTGTTGTTCTTCTCTGGTAATTGAAATTCCTGTAGATGAAGTACTTTCACCAAAATCACAATTGGTATTGGTGTTTGCAAAATAACAATGTCCGCCACCCAATACATTAACAAATGTTTTACATGAAGATGCTAAATTATTGTACATGGGTGTATGATGGTCAACAGCCGGAGTTACCCCATCGTTGCTACCTGAAAAAACTACCGAAGGAACAGTAACACTTAAAGCTGAATTTATGGAAGATACTCCATTGGTTGATGATTCTGCCGGAGCGTACCCGACCAATGTTTTGAAATTTGTATTTCCGTTCGAACACAACGAATCTGCTGCTAAAAAGGAAGCTCCCCCGCCCATAGAATGTCCCATTAAAGCAGTTTCCGGGGCTACACCATTAAAAAATATAGATGACGGAAGGTTATTTTCTGCCTGAATTGCTCCAACTAAAAATTGTAAATCCCAACCAAATTGTTGGTGGTCGGTACCTGTAATATTTCCTTCAGTCCTTGGAAACATCATGATATAACCACGAGGCACATACGATTCCCACAAATTTTGATAAGCACTCCATGCCATTACAAAACCATGTCCGAAAACAATTACCGGATATTGACCGGCAACCATCGAAACATCATCGCCGGTTGTAGAAGCCGGATAATAAATTTCTGTTTGAATTGCCCGATTACTTCTTGCGGGGTCAGTAAAAGTAATTTGGGTATGTCCGACTTGGTACTGAGCAAACATTTTGGAGGCAACAAACATCATGGCAAACAAAATAACAAACATGATGATTTCTTTTGATCCTTTTTTGATGATACTTTTTTCCATGGTTCTAAGTTTAAATTTTTACAATGATAAAAGTATCTTAACTTTTTGTTAAAAAAAATTCTCGTACTTTTATCAAAATAAGATGGAAAAATGAGTTTTATTATTGAAAAAGTAATTTCAATTGCTGCACCAAATCAACTCAGTTTGTTTCAAAAATTTTTAGCTTCCCGAAATTACCTCTTACCCTTATCTCTAATAAAAACCATAGAAAAATTCCCTAACGAAACCTCTTTATTTTATTCCAAAAAAATATATGGAAACGAAAAGCCGGAGTCGTTAAAAAACTTGAACCAACTGGCTCACCATACTTTTAAGCTAAGTGCTTTTTTAAGTCAGAATTTCCCTAATTATCTGTTCAATCAATTTCAATTAATCGATTTATTGTTGTTTGAGAATAAAAAAAGTGAAGCCCTCGAAGTAATTACCCAACTTTTAGACGTTGCCCAAAAACTGGAAGATTTCACTACGCTGACTAAACTTTACGAAATTATTCAACAACACTTCCTTGCTTATTCCAGAACGCTTCCAAAAAATCATTTGCAAGACGCCTTTAAACATCAGGAAATACTGCTATCCATCATAAAAACACAAGACGATTTAGTACGAAACACAGAACATTCTTCGACCAAAAACATACAAAAAGAGCTGGCTTTTTTTAAACAACATTTTAGCTCGAAATCAAAATCTGTTCAACTTATTGCTAAACAATCGTATTTAAATCTGTTAAGCCATTTCAACCACAAAGAATTCTACTTAAAAGAAACGCTCCACCTTATCAAATCTACATCAAAGGAAATCGAAAATCATCCATACTTATTGATTACAAAGTATTCAGAAAAGATGATGACCTTGGATTATATGTATTTGAAGCACACCCGTTTGGTGTTGGACGAAAAAGAAATGAATGCCGCATGCTCAAAAATTATTCGAAAATGGCGTACAGTTTATAGTACAGAAAACAGAATAGACACCGGCCTGTTTTTGGCATTAAGCATACAAGGCAGCTACCTTATTACCAATTACTACTATAATAAAATAAACTCAACGTTTACGCAGAATATTAACGAAACCGTTGATTTATGCGAATCGCTACTTCATAAAATTGATTGGGATAAAGAAGGATTTTTAAAACACATCAACTTTTGCAATGTTTATGCTATTTTTTTAATCCTGTCGAATCAGGATAAAAAAGCGATTAAGTTAATAGAATCGATGCTACACCAATACCAGCAAAAATCGTTTAAAAAATTGTACGATGGTTTGTTCGTGATTTTAATTATGGGTTATTTAAAAACCAAACAATTTGATGAGGTGGTAACCACCTATAGCCGATATAAAAAATTAACCAAAGATGAAATTAGTATTGTTGAAAATGATTTAATTATTAAGTCGATGTATTACGTTTCGCAACTTAAAATACAAAAGAAAAAACAATTTCAACAAAAATTGGATAGCGTAATTGCTGAACTAAGAACCGATGCTAAACTTAAAAACAATTTATTGTTGGTGGAGAGAATCATAAATGCTATAATTTGACACCATAAACCACTTGACTTTATCAAAAAAATAGACTACCTTCGTTTATCAACCGAATCTATCGCATTGAAACGCGACATAGACAGGCGTTATAGCTAATTAATGAAAATAATAATTGTTATATTTCTTTCGAGTTTTGCGACCATTTGCTTTTCTCAATCAACAGAAATTGTTCCAGAATTATACATTCCAGACTCTACAGACATCTTCTTTTCAAGTCATAATGACTTACTAAAAAGCACTAAACAAAAAGATTTAAAATATGGTACAGATTCAATAGAAATTAGACTATGGAAATCTACATTGTGGTCAGTAAATGAAATGTATGTATTGCAAAATAGAAATAACCAATGGAGTTCTTATCTGATCAGGTACGGTACAGTTATCAAAACACGAAGATATTTTGGTGTTAAAATAAGTAAAAAAGAAGTCGATTTTTTGGCTAAAATAGAACTTGAACCAATTGAATCTTGGAACAAAATTGATAGTATATTATCAAGTTGTAAAGTTTTCGAAATTAGAGATCAGTCAAAACTTGACAATGCAAGAGATTTTAATATCGATGATGGAATTACATACACCATCGAGGCAGCCTCAAAAAATGAATACAGGTTTATAACTTGGACTAATCCTAAACATTCACCTAAAAAATATTGGGATTCAGAAGCAGTTATTAGATTAAGTGAAATGCTAAAAAATGAATTAAAAGAAAAAAATCTATAACAAAACCTATATGTAAAGCTATGAACTGACAATAATTGAAACGTCAGCAGTTTCTAACCGCAAAACTTCGTTTTGCTTTCTTTTACTTTTCAATACTTCACCTGCCGGTGCGAGTTTAACGAAGTGTAACTCGTTCCGTTTATAACTCAAACAAATGCCCTAATATTGCCATCATGTCTTTTGTCTTATTTGCTTAATTTTGCCGCATGGCGTTTCAACTCATATCCGACTTTAAACCTACCGGCGACCAACCCGAAGCTATTCAACAATTGGTTGAGGGGTTGAACACCGGTTCTAAAGCACAAACTTTATTGGGGGTAACCGGTTCCGGTAAAACATTTACCATTGCCAATGTTATTGAACAGGTTCAACGACCAACTCTTATTTTAAGCCACAACAAAACCTTGGCTGCCCAATTGTATGGCGAGTTCAAACAGTTTTTTCCCAACAATGCCGTTGAATATTTTGTTTCGTATTACGATTATTACCAACCCGAAGCCTATTTGCCCGTTACCGACACCTACATTGAAAAAGACATGTCGATTAACGACGAAATTGAGAAGTTGCGTTTAAGTACTACTACTTCGCTGTTATCGGGCAGACAGGATGTAATTGTGGTGGCTTCGGTTTCGTGTATCTACGGTATTGGTAACCCTGCCGATTTTCAAAAAAATATTGTCAAAATTAAAGTGGGCGATGTAATTGCCAGAAACAAATTTTTACTTCAACTGGTTCAGAGTTTATATTCCCGAACTGAAAACGATTTTCAACGAGGTAATTTCAGGGTAAAAGGTGATACCGTTGATGTTTATCCTGCTTATGCTGAAATTGCTTACCGCATTTTCTTTTTTGGTGACGAAATTGAAGAAATAGAATCGTTCCATCCCATAGATGGAAGTAAAATTGAAGGGTTTGACCATCTTAATATTTACCCTGCAAATATTTTTAATACCACCAAAGATTCGATGTTTGATGCCATTCATGAAATTCAAATCGACCTTGGTAAACAAGTGGAATATTACAAAGAAATTGGCAAACATTTAGAAGCCAAACGGTTGGAAGACCGTGTAACTTACGACATGGAAATGATGCGTGAGTTGGGTTATTGTTCGGGCATCGAAAACTATTCGAGATATTTTGATAAACGTGCCCCGGGTTCTCGCCCGTTCTGTTTGTTGGATTATTTTCCGAAAGACTTTTTAATGGTGATTGACGAAAGCCACGTTACCGTTTCTCAAATTGGTGCTATGTATGGAGGCGACCGTTCCCGTAAACAAAATCTGGTTGAATATGGTTTCCGTTTGCCTTCGGCCATGGACAACCGACCGCTTAAATTTGAAGAATTTTACTCCATTTTAAATCAAGTGATTTATGTAAGTGCCACTCCTGCCGATTTCGAATTGAACGAAAGTGAAGGAATTGTGGTAGAACAAGTGGTTCGTCCAACGGGTCTGCTAGAGCCGATTATTGAAGTCCGACCGAGTTTAAATCAAATAGATGATTTGATGGAAGAAATTACCGTACGAGCCGAAAAAGATGAACGAGTTTTAGTTACCACTTTAACCAAACGAATGGCAGAAGAATTGGATAAATATTTTGATAACAACGGTATTCGTTGTCGCTACATCCATTCGGAAGTTGATACTTTAGAACGTGTAGAAATTCTTCGGGATTTACGTTTAGGATTGTTTGATGTATTGATTGGTGTAAATTTATTACGAGAGGGGTTGGATTTGCCCGAAGTATCGTTAGTAGCCATTTTAGATGCCGATAAAGAGGGTTTTTTACGTTCGGAACGTTCGCTTACACAAACTGCTGGAAGAGCTGCCAGAAATATAGAAGGAAAGGTAATTATGTACGCCGACAAAATAACCAAGTCGATGCAAAAAACCATAGATGGAACCGATCGAAAACGTGAAAAACAAATCAAATACAACCTCGACCACAATTTAATTCCAACAGCTTTGAATAAATCTAAAAACGAGATTATAGGCCAAACTAAAGTAGTGGATGATGTGTATGATTACAACAACATTGATACTCAGCCCGGAATTGCAGCCGACCCAATTGTTCAGTACATGAACAAAGACCAACTCCAAAAACTATTGGAAGAAACTCAAAACAGAATGAAAAAAGCTGCCAAACAAGAAGATTTTATGGAAGCTGCCCGTTTGCGGGATGAAATGATGGAGATTGGTAGGATGATAAAAAAATAGTCCTCAGTCTACAATTCTCAGTCTGCAAAATACAAATACGTGACTGAACACTGTGAACTGAAGATTGTGGACTGTGAACTGAAGACTGAAGACTGAAGACTGTGGACTGAGAACTACTTCCTACTTGCATCAAACAAAATAGCTTTTTCCTCGCCGGTTAAACTATCGTAACCCGATTTGGAGATTTTATCTAAAATAGCATCAATTTTTTGTTGATTGGCTTTTTTCTGAGCGTTAAATGCCGCATCATCTCTCGATTTTGGCGATTTATAGACCACCTTCATCTTGCGTTTAAACGAAAACAAGTTCTTTAAATAATCTAAAAACCGGTTAAACCCTGCTGTAAAATCGTTGCCTCGTTGCAATTGTAAAATATAAATAAAACCGAACAATGCACCGCCTAAATGAGCAATGTGTCCACCGGCATTACCTTTTGGAATACTTATCATATCCAACACCACATAAACTAACGCAATGTATTTTAATTTTACGTTTCCTAAAAAGATTAAACGAACCACAAAATTTGGTACATACGTAGCGGCAGCAATCAGCACTGCCATTACCGAAGCCGAAGCTCCTAAAGCAACCGATAACGGAGAAATTTGTTCAAAAACCGGGAGCACATTAAACAATAATACGTACAACAAACCGCCGGAAAGCCCACCCAACAAATAAGTAGAAACTAATTTTTTATTGTTTAAAAATTGTAAGAAAATTTGTCCGCCAAAGTACAATACCAACATGTTAAACAGCAAATGAAAAATCTCTTCGTGCAAAAACATGTAGGTAAGCACCGTCCATGGTTGGTATAGCAACTTAGTAACATCAGAAGGTAACGCCAACCAATTGATTACTTGACCGATACCATTTTCAACATTGAAAAAATACAACAACAAACCAATAACATTTACTACTAAAAACACTGTTACATTAATAAAAATTAATTTGATTAATGCTGAACCGTTTTTGTATTGGTTTTTTAAATCTGCTATAAAAGGGTTGGTCATACGTTTGTTTTTGTAAAGCAAAATTAACCATTAATCAAGATTATTATAGACGATAGAAAAATATTGATTGTTAAAAAGAATTAATTTTACCAACCATGAGTTTACAAGAAAAAGACCGACAATACATTTGGCATCCGTTTACCCAAATGAAAAATGCCAACAACATTTTACCTGTTGTAAAAGCCGAAGGTCTTTATTTATATACCGAAGACGGCAGGAAAATTATGGACGGCGTTTCATCATGGTGGACTAACCTTCACGGACATTCGCATCCATATTTAGCAAAGGCAGTTGCTGAGCAATTTAACACCTTAGAACATGTTATTTTTGCCGGTTTTACTCATCCAAAAGCCATTGAGTTGGCTGAACGAATTATAGGAAAACTCCCTTATTTAGACAAAGTTTTTTTCTCCGACAACGGCAGTACTGCTGTTGAAGTGGCACTAAAAATGGCTTTTCAATATTGGCACAACAACAATCAGCCTAAGACAAAAATTATAGCTTTTAAAGACGCTTACCATGGCGATACGTTTGGGTCAATGAGTGTGGGTGGAAGAAATGCATTTAACCAACCTTTTTTTCCTTTTTTGTTCGATGTCGAATTTATTGATGTTCCAACTAAAGGAAATGAAGAAAGAACACTTTTTCAACTAAAAAATTTAGTGGAGAAAAAAGATGTTGCTGCATTTATTTTTGAGCCGTTAGTACAAGGTTCAGCAGGAATGGTGATGTATGCCCCAGAAATTTTAGAAAAACTGGTAAAACTCTGCAAAACAAATCAGGTATTAACCATAGCCGACGAAGTAATGACAGGATTTGGCAGAACAGGTAAATGGTTTGCTACGGACTACATCACCATTAAACCTGATTTGGTATGTTTATCGAAAGGATTAACAGGCGGGGCAATGCCACTTGGGTTAACCATATGCACCGATGAAATTTACAATGCATTTTTATCAAACAACCACAGCAAAACTTTTTTTCATGGACACTCGTTTACAGGTAATCCTTTAGCGTGTGCAGCTGCTTGTGCAAGTTTAGATTTGTTGGAAAAACCAACTACTTGGGAACAAATTGAAATGATTGTAAAATCTCACCAAGTTTTCAAATCAAAAATAGCATCCAACCCCAAATTAAAAGAAGTCCGACAAACTGGAACCATTTTAGCATTAGAATTTAAAACCGAAGAAAATTCGTCATACTTTAATCATCTTCGAGACAGGCTCTACCAATTCTTTTTAGATAAAAACATCTTACTTCGTCCTTTAGGAAACGTACTGTATATTTTACCACCATATTGTATTCAGGAAGTGGAGTTGATGGTTATTTATCAAGCCATTGAAGATTATTTGGACAAAAAATAAAATTATTTTTTCAAAACACGTTTTTAGTACCTTTAATTGAAAAAAACGACCGTTCCCTAAATCAAACTACCTTTTTAGTGGGATATTGAAATCCTATTAATACTTTTATCTCCGTTATTTAAAATAATTTTATTACATTTATATCATAATTTGCACGTTTAGTATTGAATTGCTATGAAACCTTCTACCGAACTATTTCAATTGATTAAGTCATTAACTAAGTCTGAAAAGCGATATTTCAAGCTAACTTCTTCGTTACAATCGGGCGAAAAAAATTATTTAAAACTGTTTGAAGCCATTGAATTACAAGAAGAATACGATGAAGATTCAATAAAAGAGCAATTTAAGGCTGAAACTTTTATTAAACATTTACCTTCCGAAAAAAACCATTTATACAACCTTATTCTTAAAAGCCTAAGAGGGTTTTATGCCGATAATTCGGCTGCTGCCATTTTACAGGAACACCTCCGAAATATTGAATTGCTATATAATAAAGCATTGTATAAAGAGTGTTCGAAATACATTACAAAAGCAAAAACCATTGCTTACAATTTTGAAAAATATTATTTCTTACTAGACCTGATTAATTGGGAAAAAAAGCTGGTTGAAGAAGGTTATCACCGCGGAGTTTTTGAAGCTGATTTAAACAAATTAGTAGATGAAGAAACGGATTGTATTGAAAAACTGAGAAATATTGCTGAATATCAAATGCTTTATTCTCAAATTAATTCTGTTATGCGAAAAGGTGGTTATACCAGAAACCCTGAGGAAGCAGAATTAGTTAAAAATATATCCAATCACCCCTTAATTGCAGGAAAAAATACTGCACAAACATTAAAAGCGGCAACGGCTTGTTTTTCTATTAAAGCCATGTGTTTTATTGCAAATGGAGATTATAATTCAGCATTTGAACACTTGCAAAAAGTAATCAGGATAATGGAATCTAATTCTTTTATCATGAAGGAACTTCCAAAAAGATATATTAAAGCATTAAATAGTACAATGTACGCCTACTTGAATAACAATGATATTGATAACTGTTTACTGTACGTTGAAAAAATTAAAGCATTAACTGAACTACCGGGATTTGAAAGTATCGATATTCAGTTAAATTTATTTTCTTTGCCTAACAATGCCGAATTGTTGGCTTATTGTTATTCAGGAGAATACAAAAAAGCCATAGAGGAAGTTGTACCTGCAACCCTACAAGGAATTGAAAAGTATGATGGTAAATTGAGTAATGAAAGTGTGTTACTATTGTATTACAACATCTCTAGAGTTTATTTTGGTGCCGGAGAATATAAGTTGGCCTTAAAATACAATAATATGGTATTAAATAGCAATGAGCCTATCCTTCGTCAGGATGTATTTACTTTTGCAAGATTGGTAAACCTGATTATCCATTACGAATTAGGCAACTATGATTTGCTGGAATACACCATAAAATCGACAAAACGTTTTGTTGCTAAAAACCAACGCAATTACCGGTTCGAAAACGTGTTCTTAAAAAATATTAAAAAATTAGTTAGAGCTAAAAACCCTGATGATACCATGAAGTTGTTTACTCATTTTAAAGTAGATTTGATTCATGTGATGGAAGACCATTATGAAAATGCCGCAACCAGATATTTCGATTTCATGACTTGGATTGATACTAAAATTCAGAAGAAATCATACGCTGATGTATTAAAAACTAAAAAAAGAACCTTATCCATTTAAACGCTGTTTAACCACTTCGTACATTACCATTCCTGCTGCAACCGAAACATTTAACGAAGCTATTTCTCCTATCATTGGTATCTTTCCCAAATCGTTGCTGTTTTTAAGCAGTTGGTTAGCAATGCCTGTTTCTTCGCTACCCATGATAATTGCAGTTGGTTTAGTAAAATCTACGGCAGAAATCAATTGGTCTGTTTTTTCGGTACAAGCCACCACATTTATACCACTGTCTTTAAGCATAAAAACCGTGTCGGTTAAATTATCCACCTTACAGATTGGAATCCGGTAAATTGCTCCTGATGATGTTTTAATAGCATCTTCGTTGATTTGAGCTGATTCTCGTTTAGGAATTACAATTGCATGAACACCTAAACATTCGGCAGTTCGTGTAATTGCACCAAAATTACGTACATCAGTAACTCTGTCTAAAATTAAGATTAACGGAACTTTTCCTTCTTCAAACAATTGAATAACAACCGCTTCAATATCTTGAGTAGTAATTGGAGAAATAAATCCGATAACTCCTTGATGATTACCTTGTGTGTATTTGTTTAAACGTTGAACCGGAACATGAGAAAAAGGAACTTTCGATTTTTTAATTACATTTCTCAATTCAGTTAATCCTTGCCCTTGAATGTCTTGTTGAATGTATATTTTATCAATTTCTTTACCCGATTTTATGGCTTCAATAATTGGATGGATTCCAAAAATGATGTTTTCTTTTTCTTTCATGTTGCGAAATTAGATGTTATTCACATTAAAAACACAATGTTATGACACTAATTTCACTAAATAATTAAACCAACTATTGCAATTACTTATTACTCTAATTGGTGTAATTCGTGTCAATTTTATTAAAAAATCCGACCACTTCGCCACGTATCAACTGCTCTGTACCAGGTAGATTTATAAATAGACGAACGACTCAAACTATAATCATTATGTGTGAGGTAATTTTTAACTTTATAAAACACAAAATTCATGGAAGTAATGTTGTTTTCTTCACCATAAATCCAGTTTTCATACTCTTTATTTTTATAAACAACATTTGGTGGACCATAAATGATATAAATCAATCCACGGTCGGATTTCCAACCTTCTAAATAACTGGTGAAATATATATTTGCAAGTTCCACTCTGTTAAAATATTCCTTGATTAAAGTTCTTGCCCGTTCTGCTCCTCCGGCTGTGGTTAACCAAAACTCATCCATGGCAAACTTTTTATCTTCCGCTTCCAACAAATTGGTATATTCTTCTCTGGTAGTAATGTAACGCATGGGTTCAATCATGTTTTCTACATCTTTTATTTCTGGAAAATTATTTTGAAAACTAAAAAATGTAGGACCTTCATTTATGCCATTGCTTGTTTGCATAAAATACAATCCTTTGGCAGGAATCTCGAAACTAACCATATCTAATGAATCAAAAGTAAAATTTGCTGTCGAATCGGGATTAAGCACTACATTTTCTACTTTTTCAGCCTCCGAGAATGGCGGTTTTGCAATAGGTTGACTTACAAAAAAATATTTTAAAGTAATATCGCTACTGGGGTTTACTTTACTTTTTTGAACAACAACTTTTTCGTTTAATGCTAAATAATTTTTGTAAATAACATTGCCAATAGAGTCTTTGGCTAAAAAGTTTTGGGCACTATGTACTGAAGACCTGTTGATGACCACCTTCTTTTTAAGGTAGTTATCTCTATTTGTATCATAAAATGAAATCAATACGTTATAATTTTTGTTCATTTCAGTTTTTATAGGCACAATGCCTTCCAAAAATTTCTTTTGATTGTTTTGTCCGTAATCCACAAAATAGATGGTTGCACTATCCAGAAATTTTTCTTCTTCATCCATCAATTCGTATTTTACCTGAACATTTGCCGTAAAAATGGTATCGGTTCTTTTTTTGGTGTACAACAGGTTTTCAGATTTTAATCGAAAATAGATGTTGGTAAGTGTA
>JACPDX010000055.1 GCA_016183805.1 Bacteroidota bacterium
CTTTAATTCAAAAATTTTATCATCAAACCAATTGTTTTCTATTGCTTTTATAACAAATCCTACAAAATTATTTTTTGTGGTTTTATCTTCTTTTTGTAAAAATGCAATACAATTTTTTATATATTCTTCTCCAAAACGATTTAACAATTGAGTCGCTTTTTGGTCTGTCATTTCTTCGTCAGAAGGTTTTTTAAGTTTTTTTAAAGCAATGATGGTTTCACTAAAATTATTTTCTGAAACTTCATGATTCTTTTCATAAGAAGGTTCGGTTTTACTGTTTTTTAAATACCTCTCCTCTACCCTATTATTTTTATAAATGGTAAATCTTATGGCATAAACTCTTCTTCTTTTTTTTATCTCTTCAAAATCAAAACAGATGTCTGTTTTACTTTTTAACTCTTTTTGTGCAAGTAGGATTACATTTCGTTTAAAATCTGAATAAGCATTGTATCTCGTTTCTATTTCGAGCAAAATTTTTATTTCTTCTACATATAAAATTCTCTTTCCAATCGACTCGTATTGTTTTAGTAATTCATAAAATCGTAAGGCATGGTTGGATTGAAGTATTAAGTGGTATTTTAATTGGTATGAAGTATATGCCCAACCAGCTTTTTCGGTCTTTAAAGCATCTATTCGTTCACTTTTTTCTTTTAATTCTAATTGTTTTTTTTCTGTTTCAATTTGTTTTGGTGATTTTAAAAGATAGGTTAATAAATTATTATTTAATTCCACAAAAATTGCTCCTTCATCCGCATCATATTTTACCATATTGGTAATGGTTAAAAATTCAAAACTACCATCTTCCTGCCGTAAGTGAATGTTCTTAGAAGTTAGCCCGTTTGCTATATCTTCTAATTCCATATAAACCTTATTATTTTTTTTAATTTTAACAATGTCAACTACATCAACTCTGTATTGTTTTTGAAAAGTAACATCTTCAAAGGGATTAATTTGAGCAAAAACCAACTCTAAAACCCTGGACTCACTCCTTGTTAAATTTAGTTTTGAAGCTATTAATAAATTTCCTTTTCGAACTATTTCCGGTTTAGTATCTTGCATTATAAAATTATTATGTTTTTAATCACTCAAATATATAAACTTATTTTATCATGGAAAAATATACTTGCCTTTTTTCCATATTTAAAATTGAACTGATTCAATTCAATTTTAAATCATAAATTATTGCTAAAAGCCTTATTATTATTGATGATTAGAAGTAAAACAGGTTTCTCAATAAAGCTTAACGTAAATACTCATATTAACGTAGGGAATACTCATATTAATGTAGGAAATACTCTTATTAATATTTATAATACTCATATTAATGTAGGAAATACTCTTAGTTGGGACAGGTTTTCATTTGGTCTCTATAAACAATTAATTGTTTAAAAGTTGTGATTTTTTTATAAAAATCGGGGTAAAAGGACTCCATCGATAGTAATAATACGGTTTATTCTTATTAATGTAGGAAATACTCTTAGTTGTGTAGAAAATACTCTTAGTATATTGTATTTACTCATATTTATATTGGAAACACTCTTATTAATGTAGGAAATACTCTTAGTTAGGTTGGAAATGCTCATCCACTCTTGTATTTACTCCATGTTATGTTGGAAATACACCATATATCTATTGGAAATACTCTTATTGTAATTATTGTTTTTCCTCCACTCTAATAGAGTAAACACTCTTAATTAAGTAGGAAATACTCCGTTGAAACCTTGTTTTTACTCTTATTTAAGTTCCAAACTCCTTATTATAACTGATGTTCAGCTTCTCTAAACATATAATGTGTTTACTTTTAAAAATGAAATGTTATATAAAATAACAAACAATGATGTTCTTTTAAATTTCTCCCTCCCTCTTTTAGTTTTTAAAACAAAAACAATTTTTTTGAATTTTCACATCACAAAAAAACAGAAAAAAAAACAAAAAGAAGAGCGATGGCAAATTTGTTTCAAAAAAGTTCCGCGAAAAAAGTAGAACTATGAGTATTTCCTACATTAATAAGAAAATTATCCTCTCCCCTACCCTAATTTATGCAGAATGGTAGATGCATTATTTCAATTTACCATGCACAATTTCATAGAGACTGATAATATCATCTTTCTTTAACTGCTCAAGTATCGCCTCATTTACGTAGGTAATCAAATCTTTCCCTGTTTTATTACAGGCCAATTTCACCATTTTATGAATGGTTGGGTAAGTTTGATAGGTTTTCCGGTTCGACATATCTCTCAATTCCTCTTCGGTTAAGAATTCAGTTAATAATCCTTCAAATTGTTTGTTGCTCATTTTTTCCGGTGCAGGCGTGATATTAACCTCTATAGCTGGAGTATTTTCTTTTTCAATATCAATAGCAGAATTTTTTTCATTAGATGAAGTCTTCCCGGCTAATTTTTTTTTATCTTCTTCTAACTTTTTTTGTGCTTCAGCACTTTTGTTTAATGCGTCTTTAAAACTCATAACTACTTATTTAAATTTTTTAATAATCTCGTCAGCTAACTTTTGATAATCAACAGCAGCGTGAGCTGTTTTATCTAAATCATAAATCGACATCCGCTTAACAACTGCGGTCTTGATTTTTTGTGTCTGACGTATAACGGTTTTAAATAATTTATCTTTAAAAGCATCCGACGATTTATAAAAATCTAAAGCTTCTCTATGCATGGTCATACCTTTATGAAAATTGGTAATCAGTATTCCACCCAGCTTTAGATTTTTGTTGTAAACATCCTGAACATCATCTATCAGCTCAATAATTTTTGTTATTCCTTTAACCGAAAATTCATCGCAGGTTAATGGTGTAATCACATAGTCGCTTGCAACTAACGCATTTCCGACCAAAAAACTAATAGCTGGTTGAGTGTCGTAAATGATATAATCATAGTTAGATTCTAGCTTATCTACCACTTTTTTGAGCCTAATCTCTTTTCCTGTAACATTAAAACTCTCAAACGACTCTAAGCGTGTATTTGAAGGAATAATGTCTAAAAACGCATTAATATGCAAAATTGGAGGTGGTGTATCTTTTTCGGTTAGAGCGTTAAAAATGGAAATTTCATCAGATTTTACATCTGCCCAAGTTGAACAATCTCCTTGAGGATCCAAGTCAAATAACAATACTTTTTTCTTCTTTCGTGCCAAAGCAGATGCCAATTCAAATGTTGTAGTTGTTTTTGATACTCCCCCTTTCGTACAAGCAATTGCAATTTTTATAGCCATAATTTAGTTAACGGTTTAATTATTAAATCGGATTCAAATATAGGTATATTTAATAATATTACAATAGTTATATGAAAGTATTATAAAATAGACCTATAGACCTAAAGAAATATATATAGTATTTATCATTGTCATTGAGCCGAAATAATTTATATAATGCCTTTATTTACAATGCTCTCTTAATACTATATAACTATAGACCTATAATATAATTAAAATATAGTACTATATATTGAAGGTTTGAGGCTGGAAAATATCAACATAATTTTTTTAACTAAATCAATATAGAAATATAATACTATAGACCTATAATAAAATAAAAATATTGTACTATATATTGATAATTTTTGGCTGGAAAATGCCAAAATAGTTAATTAACTAAATTAATATAGAAATATAATACTATAGACCTATATTAATATAAATTCGAAATACGGTTGTAAATGTGAAAGGGCTTAGTCTTTAAAAATATCAAACTATATATCTATAGGTCTATATAAATATTTTAACTACTAAAGTAAGTATATTTGACTGATAGGGTAGGTGGGGGTCAAATTTTCTATATCAGGTGAATTTATCTCCTGATAAGAATCTCATAATTTAAAACTAGTTACGCACTTGGCTGTGGTAATTTATAATCAGGGTTTTTCTTAAAAAAAGAAATCAATGCTATTCCATCATTATATAAAAAGGCTTTTATATTTTGTAATTCTTTAAAGGCTGTACGATGACATGTTCTGAATTTTGTTTTATAACAAAAAGGGCAGAATGCAGGTCTGGAAGGATTATAATCTTTGATTATTAAATCAAACATTTTTAGTAGTTCCAAAGGATTTTTCGCCTTTAGTTTACTTTGATAAAATTCAATCCTTCCAAAAATTCCATGAGAGTATTCTCCATATAAGTAGTAGCCTTCTCTTTTTCTAAAAGTCTGATTAGCTAGATATGGTATAGCGAATCGTTTAATATAATCAATAATGCTTAATCCATCTTTACACAATATTATTTCATTTGGCGTTACGTCAACACAACATGATTTGTCGGATTCATAAACGTGCCAATCTGCAATTTTTAAGAAAGAATCATCAGTTTCATATAATTTCGGGAATCTATATGGGTAATCTTTACTTCCTTTAATTTCTACTGTGTATGTATCGTAATGCTTTCCAGAAGCATCAACAATATCTAATTGACCATGAAGGAATTGTTCTCCTTCATGGTCAATTATTTTTAATTTATTAAATATATATGGAACCGCCTTTATATCGTTTTCAAAACATTCGTTCTTCATTATTCTGCATAAGGCTTTGTTGTTGGAGGAATAATAGTTGCTAAACCAGCAGATGTGCTAGAGATATCATCTTCATCATCACCCAACGGAAATCTTTCACTTAAATGTTTACGCCATAATTCAGTCGATTTACGAAAGTTTTTTTCTTGTAAGGCTTTTTTCGAATCATTGATAAAATCATCCAAGCACTTCATGAAATAATCCTTTTGAGTATAGTTTTTTAATAGATTTTCTCCTTTTGGAGTGGTAGGTCTTTTACAAACAAATTCAGCCAGTAATTTTGATTGAATATTAATTAATGTTTCCTTTAGAGCAATATCATCTCGTCCGTCACGGTAAACGACATTTTCCGTAATTAAAATAGTCATTATTAAACCACTTGGCATAGCCTTACTTTCGTTTAAGTATTCTCTGTTATCTTTCCATCCTTTCCCACTACGTACTAATCTTCTTAATTGAGGGTTAACATCTGCTTTTTCATTAAACCATTCTGTAAAAGCTTTTGGGTCACTATCGATATAATTATCTCTTTTATGTGCTAATTCAGGTATAGCCCCTTTTTTATAATAAATAGGGTGGTCGATATTATGTCCATCTGCAAAAATAGTTCTAACACAAGTATTTTTATCAATAGGGTCAATATTCGTATGCCCTTTTACTGCTTCATAGATCCAGTTATGGTAAGTTGCAGGAGTTGGTCTATCTTCAATACTTTTATCCCCTTCGAAGTAAATGCCATCATCTACATCGTAATATAACTTTGATTTTTCTTCGTTATCTTCAATAACTTTTCTTGGAATAGGATTAATGATTGTATCCATAGACATAGAGCCCTGACCATTAAATTTTGGTTGAGCCTCATTTGGTTTATTATCTTTAAACCATTTTCTGATTTTATTTCTAAGTTCTTTACGAGAAACCTTTAATTTTTTTCTTCTTGCATCAGTTAATCTGATTGTATCATTAAAAGTTCCAAAATGTTCATTACAATTTGCCATATTATTTTTCGTGTGTTAAATTTTTGTTTTTATAAGTTAAATTTATTTTCCCCTTAGTTCCAAAAGGCAACCTTTCAGTATAATACTTTCCGGTTAGATATTTTTCACCATCCTTTTCTATTAGTTTTAATACTTCAGTACCATAATGAGGTGAAAAACCTAACTCAGAGTTTCCTTCATTTAAGTAATTATAGATTAAAGAAAATGTACCATCAGGTTCTTTTACTATACTAGCTTCTTGGCTAACAGATGCAGACGACATTTCACCATCTGTTTTACGCGTAAAAGAATTTACAACTACAGTTGAGCCATTTTGTTTTATAATTTTTATATGCTCTAGTGAGCCTGTAATAACCTCACACTTTTCATTTCGATATTCGAATCTCAAAGTCCCTTCATATCTTCCTGTAAAATCAGGAACAGTGTACATCCATGAACAAGGTTTAGTATTCCACAAATGACTATTTATTAGCCCGAATAAAAAACCTAAAACAGCAAATACAGAAAAAGAAATTCCCCAATGGGTACTCACATATTTATTTACTGCAAATAAAGCGGCAGCAAAGATTACCACTATCACAATTAAGGCTTGGGCTTTTACATATCTAAAATTGAATTTTTCCATTTGTTTTATTTTGATGAACCGATTCCAGTAATTAATAGAATAAGGCCTAGAAAAGATGTAAACACAAATGCCTTTTCAACCTGTTTACTTTTAGGTCTAGCATACCTAATATCATTACAAAAACTCTCGCAATTGTAATTGATTAAATGATAAGGTTGACCTAATTTCAATAGAGCTTTTTGAACTACTAACTTCCTAGTGAAGTCATTTCCATGAAACTTCTCTATTCGAGTAACTTCAGATACAGAATGAAAGAAATCTTGAACTCTTGTTAATTTCACACCATTACCGATTACATTCTCACACATATAATGATTACCAAAATCATCATGTCCAAGATATAATGCATGGTGCTGCACTAATTTTAAAGGAGTTTTTGGAACAACCACAGTATCTCCTGATTGCAATTTTAACTGGGTTACTAATTGTATGTCTCTTGTCATATAACGTCGCTCCTATCCTTTAATTGATTTTGGGTCGTTACCGTATGAGTTTTTCTCTCTTATCTTGCCATCTGTCCCATGTATGATAAGTTCGGATTGTTGATTCTGAGCAATAGATTTTCCTATTTCAATTGCTTCTTTTTGTGTGCTGGTAATTTTTACTGCTTTTTCACTCCCTGCTGTTTTTACCGCCCAGCCGTTTTCACGTTTTGTAACATGTACATTTTTTGCCATGATTTTTAATTTAATTTTTGCTTCTAAAATTTGTCAGTCTATGCGAAGCATATAGCCGGTTAATCTATCGGCATTTTTAAGATTGATTAAAAGAAATTTTGTGGATGAAAAAAAATTCCTACTTTCGCAAGCTCAAAAAAGCACCTGTTGCGGATTAACACAATACAGGTATTTTTATACATAATTAAAAAGGGTTGTCAAGATTTCCGAGGTCGTACAACCCTTTTTTTTAAGCCTTTAAATTTAGCAATTGGTGTGCCAATTGCTTTTTTATGTCAGTTTAATAGTTTAATCTGTTATTAAGTATTATTAATCTGACATAAATCGCCTTTTATCTGACAAAATAACATGAGTATGCTCGTATATTCTAAATTACGTAAAAATATTCCCTTCTATGTGTCAAAACTTCTTAAATATACGACAATAACTATTATATTTAATTATAATGTCGTATATTTGTTACATGAAATACGATTTTTATAACAACAATGAAATTCTGGAGCTGATAGGAAAGAAGCTCCAAGAATACCGAGTAAGTAAAAATATTTCACAAAAACAACTGGCAGAGATTACGGGAATAAGTAGGTCCAGAATTAGTGATATTGAAAATGGGTCGCCATCTTCTTTAGTGTCATTAATAGAAATCATGAGGGCATTAAAAATATTGGATAATATTGAACTCCTTATACCTTCTGTGGTTAAATCTCCAAGAGAAATTTTAAAAGAAACATTAAAAAAACGTAAAAGAGCTCGATAATGGTGGTAAAGGTTAAGTTATGGGGGGATTTAGTAGGATTGTGTTCTATTGATGAAAACAACAATTGTGCTTTTCAGTATGAGGATTCATTTATCAAAAAAGGTATTTGTCCGGCTCCAATACACATGCCATTAACTCCTGAAGTATATCAATTCAATTCATTAAGCGAAGATACTTTTAAAGGACTACCTGGCATGTTGGCTGATTCATTACCCGATAAATGGGGTGACAGTGTATTAAACCAGTGGGCAGAAGTAAATGGAGTAAGGGACATTAATGCGGTTCAAAAATTATCTTATATTGGGAGTAGGGGGATGGGGGCTTTAGAATTTGAACCGGTTATCAATCCTAACAAAATGAATGAGTCCATAACATTAGATATTGCTGAGTTAGTTAAAGTGGCATCAGATGTTATCAATCACAGGAAAAATTTCAAAAGCTCTATTGAGGAAATAGAAAGTATTGTAAGTGTTTCCTCATCGGCAGGAGGAGCGAGGGCAAAAGCCGTTATTACCTTAAATGAAGATACCAATGAAGTTCGTTCGGGTCAAGTTGATGCTCCCGAAGGATTTAGTCATTGGTTGTTAAAGTTTGACGGTGTAACCAATAAAATATTGGGCGACCCGGAGGAATATGGTAAAATAGAATTTTGCTATCATAAAATGGCTAAAGATGCAGGAATAGAAATGACCAACTGTAAGCTATTAGAAGAAAACGGAAGATTTCATTTTATGACCAAAAGATTTGACCGTGCTGGAAATGATAAACTTCACATGCAAACGCTATGTGCGATAGCACACATGGATTATAATAAACCTAGAACATATAGTTATGAAGATGCATTTCGCATAATGAATGGTTTAAACCTAACTTATCATGATAAAGAACAATTATTTAGACGAGCAGCTTTTAATGTTTTTTCTTGTAATAATGACGACCATACCAAGAACATCAGTTTTTTAATGAATAAAAGCGGAGAATGGCGGTTAAGTCCGGCTTATGATTTAGCATATTCTTATAATGCAAATAGCCGGATGGTGAGTAGTCATCAAATGACAATAAATGGAAAATCAAAAGATATCTCAGTTGACGATCTTCAAACACTTGCCAAAAAAGTTGGAATTAAAAACAGCCAAACAATTTTATTAGAAGTAAAAAATGGGGTAGGGCACTGGAAAAAATATGCCGAAGAATTAAAAATTTCAAGGGAAAGAATAAATAAAATAGATTCCAAAATACAAGAATCTTATATTAAAAGTAGGGGTAGGGGTATGGCAATGTAAATTTTAAAATTCAACGTATATTTCATAATAACTTCAAAAGCGTTTTTTATAAGGCTTGTTTTTTTCTAATCAAATTTTTTAAGATATTCCATTACTCAAATAAACCAATTATTTTTTCGACCAAAAAGCGAAAAACTAATCCATTTATTTTTTTCCAAAACTGTACACATTAAAATTATTTCCATTCCACATTTCCAAAAAGATAAACAATCTTTCTACAACAAGAAAGAGTTTATCTTTATAATAATTTTAATAAGTACAGGAAAGTAGGATTGTAAAAACGCCAAAATGTTTTGGCGTTAGGAAAAGAAAAAATTATAGAAAAAATACAAAGTAAAATTAGCAAAAGAGTAGGGGTGCTACAATCATTTTTTTGCCTCTACAGAAGTATAAAACTCAATATTATTTTCTTCAATTTTGAAGCATATTTATGATGTTAGTTAGCAATAAATATTTTTTTCCTTAAGCCAAAGAAAAATGAATTTTATACTTGTAATAGTTTTTTTTTATTCTACTTTTGAAAAAGAAGTAAAAATCTTTTTTATTTTTTTTTGCAAGTCATGTTTTTAGAGGTTCAAAACCTCATAAAAACGACTTGATATTCGCTTTCAGCTCATATAAAAATGGAAAAAACATATCAAAAAAATAAAGGTGGGAGACCTTCAGTTAGTGCATCTGAAAAGAAAAATTTTAAGTTGTATTGTTATTTAGATGAAATCGAAAATGAAGCGTATATTCAATTCAAAAAAATGAATATTGGAAGCAATTCATTTCATCTAAAAAAAGCACTTTTTCAATACATAGGAAATGATGATAATCAGATAAAAAAATTAAATAAAGAAACCATAAAAATGATGACTGATTTACATCGGTTGGCAGGAAATGTAAATCAAGTTGCAAAACATTTAAACAAAAATTTGACTTTTGATGGAGCTTCTAAAATTGAATTTATGAAAAACCAAAAAGAAATACTTCAGCTAATCATTGAAATAAATAAATCAATTACTAAATAATTATGATAACATTAGAAGAGCTAAATACAAAAATTAATCAAATAAAATCTTCAACTGAAATAACCGAAACTTTGTTGGCAGAAATTCTGGACCAGCTAAAAGTCATCGAAAAAAATCATCCTCAACAGTCGAATGATTTACAGTTGGAAGCACTAAATAAAATCCATGAGCAAATAACACAAATTAAAAAACAAAACGACAGTAGAGAAAATGCCGAAGTATTGTCTGGAATTGAAAATCTAAAAACTCATTTTGAGAAGTTGATTAAACAAAAAAACATAAACCAAGTAACAATATTTGGAGGAAATAATGCTGCTTTAAATTACCAACGATTATTAATTGGTTGTGGTGTTCTACTTTTCTGTTTTATGGGATTTAGGTATTTGTCCGAATACTTTATTCAAAAACAACAACAAGATGAGAATTTTCTACTTCTTAAAACTTATGCTGAAACAGAAAAGATGGCTGAATTCATAAATACTGGTAACACTATAGAGTATGATAAAATAATTCTAGCAATAGCTGATAATGATGAAACTTTTAATAATTACTTTCAGAAATTAAAAAACCATTGGGATAAAGAACATGAAAAAGTAGTTTTAGAGCAGCAAATTGAACAAAACCAACAAAGATTAAAAGAATTGAGTAAATGATTTGTAAAATGGCAATTATATCAGAAAAACACACGCTAAATTCGTTAGAATATGCCGAACGAGGTGGAGAATTACTTTCAACCCAGTTTGTTTTTGGAACGCCAAAAGAAATTTACAAATACTTTCAGTTTATTCAAGTTTTAAATGATAGAGCTGTGAATAAGAGTATTCATGCAATAATATCTTTAAATCCAAAGGACGATTTATCTAAGCTAAACACCCAAGATTTAATTGATATTGGAGACCAATATTTGATAAAGCAAGGTTTTGATAATAATCAGAGTGCTACATATATCCACCGAGATAAAGAGCATTTACACTTACATATTATTGCAAATCGCATTAATTTAGAAGGAAAATGTACTAGTTCTTCTCATAATTATGCTAAAAATATTGAGTTTTCTAAACAAATGGAGGAGAAGTATCAATTGATTTATACCAACAGAAAGGTTAAAGGAGTTGATTTTGTTAAAGATAATGCTAGAGCGAATATAATTCGTGAAAAGATTCATAAATCGTTAACTAAAAGTAATTCGATAGAGCAATTTTGTGCAGAAATGAAGTATCAGCAAGTATTAGTTTTAATTGGTAGGGGGATTTCTTTTATCGACTCTTCAGGAGCAAAATTTAAAGGAAGTGAGATTGGTAGGGAATATTCATTATTGGGAATACAAAAGATGTTGGACAATGAAACATCTAAGGTTTATCAAGAAGACACAGCAGTGATAAAAGTTGAAGCTCCAACAGTAGAAACGGAAAATAGCCAAATTGTATCCATACCTTCATTTAACCTTAAACAATTTAAGAATAAGGATGATGACGATGATGATTCAAGATTCAAAAAAAAGAAAAACGGACTTTCGAGATAGATTCATTGAGATAGCTCAGAGTCTTATCGTATTAAAGACCTAAAATCAACAAGGATTTAATTTTGAACCTTAATAGATAACACCGACTTTCTAAGATAGTGTCAGGATATAACCATTAGGCAATTAGTAATTCGTAAGGTATTCCAAGACCTTTATGAAGAGATTTAATCATTTTAAGGGTCAACTCTCTTTTCTTATTTAATACCTCACTAACTAAGCTTCTGCTACCAAAATAAGAAATAAGGTCTTTGTTTTTTAATTGTTTTTCTTGCATAATATATTTAAGAGCCTCAATTGGGTCTGGGGTACTTATGGGGTAATGTTGCTCTTCATATTTATTGATTAACATAACAAGTATTTCTGCTTGATCAGCTTCGGGTGTATTGGGAAGACAATCAAATACTTTTTCCAGTTCTACTAAAGCAGCTTCGTAATCAGCTTCTGATTTTAATGGCTTAATCAAGTTATTCATATTCGTTTCGTTTTTTGGTGCTAACAACAATTTAAATAGTGTTAGCGTCTATTTTATCATATTCAGCATGTGTCCCTATAAACTTTATCCATGCCCATTGCATATTAAAATTGAATTTTACAATTAATCGGTATTTATTTCCTTTAATGTTAAAAATCATTCGGTTGTTACTAATAATATCAGCGGTTGAGTAATCTTTTTTTACTTCCGCCGGTGATATCCAAGTTCTTTTCATTGCAGTTTGATACCAGGTTAAAAGAGGCACTTCTGCATCAGCATGTTTGGTGTAAAACTCCACAAGAGTTTTACGGGAAACAATGTTCTTCATTTAGCTGAGTTTAAGATAATTTGGAGACATTCTATAATTTAATTTTTTTAAACTTAAATACAAATATACAAAATGTTCGCAGAAAGCGAACATTTTGTATATCTTTTTCTGTAAATTCTGATTAAATAAAAAGGATATGAATGAAATAGATGAAAAGTCTTTTATAAATCTACCCTGTAATCAGTAGCAAAATCAGAATTAAAAAAGCTTCTTTCATCAGGAGCGTATTCCATTGGGAAATCTTTTACTGCTTTTCGGATAATGTTTTTATAATCAACATTACTGTCAATATCAATGAAATAAACAAAGTCCTTTTGATTATATAATACAAGCTCTCTTAATGTGATAACTGTATTAAAATACCGTTTCAAGTTTTCACTTGAAACAAAAAATAATAACCATCTGTTTGATTCCTTATCTTGATCGACCCAAAACATCAGGTAATCACTCCCATTATCAGAAACAAAATGAGAGAGTATAGGTCCTTCATGAGCTAATATATCACCTTTCTTTGTAAGGTTAAAAGGAAGATTTTTTATCCTAATGCCTTGTAAATTGTATTCCATTCAGGTAGTCGTCAACTTTATTTTGGCTAAAGTTCGCAATTTTCCTCAAAATAAAGCTTACGATTGGTTAAATCTAAACAGCATAATTTTCTTAGTCTTAGAATTGTTTCTGGTTCATTTTTTCTATGATAATGAAAGGAATAGCAACATCCAGCATCAATGTTTAGGTATCTATTGGTTTCAAATAATTCGAATTGGTTAGTTATTTCTTTGGTTGTACGTGGCGTATGCCCATGTATAATGTATCTATCTCCCAACCATTTTCTATCAATAAATTCATACCAATTACGGGCATATAACACTACACTAGGTAAAAAAGGGTCTTTAAAATGAATGTTATTTATTCCGGCATGAACAAAAATGTAGTTGTCAATTTCAGCTTTCAAGATTAAGCTCTCAAAAAAGGTTTTATATTTTTGGTCTAACTCTTCGTACGAATTGATGCCGAAACTCATTAATGTTTCAAGACCACCATTAACAAGCCATAAATTTTCTGCTGCATTTGAATCAACACTTTTAAACATTAAATCTTCGTGATTACCAAGCATGCAAATAATGTTATAACCTTCCTGTTGTAACCTCAATATTTCATCAACCAAGAGTTTAGTGTTTAATCCTCTATCAATTAAATCACCGATGATTACCAATGTGTCATTTTTATTAAAATCAACTTGTTGGAGAAGCTTTATAAATGTTTTTCCGCAACCGTGAATGTCTGATATAGCTAAAATACGTTTAATAATACATTTTTATTTTTGAATCATTTTTTGCGTTTTCTATCACGCATTGTTTTAAGTTCATCTATGGTATAGAAAATAGTTTTACCTTGTTCAATTTCTTGAATGCTTTCGTCTAAGAATTTAGCATTATTAGGGCTGCTAAGTAAATAAGCTGTTTCGTCGTTTTCCTCAAAATCCAATATTTCTAAATCAATATCTCCTGATTCTTTCGCTTGTAGCTCATAGTAAGCAATGGTTTCGGGGTCGGATGCCTGTTGTCGCATCAAATCATAAACCTTTTCTTTATTAGCCTTAAGTTCATCAAGTTTAATTTTAAACAAACTTTTTTTATCCGGTGTTTCCATGGGTATATTAAACTTCAATTATTGCTTCTCTGTTAAAATCTTTTTGCTCATCCCAGTGCACGTATCCTAATTGGTTGCTTTTAAATTTTATTCCAAAGTTTTCGCAATCTTTATTTCTGTGAGAATGACCATAAATCCAATAATCTATGGCATATTTTTCCAATAAAGATTCTAAATTAACCACAAAAGCTTGACCCAGTATAGGATCCCCTCCAATAAAACCATTGGCTTTTTCTGTAGGGATATGATGGGAAACCACAATAGTTTTTTCAGCTTGGTTATTTGCCAATTCCTTTTCTAAAAATGTAACACACTCTTGATGGAGGAGGTTGTAATTTTTTGTATTTAGTTTAGTGTTTTTATAATAGGATTTATGAAAATCGTTTAAATAATTCTCAATTAAACTATTGCTAATGTGTGTCCATAAAGTAGTAAAAATAATTTTTGTTGAACCAAAATTAATCGTCTGGTTATTTAAGAGTTTAACATTGTGGCGTAAATCAATATTTAACTCTAAAACATTCCTCATGTCATAACCTCCATAAAATTCGTGATTACCAGGAATAATATAGGTTTGCTTAAAATTTTCAGATACAAAATCAAAGAAGGAGTCTTTCTCAAAGCCTTTTTTTAAAATGATAATATCTCCATTCAGGATTAAAATATCTCCGCCGGAAATTATTGGATTTTGAGCTATCCAATTCCTATTTTGGATAAATTCAAGATGAAGGTCGGATGCGTATTGGATTTTCATTTTGGAATATTATAATTAAGTTTATTCTGCAACTTCTTGTTTAAGTAGTTTAATTTTTTCTTCTAGAATTGCATCATTATTTTCTTTTAACCAATGATTCAGAACTCCATTAACCAAAACAGTTACCGGAATATTAAAATGAAAAGAGGCTTGTTTCAGCTTTTTATGAGTGTTTGGGGATACTCTAGCTGAGGCATAATTATTTCCTTCAATCGTATTTTCTTTGTTTTTCTTGATTGTTTCGATAAATTTTTGAATTTTCATTTTTATTATTTTTTGAGTAAGCTAAAGGATTACATAAAACTCATTTTTATAATAAGTCATATAGACTTCAAAGATAATTAATTTAATTAAAACTTAGACTATAGTCTATGGTGTAAAATTACTAAGTAAACTACATTTCCTGTTTTACAAAAACAATGGAATTAAAAATCGCATTTGGTAAAACACTTAAAAGTTTGAGAGTTGAGAAAGGATTTACTCAAGAAAAATTAGCTGAGTTAAGTAATCTAGATGTTACTTTTATTTCCAAAATGGAAAACGGGAAATTGCAACCATCTTTAACAACCATTTTTAGTATTTCAAAAGCATTAGGTGTTCAGGCATCGTATTTAATAGAAAGGATTGAAAAATTAGGGTAATCCGTTTTGTATTTATTAATACTCATCATCCATTTTGAAACTATGCCAATAATTTTTCCAGTTTAGTCTTCCATTTCTCCCAATTAGGCATCTCTTTTGTTTGTAAATCAATAAATTTTTGCGTGTGGTCATAATGTACCAAATGGCATAATTCGTGGATAATTACATATTCAATACATCCTTTGGGGGCTTTTATCAACTCGGGATTCAATATTATTTTACCTTTTGGTGTACAACTACCCCAACGAGCTGGCATTTCTCTTAAAACTATAGAATTGGGCTCAACATTATACTTCTTGAATTTTTCTATGAGTGGTTGGGCAATATTGTGATACTTAATTTTTGCTTGGTGCAAATACCAATTAAGCATTATCTTTTTTACATTTGAAATAGTTGATGTTCTGACTTCAATATATTTTCCTTTAAGCTTTACTGATTCATCTTTGGATAACTCTATTTTTAAAAGATATTGTCTGCCTAAATACAAATGTGTTTCACCACTAATGTATTTTCGTTTGGTTGTTTTTGGGTGAAAAGACAGAAAATAGCTTTGTTGTTTAATTATCCATGGAGCTTTTTTTAAAATTTTTTCCTTTATTTTTTGAATGGAGCTATCCACAGGAGCTTTTACCAAAACATCCATATCAGGAGTAACGGTAATACCCAGCGTTTTCCTATCAGAATACACTACATTAAAATCAATCTGTTTAGAGCCGAATTGGATGGATGTAATCATTATTTGTAACGCAATTTGGCAACTTCAATACAATTGGTAGCAATTTCATCCATTTCCTCAAACGATAATGGAACATTGTATTTATCTCGAACTTCATCAATAAGATAATCACCTATTTCAATTAGCAGTTTTCCAGTAATGTTGGTTTTATGTTTCCAGTCAATAACGGGTTTGTTATTCTCTAAAACAGCCCTTTTAATAGATTCATCAATTTGTAAGGCTGTTTGTACTGCAATTTCTTTTTTCACTATTGAATCCTGTATTTTATCATTTAAAGTTTCAATGGTTAATCCGTAAAATGCTTTAGCTACATCCTTATCTTTTAATGCTTCCGGAATATCACTATCGGTATGAGATAACACATTTTCCATAATTTCCTGTACTTTGGTTAAATAGATTGCTTCATTAATCCTTTTTGCTTCGTAATCTGCAATGGTTTCATTAAGCATCTGCGAAAACTTTTTGTAGAAAGCAGGATCTTCATCCATTTTTTCCGAAATATGTTTTGCGGTTCGACTGGCAATTTTATCAGCTTTTGCAGCTTTACCAGTTGTATTTTCAACTTCTTGTTGAAATTTTTCTTTATCAAAAATATTGACCAATTCTGTAATAATTTCTACGTTCTCGGTAGTAATATGAGTGTCAATTAATTTTTGAATTTGACCTTCATATTGTTTATAATCTATTGCATCAGAATATCGTTCTACTACAGCCAAACGTAATTTCATAAACATTGCCAAATCTTCTTTGTAGCGATTGATGTTTTTTTCTTCCACTTCTTTGTGGAACTGCATGGATGAAAGTGCTAGTTTTAATCCTTTTGCAAACGTGGCTAATTTATCATAAAACACTACACGAATGGCTTCATCTCTTAATAATAACTGGTAAGCTTCAGCATCTCGTTTATTGGCAACTGTTTTAAAAATATCCCAAAGCTCGGAGTGTTTTTGAGGTAATTTTTTAATTTCTTCGTTAATGTTAAGCATTGTCCCTTCTAAATCCTCTTCATCAAAATCCTCAAACGATGAATACATTAATAACGCATCATCTAAATTTTCTATTACACCGTAATAGTCAATGATGTAACCGAATTCTTTATCAGGATAAATACGATTTACCCTTGCTATGGCTTGTAATAGTTTATGACTTTGTAAATTTCTGGTAAGGTACAACACCGTGTTTTTTGGCTCATCAAATCCAGTTAATAATTTATCGACTACGATAATGATTTCGGGGTCTTTCTGATTTTTAAATCGGCTGATAATGTTTTTTTCATAGGTTTTAGCATTTCCATGTTCATCCATCATCCTTTTCCAAAATCTATTTTCCTTTTCTGACGATTTTTCATAAGCACTATCTTCACCTTCTCTTTCATCAATAGAAGAAATCAACACCTCACTACTTACAATGCCAATTTCATCTAAAAACTCTTTGTATCGTATGGCATTCACCTTTTTATCACAAACCAACTGGGCTTTAAATGGAGTTCCTTGCCAGTTGTCTCTGAAATGTAAACTGATGTTCCAGGTAATGGCATAAATTTTCTGTTCAGCACTGTTCAACTGGTCGGCACGACTAAATTTTTTCTTAAAGTCTGCTTTTTGATATTCGGATAATGGTTCTGAAACCATTCCGAAAAAGGTATCTAATGGACCTGCATTTACTGTTTGTCTTGCTAATCTTCCTTCGTAGAGTAGGGGAACAACAGCTTTATCTTTTACAGCTTGGTCAACCGTGTAAGCATCAATAATTCCTCCAAATTTTGAAGCTGTATTTTTATCTTTTTTAAATAAAGGGGTTCCAGTTAGGGCAATAAAACAAGCGTTGGGTAATGTTTTTTGCATTTCGATATTAAATGTTCCGCTTTGAGAACGGTGTCCTTCATCTACTAAAACAAAAATGTCGTGGCTTTCTAATGGTTTTTTTATTTTGTTCATTGCTGCAACAAATTTATTGATGATGGTGGTTACCACTGCATCACTTTTGCTTTCTAACAATTCTACCAAGCGTTGCCCTGTGGCTGCATTTTCAACAAACTTACCGCATTTACGAAATGTACCTGTTATCTGATTATCTAAATCGGTTCGGTCGGTAACTAAAATAATTTTTGGGTTACGAATGGATTTATCCATTGCTATGGCTTGTGCCAACATTACCATAGTTAGTGATTTTCCACTTCCTTGTGTGTGCCAAATAACCCCTCCCTTTCTTCTGCCTTCTTCAATAGATTGGATGCGTTGTAAGGATTTTTTAATGGCAAAATACTGTTGGTAACGAGCCACTTTTTTTACTCCATTATCAAACAAAACAAAACTAAAAATAATGTCCATTAATCGCTTTGGACTGCATAATCCATATAAATATTCATCTTGAACGGTAGGCAAAATATTATCATTTTCTAAAGCATCGAAATACTGACGTACATATTTAAAACGGTCAGAAAACAAGTGATTCTTTTGCTCGATAGATAAAGGGCTATTTTTTAATTCAAGTATGATTTTTTTATACTGCGTTTCTTCTTCTGTTGTAGTAAATTTCTCTTGCCATTTTGCCCAAAATTTTTCGGGTGTTGAATTGGTTGCGTAAGCAGCTTCTTGTGTAGCCATACTCAACGTAATTTGAGCATAAACGTACAATCCTCTAATTCCATCTTCTTGTTGGTTTCTTAGATGTTGGCTGATAGCTTGTTTTAGTGGCTCTCGCATATCAGGTCGTTTACACTCAATAATGCAAATAGGAATACCATTAACAAATAATACAATATCTGGACGGTAATGCTCTTTGCTGGTGCTTCTCATTACACTGTATTCTTCGGTTACATGAAACACATTGTTTTCTAGGTTTGTCCAGTCGATGTATTGTAGTGTAAAACTCTTTTTATCTCCATCAATACTTTGTTCTAACGCTTTACCTAATGTAATCAAGTTATAAGCTGTTTCGCAAGCATTGATGTAACCTTCGTTCATAGGAAGGTCTTTTAAAGCCAAAATACCACGTTCAATGTTATCGCTAGAAAAAAAACTGGTTTTGTTGGTACTAACCTTAATGCTATTAATTTCTTTTAATTGTTTACGCAACACCTCTTCTAAAATTACATTGGTGGTTTTGCCTCCACGCAATTGCAAAGCTTCTTCAGGTGTTAGGTATTGATACCCCAATTTTTGCAACAATTGCAAAGCTGGTATTTGGCTGATATGGTCTTCTTTAAAGCTGGGTGTGTTCATTTTATTTTTGAATAAGTTTACTTTTTTCAAAATATGTTCTTACATTTGCGATATCATTTCCCAGAGGGAAAAGGAACTGGTTGGCCGCATTACCGTAATTGCGGCATTTTTTATGCCTTATTTTTAAGATACCACTGATATCTTTCTTCAAAATAGTTTTCATTTTTCTTGTTGTCAATATTAAAGCTAGTAATCACCATATAATCAGGTGTAATCTTTTCCATAATTACCAGAAAGCCACCCTCCTTAAACCAATAATAGTCTCTATTTGTTCTTTTGTTATGAGGGTATTCAAAATAAATCACTTCTTCATCGGTACTGTTGTCTAATATACATCTAATCCAATGTATTTTATTAGCTCTATGTTTATCAAACACTCTTTTACCACCTTTACTTTTTCTGGTAATTAGATGTACAAAGGTTTCAGGATATTCTTCATAGCCTTCAACAGAGGAATTTTTAAGCACTATTTTCACATTTAAACCATCAATAATTAGTGTGCTATTAATAAAATCTCGTTTAAATTCGGCAAATATCAAATCTAATTGTTCTTTGGTAGGCTCTATACCTAATTTAAATATCAAATCATCTAATTCAAATAAATCCATTAATTATTGATTTTTTGGTTGATGATCGAATATGTTAAACTTTGTTTCCCATGGCTCCGTGCCTTCGTTCAATGAGAATCCTGAACGATTTTCGAGGTAACGGATAAACTCCATTCTAGCTTCGTTTGGTTCAAACTCTTCGTTCTCTACTCTTGTTTTGTAGGTGATTGCACCTATAAATAAATCGGTTAACTGAAAGAAAATATTTTCGTGTGAACGTAAATGTTGAAAATGAATAAATGGTGATTCGCCTTTGTGATATTTATCGAAAACTTCGACTATTTTATTTAGTTTTTCTTTTCCACGAGTATCTTTTATATCCATAAAAATTCGGTACTCTAAACCAATCGGATTAGGTCGTAGTAGGTAGTAGGTCATTTTATAATAAAAATTATCGTGCGAACCTTGATTAAAATCTTTGTTGTTTAAACGGTCTTTATATTTAACTAAAACACATCGAAAATCAATGGGATTATCGAAAAAGAAATCGACCATGGCTTTATACAGTGGTAATCTCGATTTTGAAAATTTATTCCATTTAATTTCGCCTAATGTTCGGTGGTCGGCTTTTAATTTTTCAAAAATGCCATAAAGTTCTTTGTAAGCCATGGCAGGAACTTTTACGTAACCTATACACATTACGGAAATGTTATCGTGCTCTAAATGGCAACTTTCATCTACAAATAAATTATACTTCATAATTTAATTTTTTTTTTTTTTCCAGTTAATATAATCTGCTTTTTCTGCTCGTACAGATTTCAATTTCTTTTATCATAATTTTTGTTTTATGATTTTTTACTTAAAAAATCCGTCTAATTTTTCTTCTCTTGAAAAGAAATATAAACTTAACATAGCAAAGAGCCAGAGTGCCCATTGTTCCCAATAGGGTATTTCATAATTTCCAACTATTAACTTATATGCCCAATAGAATCCATACCATCCGTAAAAACGAGCATATATCCATTTCATTTTGGGATAAAACCATCTCATTTCTATTTGTTTACGTGGCGATAATTTTGCAAATTCTTCTTCGCTAATTTTCATTTTATTTTTAATCTTTTTTTACCATTTAACAACACCTGCATCAAACCTTTTTTTTGTTCTTTTAGTTTATCTGTTTTTGCTTTTAGCAATTGTATTTCTTTATCTGATGCTTGTAATACTTTGGTTATAGCGGTTTGTTCTTCAATTTTTGGGAGCTTTATTTTTATAATAGAGAAAGCATCCCATCGTAATCCTCCTCGTCTGTCAATTGAACCTTCCATTCTATTCTGATACTGATAAATTAACTTATGAGATTTTAATAACTTATAAAAGAAATCATCGTTAACAGAAGAGTCTGTTTTGAAAACAGTATACATTGGACTAATTAATGCTTCATCCAATATGTTCTGATAACCAATACTACCTTCTTCAATATGATTAGTAGCATAAGCGAAATGATTTTTTGGAACAATCTTATAGGTGCTTATATCATCAGAAAATATCTTTCTACCCCAATATTCCAATGAATGAACAAGACCATCATATTTTGTGCAGGATAATACTGTTAATTGTTTATCTGTTTTATTTCGCATACTAACTTCTTTGGAAATGTCTTTGATGTGGACTTCCTTCCATTCTCCACTAAATCCCTTCAATCTTTTCTTGCCAGTAAGCAATTGCTGCATCAGCCATTTTTTATAAAGTTCTTTTTGGGCAATTAACTGTGCGTTATTTTGTATGGCAGCATCCCAAGTGCTTAGTAAACTGGCTATGGCTTTTTGTTCGGGTAGTGGTGGAAGTGGGAGTTTGAGAGAGCCATATTCTTCGGCATTAATTCCAGGTTGCCCACTTCTCATGGAAATCGTTTTAACCCAATCCCAATAAGGTTTTGTCTGTGTGAAATTTCTAAGATGTTCAACCAATAATTTTTTTTCATCGGGTCTGAAACGAATTAAGAATCCAGCAAAAACCAATTTACCATCTCTTTCATCGTACAAATACGTTTTACCAACAGTTGCACCAGTTCTTGCAAAAACAATATCTCCTTTATTTAAAAGAAATTTTTCTGAGTTTTCATCTTTAACAGATGCTTTTTTAAAAGTAGAATAATTTCCATCATCATCAATATCTGTGATTCGAATATACGTGGGAAGATTTTCTGAGTATTGTACAGCACTAGCATTGATACCATATTCACCTTTTATTAAACAACATTCTCTCATACTTTTCACCTCCCAATCATTAGGTATCAAGCCAAGAGGGGAGGGTTTGTATTCAGCGTAGATGTTGGTTTTATTATCCATTTAATTGAAAGCTTTTAATAAGTTGTTTTAATACATTTTCAGGGTTAATACCACCCAACCCCATGTCTTTAAAAAGTTCTTTACCAGGTAGGTTGTTAGTAATGGTATCGGTAAATTTTTGTACTTGAATTTTAATGCTTTCGGGCAATTCAAATACCTCGTTTTCGGTAAGCATTACTGCTAAACGAAATACATCGCCCTTGTGTTTACGGAGGTGTTTACTATCTTCTGTACTACCATTGGCAATACGTTCAGCAATTTCTAAATAAGCTTTTGCTTTCAAACAGATTAATGCTTGGGTATTGGCTCGGTGCAATCCGTTTTCTAATACACTGTTTTTAATCATGTAGTGGTAGAAATCATTGTTGAGTAAAATGGCAGAAAGGCTACTTAAATCATCATCAACAGGTATAGGAGTTAAGTGTGCAGCTTCATCAATATTTATTAAATCGGGGTTTCGGGCAAATAACTCTACTTGAAAAGGATATTCTTTATTTTCAGGTTTCATGAAACGATAAAAGTTACGTTCGTTTGCACTTTTCTCTTTACGTTCGTAATTTCCATCTTGTATAAATTTCCAAAACTGTTTTACAAAGTCGGAGTTTAATGCTTCCACCACCAAAATAATATCAATGTCTTTAGTGGCTCGTGGTACAAATCCTGCATCATCAATAATCATATCGCAAGCAGTACCGCCAATAATTATATAATTGTTTGGGTATGCCTCAAAGTATTTTTTAAAAATGTCTAATCCTCTTACCATGTGTATTTATCTGTTATTTGATCTAATGCCATTTCAATTCGTTCGTTTTGGCTGTCTTTTAAGCTTAAATACAATGAAAGAGGGTCAACAACCGGTGCATCGGGTTGTTCTAACTCACTTAATAGAGTAGGGCTGTATTTCCAAACTTCTAAGCAATATTTGCCTTCGTGTTCATTCATATTTATTAATGCTTGCTTTTTCTGCAACTTATAGAAAATATTTTTTTCAATGGCATAAAACTCTTGTCGAACATCATTCATATCGGTATATTCGGGTAGGGCAGAGGCATTACATAACAAAAGATGTTCATCTGGCATTTCATCCACATAAACTCGCTTAATTACTGGGGTTACCAGTAAATTCCGCTGCATGGCATTATGCCATAATTCATGTCTTTCTGATTTAAATTGTAAAAATTTTTCTTTTCCTTCGGCAACTCCAATTATTTCGTGCTGTTTTAAGTTTTCAGCGGCACGTGTAATTGCCATGGCGTTTGTTTTTAATAAAACGGCCAATTCTTTAAAGGTTTTTTGCTCTAATAATAAGCTTTGATGTTTATCTAGAATATGTAACAGAAATAGCTGCTGTGCAATAGGGGTAAACTTGTCAGTTTCTTTTGGAGCAGCATTATTATAATCTTTAAGATCTATAAAGAATTCCGGAACATACAATTGTTTGTTCGGGATAATAAAGGCTACTCTTCGTTCAATAAGTCGTTTTCTATTGTAAGCCTCCAATTTATTAAAAATGACAATTACCGGTAAATCAAATGTATTTTTAGTTTGCTCGATGTGTTTCTCAATCTGAGCCATTCCAAAAGCGTTTTCCTCTTTCAATTCGGCTAATAAACATGTTCTATCCATCAGAAATGCTTCCTGCCATTTATATCCTTCTTTTAAATACATAGGAAGTTTATTTACCATTAATTTATCTAATGGTTTTATGTCTATTTCAATCCCTAGAACACTTTTTATGTATGTAGTTAAGTCCTTCATTTGGTTATAGTATCATTAATATTGCACAATAACATTGGTTGTGTTATTGTGCAAATATAGTGTTATATTACTGATATTCAAAATATAATTGTTTTATCTGTGTTAAATAATAAGTGTTCGTTTTGTTTTACATAACCTAGTTGATTAGTTAGTAGTTGAGTATTTCCAATATTAAAATCAGGAGTGTTGGAATGATGGTGTCCATAAATCCAGCAATTAGGTTGAGTAGTATTAATCAGTTCAGTTAATTCAACAGCAAAAGCATCATTTAAAGCACTACCCTTATAAATTTCGGGATAATGCATATAAGTTGGTGCGTGGTGAGTAACAACTATTTTTTTATTGACAGTTTTTTGTTGTAATGCTGAAGTAATAAATTGTAAACTTTCTTCGTGCAATAAATTGTATTGTTGGGCAGAAAATCGAAGTTTATTGTATTTAATCACGTGAAAATCGCTCATGCCATTTTCAATTTGCCACTGGTTTTTAGAGCTAATTTTTGACCACATGGTAGAGAAAATTAAATCGATACCTCCATCATTAATGACAACATTATTTACAAGGTGTACATTGCTTCTAATGTTTTCGTTGAATACTCCACATTTTTCAGCCAAGTCGAAATAATAATATTCGTGATTACCAGGTATCCAATATGTTGTTTTAAAATGGTCGGAAATGTAGCTGAAGAAATCGTTGTGTTGATCCATTACAGCAAAAGGAACAATATCGCCAGCCAACAATAGCACATCACCTTTGGGTTGCAAAGGATTTAATTTAAGGAATTCTTTATTCTGCTTAAACTCCAAATGAAGGTCTGAGGCGTATTGTATCGTCATTTTATACTCCTAATTCTTTTAAATATCTTTTCATTTCTTCCTGTACCGTTTTTAGTTCAGTTTCCAGCTTATTAATTTCCAATTGAACTGCTGCAATATCTACTTCAGCTTCTTCTTCAAAGGTGTCTACATAGCGAGGAATATTCAAATTAAATTCGTTTTCCTGTATTTCATCAAATGTGGCTACATAACTGTATTTATCTTCCACAATACCAGGATTTAATTTACCTTCGTTGAATTTGCGATAAGTAGAAACAATATGTTCGATATCTGATTCGCGCAGTTTGTTTTGATTCTTAGCACTTTCGAAGTGTTTACTTGAATCGATAAATAACACATTTGTATTATCGACTTTACCTTTATTAAAAATTAAAATAGCAGCAGGAATACCGGTTCCAAAAAACAAATTTGCTGGCAAACCAATTACAGCTTCTAGAATGTTTTCTTCTATGGTTTTTTGTCTGATTTTCCCTTCGCTACTACCACGAAACAATACACCGTGAGGCACAACAACACCAACTTTTCCTTTTCCTTCATAGGTAGTTTCTATCATGTGAGTAATAAATGCCCAGTCGCCTTTGCTTTTAGGTGGAACACCTCTCCAAAAACGGTTGTATTTATCTGTTTCAGGATCAAAACTATCAGCAGCTTTATTCTCTTCTTTATCATCACTCTTTCCCCATTTATCTAGCGAAAATGGAGGATTACCAACAATAGTATCAAACCGCATTAATTCATCACCCTCTTTTAACTTAGGATTACGAATGGTATCTCCCCAGCGAATGGTTGCGTTATCAAAACCATGCAGAAACATGTTCATTACAGCTAAAGCCCATGTACTTCCATTAGCCTCTTGTCCGTATAATGAAAAGTTTGGAGAACCCACTTCAATACCTGCTTTAATTAATAGAGATCCTGATCCGCACGTCCAATCACAAATACGAGAACCTGGAGCAGACTTGGTTAATTTTGCTAGAAGGGTAGAAACTTCGCTCGGAGTAAAAAATTCACCCGCTTTTTTACCAGCATCACTGGCAAAATTTGAAATCAGGTATTCATAAGCACCACCAATAATATCGTTACCTTCTAAATGTGATGGTCGTAAATCAAGCCTTTCGGAATTAAAATCCAATAAAAGATTTTTTAACCGAGTATTTTTATCCTTAGGCTCACCAAGTTTACTGTTGTTAAAATCAATGTTTTGGAAAATACCAGCACCATCTTCGCTGTATAATTTTTCACGATTGGCTTCTTCTAAATCGGTTAATGCAATATTGATGAGTTCCCCAATATTAGATTCGTTACGACTATCGTATAAAAACTTAAAATGACTTTGTTCAGGAACTACAAATCGTTCGTGTTGCATGGCACGTTTTGCACGTTCAACATCTCCATTGTATTTTTTAAGGTATTCTTCGTGTTTATCATCATGTACATCACTAAGGTATTTAATAAAAAGCATGGTTAGCACATAATCTTTATACACGCTGGGGTCTATACTGCCACGAAAAGTATCACATGCCTTCCATACTGCGTTATTAATATCTTGTTGAGTTATTTTATTCGTCATAGCGTTTATTTTTGAGTTGATTTAATTAATAAAGATTGCAAGTATTTTTCTTGTAAATCCTCCATTTGTTTTTTTAAGGCAAGTTCTTGTTTTCTATACGAGTCTATTTTTAAAATTCTTTTTTGCATTTCTATTGAAGGGATGGAGACATTAATATCTTCAAGTACCGCTTTTGAAATGGAAACCATTGCAGTTCCACGAGCATATCCTTTTAAAAATTGCTGAGTATTTGGATGATTTAAGAACCATGTTAAATACTCAGGTAATACCTTTTGATTTGTCACACGAATAACAAAAAACGAGGTGGAAGCTACTGCCGGTAAATTATGTTTTTCGAAACATGCAGCAAAATTTTTACTTCCTTTTGCAGCAAAGAGAATATCGCCTGGTTTTAAAAGGTGTTTTTCTGAAATTTCTGTACTATTTAAATCTGGCATCAATACTGTCGTCAATTCTCCTAATTCATTAAAATACTTGGGCTGCAAGTAAACTATATCGCCATCGGATTGTGGTTTAGCAAATAAACCTGTTTGAATGTTTGAGATATTTTTTAGATGTGTTGTCAATATTTATAGCTAAGTACAGAAAGTACAAATGTACAATAAAAATAATACAATGGCAAAAAAATGAAAATTAATTTTTAAGTAGGATTGCTACAAAATAATTATATACTTAAATAGAAATTAAAATAATCCCTATTTTTACTACGAACTCAAAAAATTGACAATTCTCCTGTCATAAATTTATTGCTGCATCTTGGAAACCATTTAGGTATAATTGTGGTAATTCCGGTTATGTTAATCTACCTGTTATGGTTTTCATTGATCCACTCATTTCCGGAATGGGCGGGTCAGTGCCTCCGATTTTTCCAGCTTTCCCCTTACTTCATCTTCACTCATTCCTTTAAAATTTGCAAAACGATATTCCTTGTAATGTGCTTTTAAAAATAAAACCATTTCTCTTCGTGTTGGGTTTTTAGGTAAATTTTTTGGAATTTCTTCCATCTCTAAAATGTAATATCCATTTTCATTTATAGAATCTACTATTTCATCCGAAGGTTGTTCTATATGGCAATATTGACACTCTTCTGCATCTAATTTAGCATTCATTTCTCCTATAGAAGTGGTAAATTGCTTTCCGTAAATAAATATACGTTCCTTATTTTTCAAATCTTCAGGCACTATAATATCAAAATGAATTACACTACCATTTTTCTTTTTTACATAAGTATCCCAAACAGCTACTTGCATTTTATTAAAATTTAATAATCAATAATTTCTATTTCAGATTCATTTAGGTCTTTGGTAATTAATAATTGACACGATAGACGGATGTCATCATCACTATAACCTATTTTTGAGAGAGTAGTAGGTTCATTACGTTCTTTAACATTAGAACTTCCTTGTATTCCTGATACTTTTACAATACAAGTAGCACATCTACCTACACCTCCACATTCACCAAATCCATCTAAAAGTAATTTATCTTTTAACAGATACATTAAATTCAAATACCCTCCATGAGAGGTTTGAATAATATTTTTACAGCCATTTTCGGTAATGGTAAATTCTATTTTATTATCCATTTATTCCCAAAATTTATCACTCCAATTTTCAATATTGGAATTTGTAACAGAGTTATGTATATCCTGAATCCTTAATAATTGTTTTTCAGAAGCTACTTTTTGTATTTTATTGAATAAAATCCGCTCTTCAAATCTGATATGTTTTTCCAGTTCTTCTTCAATTGCTACAATTGTTTTCATATCAGGTTGTTTTTGCATAAACAATCTTTTTAATTTACGATGATCGGTTAAGGCTTGCTTAATAAGTTCATCATCGGGCTCAAGCAAAGTAAAGATATGCAGTTCTTCCGTATTGAAATGATGGATTAGCTCTTCTTTGAAAAAGAAATCACAATATCTTTGTATTCTGCTTATTGATACCTCTTTTTTTATTCCGGTTCTTATTTTCCAACTTAATAACAATCCTTGATGATGTTCTCTGCTAAGAGGTTGTAATCCTTTATGTCTTTTTATAGGCTTCATTGATTGTTTTCTTTATGCCCACATTTAGGACAAGTTGATATTTTTCCTTCTTTAAGTTTAATTCCTTCTATATGTGTTTTAATAAAATTCTGAATCAACATATATTTATCTTGATGATTATTAACATCTATTTGTCTGTCATAATAAAGTGTCCTAATTTTTTTATCATACCCCTGGTATCCCCAACAAACAGAGCATATACCTTCAGGAGTTTTGTTTTGGGTTTCTTTTTCCGGTTTTTTTATCCAGTTAATGAGTATGTCAAGCATTGTTTTATTGTTTGATTCCACCAATTAATAATAAACAAGGTTGGTTGGTATTATTTATAATAGTGTGAGGTAAATTTTGAGGGAAAATGAAAAAATCATGAACCTCACTTACATAGTTAATTTGATTAATAATAAATTCTGGTTTACCTTCTACTACAAAAGCAAATTCGGTTTTGTCGGGATGAATATGTATCGGGTATTTTGCATTGGGTTCTACTTTTACCAGTTTTACAGTTACTTGTTCAATATTTATTAAATCCTTTCCTGAAAACCCAGGGATTTTTCCTTTTGTCCAGTTTAAAAAGGTTGTTCGAATATTATTTATTGTTTCCATATTTATTTTAATTAAAATCCTCCTCTTGATAATGCTACTCCTAAAAAGGCAATTGAAAGTGCTAATAATAAATTAATTCTACCTGTCCAGCGAGCAAGCTGCTTTATGTTTTTACTTTTATTTTGTTGAATTTGTTCAATGGTTTTTGTCCCCACATAAAAATCGTGTAATCCGCTAACTAACAACATGGTAAAAAAGAACAACAGTTTTAATCCTAATAATTTACCATATTGATTTTTAATCAAAAATTCTAAATTAAATGGTATTCCTTTTAAAAACATATTGGTAATACCAGTAATTATCAAACCTATTAAAACAATCCAGCCATAAAATCTAAACTTAATTCCTGTGTCGTATAGTAATTGGATTCTTTCGGAGTTATTTTTAATGCTAGGAAGCAGAATTAGAGGTAAGAATAACATCCCTCCAATCCAAAATGCTGTAAAAATTACATGCAAATAAATTGATATGAGATAAGTATTCATATGATTATTTTCTATAAATATTTTTTTAAACAGCTTGCAATCATATTTAATGCTTTATCAATAGTTGAAAGTTTTGTTCTAAAAGATAGAATAGCAATTCTAATTACAAATCGTTTATTGATAATAGAAGAACTCAAAAATACACTCCCATCATCGTGAATAGCTTGCATAAGCTGTTTGTTTTTTTGATCTCTATTTGTTTCAAAAGGATACCAAAAATAACTTACAGACAGGTCAGGTGAAGGACCTACCTCAAATCCCATTTCAACAAGTTTTTCTCGAAAATAAAGGATTAATAATAGTTTCTCCTCTAGACAAGCAATAAAAGGTTCAATGCCATAAACTTGCAAAGGCATCCATAACCTCAATCCTCTGAAATGTTTTGATAATTCAGGGGAAACATTCGCTGGACTATGCGTTATGTCATCAATTTGAGCATCTTGCATATAATTGGCAAGGTACTGGTTGGAATGTAGTACCGCTTCTTTGTCTTTAATTAAAACAGCTCCCAGTCCATAAGGTAAAAACATTCCTTTATGTGGATCAACTACTAAAGAATCTGCTTTTTCAATCCCTTTAAACAAATTTTTCTTGGATGTGAGTATAAAAAACCCACCGTAAGCAGCATCTATATGAAACCACAATTTATGCTTTGAGGTTATTGCTGCTAGTTCGTTTAATGGGTCTATTGCTCCAGTATCAGTTGTTCCAGCTGAAGCAACTATCAAGAAAGGATTTAAACCATCCTGTTTATCTTGAACAACTAATTTTTCCAAGTCTGTTACTTTAATTCTATGATTTTCATCTAAAGGAACATAACGAATAATTACATCTTCAAGCCCTATAATTCGCAATGCTTTTTGAGTAGAATGATGCACTTGTTCACTCATATAAACAACACTTTTTGTAATTTTGTCATTTTTAATTTGATGTTTATCTCGTGCAGCTGTTAATGCAATAAGCGTAGAAATAGAACCTCCAGAAGCTAAGTTTCCAACAGCACTTTGAGGGAATGAAAAGATTTTTTTTAACCAATTTAGTACTTCGTTTTCTATTGTTGCTGCTCCAGGTGACGCATAAAATGATCCTACATACGGATTAGTAGCCGCAGCAATAAAATCTGCAATGGCAGACATAAAAATTCCTCCACTGGGAATGTATCCAAGATGACCTCCTGAAGCAGCAACAATACCTTTTTCAACTACTTCTGTCTGGTAAAGTTGAATAAGGTGTTCCATAGAACTTTTTTTATTTTTTATTGCTAATAAAGTACTAGCATTCTTCTCTTCTTTAAAGGATTTGATGTGTTCCAAGTTCGTTATGAACTGACTTGTATAATCTCCAGCTTTTTTTATAAGAGAGGCTCTTTCTTTCTCAGGAACTTCTAATTGCTGGCTTATTTTTTCTAATTCCGTTATTTTATTTACAATAGATTGCATAAATAATCTTGTTAATACTTTTTTGTTAGAACATTTTTTAAAACTATAGCGTGATTTACTTTAGGATTTTTGGCTCCATATAATAAGCTGATAGACTCTGATTTTGCAATAGTTCTTAATCGGTTTAACTCTTCCTCTTTTAATAGCAGCTCTTCTTGGTAACGTAAAGAAAACTCTTCAAATCGATCTGCTTTATGGTCAAACCATTTACGAAGTGCTGTTGATGGAGCAACTTCTTTATTCCACTCATCGAGATTAGCTCGAAGTTTAGTTACTCCTCTAGGCCAAAACTTATCTACTAAAACCCTGTATCCATCATTATCAGATGGTTTATCATAAATTCTTTTTATACAAATGGGTTTCATAATCAATAGCGTTATTTCTCTTCTTGAACCTTATAACTTCCCGGAACTTTTCGAAAACCAATTGCTAAACGATTCCATCCGTTTATAGCAACAATTGCCATAGTTAATGCGACCAATTCAGTTTCACTAAAATGCTTACGAGTAGCTTCATAAAGTGAGTCGGGCACATCATTTTCTGAGATTAAAGTTAAAGACTCAGCCCAAGCCAAAGCAGCGCGTTCTCTATCGGTATAAAAAGGAGCTTCTTGCCAAGCATTTAAACCGTATAATCGTTGTTCGGTTTCCCCTGCTTTACGAGCTTCTTTGGTGTGCATATCTAAACAATATCCACACTTGTTAATTTGTGAAGCTCTTGTTTTTACCAATTCATATAAAGAATGTTCCAACCCCGAATTGGCAACGTACTTTTCTAATGCCAGCATGGCATTTAACGACTCAGGAACGAGTGCTGCATAATTTAGTCTTTCTTTCATTTTGTATAACTTTTAATTTAAACTCCACCAAATCGAATAACTATTCCGTAATATAAGAATAAAAGACTTATTACTGTAACGGCTATTATGTGAATAGCTAACAACCATAAGTTTTTGGAAGTTAATCTTGGAAAGATAAAAATACGCACATCTAAAGCTAATAGTACTATTATTAACAATAGAATAAGTTTAATAGAAACTGCTACCTCTACAGGGTTTGAAAACCCAAAAAGATTTACTCCATAAACAGAAAGAGCCATCCAGATTCCTGTAATTACTTGTAAAAGTAAAGACGGCATTCCTATTATTTCATACTTTTTTTCAAAAGCTTTAATAATTTCAGGGTCTTTCTTTTTTAAAGCTTCTGGCAAATAACGTAAACATAGTAATAAATGTCCACCCACCCAAATGGTCGCACCCAATACATGTATTATAATTAACCACTTAAACATTGGAAACTAATTGTTTTTCCAGTTCAATTGCTTTAGGAAACAAAATGTTGTTTTCTAAGTGAATGTGTAAGTGTAAATCTTCATCAAACTCTTGGAGATAAGCGAAACAGGCTCTATAAGATTCACAGGCATCATCAGGTATTCTATAATTTTGTGTTATTTTATTAATTTGTCTAAACCTTTCATCTTCATTATCATGTTCGTCCATCATCATTTGTATTGGATTTTGTACAGTTCCAAATCCCGGAATTTCATAAGGTTTGTTTTCTTTTTTAAATTTTACCATTTTGTATATGAATGGGAATAATACTAATTCTTCTTTTTTCATGTGCATGCTAAGTTCACCTGCTGAAGCATTAAATAATTCTTGAACTTTAAAAAGTTCAGGATGTTGTTTCCCATGGACAGTACATATTTTATCTAAGTACTGCTTAATTACTGGGATTTGTTTTTCAACATATTTGTGGTGTTTCTCTTCAATATGCAGTGCTAATTTGTCCAGTGTCCAGATATTATAATCATTTACCTGTGTAATTTTAGATTCTTGAAGAACTTTTTGAATATCTTCTATTAAATCTCTACTATCAATATTTCTGGTTTCGCATACTTCATCGATTGTTCTATTGCCTTGACAGCAAAAATCAATTCCAAGTGATTCAAAAACAGATGCAGTTCGATTATCTTTTGCAACTATTTCTCCTATAGTGATGTCTTCGTTAATTTTCATGACTTTGTATTTTTAAAAATTTTATTCCTAATAGTAATAAGCTGAATGCTTTTATAAGGTCAAGACCAACGTAATAAAAATGATGAAAAGATGATTTTATTTCATGTCCTGATATAATTAAATCGGCACGTTTGTCAAGTAAAGGGAGTAACCATATTGATTGAATAACCAAGCAGCCAAGTATTGTTATAAATATAACTTTCAAATAGTTTAAATTTTGGCTTGTAATAAAGAAATTGAAAAAAATGACAAGAGTAAAGATCCATTCCATTCGGTTTAACCAACTAAAAACCAGTTTTCCGATACTTACTCCAATAGGGAGAGTAACGCTTTCAGCAGTAAATTTTAGCCATGCTTCCATAAAACTAATGGCACAAATAAAACCCAACCATATAAAAGAAGTAATGATTGATAAATGATATTTAGGTATGATTTTACTCATTATAATACTTTTTGATTGGGATGGTTACGATAATGATCAATCTTCATGTTAAACATTTGAGCCATTCTTTCCCCTTGCCATTTGGCTTTTTCGGCTAATTCTCCTATAAAATATTCATCTATAGTGTCATAAAATAATTTTAACCATCTTTCAAAATGTTGTTTTTCTACTGGGAGTTTAGCATGAGGGACAAAAGGGCTTCCAAAGTAAGTATGTTCTTCTAATAAAACAGTTTGCCAGAAACGATACATTTTCTCCAAATGTTCTGACCATCGATCTTGAATTATGTTGTTAAAAATATCAGCTAACAAGTCATCTTCTCCCATGAAGGAACACCTTTTGGGTTTTCAGACCCTGTTACCATGAACATGTCTTTTCTTTCACTTCCATAAGCGTTAATGGTTAATGGGATTTTATCGTCAACAATATCATTATTGTTTAAACCTATAACAGCTATTGAAGGACCGTTCCTAACTTCAAAAGGAATGGTTTTTATTCCTTCAACACCATCAGTAGATTTGGCAACAATTTTTAGCGTATGAATTCCATCTGTTAATTTTGTAGTATCAAATTGAAATTTAACAGGTGGAGTAAATTCTCCGATAGGAGTTCCACCATCATCAATAAAAATTTTTATTTTACTTTTATTTGACTCCATCTTTTAGTCTAAGATTAAGTTTTTGATATGTTTTGGATTATTTTCGTTTGGTTTAATCAAGTATTTTAGGCTATAGTATAGGGTAAACAAAACAATAATTATGGCGGCCGTTATAATTATACCGTCAAATTTTGATTCAGGGCCAGTACCATGTGTTATGCCTTTTAATATAGCAGGCTGATTGTTTGCACATACTTTGCAGGCAATAGCTGAACTTAAACAGCTTGATATTAGAAATATCGATAATATGTATTTTTTCATAACACTTAAGGCGTTAAGGTTTTTAAATATTCTCTTACTTTTTTCACATCTTCTTCACTAATGGTTGGGGCTTTATTTCCCCAGCTTGTTTTTTCATGGTTTGCTATAGCAGCAATTTCAGCATCAGTTAATTGATCAGTAAATGAAGGCATTACTGCATATTCTGCTCTAGCATCATATCCTTGTAATATAATCTGTATCATTAAGTCATGATTTTCATCTAATACAATAGGGCTTCCTTTCAATGAAGGGAAAGCACCACCTAAACCTTCTCCGTTTAATTGATGGCAGGCAGAACATTTATCAATATATAATTGTTCACCATCAGGTAAATTATTAGCCTCGTTTGCAATTGATGCTGCTTCTTTTTTTGTTAAAGCCGGGATAAATTCCGGAGAAGAGGTATTGTATAAATCCACTTGTTTTAATGATTTTAAATAGGCTACTAAATCTAATACCTCTTTTGTAGCAACAATGTCATATTTATCATCGTTCATAAATTCTTTAGGTACATTAATTACTACATCTTTTTCGGATACAGCACTTTTTTTCTTTTTTTCAAAAAGCCATGAATATCCAGGCATGATGGATTCTTTTACAACAATTCTGGGATTATACAAATGAAGTAAATGCCAATCATCACTGGGTTGTCTGGTTCCAACGGATGTTAAGTCAGGCCCAGTTCTTTCACTTCCAAGAATAGATGGTGATTGTTGAAGAAAACTCAATCGTTGTTTTGAATAATAATAATCAGAAGGTATTGATGGACGTTTTCCCCATTTATTGTCCATTGCTATACTTCTAACCTGTTGGGTATGACAGGCTGCACACCCTTCTGAGATATAAATTTTTAATCCATTTCTTTCGGACGTTGTTAAATCTAAACCTTTTGGTAAAGGAGTTACCTTCTCTTGCATATCATACGCAGGAATAATAGCAATTACGGTACTTAACCCTAAAAACACAACAATAATAATTGTTAATAACGATTCATGATCTTTATGTAAGTTTATCATTGTACTTCAATTTTATTTATACTCCACTTTTTATAAATTTGATAGATATTTAAAGCAAAAATTATGTGAGAGAGAAACATTAAACTACCCCCTACAGCTCTCCATAACCAGTATGGAGCCATTAGTTTAACACTGTTTATAAATGCTTCTTCTTCTATCCAGCTCAATCCTTTTTCTGTCCCACCTATCATTAAAGAAAACATATAAATAATTAATCCTACAAATGCTAGCCAAAAATGCAATCCAATATTAATTTGTTTGGGTTCGTGACCTGTTAATTTGGGTAATAAGGCATATATACTACCCCAAAGTAAAAATGAAATGATGCCATACATGGTTAAGTGGGAGTGAGCAACATTAAAATCTGTAAAATGCCAAACATAATTTGTGAATCGGAATGCCTGAAAACTACCTTGTGTGGAACCTAAGAAATAGAAAATAACGCCCACTAACAGGAAAGGTAACACATAGCTATCTCCAATACTTTTGAAACTTCCTTTCATCGTTAATAAAAAATTGGTGGTTCCTGCTAAAACAGGAATGAACATCCCTGCACTAAAAACGATTGCAACTGTTTGTAACCACCAGGGTAGGGGACTAAATACGAAATGGTGAGTACCTATAAGGGTATAAAATAACATTTGTGTCCAAAAAGCTAAAGCACCAAGAGAGTATGAATATATTGGTTTATTAAGGCTTGAAGGAAGAAAATAATAAACTAACCCTAATGTAAATGTCATAAACCACATTCCAACCCCTTGATGCATATAATATCCTTGAATGATTGTTTCTCCTAATCCTGTAAAAGGTAAGTATCCGATGATTGAAAGTATAATAGTCCAAACGCATGCTGCCAATATATACCAGTTAGAGATATAAATCTCTTTTACCTTCCGGGTAGCTATAGTTTTGTAATAATTAATAGCTGTTATTATTAAACCTATAGCAAATAATAACATTACCGGCCAAATGTATTCTCTATACTCACCACCACCATTATTTATACCTACCATTAAACAAATATTACCGATAACTAAAGTTGCATTTATCAGCCAAAATGATCTCCATGCTAGCTTTGTACTATAAATTTTTTGATTAGAGGTTCTGCTAATTACAAAATATCCTAATCCAATCATAGCTAATGATGCCCATCCCCAAAAAACAGTATTAGTATGAACAGGTCTTAATCTTCCAAATGAGAGCCATGAAATTGTATCCATCTCCGGCCAGACAAATTTCATTCCTATATATTGCCCTATTAAAGTTCCTAGAATTAACCAAAAAGCGGAAGCTCCTATATAGGTAATTACAATTTTTACGAGTTCCTGATCTGTTTTTAATTTTATTTTTTCACTTCTTTTATCATCATATATTGGGTTGCCTAAGTCATTATTGACATAGGTTATCATTCCTTTATCGTCATTTGGTGATTTATCAGATCCTAGTTCGTTTTGTTGTAAAGAATAACTTAATACCTTGTATCTTTCGTTTAAAATTTCATCAATATCTTGATGGTCAAGACGACTTGAGATATTTATTAATTGCTCGATGTAAGGGCTTATCAGATTTTTTTCAATTTCATCTAAAGAAACTTTTTCAGTCTTTTTTCTATTTTCTAAGATTTGACCTATTTCCGGGATTTCAAGTGATAATAAATCTTCCTCTATAGTTGTGATGTTTTTTAAGCGACTGATCTTATAATAAGTATGAATCGTTTTTTTTGTTTTAATAACTGTTATTAAAGTGAAAATACCCAATAAAATAACTCCTAAAATTATCGTTCCGATGACGCCTGGACTGGATACCCAGTTGTCAGTATTAATTTCTTCTGTCTGAGCAATAATAGGAGAGGAATTAAATAATAAAAATCCAATTATTGTAACTAAGTGTTTTTTCATACTAATCAGGAATTTAATACCTTTATATCTTAAAATAATTCAAAAAAGTTATCTCTTTAACCAAATTAACCCCTCTGATAATCCTTCTGACAAAGTGTAGATGGAAGTAGTAGTGAGCATGGTCTTTAATTCATCTCTTATCACTTTGAATTGATTATGTACCGGACAAGGCTTAGCTGCGTTGCATTTTTTCAAACCCAAACCGCAACCATTATAAATTTTATCTCCATCTATCGCTAAAACAATTTCGTTTAACATAATTGACTTCATTTTTTTTTCATTCATTTCAAATCCGCCAGTAGGTCCTTTTACTGAGTCTATAATGTCATTTTTAGCAAGTAGTTGAAGAATCTTAGCTGTAAATGCTTCTGGAGAATCAATTTTTGAGGCAATATCTTTTAATCTAACTCTTTTTCCTTCTCTAGAGTTACTAGCAATATAAATTGCTGCTCTAATTCCATATTCGCAAGTTTTTGAAAACATCTATCTCCTTATTTAGAGCAAATCTAAATAAGATTTTTAATTCGGACAAAAATATCCTAAATAAAAATTACTTTTGTTGAAAAATAATTATATAATTTCCTATGATTGAGGTCATAAAACAAAAAAAAGATTTACGTAAAGAAATGCTTGTTAAAAGAACTAAGCTTGATGTTGTATATAAAAAGAAGTATGATTCATGGATATGTAATGAACTCGAAAATATTATTGATGCTAATAATTATAAAGTAATTCATGCTTATTTACCAATGGGTAAAGAAATAGATATTAATCCATTACTGATAAGTTTGTTACAAAAAAATATTACAATAGTTACTCCCAAAACATTGCCTAATCGAAAATTAGAAAATAGGGTGTTAACTTCTCTTACTGATGTAGAAAAAGGAGTTTTTGGAACCACTCACCCTTCTAACACAGAAGAATATACAGGAGTTTTTGATTTAATTATTGTTCCCGGATTAGCGTTTGATAATGATAATTATCGTTTAGGTTATGGAGGAGGTTATTATGATAATTTTTTAGTTCATCATCTTTCTGTTAATAAAATTGGAATTTTTTATCCTGTCCAAGAAGTTGAGAAAGTACCTCTTGAAGCTCATGATATAAGTTTAGATAATATCTTATTAAATCATAACTTGGATTAAATCAGGTTCTTTTATTAAAATTAACTAAGGTGAGTTTTAATAAATAATCGCCTCAAAAGCGTTTTGGTGGTATAATTAATGGGATAGAAGGTATGCTGATTGTACACAGTTATAATATCATTCTCATCACATTTTCCGTTATTCTATCGCATCTGCTGAAACCAAATTCAAAGATATTTTTATCATTTGCAACTTCATAAAGTTTCTCTTTTAACATTTCTTTTGACCTATGCAAACGTACTTTTACATTAGCAACGGTTAAGTCTAAAACAACTGAAATTTCTTTTAAGCTCATTTCTTCCACTTCTTTCATAATATAGACAGTTTTGTATTTTATGTCTAAACTGTCAATAGCGCTTTCTAATATTTGCTTTGTTTCATTCCGTATCATTTTGTCCTGTGGATTTAATTGTCTGTTATCTGGAATTTCTAAAATTGTACTACTTAAATTATCAGATTGTTCATTTAGATGATAAATTTTTCCTTTTTCTTTTAATCGGGCTAAAGATTCGTTTATTCCTATGCGAATAAGCCAGGTAGAGAAAGTAGATTCCAATTTAAACTGATACAATTTAGTAAAGGCTTTTACATAACTGTCTTGCATTATGTCTTCAATTTCAGTATCATCTTTTATGTAGCTCCTAATTACTCGATATAGTTTTTGATTATTACGTCTTACTAATATTTCATAAAGTTCCTTTTCGCCACTTAAAATACGTTTAATGACTACGCTATCTTCTATTTTATGATTGTTAAAATCATTAATGTTTATTGCCTCCATTTTATTTGTCTTTTACTTTAGATAAGAAACTTTAAAAAAAGTTACAAAATTTTGTATCCTTTTTTTAAATCTGCTATCAAAATGGTGTAACAAATTTAAAATAACTAAAAAAATAAAATTATGAATTCAAATGTACAATTAGTAAAAAACATTTTAAAGTACACTTTTGGTTTAGTACCGATCGTTGCAGGATTAGACAAATTCACTAACATTTTAACAGATTGGCCTCAATACATTTCCGAAGGTTTTGCTGGAATGCTTCCTTTTGAGCCTACTATATTTATGATGATAGTTGGTATTATTGAAATTATTGCAGGTGTACTTGTTTTAACTAAAACGAAAATTGGTGCCTATGTAGTTTCTGCTTGGTTGATAGCAATTGCCTTGACTTTAATTTTTAGTTGGACTTATGTAGATGTTGCAGTAAGAGATTTGGTAATGGCTATTGGTGCATTTTCTTTAGCAAAATTATCTGAAAATAATTATAGTAAAGCCAATAATTAATATGACGAAATTGAACGGAAACACACTTTTAGTAAAAGAAAGTTTAATCAATTCTAATCATCACGTAACGGTTAAAAATCCGTTACGTGATGATGCTTTTGATATTGATGACGATTTAAAGATTGAATTAATAGCAGAGAAGTTTAAGGATATTGTTGAAATATTAGGCTTTGACCTTACCAATGATAGTATAAAAGATACTCCAAATCGAGTAGCAAAAATGTATGTTAACGAAATATTTAAAGGATTAAATCCAATAAACAAGCCTAAAGTTGCTTTATTTAAAAATGTATATGAGTATCACACTCCATTAGTAGAGTTAAATATTCCTTTTACGTCATTTTGCGAACATCATTTTGTCCCAATTCAAGGAAAAGTCAATATAGCTTACATGCCAAATACATATGTTATCGGATTATCAAAAATTCATAGACTTGTTGACTTTTATGCAAGAAGACCACAAGTCCAAGAACGATTAACAATGCAGATTGTTCAAGAACTTTCAACCACACTTAACACAAAGGATGTAGGTGTTGTCATAAAAGCAAATCATAGTTGTATTTCTTGCAGAGGTGTAGAGGATTTGGGAAGCTCAACTCTGACATCCGTTTTTTTAGGTCAAATAAAAAATGATAATAATTTAATGTCGGTTCTGCTCGGTTCTAATTCTGATTAACCTCAAACTTTAACTACAGGTATTCATTAAATCCAACGTCTTGTGGTTTGAGGTCATATTTAACGATATTTTTTCTGATACGTTTTACTAAATTTAGTTTGCATTTTTGATCCAAGAATAAATATTCAGTTGGCGGATTATATTGCCTGTTTTGGTGGAAAAACCGGAAGCACTGACCCATTTAATATTTTGATTTACAGACAGGAAACAGGATTAATGAAAACCGAAATAGGAGAGCCAACATGACCAGATTCTCCACATCATAGCTGACAAACGATAAACCTCTTAAATAATAAAGTCATATTACATTGTCTTATAAATTACATTATGTTAAATAGAGTTATAATAAAATATAAATATCTTCCCCTAATTGTTACTTTTTTAGTAGTTAGGCTTATAATGATTATATTAATTTATGCTGAATGGCGACACGAATAAGTTCCGCTACATTATGAACTTTTAATTTTTTCATTAAATTTGTTCTGTGAGAATTTACAGTTTTATCACTGATAAAAAGTTTTTTAGAGATATGTGTATTACTTAACCCTAAAGCAATTAGTTGTAGCACTTCTAATTCTCTAGTTGTAAGAGGGTTAGTTAGTTTTATAACTGGTTTTTGGGTAAGCTCCTCCATCGATGATTTTATTAGGCTTAATGAGACGTTGTCACTAAAATATTGTTGACCTTGGAATATAGTTTTGATTGCTTTTACTAATTCTTCTGTTTTAACATTTTTAAGAATAAATCCACTAACACCGAGACTTATCATCTTTAATACAATAGATTTTTCGTCATAAGAGGATAATATCAAGATTTTGATGTATGGATATAAAAGTAATATTTTTTGAGTGGTCTCGAAACCATCCATAATAGGCATATCTATATCCATTAAAATAATATCAGGTTGATTTATTTTAAGTTGGTCTAAAGCGTCTCTTCCATTATCTGCTTGAGCAATAATTTTAATATTTGGGATAACTGATAAACGTACAACAATTCCATCTCGGATAAGTTGATGATCGTCAACAATCATTAATGAGATTTCTTTTTCTTTCATAACTTTTTTATTTAGATAAAGGTATAATTAAGGTTGCAATCGACCCTTTAATACTTCCCTTTTCCATCAAAAATGTACCATCCATAATTTGTGTTCTAGTAATAATATTCATCAAGCCAATTCCTATATTTAATTTTTTTTGCTCTTCATTAGAATCAACATTATTTTCTATTCCAACACCGTCATCCTCAACAATTAAAATAAGTTGTTGAGAGGTTTTATGTAAAGTAACTTCAATGGATTTTGCTTTAGAATGTTTAATAATATTACTTAATAACTCCTGAAAGATACGATAAATACCAATAGCTATATTTTCAGGTACATCATTCATCTCTTTCTTTTCAAATTGGTAATTGATTTGAGTATTATGGAGTGTTTTATCTAACAAATCAGATATTGCTTCTGATAAACCTGCAACTTTTAATACACGTGGCATCATTTGATGTGAGAGCTCCCGCAATTCTTTATAAGCATCATCTAAAATTGTAGAGGTAGAATTAAAAATTTTCCTTTTATTCTCCGAAAAAAATTCTAGCTTAGTATTTAATAATTGTTCATGATTTGCTATAACGCCAGCTAATGTTTGTCCTATTCCATCGTGTAGATCTCGAGCAATACGCACTCTTTCTTGCTCTAAAGCCTCTACCATTATTTTTGTGTGTAATTTTTGTTGAACGAACATATTTTTTTGTAAAGTTTCTCGTTGTTTAATTTTATTTCTGTTTATTATTAAATAAGCTATAATAATAACAATTATAATTCCAACAATAAGTAGTATTAATTGTATTTTATTTTGGGTGAGCTGAAGCTTTTGTTTTGATAGTTGCAGGGCTTGGATTTCAATGATATTTTGTTTTTTTTCTGCTTCGTATTTAGTTTGAAGATTAGCTAGTTGCCATATGGACTCCTCACTAAATATGCTGTCTTTATAGTATGTATAGAGTTGATAATTCAGGTAAGCACTTTTATAATTTCCTAATTTTTCATCTGTATCGGCTAATCCTGAATAAATTTCTTTTATTAAATCTTTATCTCCTAGTTCCTTGGATAAAATTAATGCTTTTTTAAACCATTGTTTTGCTAATGAATAATCGGTTACATAAAAATAGATACCGCCAATATTAGCGTAAGACATAGCTATACTTCTTTTATCTCCTATTTCTTCTTGTATTTTAAGCCCGGTAAAATAATTTTTTAAGGCCAATTCAAAATTTGATTTTGCTTGCTCTTTTTTACCTGATTTTAGAAATGCAACCCCTTGGTTTTGTATATTAGAGCCTATATTGTTATACATCCGAGCTATTCCTTCTTTATTCTTTATTTCTATTTTAAGCTTTAAAGCTTTTTTAAACTTTATATCTGCCTCTTTATAATCTGTTTTAAGTGCATATATTATTCCTATATTACAATAAGAATCTGCAATATCATTTTTATCGCCTATTTTTTCTCTTATTTTTAAAGCAGCTATATGATTTTCTAGTGCAACATCATACTTGCTTAAAACTTGATAAATCATACCTATGTTATTATATGCACTGGCAATTGAACTGTTTGGTAAATCCGGGGTTACATTAATTTCTTTATAAATTTTTAATGAAGAAATATAATTATGTAGTGCTACAGTATAATTTCCTTGATAATAATTAACAATACCTATATTGTTATAAGCTTCAGCTATACCTTTTTGATAATTAAGTTTTTTTGCTAGTTTTAGTGCACGATTAGCACAATAAAGAATACTGTTGTAGCTACCAATTGCTCGGTATTCGCTACACAATTTAATTAAATAATGCACTTGATTTGTATCTTCTTGTTCAGCAACTATTAATTGCTTCAAACTATCAATACTAGAGGCTCCATTTGTAAATGAAATACAAAAGAAGGAAAAAGTAAGTAGTAGAAATTTTAATTGAAGCATTAGTCTACTTTAAATTTTTTTAAAGGTAAATTTAGCTTTTTTTTGTGAGTGTTTCGATTGATTTAACAAGTTGTTCTACAGTTTTTAGTTTGGCGATTATTTTTTTGTTTTTATCCAATAGCAACGTGTTATGCACTGCCATTATTTTTTTATATTAATTTCAATCGTGTCTGATGTCAGTACGAATGATGGGATATTTTCAAAATTTTCCTGCTCTATTACTTCCTTATAATCTTTTGGTATTTCTTTTGCATGTTGCCCTTGCTTGTAGTCATAGTGTGCGGTCAAACGAATTGTCCCGCTTGAAGAAATATTGAAGAATCTAATTATATTTTCGGAAGCCATTTCATAAATTTGAATTTTCTGTGCAGGATTAACTGTTATAGTATCTTTTTGCCATTCTGCATCAAATAATCCGCATCGCAATGAACCAAGTTTTTCTAATTTCTTCCATTTAACATTTTCATCTTTGAAGTCAGCGGTGAAGTAAATGTAAGGTTCTCGCCAAGCTGATTCCGAACCGTCTCCAGGCATTATTATTTTATATTTATCTGTTTTGGATTGATTTGTCAGATAAAGGCGAATAATATCATAGCTGTTTTTCCTCTTAGCATTTTCAAATACGATTGTCATCTTAAGTTCTTCCTCATAGTTTGCCTTGGTTGTATCTTGAGAGTAACTTGTCAATACGAAACACAAAGTAAAAAAAGTTGTTACTATTATTTTTTTCATTGTCATATAGTTTTAAAGGGTTAAATTAATTGTCTGTAATTATGCAGTACGTTTATATGATTTATCTTCCGCTTTTAAAGTTTCAATACGCTCTTTTAGTTCAGTTATCTCAAGTTGTTTTTCAAAATAATTTTTTAAAACCTCTTGTTGTGTTTGCCACTGTGTAAGTAATAAAATAATTTTATATTTTTTTAATGCAAATTGCGTTTGCTTTAACTGTATAAGTATATCGGCATCGGCAAGCAATAAATAAATTACAAAACGTACCTGATCGTAGTTAATAAGATTTTGCTTCAGTTTTTCTTTTATTAATTTTTCGGAACATAACAGAGATATATCTATATCCATAATATTACTTACGGTTTCCTGTATTATAGTGAGTGTTATTTCTAAACGGGTGCTGTTATTTAAACCAAGTAATTTTCCATAGGCGTTTGCCGATTTATCAATAAGCATTAAAACAAAATCAGGTTTATTCATTTGAAAATTTGCTTTTGTAATTGTCATATAAAACTGGCTTCGTTGTTTTTTTGTGTTTGTATGTGGGGCTATTGAAGTATATAATTTTTACAATACCTCAATAGCTTTAATCAATTGATTGGTGGTTTCGGGTTTTGCTATTATTTTTTTGTTTTTATCTAATAAAAACATACTTGGTGTTGCATATACATTGTATTGCTTAGGTATTGTTCCGTTCCAGCTTTTAAAGTCGGTTATATTAACCCAGTTTGCCATTGCGTTTTCTTCTACAAATTGCTCCCATTGTTTTGTGTCGGTATCTAACGAAACGGCAACTACCATTATGTTTTGTTTGCTTTGCTCTAAAGCCGCTTTTATTTTTGGTATTTCGTCTGCACAATGCGGACACCAGCTTGCCCAAAACAACACTAATACATTATTTGACGGAAGCTGGCTTAAATTAAGCTTGCCATCCATTATAACAAAATCAGGAGCAGAGGATCCAATGGCTACATTCCTTAATTTATTTGCCTTTTCCTTAAATGTTTCGGATATTATAACTGAGGATTCGCAATTACCCTCTTGAGGTTTTGCATAAGTATCGTAAAGAAATAAGAAGGCATTATCGAGATGCTCTTTACTAAAATTTTTTAGCAGGTAGTTGAAACAAAACTCAAAATTAGCAGGGCTGTTTTTTGTCTTTTCTAAAAATTCATGAGCTGCTGTGGCTGCAAACATCTCATCTCTTACCGGCTGACCATACCCGTCTAATTTATTAGTTTTTAGTTTGAGATAAATTTCTAATTTTTCAGTTAATATATTCGTATGCAAATAAAAACTATCTGCAGGATTGAAATAATCAAAATAGTGATCGACTATAATACTATCTCTCCAGTTGTCCGGTTCGTGCCAATCAGGATTTACAGGTTTGTAATAAGCCACTGCTATCTTATCCGAAGGGGAGGAATCCTGCACAATGCTTTCTTTTACAAATTCGTCCATGGCTTTGTATCGTTTAAAATATTCATCTTCCAGTTGATTATGAAAAGGATCTGATAAAGGATATAAACGCATCATTTGTAAGAGCCAGGCATCGGCTATGTTTAATTTTTTTTGCAAGGCCTGAAATTCATAAAACAATTTATTCTCTTCTGATTTTAATACAAACAAACTATCCGTTGCATTGTTGTTAAACATATCAGGCTGATACACTGTTTTTATTTCAATTGCTTTTTCATAATCTGAATGAATAATGTAGAAGAATTGGTTTTGCAGCATTTGTATTTTGTATAAACCCGCATGTTGCTTCCAGGAGTTTGTACTTAAATTAAATGAAAAATCACCTTTCCTGTTTGTTTGAATAGAATCTATAAACAACAAGGTGTCTTTATAGCATTTGTAAAGGAATAGTGGTTTATTGGCATAATTTGCAATGTTTCCTTTTACAAAAGAAATGTCGTTGCTATTTTTTACAATCGATTTTTGAGCAAAGCAAAAGCTTATGCTCAAAAATAAAAGGTAATGTGTAATAACTAACTTTTTCATTGTATCAATGTTCAATTGTCAAATAAATCTAGTCCTGGAGGCACCGCACCGATAAACCGCCTGTCTTACCAGGGTTATTCCGATTGCTCTGAACGCTACCCGTATTCAGGACCCTGTACCACGCACGAGTGCCGCTCTCCTCGGTAGCACTCCATAGGTACGTGGTTGTGCCCATACCGTAGGATGCGCCACCGCCGGAGTAACCCGCAGGTAACGCGTTAAAGCCACTGGTATTGGTTCCATTCCAAGCAGGGGTATTACTACTCGTTGCTTTCATTTTATCTCCGGGACCAACACCTGCGGTATTCAGTCCACGCCATCCTACTGTAGTTTGGAAAGTAGAAAGTGGTGTAGCACCTGTTGGTGCAATAGTATTTTCGATGCAATATTCGTAACGGCTCCACTCTAAATCGGTTGGCATGTGGTAACCTGCCGGGCATTGCCCCTGTACGCCACCCGCACCGCATGGGTCGCAGTTGGTACTTGCTGCATAATTCATAGCTTCGTCCCATTGATATAAACCACCGTAAGTAACACAGTTGGCAGCTACATCATTATAACACCATTTTTCTACAGTAGCATTATTGGTTTGTGTAGTTGCCTGCGATATTTGTGTACCCACATTTAAATTAGCAGCAGCAAATACCTGTGTTCCGCAGGAAATACCACAAGCAGAGGTAGTAACCGTAATGGTATTGGAGTTAGGACTTGTACCGCAACTATTACCTGATCTTACACGGTAATAATAAGTAGTTGCACAAGTTAAACTTGTTACGTTTAATGTAAGTACATTACCAACATTTAAATTAGTATAGCCACTTACAAAACTTGTAAAAGAAGCGTCAGTGGCAACATCTAAATAATATGTTGTTGCACCAGTACTTGCTGCCCAGTTGGCATCAAAAGCAGTAGCCGTAATGCCACTTGCAGCATTAGCTGTAAATGCCCCAGGTAACTGGCAACCAATACAACCAAAAGCAACCCATGTAGAAGATGTTTGGTTCCATGCTTCAAAACATTCGGTAGTGGTATTAAAAATTAACAGGCTCATGGGTATTGGAGCAGTAATAGCATTTCGCTCGGTAGTAGTTAAACGTGGTACTAACAAACCGCCTTTATTGCTACTGCCGGCAGCATCAATATCGAGCAAAGCTTTGGCGTTGGGTGTAGCACCAGTGGAGTTAATACCAACGTTTTGAGCAAAAGATTGCAAGTTACCAATTGTAAATTGGCAGCTTAAAGCTAGAGCATAAATCAAAATTTGTTTTTTCATTTTATTTGTTTTTTTAAAATATCTAAATGTTAAATAAATCTAGTTCTGAAGGCAGCGTACCGATGTATCGAATGTCGTCTTATTGAACATATTCCTGTTGCTCCGCCCATTACCCGTGTTCAAGATTCTTATCAACGCATCTGCACCACTGCTCTCGGTAGCTGACCAATAGAAAGCACTCGTGCCCAGGCTGTAGGACGAGCCACCGAGGGAGTAACCCGCGGGCAACGCATTAAAACCACTGGTATTAGTACCATCCCAAACAGGTGTGTTGCTGCTGGTTACTTTCATTTTTGCCCCTGGACCTACTGCGGAATTAGTACCACGCCATCCTGTTGATGTTTGAAAAGTGGCAAGAGAGGTAGCTCCTGTGGGAGTAATGTTGTTTTCTACACAATATTCATAACGGCTCCATTCTAAATCGGTAGGTATATGGTAACCCGTCGGGCATTGCCCTTGTACACCGCCTGCACCACAAGGATCGCAATTGCTGGTAGCTGTATAATTCATAGCTTCGTCCCATTGATACAAACCACCATAAGTGGCACAATTAGCAGCTACATCATTATAACAATATTTTTCTACAATGCCATTGTTCGTTTGGGTGGTTGCACTGGTTATTTGTACCCCAACATTTAAATTAGTGGTAGCAAATATTTGTGTGCCGCAGGCACCTGGAGGTGGACAAGCGGAGGTGGCAACTGTAATAGTATTAGAATTGCTACTTGTACCACAACTATTACTTGCTCTTACACGGTAATAATAGGTAGTAGCACAGGCTAAACTTGTAACATTTGCTGTAAGCACATTACCCACATTGAGGTTGGTATAACCAGCAACAAAAGCTGTAAAACCAGCATCTGTAGCAACATCGAGATAATAAGTTGTTGCACCAGTACTTGTCGCCCAGTTGGCATCAAAAGTAGTAGCTGTAATACCCGATGCTGTATTTGCTGTAAATACACCCGGTAACTGGCAACCAATACAACCAAAAGCAACCCATGTAGAAGATGTTTGGTTCCAGGCTTCAAAGCATTCGGTAGTAGTGTTAAAAATTAAAAGGCTCATGGGTATTGGAGCAGTAATTGCATTACGCTCGGCAGTAGTTAAACGTGGAACTAATAAACCACCTTTACTGCTACTGCCGGTAGCATCAATGTCGAGCAAAGCTTTGGCGTTGGGTGTAGCACCAGTGGAGTTAATACCAACGTTTTGAGCAAAAGATTGTTTAGTTGCAGCAATGGCGAGTAGAGCTATTAAAAAAATTAAGATTTGTTTTTTCATGTTACCGATTATTAAGATAAATTATTAGTGTATCTATTTAATTGCTTTTATTTTTAGTGTTTTTTGCGGGTATATTTTTTCAATTGATGAGGATTTTGAAAAATGCCTACTTAAAATGATAATATATTAGCATAGAAAATAACATGGAGTAATTTACTAATTACAAATATTTGTAAGAACCCCACCACTACCACTTGTTCCTCCACTTCCAGTTGTTCCTCCACTTCCAGTTGTTCCTCCACTAGCGTCTCCACCACCACTGTTGCTAGAGCCGCCAGAGAGCATATTACAAGTGGAACAAGCATTGCCAAGAGCATCCAGTTTTACAATATAAAAGTCAGAACCTCCAGCCCCATACGAATCTGTTGTTCCTACCACAAGATATCCTCCATCAGCAGTTTGCACTACTGAATAGGCCACTTCAGATCCTAAGCCCCCAGATGATTTTCGCCAACTTACAGTGCCAGTAGCATCTAGTTTTACAATATACATGTCACCACTCCCTAGCCCAATAAAGCTACCAGCACTTCCAACTACCATGTATCCACCGTCAGCGGTTTGTATTATTGATGGTGCGTATTCATTATTAGCACCAGTTCCAACAGTTCTTGTCCAAACTAGGGTGCCAGAAGCATCTAATTTAACGATATACATATCACTATTTCCTGCTCCATACGAATAAGTGTATCCAGCTATAACATAGCTCCCATCAGTTGTTTGTACGATAGAATATGCATGATCATTGCTTCCACCGCCAATAGTTCTTGTCCAGCTAATTGTACCCGCTGCATCTAATTTTACGATGTACATATCAGAAGCTCCTGCTCCATACGAGCCGGTATTTCCTGACACCACATATCCTCCATCAGTTGCTTGTACTATTGAGTATGCCACATCTCCGCTACCTCCTCCAACAGTTCTTGTCCAACTAATTGAACCCGTAGCATCTAATTTTACGATATACATATCATTTACGCCAGCCCCATACGAGGAGGTTTTACCAGCTACTGCATAACCGCCATCTGTAGTTTGTACGATAGAATTTGCCTCATCATTATTTCCACCGCCAACAGTTCTTGTCCAACTTACTGTACCAGTAGCATCTAATTTTGCTATATACATATCGGTAGCACCCGCTCCATAAGAAGCCGTGTTTCCAGCTACTATGTAGCCTCCATCGCTTGTTTGGGCAATGGATTGAGCATTATCACTACTTGACCCCCCAATAGTTCTTGTCCAGATAATTGCACCGGTAGCATCCAGCTTTACAATATACATATCAGCACCTCCAGCTCCATAGGACGTAGTATTCCCAGCTATTATGTAACCTCCATCAGTAGTTTGTTTTATTGAATTGGGATTATCGCTTCCTGAGCCACCAATAGTAAAACAAGAAGCAGGTAAAAGAGGAGGAGGAGGGTTTACCGTAATAGTTAAAGTGCAGGTTACTCCACCCACATTAATAGTAAAACTGGCTGTACCACTACTAGCTGGTGTTCCTGAAATGGTATAGGTTAAAGAACCAGCTCCTGTTGCAAAATTACCTGCTGGTAATGTGGCGGTTAATCCAGTTACTCCAGTAGAGTTAACGGTTTGTCCACCGTGTGCATTCCCATTCCCTCCTGTATAACTTATAGTTGCAGAAACACCACTAGCAGGACTGCCTTCGTTTAGGCTACCAGAGGCGGTTGCTCCTGCACAATTTAAGGTGCTAATTGTGCCTGTTGGAGATGCTCCATTTACTTTACAACAACATCCTATGCCACCAACACTGAGCCATTTTTGTCCACTATACAAATACAAACACGAATCAGCTGGTGCTAAAGTCATTAACCCAAAAGCTGGTGTGACAATGCTTGAAGTATCAGCACGTGTTATTAAGAACCCCGCATTGCTAGAAGCTAGATCTAGTAGTGCAGATGGGTGGGGTAAAGCACCAGTGGAGTTAATGCCAACATTTTGAGCGAATATTGATGTGCTAATTAGCAGGCAAGTTATGGTGATAATTGGGATTAGTTTTTTCATGCTTATTTAATTATTTATAATGAATTCTGAAAGATTAAGCTTTAACCTAATTGGAGTGTTTAAAAAAGGTTAATCTATTTTTTGCTCAAATTGACAAAGCAATCTATTTGTTTCAATAATTAATTTTTTCTTAAAAAAGGGGGTCCAACCTATTAAAACGCCCTTAACACCTAAAGCTTGTTTTGCCCATTTGTATAAATCAAAACTATCGGTATGTTTAATAATTAAACCGTCTTTAAATTCAAACTCAGCTTTAATTATATTATGTACTTTTTTTCCTGTTTTACTAAATGTATAATGTGCTTCCCAATTGGCTGTACAAATTTTATCATTACTTGTAATGTTAATCATTGTAATTTCTCCACCCTGTTCGTTTAAGCTGCGACATAACATTCGCCACATGTTTTTTGCCTTTTCGCCAATCAAAACCCCAAAAGCAGGGTCTTCAAATTGAATTTCTTTATGATAATATGCTGTCATTCGCTCAGCATCATGGTTTTCGAAGGCTTGATAAAATTTTTCAATAGTTTCTTTCATTTGATTATATTAGTTGTGAAAATTAATTTTTAGATTTTTATCTTATCAAAGTCAATGTTCCTTTATAAGTTTTAGTAGCTTGGTTTAAATTGACAATAATTACATAAAAATAAGTGCCTTCAGTAGCTGCTGTTCCAGAAGTTGTTTGTCCGTCCCAACCATTACCTGTCATTTCTGTTTTAAAAACTAAAGTTCCCCATCGATTAAAAATGTTCATTTCAACCAAATCGATATCATTTCTACTTAAATTAAACACATCGTTTTTACCATCACCATTTGGGCTAAATACGTTTGGAATTAATATAGTGTCCTGAATTTCTATACATGAATCAACTACAATATAGTTTGGAATATATAAAGAGTCAGTTCCATAAATATTGGTACCTACTAATGCAACAGGGTATGATCCAACTGCATTATAACATATATTGGTAGGATGTTGGTAAGAAAAGGTTGATGGACTTGCATCAAAAAAATACCATTTCCATTCTGATGGCAATTCGGTTGTTAAATCGTTAAAATCAGTGCAGTCATTTATACATAATAATGTTTTTGTTGCAGTAAAATTAACAACGGGTAGCGTACAGGGGTTAATAGTAAGGTTAAACATGCCTGAGTTTTGACAAGAACCTGAGGTTGTATAAGTGACTACAAAATTACCAGAGCCACTTGCTATAAGATTAATTTCTCCGGCATTAGCATCAATAACTCCTGAATTATCAATACTGTAAACCCCTCCTAATGTTCCTGTGTTAATTGGTGTAGGATTAACAGTATCGGTTAAACAATAATTTAGATTATAACTAAAACCAACACTATCTACAGGTATAACAGTAAGCGAAATGGTATCAGTGTCATTACAAAATGATGACATGGTATAAGTAATTAAATGTGTTCCATTTCCTGCTACAGCCGGATTAAATGTTCCATTTAAGGAATCTGTAATTCCTGTTCCAGACCAAACGCCCCCACCATTTGCTGATAATAAATTGAATGGTGCAACATTATCACAAAAAGGGCCAACTTGTGTTTGTGTTATTGTTGCATCAACTATATTTGTTATAGTAAATACAACATCAGTTGATGATACAGAATGACCACAAGTATCTTGTACAGAGCTGTTTGCTAACGAATCGAAAGTAAAAGTGTATGTTCCGTTTTGTAACATTGCTGGGCTAACGGTTGCTGTAAAAAGCGAATCGGAAGTACCACCGATTCCGCAAACTGGCGATGTAATGCCTGAAATGGTATGTAATGTTCCTGTCGGTCCGGTAATGGAAAATTCATTATTTTGTAGCGATGAACAGGTTACATTTTCACTAAATTCAAATTGAACGGTTGTACCATCGCAATTAGTGGAAGAGGCAGAAATAAGGCTAGGAGGTGTAGCATTGATGGTAAAAACAACATTTGAAGGAGAAGTTAAGTTTCCACAAGCATCTTGTACAGACCCGTTTGCCAACGAATCGAAAGAAAAGGTATAAGTTCCGTTTTGTAACATTGCAGGGCTAACAGTAGCAGTAAATAACGAATCGGAAGTACCACCGATACCACACGTTGGAGAGGTAATGGCAGAAATAGAGTGGGTAATACCGGTAGGTCCCGTAATGGTAAACTCATTGCTTTGCAGCGATGAACAGGTAATATTTTCGCTAAATAAAAACTGAATAGTTGTACCACTGCAGTTGGTAGGAGACGCTGAAACAAGGTTGGGAGGTATTGCATCATACAAAGAGGCTTGTGATGCTGAAAAATCAAGAGTATAACCTTGCGAACCACTAAATTGAGCTACGTATAAATAATATGTATTCCCGGCTTGTACTATAACATCGCTGTTAAATGCATTCCAATCGTTTGGTCCGGTACCACTCCCATCACCAGGGCCTGGTCCTACACAATTAAGACTACCTGCCACAGCACTATCGCCATTTACTCCTGTTGATCCATTGTTAATAAAAGGAGGTAATCCGTTATCATCTCCGGCAGTATTTCCAGCAACTAAATAAATAAATGGGTCGCCAGTAGCCAAATCGGAGCAACTAGCTCCTGTTAAATCGAATAAAGCCCAATCGTAATCCTCTCCAGAAGGATTAGTTGGTATGATAGAAAATCGTAGTGTATCGGTTGTAGAGGGTGTAAACGTGTACCAAATTCCACCAGACTCTGCAGTTAAGCATTGATTAGATGTAGGAGAAACGTTTATTTCGTTAGGAATATTTCCTACATTATTTATGGTACTTGGCTGATTATAAGAACTACCACATAAAGAAATAGCTCCTAAACAATCGTGTGTGTTTTGTGCTTTTACTAATGCAACTAATTGTAAAATGCTAACTATTGTTATGATTAATTTTTTCATTAGTATTGTTCTTTAATTAAATCGAGCACTAGAACCTCTTGCCTTAAAAGGGTTAGGATTTTGAAAACGGATGTATATTTCATAACCTCCTGCTCCACCTGTTGCAGCAGTTAGTTTGGAGGTATTTACATCATATGAAACTCCCAAAGCAAAATGGGCGACTTCTAATTCTATTGAAGGAGCGATAGCATCTCCTACTCTATAATAACCTCCAAAGGCTATTGCCATGCCATTAAATGCCCCTGTATATTTAGATTTTTCTTGTAAGGTATATCTAAACATTGTTCCTAATGATATTTCTCTTGCTGGACCTTGAATAAAAACCAATAACTTGGGTTTTACCGCTAATCTTGAGTTAGATAATCCAATAAATGATTCGGTATGAAATGCCCATTTGGAGTACAATTTATCCAGTTCTCCAAAATTAACTTGTTGGCTGGGGCGGCTTACGTGATAAAAAGCCAATCCGGCCTGTATTTTTAAGGCATCACTAGAGCTGATTGTTTTAGTACTATTTCCGTAAGCCCACAACGCTCCGGCAGAAAAATCAAAATAATTGGTGTTTTCGTAGTTAAAACTTTCGTTCGAAGCTAAAGAACCATCATAAGATTGCCCGTTAAACTGAGAACTCCATTGTAAGTTATTTGGGTTTATACTGTTTTGTGCCCAAGAGCCTAACAACCCAATTGCTGCTGAGTTTTTATCATCTAAAAATATAACACTAGACAAGGCTAAATTAATTTTAGTTGTTCCAAAATCTGTTGTTCCTGCAACATCTTTAAAGGCATTTAATCCTAAACCTAAATAGCCGTTTCGCCATTTATTTTTTAATATTCCCCCATCTATTCCAAAGGAGTAGGTTTTAAAAGGGTTCGAAATACTACCCCATTGACTACGATAATTCATTACTGCTCTAAAGTTGCCATCAAATACTCCTGCTGTTGCGGGGTTTATGGTTAACGGCATGGCATCATACATCGTAAAATGAATGTCCTGAGCAAAAGAGTTAAAAGTCCAAAGTGAAAAGTTTAGCGTTATACTTAATAATAAAAATATTTTTTTCATAATTTTTGTTTTTAGTTACGGGTGCTTACTAATTACTTAATTAAAGTAATATCGCCTTTTTTAGTTGTTTTTGAACCATCTTTAAAAGTTGCTTCTAAATAATAAACAAATACGGCTTTATTCATTTCTTTCCCTCTGAATGTTCCGTCCCAACCTTTTGTTATGTCGGTTGTTTCAAATACATTTTCTCCCCAACGATCATAGATGAAAAAATGAAGTTTGTCTATTGTTTTTCCTTCAACATAAACAATATCGTTTGCTCCGTCACCATTTGGTGAGAAAATATTAGGTACAAATACGATGTTTACAAAATCAACTTTTACCGTTACGTTATCACTTGCTGTACATCCGTTTGAATCAGCCGTTACCGTATAAGTAGTTGTTTCTTCGGGAGAAGCAATAGTGGTTTGGCAGTTTATACAACTTAACCAATCCGGTGGCGACCAAGTGTAACTACCTCCACTTCCTGTAGCTGTAAGTGTAGTAATTTCGCCCAAGTTAATGGTTATATCTGCACCGGTAGTTATAGTTGGTATTGGTACAACAACGATTGTTTTTATCAAGGTATCGCTTCCATAAGTATTATTTACTATCAACTCTACAGGGTATATTCCTGCAACAGCATAACATATTGTTGGGTTTTGTGTTGTTGAAGAATTAGGCGTTCCACCAATAAATTCCCAACTCCAAGAGTTTGCTCCTGTGCTTAAACTAGTATAATCAATACATTCATTTTCGCAAATAAGTGTATCGCTTACAGCAAAGTTAGAGGTAGGAGGTGTACAAGTATTGATGGTTAGATTTAATGTTACCACACTGTCACAACCTGCTGCATTAGTTAAGGCAAAGGTTGGGGTATTGGTACTTGCGGTGTAGGTAATACCGTCTATCCAGGTTAATGAATCGCAAGCAGTTTGCACATCAGTGTTTGTGGTGCTATTGTTTATGGTTAAATTCAATGTTACCACACTGTCGCAACCTGCTCCATTGGTTAAGGTAAAAGTTGGTGTGTTGGTGCTAGCGGTATAGGTAGTACCATCTATCCAGGTTAATGAATCGCAAACAGTTTGTACATCGGTGCTTGTGGTGCTATTGTTTATAGTTAAATTTAACGTAACTACGCTATCGCAACCTGCTGCATTGGTTAAAGTAAAGGTTGGTGTATTGGTGCTAGTGGTATAGGTAATACCGTCTATCCAAGTTAATGAATCGCAGGCGATTTGTACATCAGCACCTACACTTGTTGGATTAACAGTAACCATAATAGTAGTATCATCTGTATTGATGCCATCACTAATTTGCAAGTTAATGTTATATGTGCCTGCTGTATTAAAGCCAATAGTATGTGACCCCTGCGAGTTAGCAGTTGCTGGAGTTCCTCCGTTAAATGTCCAGTTCCATGATGTTATTCCTGCTCCTGTGCTGTTATCGGTAAATGTAATACTATCACCAGCACAAATGGTTGTTGCAGAAGGTGTAAATGAAGCAATGAACAGGTTGCAATTGTTATTGAAAACTACCCTATCTCCAGCACTAGATTGGTTTATTCCAATGTAAGCATCAAAGAAACCATCACCGTTAATGTCGCCCAAATCTAATGAGTAGGTTTGGGAATAAAATCCGCCGACTTCAGCACACATGGTAAAATTCGCATTTCCATCGTTGTTCCATGTTGAAAGTACTCCGTCAGCAATAAAAATATCTAAATCACCATCACCATCATAATCATGTAACTCCACATCGTAACCAAAACCAGGATGGGAAATAAAACCACCTGTAGTATAGATTCCTACACCATTGTTTATCCATATTTCGTGAGGAACTAACGTTGGACTACCTGCACTTTCCCAATTGGTTGCAATGGCATCTAAATCACTATCACCATCTAAATCGCCTAAAACACAATGGGCACTATACCCGACTCCTAAAGACTGTCCAGTATTGGTAAAGTTTCCTGCCCCATTATTTAACCAAACTAAATTTCCATTTGATGAAAATGCTTGAATGGCAAAGAAAATGTCTAAATCGCCATCACCATCAACATCTCCTAAATCTGCATCTACTGCACTAAGTGTTGTTAAAATTTGGGATTGAGTAAAAGTAACTCCATTTCCCAACCAAACCTGAGAGGTTGTTCCTACAAAAAGAATATCAACAAATCCATCCCCATTAAAATCGCCCATTTCAACATCTTCAAATCCTTGTGTGGTAATTAAATTTTGTCCTATTGTAAATATCCCTGCCCCATTATTATTCCATACCTCGCAGCTCATTATGGCTGTCATTGCCGCTGTTATCATATCTAAATCCCCATCCCCATCATAATCATATAATTTTACAGATCTTCTTCTGTTGGTTGGGTTGGTTGCTGTATTGTATAAAGTGGCTGCACCATAAATTCCTGTGGTATTAAACATTACTTCAATATCTTGCGAATTATCACTTACCGAAACTACATCTAAATCTCCGTCGCCATCTAAATCGCCTAATTCTGCATCTAAAGTAAATAAAGTACCTGGTTGTTGTGTGTCTAACGTATAATTACAACAAGGAGCAGGCACAATACAATTATTTACTATTATAGCGATGGTGGTATCATCTGTACTTGCACCATCACCGACTTGTAAAACAATATTGTAAGTTCCAACCATGTTAAAAGTTACGGTATGTGGTCCTTGTGTACTGGAAGTTGCCGGAGTTCCTCCGTTAAATGTCCAGTTCCACGAAGTTATTCCTGCTCCAACGCTGTTATCGGTAAAGGTAATACTATCTCCAGCACATATTGTATTGGTTGTTGTGATAAAGGAGGCGGTTAATAAATTACAATTGTTCACAATAATATTTACAGTATCAGTTGCTCCACATGTTCCGGTGGTTGTATAAGTAATTTGATGTGAACCTACTCCTGCTATTGAAGGATCGAATGTTCCGTTGGTAGTATCAGTAATCCCAATCCCCCCCCATACTCCTCCTGCAGGAGTTGCGGTTAAATTAACTGCGGCATCTGAACTGCAAAAAGTAGTCGGTTGAGTAATTGATGGATTTGCAGTAGCAACAGGAGCCTGAATAAATACTCTGTCACCATTACTACTGGAGAAGTTTCCAAGATAGATATCAACTAATCCGTCTCCATCAACATCTCCGGCATCAAAGCCATGAGCATAAACACTTGAAGGATTTTTGTAACAAAGGCTAAAATTGGCAGCACCATCATTGTTCCAAACTTCTACTCCGTTTGATCCATAAGTACTTATGATAATATCTATATCTCCATCGTTATCATAATCAACAGTCACCACATCTTTGTCGTAATTTGAGCCCAAATGAGCCAAAATAATTGCCGAACCAAAGGTCGCATTACCGTTGTTTAAATACAATTCTGCAGAGGCGTTACTCGCTCCACCTATAACTACAAAATCGTTATCACCATCACCATCAAAATCAGCAGCAGCAGTTCCCGAATGATTGCTACTTGTGGCGAATCCTCCTGAAGAAAATGTAAAACTTCCACTTCCATTATTTAACCACAACTCATTGTATGAGCCGTTTTTATCACTTAATAAAGCATCAATATCTCCATCACCATCAAAATCGGCTAAAGCCACATCGCTTTTTGCTCCAGTAGTGTTAACCGAACTTGAATAACTAAAGTTTCCACTTCCATTGTTCAGATAAATCTTTTGTTCATTTCCCATCCAGTTGGTATGAAAAATATCTAAATCGCCATCACCATCTAAATCGGCTAAACGGCTATTTTCAGATCCTATGTTATTATTAATGGACTGGTATAATGAAAATATACCCGCACCATTATTTTTCCATATTTCTGTAGCTTGTGCGGCATAAAAACTTATAGCAATAACGTCTAAATCACCATCGCTGTCAATATCTTCCAGTTCAACGCCATAAAAATCACTTCCTATCGAATAGGTTGTTCCAGCAGCAAAAATACCGCTACCATTGTTAAGCCAAACTTCAATGGCATCGTAGGCATCAATGGTAACTACATCTAAATCGCCATCACCGTCTAAATCGCCTAATTTTACACCAAAAGTTTCACTTGTAACACCATTGTCATTGGCATTTTGAACAAAGTTACAACATCCTGTTGGCGGCAATAGACAAACATTAACCACAATATCTACAGTATCTGCATCGCCACAAGCACCGCTAATGGTATAAATAATTTGGTGTGTTCCCGCACCGGCTACATTCGGATCAAATGTTCCGTTGGTGGTATTGGTAATTCCTGTTCCACTCCAAATACCACCAGCATCAGCAGCTGTTAAATTTAGTGGTGCAGTTGTTGTGCAAAATGGACCGTCCGGGTTAATGGTGGCATTAGCTGATGGGTTTATGGTTAAATTCAGGGCTACTATACTATCGCAACCCTGAACGCTTCCTCCTACAATGGTAAAAGTTGGAGTGGTCGTGCTTACTGAATAGTTGTTGCCGTCTATCCACGTAATGGGTGTACAGGAGGTAATGACATCTGTGCCAGAAGCAAAAGTATTAATAGTTAAATTCAACGTTACTACACTATCGCAACCGTTGGCTGCTCCTCCTACAATGGTAAAGGTTGGTGTGTTGGTACTTGCGGTATAATTATTACCATCTATCCACGTATAAGAATTGCAAGCCGTTTGTACGTCTGTGCCTGTTGTTGAATTATTAATCGTTAAATTCAGCGTTACTACACTATCGCAACCTTGTGAACTTCCTCCTACAATGGTAAAAGTTGGAGTGGTCGTGCTTACTGAATAGTTGTTGCCGTCTATCCACGTAATGGGTATACAGGAGGTAACTACATCTGTGCCTGATGCAAAAGTATTAATAGTTAAGTTCAGAGTAACGATACTATCGCAACCGTTGGTTGATCCTCCAACAATAGTATAAGTTGGTGTGTTGGTACTTGCGGTATAATTGTTACCATCTATCCACGTGTAACTGTTACAAGCCATTTGTACGTCTGTGCCTGTTGTTGAATTATTAATCGTTAAATTCAGCGTTATTATACTGTCGCAACCTTGTGAACTTCCTCCTGCTATGGTAAAAGTTGGTGTGTTGGTACTTGCAGTATAATTATTACCATCTATCCATGTATAGCTGTTGCAAGCCGTTTGTACATCTGTGCTTGATGCTAATGGATAAATAGTAATTGTTGTTGTATCAACATCTCCACAACCCAATGTATAAGTTATAACGTGATTTCCTGCTCCAGCTATTGATGGATTAAAAGTACCTAAATTAGCATCGGTAATACCTGTTCCAGACCAGATTCCTCCCGTTTGAGCTGCTATTAAGTTAACTGCTGGTGAATTTACACAATAAGGCCCAACAGCGGTAATAGATGCATCGCACAATATAGTTAATACCCATGGAGAAAATGTATTCTGCCCTACAAAGGGCCCCGCGGTTCCCACTCCAGCTGTTACACCAATTGTGCCAGGTCCAACTTGAGTATCCCAACTTGTACCATTCCAATGTTGTGCCATTATTAAGTTAGTGGGTGAAGATGTAGTGTTTTCACTTCCCAAGTATGAAAAAGTTAAATCGGCGGTAGTTGCTGCTGATGTTTGGATATCCCAAAAACGATCTACAGCATATAAAACTGAATCGGCAGTACCAAACATATTGGTAACAGCTCCTACATTGGTTGCCGCTGGTTTGGGTAGGTTTTGAGTGTCTGTCGCCCATGTTGACATCATAATATTACTAGTACCTGCCGTTTTGTTAAATGTAAAAGGAATGTAATCGGCAGAGTTCCCTCCTATACCAAATGGAAACAAATAATTCCCGGTACTAGCAGCTGTTATCCATTTTACATAATTATATTG
>JACPDX010000009.1 GCA_016183805.1 Bacteroidota bacterium
CTTAGCAAAAATTATATAAATGAACTCCACTAAACTTATCTATGCAATAGCTATAATTCTAATTGTATCTACAATATCATCATGTAGCAGCGAAAAAGTAATCTCTTCTTCATTAATTCAAAAGAGAAAATACATGAAAGGTTTTAATATAGAGAATAGAAATAATTTCAATCAAAATATACAAATAACAGATGCCAATTCATCTTTAGAAAAAAAATCTACAAACTCAAGTAATCAAAACTTTAATGAACCAATAATAGCAGACAACAATTTGAAAGATGAACTTTTTACTGAAAGCATTAATAAATATGGGAACCTACTACAAAAGAGAAAAAATGATGATAAATGCGACGAAATTGTATTGAGAAATGGCGATATTTTATCAGTTAAAGTAGAAGAAGTTGGTGTAAACGAAATAAAATATAAAAAGTGCACTAACCTTTCTGGTCCAACCTACAGTGTTCTCAAAGATAATGTGTTTTTGATTAAATACGCAAATGGTGATAAAGATGTGTTTAAATTAGAAACAAAGGAAGAGGTTAAGAAAGAAGCTTATTTCCCTAAAAATTCAGAAGTTTTACCAGGTTCAGAAGATGATGTTGATAATTCTAAAAAGTATAGTGGTATTGGAATTGCATCACTTGTAATTGGCCTATTTGCTTACTCCGTTTTTCTTTATTTAAGCATTCTCGTCGGAATAGCAATGTCAGTTTTAGCAATCGTATTTGGATTAATCTCTATGAATAGTAAAAGAATGGGCAAAGGATTTGGTATTGCAGGTTTTATTTTAGGAATAATTGCAGCAGTAGCAATTGGGATTTTATTTATTGCATCAACCAAGTAGAATATAATCTTCGTTGAAAGATATCTCTATCTACTCTCTGAGAGATTGTTCAGCAACGTTAAACTTGCATCAGTTAAGTTTTTAACAGCAAGTTTAATGTTCCAGTTTTCTTTGTTTCGGCGTTCTACTTTGTTAGAAATAGCCCGAAGTTGAAGGCAAGGAATTCCTTCGAGTAAACAAGCATAAAAAAATGCTGCTCCTTCCATGGTTTCTATTTGCGGATTAAACAACGTTTTTATGTTTTCAATAGAATTTTCTTCGCCATGTGTAGTATTTACAGTAATTGCAGAAACTTTTTTTAAGGTTTTGGTAAATTCATTTTTTATCGGAATAGAGTTAATCATTTCGCCATTTTGAAGAGAGAAATCTTCGTCTTCAATCAAATCCATATCGATAAGCGAAAGGAATTTTTCACCATCTTCTGCACCCAACTCAGCAATTCTATCGGAATGAACATTAACCACCTCTCCAATTTTTATGTTAGCATCAAAAGTACCTGCTAAGCCTAAATTTATTGCACCATCGTAAAGTTTAGTATTTAGCGTTTTCCCTAACCAATAAGCAGTGTAAGTCATGCCAACTCCAGGAATCAATACATCGATGTAATGATTTTTAAAGGTGTATTTCCTCAATTTCTGATTGGGTTGCTCAATAAAATTGAAATGAGTCAACAAAGGTTCAATTTCGAGGTAGGTTGCAGAAACGATAAGTATATTCATGTGTTAGGTGATGGGTAATGAGTGGTGGGTGGTGGGTGAGACTCAGTACTCACAACACATCACTCATCACAAAATTAATAAAAACGAGGTTCCACTTCTTTTTCAACAAAATGAACTCCATAATTTTCTAATTCATTTAAAATAGGATGGTACATTTCTTTTTCAATTGGGATATGAACTCCAGGCGTTGTAATGGTTCCATTTAAAATCATTTTGGTAGCAATTGCAACAGGTAATCCTACCGTTTTAGCCATTGCTGTATAGGTTTGGTCATCGCCTTTAACTACCATCGACGAATGAATTTCATGAAATTTATTGTCTTTTTCATACAAAAATCGATGCCACATTACTATCATGTCTTTGTCGTTTGGCGAAAGTGATAGTTTTTGTTCCAAAATGTGTTGTAAAATTTGAGCAGGAGTAGCATCTTTTAACCCAATTTTAGTATCATTAAAAATACCTAACCATTCAAATTTTTCGTACAAATCAACATCATCCTGACGAATGTTTAGGTAATGTTTAAATTTTAATTCAACCGAATCGGTTATGTTATAGGCTAAAAACGAGTTGATGAAATCACGGTTGGTCATTTCTTCAGAACCCTCCATTACATAAGTATCATCGGTAGCACCCAATTGAACAAAAGCATCCCACGCTCTACAAAAACCAGGTTTACGCAATGTTCCTCTGTACATAGTAGGAATATCTTTTAATCCATAAATTTCTCGGTATTGAAGAGAATCTCTGTTTGCATAACCTTCAAACTTACCATTTCCTTCCACTTCAATAATTTCCGTTCTTCTAAACAATTTGTGGTAGGGAATGTATTTGTATTTTCCGTTTTGAATAAACTTAACGGTTCCTTGCCCTGCTAAAACTACATTTCGTGGATTCCAAGTAAACTTATAATTCCAAGGATTGTTATCGCTTTCAGGAGCTATTAACCCACCTGTAAAAGTTTCAAAAGCTTCCAACCTTCCTCCATCATTTCTAATGTTATCGATAACTCGCATGGCTGATAAATGGTCAATTCCCGGATCGACACCAATTTCGTTCATTAAAATTACACCTGCCAATTTCGCTTCACTATCCAACATTTTCATTTCTTTACTCACATAAGAAGCCGTAACCATGTGTTTTTTATATTTTACACAATCTTTTGCAACAGAAATATGCATGTGAGCAGGTAACATGGAAATAACCAAATCCGATTCGTCAATTAATCGGTTTCGTTCTTCATCATTATTTACATCAAACGCCAATGCTTTTGCACGTTCATGATTATTTGCAGCCTTTATTGCTAATTCTTTTGATTGGTCGGTAATAGTTACAAACCAGTTTTCTTGTTCGGCATTAAATAGTAAATATTGAATCAATGAAGATGTTGATCTTCCGGCACCAATTACGAGTATTTTTTTCATTACAGAAGTGTTGTTTACAATTGACTTCGAAATTCGTTAATAAACGTTCTTTTTTAAAGCATTTTTGTTGAATTTTACTAACAACTTTTTTGTTATTAACTATGGATAAATCAACTCTATTTAAAGGTGCTTTTTTAGGATTATTTGCTGTAATATTTGGAGCATTAGGTGCTCACGCATTAAAAGAAGTACTATTGCCCGAACAACTCTTAAGTTTTGAAACGGGTGTTCGCTATCAGATGTATCATGCTATTTTGTTAATTGTTCTAGCTGTAGTGATAAAAAATAAGAATGCTAAATTTCTTTTAGCAACTGTAAATTTAATTTTCTGGGGAGTAGTACTTTTCTCTGGTTCCATTTATCTGCTCACACTTAAAAACCTGATTAATGTTGATTACTTAAAATTTGCAGGTCCAATAACTCCTATTGGTGGAATTTTAATGGTTGCTGGATGGTTTTTATTGATTTTGGAAGGGTTGAAGAGGAAATAATTATAAAATTAGAGATTGGAAATTAGATATTTGAAGACCATGAACTGATAACCAATAATTGAGATTAAAAATTCAACTGGTATGGTCAATGGTAATAACCCACTCAGCATTTATCTTTTTCCAATACAAGGTAAAATAACCATTTGGATTATCTGCTGCTCTTTCTAAACTCCATTTACCTAACATATAAGCTATGTCTCCCGAAATTTCTAATTTAATTGTTTCAAATTGTAGTTTACCCATGGTTGCCTTATCAGGATACGATTTTTTGTAATTTTCTAAGGTGGTTTGCCAACCGTATTTTATTCCGTTTTTACCAATAAACATTAACGAATCGGATTGCCAATAGCCTTGCATAAATTCATCAATATTGCCATTATTCCATGCTTTTTCCTGCATATCCATCACAGCTAAAATTTCTTGTTTGTCATTTTTCATGGTGGTACACGCTGTTATGGTAAAAATTAATATCCAAACAAAATTCTTCATGGTGTAAAAATAAAAAAAAATCCTTCGGTTTGCCGAAGGATTTTTATACTTTAAATTTTTAGTTTATTATCTAACTAATAACTTTTCTGTTATTCTATTTCCATCAGAAACAATATTGATGAAATAGAATCCTGATGCTAATTTATTTTCAAACTTCACATTTACTTTATATTCCGATTGGTCAGTATTTAATGGTTTAGTTAAAATTATTTTTCCATAAATATCGGTAATTGTTAAAGTAGAATTTGGTGTTAAGTTCTCTAAATTCACACTTAATTGTTCTCCAGTATTTGGATTTGGATAAATGTTTAGTGTAGTTGATGGAGTATTTAAATCTTCTTCTGTTTCATTATCAAATATTAGTCGAGCTGTTTCATTTGATATCATTGCTGAAGATGGAGTGGTTACTTGACATGAAGATCCAAATGAACCATATACTCCACTTAATTTTGCTCTAACTCTAACATCATAAGTTGTACTTACTTGTATTCCTGGCATCATATTCAATAAAATACTTGGAGAGGTACTAATATTTGTATCTAAAAGCGGAGTACCTCCACCAACCGGAATAAATTCAAACTCATAATCTTCCGCATCTGTAACTGCATAACAAGCTAATTTATTAGACATACTGGTATATGTTACTCCACAATAAATAGATTTTAAAGATGTAATAACAGATGACGAAGGAGTTGTGATTTGACAGCTAGCACCATAAGTGCCAAAAACTCCACTCACTTTTGCTCTTACTCGAACGTTGTATGAAGTATTATCTATTAAACCGACTGCCCAACTTAATAAAATACTATTACCTGTATGAATATAATTTACAACCGTTCCACCCCCCACTGGTGTAAATTCAAATTCATATTCGGTAGCACTAGAAACAGCATAAGCATTTAGTAATTCGGCGTAACTTGTATATATTTTTCCGCAGTAAGTACTCACTAATTGGGTTTGTGAAGCTGCATCAGGAGTTGTAATTGACCAAGTATTTCCAAAACTACCAAATACACCACTTACTTTTGCTCTGATTCTAACATCATAAGTTGTTCCATCCTGAATACCTGGAATCCACCCGAGTAAAATACTTGGATTATTAATACCCCAATTATATGTTAAAGGTATTCCTCCACCAGATGGCGTAAATTCCCATTCGTACTGTTGTGCTCCAGATACAATGTAACATGCTAACTTCTCACTGTAACTAACATAAGTTTTTCTATAAATAGGTTTTAGTTCAGTTGATCCACAATTAACAATTGTAACTTGTACGTTCTGAACATCAGAACAAAAACCACTTGTAGTATATGTTACTGTATAAGTTCCTGCTGTACTTGCTGATAAGTCAATTATTCCTGTGGTTGAGTTGATTACTAACCCAACTGGAGAACGAGTGAATATACCACCTGTTGTTCCTAAAATTGTAGGTGTTGGATCAACTCCATCTTGACAATATGTTGATGAACTATAATTAAAAGATGCATCTTCTAATTCATTCACTGTAATTAAATTCGTTTTCACCTCATCATCACTACCACTTGCATTGGTCGCCGTTAAGGTAACTGTGTAAGTTCCTGCTGTATTATAAGTATAGGTGGTATTTTGACTTGTTGATGAGCCTCCATCACCAAAATCCCAACTCCAACTTATTGGTGTATTTGTACTTAAATCAGTAAAGTTTACAGATTCACCAGCACAAATTGTTGTCGTATTAGCTGAAAAATCAGCAACTGGGGCTGAGCCAATTTCAGCAACAGAAAGTAAAGCAGAATTTGAGGTAGCAGTTGGAGCACAACTACCTGAAACAACACATCTATATGTATTTCTATCCATAGTTAATATTGCTCCAGTAATAGCTAATGTTGATGTTGTTGCACCACTGTAAACGCCTCCGTTGCTTATATTACCAAATCCACCGCCTGTATTTACCTGCCACTGATAACCTGTTGCATTTAAAGCTACAACACTAAAACTGGTATTATCACCATCATTTATAGAACTGTTTGATGGATGCGAACTAATAGAAGGTGCCGGATTAACTGTAATATACGCAACTTTAGTTTCCACATCACTACCCGAGGCATTGGTTGCTGTAAGTTGTACCTGATAAGTACCCGCAGTATTATAGGTAATTGTTGGGTTTTGTAAAGTAGACGATGAAGGTGTTCCTCCTGTAAAAGTCCAACTCCAACTGGTTGGCGTGTTGGTACTTAAATCAGTAAAAACAACTGTATTTCCTGCACATAATGTAGTCGGTGTTCCACTAAAATCTGCTACTGGAGCAACTCCTGCTGCTGGCTGAACGTAAATAGCATAATCTTCCGATTGACCATACACTATAGAACCATAACAAGAGGAATTAATTGTTCCAGGACCATATCTATTATCGAGATCCGTTATCAGTCTTATTCTTACATAATCATCATAAGGAATTGAGGTTGGGTAGTTAATTATAATAGGAACAGTAGAACCTGCGGCTATGTCTTCAGATAGATGTTGTTGCTCAGAATCATCATTAAAATCTCCATCATCATTCCAATCAATCCAAACACCAAGTTGTTGAAAATTAACTGTATACATCCCAACATTTATAGTGTTTGAAACTGATGCATCTATTTCAAAATAGCCAGAACAATTAGCACTTTTATCTATATTTCCGCCATCAGAACTTGATGAAAAAGAAGTAAAAGTTGTACCATTTAATTCGACACTTGTAATACCAGCATTGCTGGTAGTAACAGTATTTGTATTACAAACAGCAACAGGAGCAGCATAACTGGGGTCTGGTGCTATTCCACCTTTTGACGCAACAATAGAGGTTCCACTCATGGCAGCAGTTACCCGTGTTTTTTGATTGTTAGTCAATCTATCTGTACAACTAAAATAACTCATGTAATTATTTCTAGTGTTTAACCCATAAGGGTTATTACCCAAGCAATCGTTATTTGTTGGACAAGTACTGGTGTGTCTTTTATGAATTTCAGTATCCGCACAGCCATCACTATCAGTTCCAACAACTGCATCGCCTGGACAATCTACATCGTCATTATCGCCTTGAAAAGTATGATATAAATGGAAATAATGGCCAAACTCATGAATAGGGGTACTATTATCTCTACTAAATGATAAAGGCCATGATGGATTTGCATTTGTTGGGTCGTAACCAAATACTGTGTACATCATTACAGAACCTTCATAAGCGTTTCCATTGAAAAAATTTGCATAACCTTGAATTCCGGAACCACCATTGTTATTATCTATTTCGGTAACTATCCAAATATTTAAATAATCCGTTTCCGGCCACCTGCTTAAATCTTTTAATGTATTTTCATCAGCTCCTACAGATTGTAAAAAAACCCCACTTGCAGAATAATTTGGAACTGATGTGGCGTTAATCCTATTTATTCCTGTTGTCGCATTACAATTAGGGTCTCTTTGTGCAAGAGTAAATTCTATTTCAAAATCTATTGGACTATTTGGGTCTAAACCTCTATATACTTCATTCAATCTATCAATACCACTTTGAATTTGTGCATCTGAAATGTTAGTACCAGAACCAACGGCTTCACCTTTATGCAATACATGAACTACAACAGGTATGGTATAAACAGTACCCGCTTTACCGGTTAAACTTACGTTGTTTACAAAATTCTTGATTTTAAGTTCATTGGCTTGCTCCTGCATTTCAAAAGCTGGATTTTGTAATTGTTTATTTCTAATTACATCAAACCCACACTGAGCATTTGAAATAGTTGGAAATATTAAACTTAAAGATAAAACAGAATATAGTAGAGTCTTTTTCATAACCTTGATTTTAGTTAATTCGACAAGAAAATTAATAATTATTTGTTAAACCTGATTCTTATTTTAGACCAAACAGTAATTATTTAACACTAATAGAACGAAAACAAACCAAAATTGGTTGCTTATAGAAAAATCTCTTTTAATTTTTCGTTTATCAAAACCGATTTATTCCAAATCATCATGTGGTCGCCTTTTTCTATAATGTAGGTAGGAGTAATATTTTCGATGGGTAAAACAAAATCGCGAGTTCCATGTATGTGAATAATTTTTGATGAAGCCGATTTTTTGTCCCAACCCAAAATGGCTTTTATGCTCCAGACAATAAAGTCAATGTTAATACGGTCTGCCATTTCATAAAACAACTTACGTTGACTGGAATTCATTGCTCCAAAAAATTTCGACGAATTGCCAATGATGTAATTTATCCGTTCGGCATTTAACAGACGGGTAACACCTAAAAAATTCATTCGTTTAAACATTATCGGCAATTCATTGGATGTTTTTGCACTTGAAATAATTACTATTTTTTCGGGATTTAGAAAATCAGCCAATTCTGAACAAACCATCCCTCCCATTGAAACTCCCATTAATGAATATGGTTTAGAAGTATCAATTTGTTTTGCTATTTCAACAGCGTATTCTTTAAGTGATTTAATTTTTGGAAATATTTGCCATTCCAAATCTACAAACTCATAACCTTCAATGGGTTGTATTTCCGAATACAACCGTTTATCAGCTCCCATTCCAGGAATACGATAGATAATGTGGAGGTTCAAGGTTTGAGGTTTAAAGTTCAATATTGATGATTTTACTACAAGAAATCTTTTACTCCAAGTTTGTTAGCATATTGTTGAATAAATTCAATGCTCTTTTTCATGGATGAATGCATTTCAATATCGTTGTTTACGAAAGGAATAATTTTTCTGTACTCAGCAACTAGTTCTTCAATCGGTTTGGATGATTTTAAAGGTCGTCTGAATTCCAACGCTTGTGCAGCATTCATCAATTCGATACCTAATATTTTTTCCAGATTATCAATCATTCGATACACTTTAGTTGCTGCATTTGCACCCATACTTACATGATCTTCTTGTCCGTTGGATGAATCTATCGTATCTACCGAGCAAGGCATTGCCAACTGTTTGTTTTGACTCACCACCGATGCTTGGGCATATTGTGTAATCATAAATCCACTGTTTAAACCGGGATTTGCGACCAAAAATGGAGGTAAATTACGTTGCCCGCCAATTAATTTATAGGTTCTTCGTTCCGAAATACTTCCCAATTCAGCAATAGCAATTCCTAAATAATCTAACACCATTGCCAAAGGCTGACCGTGAAAATTACCTGCCGAAATTATATCATCTTCCTCAGGAAAAATAGTTGGATTATCGGTTACCGAATTTATTTCTGTTTCAAACACCTTTTGGGCATGAGCAATAGCATCTTTACACGCACCATGAACCTGAGGAACACATCTAAACGAATAAGGGTCTTGAACATGAGTTTTTTCTTGTGCAACAATTTGACTTCCTTCCAATACTTTTTTAATGTTACGAGCTGTAATAAATTGTCCGTTATGTGGACGGATTTTTTGAATCAACTCATTAAAAGGTTCTATTCTTCCGTCGTAAGCATCTAATGAAACTGCAGCAATTAAATCAGAAAAATTAGAAAGTTTTTTTGCACGTAACAAGTTGTGAATACCATAAGCACTCATAAATTGCGTACCATTTAGTAAAGCCAAGCCTTCTTTCGATTGTAAATTGATGGCTTCCCAACCCAACTTTTTATTGATTTCTGCTCCCGAATATTTTTTTCCTTCAAAATTCACTTCTCCTAAACCAATCATGGGTAAGGTTAAATGTGCCAACGGAGCTAAATCGCCCGAAGCACCCAACGAGCCTTGCTCGTAAACCACCGGAAAAATATTGTGGTTGTATAAATCGATTAACCGCTGAACGGTAACCAACTGAACGCCGGAATGACCATAACTCAAACCCTGAATTTTCAACAACAACATCAACTTTACCACATCTTGAGGAACTTCTTCACCCAACCCACAAGCATGCGACATGACCAAATTACGTTGCAAAGTAGCTAAATCTTTGTTTGGAATGGTGGTGTTGCACAACGAGCCAAAACCGGTATTAATTCCATAAATAGGCTTGTTGTGACGAGCCATTTTTTCGTCTAAATAAGTTCTGCATGTTACAATGGCTGTTGTTGAATCGGATGACAATACTAACTTTTTATTGTTAGCCAAAATATCGTCGATAATTTCGAGCGTTAGCCAGTTTTTGTTGATTTCGTGGGTCATCTTATTTTATTCTTATCGTCATTGCGAGGCACGAAGCAATCTTTTTAAAAGCAGATTGCTTCACTCCATTTTATTTCGTTCGCAATGACGTTTATTTTTTAATTATTGCTATTAATTCTTCTACTGTTGAAAATGGTTTCTTTTCTCCACCATCCATGTCTTTTACAAACGTTTCGCCTTTTTCGTTGGCAGAAACAATAAATTTTATTCCTTTTTTTTCGGCAATAATCACTTGTTTTTGCCATTTGGCTTGTTCGGTGTACAATTCGGCATTGATGCCTTTATCTCTCAATTCAAAAAGCATGGGTAAAAAACGTGTTTCGTCTTCTTCGCTTTGTCTGGTAAACAACACTTGCGTAGAATCTCCTTTAAATTCGGGATACAAATTGTTATCTAACAATACATCATAAATACGGTCGGCACCAAAGGAAATACCCACCCCGGAAACATTTTTTAAACCAAATTTACCTGTTAAATCATCGTAGCGACCACCACCAGTTATGCTTGGAAAGTTCTCCACTTTTACTTCTATAATGGTTCCGGTATAATAACCCAAACCACGGGCTAAGGTTGGGTCAAAAATTACTTTTGCTGTTTTTAGTTTGAGTTCTTTCAACTTTTCAAAAACAAATTGTAGCTCTTCTATTCCTCGTTGACCGTTTATAATGTTTCGGATATCTTTAGAAAGTATTTCTAATAAACCAAGTGCGAATTCTATTTGCTGATTGCTATTTAGTGAATTAATTTTTTTTACATTTTCCTGAATTGATAGAAAAGTCATAAGCTTTGCTGCTGTATCTATATCTATTCCAATTAAAAATAATTCTTTAATCACCCCTTCTCTACAGATTCAACAATTCCTTGTAATATTTTCCTGTTATTAATCGAAACCGTATAATTTAATTTTCCTTGAAACAGTTCCGTAAAAACATCGTCAATCATTTTGATTAAATCTACTTCGTTTAACAACGAATCAGAACCAATAATATCAGCATCGCATTGATAAAACTCACGGTAACGTCCTTTTTGTGGACGGTCAGCACGCCAAACAGGTTGTATTTGAAATCGACGAAACGGAAAAGTAATGTCGTTTTGGTTTTGTACCACATATCGAGCAAAAGGAACGGTTAAATCGTAGTGTAATGCTTTTTCCGCTATTTGTGATGTATGTTTGTTAGATTCAAATATTTTATCGTACATCAAATCACCATGATAATCTATGTACATCTTATCCTCCTTTTGAATTAATTCTTTTTCCCTACTAGTTAATTTGAAATTATTCAAATAATTACCACTATTTAAAATCTTAAAAATCAATTTATCGCTTTCATCTCCACCGGTTCCAACCAAGGTTTCCAAATTTTCCATTGCAGGAGTTTCTATTTGTTGGAAGCCATATTTTTTAAACGATTTTTTAATGGTATCGAAAATATAGTTTCTTCGAACCATTTCTATTGGCGAAAAATCTCGTGTTCCTTTTGGTATGCTAGGCTTGTTACTCATGCTGTTTTATTTACGCTGCTAAATTAGTTAATCTAATAATAAAAATTATCCTAATTTTATTCCATGGATTTTAATGCCGCAAAAAAATACATCCTTCATCGATTAGAAACAGAATTGCATAGTAACCTCTACTATCATGGAATCCATCATACTGTTGATGTTTTTGAAGCCACTGTAAAATTAGCTGAATTAGAAAAACTGAACGAAGAAAATAAAATTATTGTTGGAACGGCGGCGTTGTTTCACGATTCGGGTTTTTTGGTTCGATATGAACACAACGAAGAAATTGCTGTTGATTTAGTTAAAACCATTTTACCTCAATTTCAATACGGTAAAAAGGCTATTAACACCATAGGACAAATAATTTTAACCACAAAAGTTACTGCACGCCCTACAACATTGCTCGAAAAAATAATGAGTGATGCCGATTTTGATTATTTGGGAAGAGAAGATGTTTATAAAATTGCGGCTACTTTGTACCAAGAATTGATAGAATTTGGTGTGTATTTTAGTCCTGAAGAATGGAATGTTCTTCAATATAAATTTTTAAAAAAACATCAATACTATACTGATTCCGCCATTAAATTGAGGAAAGACAAAAAAAAGGAATACCTGAATTACATTAGGTCTATAATTGATTTAAAGTGAGTTCAATCTCGTTTTTGACACTTCATACTTCCAACCTTAATCCAAGATCAGTTAAATATAGTAAACGAGCCTTTTAAAATCGAGTTTTTTGAATCGTTTATGGTTAAGATATAAAAATAGGTTCCTTCCGAAAGTTTGTCACCGCCCCAATCATTTTGATAATTATCTTGTTCAAAAACTTTTTTACCCCATCTATTAAATACAACGATATTATTATCTTTAAAAAATTCAAGATTACTAAAGGTTAATGTTTCGTTCATATTATCCCCATTAGGAGTAAATACATTCGCTGGAATAACTTCACATACTTTTACAGGAATTTCTGCTACTGTTGTAATTGATTGTCCACATTTGTCGGTTACTACTAAATCCAATTCAATTAAAATATTCCCAGAAGTGGTATAAATTATAGATGAACCCGTTTGACCATCTTCCCATAAAACTTCATAAGGAGCCATGCCGTCAGAAATCATTGGAGTATAAGGTAAAAAAGAAACATTAACATTTCCCATAATGTCATTACTACAAGCATCGGTAACTACAAAGGCATAAGTACCCCCAGAGTTTATCGATGTTTGGAACAGGCTGTCAGTAGAAGCATTTATACCATCAGACCAATAGAAAGAATAAGGTGATGTTCCGTTTTCAACATCTGCGTAAAATTCTAAATTATAACTATTTCCTTGACATTCTAAGATGGTATCACTAGTAGTTGAAACAATATTCATTGGAGTATAAATTATCGTTACGGTAACCGAATCTACATCAGAATTTCCTGCACATACTTCTGTTGCCGTTACATGATATGTTGTGGTAACATTTGGTGATACGTTAATGGTCGATCCTGATCCTCCAGGTGTCCAAGAGTAATTGTACATGCTAAATCCATCAACAGGAAAAGCTGTTAGTTGAACTGTTTGCCCGACACAATAAATCGTAGTATCGTTCTGTGTATCAATATCAACAACCGGAGAATAGATGGTTACATTAACTGTATCAAAAACAGTTATTAAATTACAACTATCGGTAACACTCACATAAAAGGTATCGGTTTGATTACCTGAAACACTTATAGATGTTCCATTTCCGAGTACTGTACCTTGTGTATTCGTCCATTCGTAAATAAATGGTTCAACTGCACCATAAGCATTTGCTGATAAGGTGATGTTTCCACCAATTGGACAAAGAGTAGTATCTGTAGTTTCTACTATTAAATTTGGGACATCAATTATTAAAAAAGAACCCATGGAAACAATGGTGTCGCCACAAGGGTTAGTAGTTGTATAGGTTATTATTACGGTATCCTGACCATAATCATCAGGTCCATCAATAATCGGAATAATTGTTAGCGAAGTAGTGTCGTATCCTGAAACAAAAGTTACACTATCAGTAATTTGATTATAATCAATTCCATTTAAAGCATCTCCTCCTATGGTAAAATGAATAGTCATATCACCAACAATATCGGGTCTGGTAAAGTTAATTATGGCATTGCTACATCCCTCTATAACGGCAGACATATTGTTTAATACGTCTAATGTGGGGGTGTTTATGTCAATTTGCACTATTTCTGAGTTAAAACTTCCGCCTTCTAAAAATACCCCAGAGTTGAATTGGTCATCAAAACCATCGGCAATGGCTATTTTTATATGATAACTTTGATTACATTGAACTTGTGCTTCTGCAGTAAGTTTAACGGTTAATCCGTTATATTGAATGTATTGAGGGTTACTGTTATATGGAGCATTGTATCCAGTACCATTATTTACATAAAAACTTGAATTAGTAACTGGATTCACATTATTGATTGAAACAGCAGTATTGGTTCCTGGTAATTTCGCCAAATTGATTGAATTATTAGAATAAGAGCCTGTTATTCCAGGTCCACTTAAAAAGAAACCAAAAGCATCATTATAAGCCGACCCATTTGGTGGGGCATATTCAGGATATTCTTCAGAAGAAAAAACATAATTAAAACGAATACTGTCTCCGGAAGGTATAAAATCAAATTCTAATATTGCCGCATCTTTCATTGCTATTCCCGACAATGATTGCAAATCGGCATCATTTGGTCCATTATAGCCTTGGTAATTAAATCCATCATCATCGTTTGGGCCAATAGCACTTGTAACACTACCAGTTGAGAGAATAAGTCCTTGGGGAATTCCAACATTTGCATTTGCACTGTTAAAATCACCCAATTGAGCAATGTTACCTGAAAACGTAACATTAGATACTGTAACACCACTCCCAACCAATACATTTTGAACATATTGGGTTGGTGTCATTGTACCTGAATTTACAATTAATTGTGCATTTGAAGTAATTACACTTAATAAGAGGGAAACTAAAACTGCTAATATCTTCATGCTTTATTTTTTTTTATAGACTTGAAAAATCAATTCAAGGTTGCACGAAGATACTATTCTTAAAAAAAAGCCAAAATAAAATTTAACTTAATTATAATAATATTCCTAAGCTACTTAATAATGATAGCAAGTAAAAAAAACAACTATTAAATAAATATAACTAGATGTTCCTGTTGTTTTTTATTAAACTAAAAACTACTTCACCAATTTTTTATATTTAAATCGTTGTGGTTCAGTTCCCAAACGTTTTTTCCTGTTTTCTTCGTATTCGGAATACGAACCTTCAAAAAAATAGACTTCCGAATTTCCTTCGAAAGCTAAAATGTGCGTACAAATTCTATCCAAGAACCATCTATCATGAGAGATAATTACTGCACAACCTGCAAAATTTTCTAATCCTTCCTCCAAAGCACGAATAGCATTTACGTCTAAATCGTTGGTAGGCTCATCGAGCAACAACACATTCGATTCTTGCTTAATAGCCATCGCTAAATGTAATCGGTTTCTTTCTCCCCCCGAAAGTATTCCAACTTTTTTGTTTTGGTCGCCACCGGCAAAGTTAAATTTAGATAAGTAAGCTCTGGAATTAATCATTCTCCCACCAAATTCCATCATTTCCGTTCCGCCCGAAAATACCTCATAAATAGATTTGTCAGGGTCTAAATCGGCATGAGATTGATCTACATAACCCAACTTAACGGTTTCTCCCACTTTAAATGTGCCTGAATCTGGTTTTTCTTCTCCCATTATCATTCTAAACAAAGTGGTTTTACCTGCTCCGTTTGGTCCAATTATACCAACAATACCAGCTGGAGGCAATTTAAAAGTTAAATTTTCGTACAACAATTTATCGCCATACGCTTTTGAAATATTTTCGGCATCCAACACCTCATTACCCAAACGTGGTCCATTAGGAATAAATAATTCCAATCTATCTTCTTTTTCACCAGATGATTCACTTAATAATTTATCGTAATTGGCCATACGAGCTTTCGATTTCGATTGTCGTCCTTTGGCGTTCATTTTCGTCCATTCCAACTCTCGCTCTAAAATTTTTCGTCGTTTGCTTTCTGTTTTTTCTTCTAAAGCCATTTTTTTCGCTTTTTGGTCTAACCATTCCGAGTAATTTCCTTTCCAAGGAATTCCATGACCTCTATCCAATTCTAAAATCCATCCGGCAACATTATCTAAGAAATATCTATCGTGAGTAATGGCTATAACCGTTCCTGGATATTGTTGTAAATGTTGTTCTAACCAATACACCGATTCGGTATCTAAGTGATTGGTTGGCTCATCCAACAATAAAATATCGGGTTGTTTTAACAATAAACGACACAAAGCTACTCTTCTAAGTTCTCCTCCTGATAAGTTTTTAATTAACGCATCTTCTGGCGGACAATTTAAAGCATTCATTGCACGAGTCAATTGTATATCTAATTCCCAAGCGTTTAAGGCATCAATTTTATCTTGTAATTCGGCTTGTCGTTTCATCAATTCATCCATTTTATCTGGATTTTCATACACCTCAGGTTCTCCAAATTGTAGATTGATGGCTTCATATTCAGCCAATACATCAATGGTTTCTTGGGCACCTTCCTGCACAATTTCTTTTACTGTTTTGGTTTCGTCTAATTTTGGTTCTTGTTCTAAATAACCCACCGTATAACCCGGCGAAAAAGTAACATCGCCATTATACTGGTCTTCAACACCGGCAATAATTTTCATTACCGTAGATTTACCCGAACCGTTTAAACCAATAATTCCAATTTTGGCTCCATAAAAGAAGGACAAATAAATATCCTTTAAAATTACTTTTCCGTTAGGCAAGGTTTTGCCTACTTTGTTCATCGAAAATATTACTTTTTTATCGTCGCTCATACTTTTGTTAATTTAAGGTTTAAAGTTTAGAGTTTAAGGTTTTTGCAAAGTTAAAAAAGTCTGACTCAACTTTGTAGTTAAAATGTAATTTATTACTAAAGACTATTGTTAATTTTGTTTGATTTAAAAAAACTAATGGCATCTTTTACAAAATACCTTTCACTCATAAAATTTAGCCACACCATTTTTGCATTACCTTTTGCACTGATTGGTTTTTTTATTGGTGTAACCCAAACCGATGTACCCATAAACTGGCGGCTGTTTGTTTATGTTGTTTTGTGTATGGTGTTTGCCCGAAGTGCAGCTATGGCTTTTAACAGATACATTGACCGAGAAATTGACAAAAAGAACGAACGAACAGCTAAAGTAAGAGAAATCCCCAACGGAGCCATAAAACCAACTTCAGCTTTATATTTTGTTATCATTAATTGTTTGTTATTTGTTGCAACAACATATTTTATCAATCCAATTTGTTTTTATTTATCACCTGTGGCTTTAATGGTGGTGTTGGGTTACAGTTTAACCAAAAGATTTACAGCATTGTGTCATTTGGTGTTGGGCATTGGTTTATCGTTAGCTCCTATTGGAGCCTACTTGGCAGTAACCGGTAGATTTGATTGGCTTCCATTATTCTATTCATTTGCAGTATTATTTTGGGTAAGTGGTTTTGATATTATTTACGCCTTGCAAGACGAAGAATTTGATAAAACACAACAATTGCACTCCATTCCAGTTTTATTAGGTAAAAAAAATGCGTTATTCTTATCTAATATTCTGCACGTTTTTACGGCTTTTTTAATCCTTTTTGCAGGATTTTATGCATCGTATCATTATTTGTATTGGATAGGTTGTGGCATCTTTATTGCCTTGTTGGTTTATCAACATACCATTGTAAAACCTAGCGACTTAAGTAAAGTTAACTTGGCTTTTTTTACTACAAATGGTATTGCCAGTGTTGTATTTTCTGTTTTTGTATTGATGGAACTATTTTTAGCTTAATTACACCTATTTGAAACTATTCACTATCATAAAAAAATTTATTCTCAATAAATGGATGGCTTTCCTAATCCTGCTATTTATTGTTGTGGTGATGTCTTCCAATTTTATTGTTAAATATTCAACAAAAAATAGAATTTTTAGCTCAATTACTACCATACCTAGTGCCGATGTGGCTTTAGTTTTGGGCACCAGTAGATATACCACCAAAGGTTATGCTAATTTGTTTTTTAAATACCGAATACAAGCTGCTGTTGAACTGTACAAAACAGGTAAAATAAAACACATTATTGTTAGTGGTGATAACAGTTTGTTTGAGTATAACGAACCTCGTGAAATGCGACGAGCTTTAGTAAGAGAAGGTATTCCGGAAAATGCTATCACTCTTGATTACGCCGGATTTAGAACGTTAGATTCGGTAGTACGGTGTAAAGAAGTTTTTGGTCAAAATCATTTTATCATCATTTCTCAGGAATTTCACATCGCAAGAGCTTTATTTATAGCAAAAAAATTTAAAATAAATGCGCAACAATATTCTTTTAAAACAAATGTTCGGGAGTTTTTTGCAAGAACAATGGCTATTTTCGATTTGTATGTTTTAAATACCCAACCAAAGTTTTTAGGAAATAGAGAAGAAATTGTTTTTTGAGACGGAAGTTCAAAGAAACAAATTTTCAATGACCATTTCCCTTCCGTCAACTGACGAATTGAGGTGGGATTTACTTCAACTTCAACAAATCCTCCACCCCAATATATCGTTCTGCTGTAAAACCTTCGGCATATTTTACGTTAATTTCTCGTCCGTACTGCATCATTCTGGCTTTAATAAACTCTAAAAAATCTTCACCACTTATAGGTGTTTGTGGTTCATTGGTTTTGTTATTAGGATTAAAAAATTGGGAATTAAAACATTGAATAGCTTCTATTTTTTTATCTACAAATGCTGTTACATCTACCACAAAATCGGGTTTAATAAATCTATCCTGAATATAGTGATACACAGCTTTTGGACGCCATTTATCTTGTTTTATTCCATCTATTTCTGTTTCAATTTTAATTAACCCGGCATAAAAACATGCTTCAGATATCAGTTTCGAAGCTCTTCCGTGGTCGGGATGACGGTCTTTTATCGCATTTGCTAAAACTACTTCCGGTTTATATTTTCTAATTATTTTAATAATCTCGGCTTGACTTTCTTTGTCATTTCTAAAAAACCCATCGGCTAATCCAAGGTTTTCTCTAACCTCAACACCTAAAACTTTTGCAGCATTTTTGGCTTCAATCAATCTTAATTCGCCACTTCCTCGTGAGCCTAACTCTCCAATGGTTAAATCTAAAATGCCCACTTTTTTACCTTGAGTAATGTGTTTTAAAATGGTGCCCGAACAACTCAACTCAACATCATCTGGATGAACACCAATGGCTAAAATATCTAACTTCATCTGTTTATTTTTTTTCAAAATTATGAATATATTTTTGGTTTAATTTTTCACTTTTTTTAATCACTCCTATTTAAACTCTAATTTATTAAATATATCGGCTTATTTTTGTTTCAAATTAGCAGAATGAGAATAGAATTTAAAGGTGCTGCCAGAACTGTTACAGGAAGTAAACATTTGATTACCTTATATTCTGGAAAAACAATTTTATTGGATTGTGGATTGTTTCAAGGTAAGGATGCTGCGGAATCGGACAACAACAAACATTTGGGTTTTGACCCATCAAAAGTAGATTATTGCATTTTATCACATGCTCACATCGACCATTCTGGAGCAATTCCTTATTTAGTAAAAAAAGGGTTTAAAGGTCAGATATATTGCACAAAAGCAACCAAAGATTTGTGTGAAATAATGTTGGTAGATAGTGCCCACATTCAGGAAGCTGATGTTAGGTACATAAATAAATCACGTTCACAAAAAGATTTAGAACCCATTGAGCCTTTATATACCATTGAAGATGCCATCGCCTCGTTAAAACATTTTCAAGGTGTAAATTACGATAACTGGATAAAAATTGATGATGAAGTAGATCTTTGTTTTACAGTTATTGGGCATATTTTAGGTGCCGGAGCTGTTAATTTAAAAATTAAAGAAAATGGAAATGTACATAAATTATGTTATACAGGCGACATAGGCAGACCAGATCACAAGATTATAAAAAATCCTGAACCCTATCATGAAGCTGACTATATCATAACCGAATCAACTTATGGAAATAGGCTACATGAAAGCACTAAAAATAGTGAGAAAAAATTACTAGAAATTGTTTACGAAACTTGTGTGGTAAAAAAAGGAAAATTGATAATTCCGGCATTTAGTTTAGGACGTACTCAAGAAATTGTTTACGCTCTCGACCAATTAGAAAACAATGGACAATTGCCAAAAATAAATGTGTATGTCGATAGTCCTTTATCTACCAATGCCACCGAAATATTAAAAAGACACCCAGAATGTTTTAATCAAAAAATATTAAAGTACATGAAGGTTGATTCCGACCCCTTTAATTTTAATCGATTACATTATATTACTGATGTTGAAGAATCAAAACTTTTGAATCAATCTGATGAGCCTTGTATTATTATCTCAGCTTCTGGAATGATGGAGGCAGGAAGAATTATGCACCATTTAAGAAACAACATTTCAAACAAAAAAAACACCATTTTAGTTGTTGGATATTGCTCGCCTCAAACCTTAGGTTATCGTATTGCAAGAGGAGATAAAATGGTGAAGATGTTTGGTGAAGAGTTGGAGGTAAAAGCCGATGTAAAAGTAATGGATGAATATAGTGCTCACGGCGATTATAATGAAATGATAAGTTATTTAATCCAAAATGACCCATCCAAAGTAAAGGAGTTATTTTTGGTTCACGGTGAATATGATGTTCAAGTTGAATATAGAGAAAAACTTGAACAAGCTGGATTTAAAACTATTCGGATACCAGATTTGAATTCCGAGTATTTGATTTAGAAGACGGAAGTCTGGCGTTTGCCCCCGATAGCTATCGGGGTGAGCTGACGACTGAATACTTCTTTTGTTAAAGAAGTGTTAATTCAATAACAACTCAAAAAAACAAGTCTAACTTTGATGTATAAATTTAAAAAAAACATTTATGAAAAAAATATTATTATCTATTGGAATTGCTTCTTTAACCATATTCAGCATCCAAGCACAGGAAACCAAAACTGATAACGCTGCAATAGTAAACCCAAATGCTGCAGTAATTACTTTTGAGACCGATGTTATTGATTACGGTACTATCGAACAAGCAGCTGATGGTATTAGAGAATTCAAATTTAAGAACACAGGTAAAGAACCTTTGATTATTTCAAATGCAACTGGGAGTTGTGGATGTACTGTTCCAACTTGGTCGAAAGAACCAATTTTACCTGGTAATACCGGTGTTATTAGTGTAAAATATGATACTAAACGTTTAGGTGCCATTAACAAATCTGTTACAGTTACTTCAAATGCAACAGAAGCTACTAAAGTATTAAGAATAAAAGGTAATATTATTGCTCCAAAAACTAGCCCGGTTAAAGAAGGAGCAACAGGACCCGTAGAGAACTAAAATTTTAATGATTGGTTATTGATTAGTTTTAGTAAATTCAAATTAGGTTTAAAGAGTCGCTAACAATAGCGACTCTTTTTTTTATTAATACTCTATATTATTCCAGCCATATTGATTTACAAAATCTTCTAAATTTTTAGGTTTGTACTTCATATTATCATATCGTTCTTTTACACTCACATGAAGATATGTACCGGGTACAATTTTCCTTTTTTTCAATCCCAACATTTTATAAATTAGTCCGTCTTCCTTATTTTGTTTTGCTAATGGATTTAATTGTGTTTTTTCAATATGAGGCTGAAATTGTAAATTTTGTTTTTCAACTTCTTTCTTCATCCACATCATTGGAATATCACTTAATACATGCCCATTTTCATCCGGTGGGTAACTACCTCCTACATCAGAATGTACACCAGCAAACCAAACTTGTTTTAAATCTACAAGTTTATGATAATCTTGTTCCCAAATAGTGGGTTCAAAATCTTTACGTAATTCATCAATTGAAAGAGCATGACGAGCAGTTTTTATAATTGATCCTATTTTATTATCGTAAAACAAGTGTTTATCTTTTATAAATCCAAAAATACTTTTTGGCAATCCCAATGCCCCTACAGTATCCCAAACTCCAACAAAATGAATGGGGGTTTTTTGGCTTACCGAAAAATCTGTTCTAAATTCTTGAGATTTAACTCCATCTGGTTTTTCATCTGGATTTTTATATAGCTTGTAAGCTTCATTAATTTGATTGTCGTGTTCTTTTTTTAAAATACTGCAATTGTTGATTAAACCTGCCAAACAACGCACAGTATATGCTCCACGACTAAATCCGAATAAAAATATTTCATCTCCTTCATCATAATTATGTACAATGTAACGATAACCGTCCATAATGTTTTTATCTAATCCTGCACCAAAACCTCCACCACCTACTTTATCGTGGTATGAACCAATTCCCCAATCGTAAAAAACAGTTTGAGCGATACCTTTATCGTCAACTGGTTTAATGGCTCTCGAAAATTTTAACACGTTGGTAGGGTAATCTTTGGTTAAATCCTCTTCGGGTTTATTCCATGTTCCGTCCGAACAAATGATGATACGTTTCATTTTATGTGTTTTTGATACCGTTAATTAAATGGTTTAAAAATAAGCATAATTTTCATACACCTTTTGGCATAGTTTTTCGTTTTAATATCAGAAACATAAAAAACTAAATGCCATGAACATTCCTCCAAAGATATTTTTTTTAAGCGATTCAGGCAATAGTAATTTAGCCGAGTTTATAAATACTAACCTGTATTACGAAAGTTTTGACGTAAGCTTTAAAAAATTAAAAATTGAAACGCTACAAGCAGAAAATCCGGATTTAATAGTTATTGATTTATATTTTAGCGAAAAACATTCCGACGAAGTTGTTGCCAACGTTTTAAAATATTTTAGTAACAAACCCATTTACTTTTTAAGTCCAATCAACAATGAAATAAAAAAATTTGTTGTGAAACTAAACACCAATATTCACTTCTTATCAAATTTTAGTGGCGATGTGGTAAAAAAAATCAATCAATTTCTTGACACGGCAGCAATAAAAAATTATGGAAGGGTTGGTTAGTTAACTTTCTTACTCATCGATTTATTAATCGCATCATAAATTACTTGTTGAATATCAGTTCTAATATTCAAATTTGCCAGTTTTTTATTTTCTGTATCGGGGTATGTTCTGTTCGATAAAAACACATATACCACTTTTTCGTCAGGGTCAGCCCAAACCATAGTCCCGGTAAATCCTGTATGCCCAAAACTATTTTGTGAAATACCATCACACGTTGGTCCTCCGAAACCTTGTAAAAAAGGTTTGTCAAAACCGGCAGCTCTTCTGTTTTCATTTTCCTGTCCCGTAAATTGGCATTTTGTGTATTCGTTTAAAACCGTATCACTTAAATAATGTATTCCGCCATAAGTTCCTTTGTTCATATACATTTGCACCAATTTTGCTAAATCGTTGGCGTTTGAAAACAATCCTGCATGACCACCTACCCCACCCAACATTGCTGCTCCGGGGTCATGCACATCACCGTGTATAATTTGTTTTCTAAATGTTTTATCGTTTTCTGTTGGAGGAATTCTATCTAAACTAAATTTGTTTCGCGGTAAATAACCTGTGGTGGTCATTCCCAACTGAGCATAAATATCACCGACATATTTGTCCAATGCTTGTTGGCTTTGAGCCTCAACAATTTTCATTAAAAAATAATAGCCCAAATCGCTATAATTATATTTTTTCTCCTTCAAAGGTCCTTTTAAAATACGTTGGTAAATAATATCGGGATAAAACCTACTGATATAAATATCGTTGGCAACACGGTAAGGATAATAATAAGAAGAATCGTTGCAATAAATTACATGGTCGAGTTCTCCTTTGTAAATGGTTTTTACATAAAACGGCACCCAAGCTTGTAAACCTGCTTGATGAGCCAAAATTTCTCTCAAATTCAAATTGTAATAGGCAGAAGTATCCGGAATTAACCCTGAAAGATAATCGCCCAATTTACTGTCTAAACTAAACTTGTTTTGGTCTTGCAAATGCATTAAACCTAGCAATGTTGAAGTAATTTTAGTTACCGATGCTAAATCGTAAATGGTGTTTTTATCAACTGCGATTAAACTGTCGTAAGTATGGTAACCAAACGATTTGTTGTAAATTACTTTACCCTCTTTCGCTACAAAAACCTGACAACCCGGGTAAGCACCGACCGAAATTCCATTTAAAGCAATGCTGTCAATTTGGTACAAATCTTTTTCAAAAATACCGGCTTCTTCAGGTTCGGTATAAACAAAACGACCAATCGGTAAAATATTCAAACCAGTGCCTTCTTTAAATTTTGAAGAAATCGTTACCGGCAATTTTCCGTTAGCTCCGATACCCCCAAACACCAATTCTGCAGCAGCTCTATTCGTGTATTTATTGTTTTGATAAGCTAAAACAGTAGTGTTTATTTTATCCAATCCACTAAAACCAATCAAACTGTATGGATTCATAAAGTTGACTAAAATTACCCGTTTGGTTTTGCTCAATTCAACCATCAACTCTTTGGTTTCTGAGCTTATTTTATATCTTTTCCAAGGGTTTTTATCAGAATTGTGCAACGAAACAATTACCGTATTAAAAGCATTTACCGTGTCTATAAATTGTTTTTTGTTGGTGGCATTCAGTTCTGCGGTATAAAACGGCTGAACATTGGTATATAAACTCAATGAGTTTTGAAACTCTTGATACTCTTCTTCTCCAATAGCAATAGAAGCAACGGTAATTTTATCCAACTCTTGTAATGGAATAAAATCATAATTGTTTTGAATAACCGTTAAAGCACTTTCAAATAATTTTTTGTTATGCAACTCATATTCTTTTTTGTTTAAGTCGGTTGTTAAATTTTCTAATGCAACTTGCTTGTTTTTGTAAACTCCCGACCATTCTTTAGCTTTTAAAATTTTTAAACATCGTTTTTCTATCTCAACAGAATCAATTTCACCATTGGCAATGGCTTTATTAATTTCCGCAACAGCAGTTGGAACGTTTTCGGAAAACAACAACACATCGTTTCCAGCCAACAAGGCTTTTACATCTACATAACCGGGTTTATTAAAAGAACTTACACCTTTCATGTTTAATGCATCAGTAAAAACCAGACCCTCAAATTTTAATGAATCCCTTAACAAATAGGTAACTACGTTTTTCGAAAGTGTTGTGGCTGTATTTGCAGTAGTATCATAAGCCGGAATAAATAAATGAGCCACCATCATACTCGATAAACCTTCGGCAACCAAGGCTTTAAAGGGATACAATTCAATAGAATCTATCCGTTCTTTGGTGTGATTTATTACAGGCAAAGCTTTGTGTGAATCGGCATCAGTATCACCATGTCCGGGAAAATGTTTGGCATTTGCTAATACATTTACACTTTGCAATCCTTGCATATAAGCAATTCCTTTACTGGCGACATTGTACTTGTTTTCGCCAAACGAGCGGGCATTGATAATAGGGTTTTTTGGATTTACATTTACATCCACCACAGGAGCAAAATTCACTTGAATTCCCAAGCGTTGACACTGTTTACCAATATCTTCACCCATTTTATAAATCAAGTGGTTGTCTTGAATAGCGCCTAAAGTCATTTGCCAAGGATATTTTACCACACTATCCAACCGCATGGCTAAACCCCACTCCCCATCTATAGAAATCAATAAAGGCACTTTTGATTCGGCTTGATACCTGTTATATAAATCTGCATGTCGAATTGGTCCACCCTGCATAAATATTAAACCTCCAATTTTATAATTGGTAATTAACGAATCTATTTCTTTAACGTGTTTTTCATCTTTATTGGAATATGCTGCAACCATTAACAATTGTCCAATTTTTTCATCAAGCGTTAATGTTTTTAAAACTGAATCAGCCCATGTAGTAGAGTTTAAAAATGCGGGAGTATTATTTTTTATATAAGAGGCTTGAAAAGCACTAAAAAGTACAAATCCTAGCAATAAACTTAATATGGTAATTTTAATTTTCATAATTTATTTCAATACGCAATAAAATTAACGGTAATACAAAGCGATAAAACGGTTAAATTATTGTGTTTTCAACAGTTTGAAGTTGACAGTTTAAATAGTCGGAAGACCGAAGACCGAAGTCGGAGAAAAAGTAACTGCTAACTTCGGTCTTCGGTCTTCCAACTTCTAAATCTACTTATTACAAGTTTTCAACACGGTTAGTATATTCTTTTAAAATTGAAGTACTTTTGACACCGATTTTAAACCATAAAACACAATAAAAATGCCATCTATTTTAGAATTAGAAAAAATTGCCTCACAAGTAAGAAGGGACATCGTTAGAATGGTTCATGCCGTTAACTCTGGACATCCCGGAGGTTCTTTGGGTTGTACCGATTATTTGGTTGCTTTGTACTTCGAAATCATGCATCATCAGCCACAACCTTTTGATATGGACGGCAAAAACCAAGATGTTTTCTTCCTTTCAAACGGGCACATTTCCCCGGTATTTTATAGTGTTTTAGCCCGTTCCGGTTATTTTCCTACAAAAGAATTAGCAACTTTTCGTAAATTAAATTCCCGTTTACAAGGCCATCCAACCACTCACGAAGGCTTACCGGGTGTCAGAATTGCAAGTGGCTCTTTAGGGCAAGGCTTATCAAACGCCATTGGTGCTGCTTTAACCAAAAAATTAAACAACGATAAATCCATTGTTTTTTCTTTACATGGTGATGGAGAATTACAAGAAGGTCAGATTTGGGAAGCCGCCATGTATGCCTCTCACAACAAAGTAGATAATTTAATTTCATGTATTGATTGTAACGGCCAACAAATTGACGGAAGTACTAAAGAAGTAATGGACTTAGGTGACCTTACAGCCAAATGGCATGCTTTTGGGTGGGATGTATTGCACATGAACGGAAACAACATGCAAAACATTATTGAAACTGTTAACAAAGCAAAAACACACTTAGGCAGACAAAAACCCATTATGATTATTATGAAAACTGAAATGGGTAATGGTGTTGATTTTATGATGGGTTCGCACAAATGGCACGGTGTTGCTCCAAATGATGAACAATTAGCCAATGCTTTAGGACAATTGGAAGAAACGCTTGGTGATTATTGATTTTTTTCGTCATTGCGAGGAACGAAGCAATCTGCTAAAAAAATAAGATTACTTCATTCGCTAACGCTTCTTCGTAATGACGTTAACTTTATACTTTGAGATACTTAAAAAAACATATCTATTTAATCGTACTCGCATTTAGTATTCTATTTGCAAAAACATCCTTTTCACAAACACCTCAAAAAACCCGAATTTTATTCGTTTTAGATGCCTCTCAAAGTATGTACGGTTTGTGGGGACAAGAGCAAAAAATGGTTGTTGCAACACGATTACTTAGTCAATTAATGGACAGCCTCAAAACTGTTGAAAATTTAGAAGTTGCCTTAAGGGTTTACGGGCATCAATTCTCTGTAGCGGCAGGAAACAGAAGTTGTGAAGACACCAAACTAGAAGTACCTTTTGCCACGAACAATTTCTCAAAAATAAAAAAGAAACTGACCGAAATTCGCCCAACAGGAACAACGCCTATTGCATACTCGCTAGAACAAACTAAAAACGATTTCCCACCTTGTACCAACTGTAAAAACATTATTATTTTAATTACCGATGGTATTGAAGAATGTCAGGGCGACCCTTGTGCTGTGGCATTGGCTTTGCAAAAAAACGGTGTAATTCTTCGTCCGTTTGTTATTGGTATGGGATTGGATTTAGAAACCATCGATGCATTTAAATGTGTAGGTAATTTTTTTGAAACCAAAGATGCTGAATCGTTTCAAAATGTGCTGCAAATTGTTATTTCACAAGTCATGAATAACACTACCGTTCAGGTTAACCTGATGGATGCTTTTGGAAAACCTACCGAAACCGATGTAAACATGACTTTTTACGACAGTTTCTCCAAATCAATTCAATACAATTTTATCCATACCATCAACAATTATGGTGTTCCTGATACGGTTCCAATTAACCCTGCATTACGTTACGATTTGGTGGTTCATACCTTACCTGAAGTAACAAAAAAAGACATTGAAATTACGGCAGGAAAACACAACATTATTGGTATTGATGCTCCACAAGGCATGTTAAAAATGGAAATGAGTGGATTAAACGAATACCAGGATTTAAAATGTTTAGTTCGTAAACATGGCGATTTAAACACGTTTCATGTTCAAAATTTTGAAGAAACCACCAAATATATTGTCGGTGATTACGATTTAGAAATTCTTACACTCCCAAGAATCCATGTAAAAAAAGTGAACATTGCACAAAGCCATACGACTAAAGTTTTTATACAAGACCCCGGTTTAGCTACCATTTTTTTACCTGCAAAAGGTGTCGCAAGTCTTTTTGTTGAAGAAAACAATACCTTGAAATGGATTTATAACCTATCTCCAAACAGCACAAGAGAAACAGTGATTCTTCAACCCGGAAATTACCGATTGGTTTATCGAAGCGTAAACTCAAAAAATGTAATTGAAACAAAAGAAAAAACATTTAAAATAAATTCAGGGGCTTCGGCTCAAATAAAATTTTAGAAATGAAAAAATACCCTTACACCGAAAAAAAAGATACCCGCTCAGGTTTTGGCGACGGATTAACTGAATTAGGAAGAGAAAACCCAAATGTAGTGGCTCTTTGTGCCGACTTAACAGGTTCGTTAAAAATGAATCAGTTTGAGAAAGAAAATCCTGACCGATTTTTTCAAGTGGGTATTGCCGAAGCCAACATGATTGGTATTGCAGCCGGCATGACCATTGGTGGTAAAATTCCATTTACCGGAACTTTTGCCAATTTTTCTACGGGTAGGGTTTACGATCAAATTCGTCAGGCGGTGGCTTATTCGGGTAAAAACGTAAAAATTTGTGCTTCACACGCCGGTTTAACGTTGGGTGAAGATGGTGCAACCCACCAGATTTTAGAAGACATTGGTTTAATGAAAATGTTACCGGGCATGACCGTTATCAACCCTTGTGATTACAACCAAACCAAAGCTGCAACAAAAGCTATTGCTAAACATAAAGGTCCGGTTTACTTGCGTTTCGGACGACCTGCTGTTCCTGTATTTATGAACGAACCGTTCGAAATTGGAAAAGCAATTTTGTTGAACGAAGGAACAGATGTAACCATATTTGCTACAGGACATCTGGTTTGGGAAGCCATTCAAGCTGGAGAGTTATTAGAAGCAAAAGGAATAAGTGCCGAAATTATCAACATCCACACCATAAAACCATTGGATGAAGAAGCGGTATTAAAATCAGCCAACAAAACCAAATGTATAGTTACTGCCGAAGAACATATGATGAACGGTGGCTTGGGCGATAGTATTGCTCAATTGGTGAGCAGAAACAACCCTATGCCAATTGAATATGTTGCCGTAAACGATAGTTTTGGTGAAAGCGGAATCCCGGCTCAATTGATGGAAAAATACGGCTTAAATGCCGAAAGCATTGTAAAAGCTGTAGAAAAAGTGATGAAAAGAAAGTGATATATTTTGAATCCAACATGTTAGACCTACAAATGAAAATTCGAAAAACACCCGATTTAACAAGCATCATTGGTAAAACACCTTTAGCCAAAATTAAGTTCTTATACAAAAACGAAGAAAGGTTTATCTATGCTAAATTAGAAAACTTTAACATGACAGGCAGTATTAAAGATCGTGTTGCCTTACATGTTATCAAAAAATCTTATGAAGAAGGGTTATTAAAACCCGGCGATGAAATTGTTGAAGCCACCAGTGGAAATACAGGTATTTCATTTTCGGCTGTTGGAGCAGCATTTAATCACCCCGTAACGATTTACATGCCCAACTGGATGAGCATGGAACGAATTCAATTGATTAAAAGTTTTGGAGCTAAAATACGATTGGTTACTCCCGAAGAAGGTGGTTTTTTAGGAAGTATTGAAATGACCAGACAGCACCAAGCTACCAATAAAAATGTTTTTTTACCTTGCCAGTTTGAAAATTGCTTTAACGTTGAGGCACATTATACCACTACCGGACCCGAAATTGAAAGCCAAATGCAACAATTAAACCTCAATATAGATGCTTTTGTTGCTGGAGTTGGAACTGGTGGAACCGTAATGGGAACTGGAAATTATTTAAGAACAAAATATCCAAACGTAAAAATCCACCCATTAGAACCTGCTAATTCTCCAACATTATCTACAGGCTACAAAGTTGGTAAACATCGGATTCAGGGTATTTCTGATGAATTTATTCCTTCTATTGTTAAATTAAATGAATTAGATGAAATATTACATGTAGATGATGGTGATGCTATTATTATGTCTCAAAAATTAGCTCAAACACTTGGTTTAGGTGTTGGTATTTCATCCGGAGCAAATTTTATAGGTGCTTTAATTGCACAAGAAAAATTGCACCCAACAGCCCATGTGGTGACTATTTTTTCGGATAGCAATAAAAAATACTTAAGCACTGATTTATGCAGGGAAGAACCTATAAAAGAAAGTTTTTTATCTAGCGATGTAGAGTTATTGGGCTTTGAGTTGGTTTCTTAACTCTCGGTAACATCCAAATAAATTGTCTTTAGATTAAACCTTTTAACATAAGTGCAGTCTCACATAAGTTGCAAGTAAGCTTTATTTATGGACGACCAAAATCAAAACGATTTACTGAAATTATTTAGGGACGAAAACTCTAGAAATTACACCTTTGATTTGATTGTAAAGCAATATCAAAAACGCATTTACTGGCATGTTCGCCGAATGGTTATTAACCATGATGATACAGACGATGTGGTTCAAAATACATTTATAAAAGCTTGGAACGGTTTACCCAATTTTAAAGAAGAATCGAAACTATACACTTGGCTTTATAGGATTGCCACCAACGAATGTATTACCTTTTTAAACAAAAAGCGTCGTGTGTTTTTTATTCCCTTACACGATGTAGAACAAGAATTGAGTAATCAACTTGAATCAGACGAATTTTACAACGGCGACGAAATACAGTTAAAACTGCAAAAAGCCATTTTAACTTTGCCCGAAAAACAACGATTGGTGTTTAACATGAAATATTACGACGAGTTGAAATACGAAGAAATGTCGGAGATTTTATCTACTTCGGTTGGTGCATTAAAATCATCGTATCACCTTGCCGTAAAAAAAATTGAAACTTTTTTAACCCAAGATTAAACCTTTTACAAAAACTATAGTCTTAATTACAGATGCAAAACGGAAACAACATAGAGCAACTAAAAAAAGAAAATCAGTTTTTGGTTCCGGCAAATTATTTTGAGGAATTGCCTCAACATATACAGGCTAAAAGAAACCAAATAAAACCGAATACTGTTTTTTCAACCAATTGGTATTACAAAATTTTAGCACCAACCATGTTAGTCATTACATTATTTGCTTCTTATTACATCTATCAAAACAACACTACTACCGAATTAACTGCACAAGAAATTAGTGAAGTAATTATCGATCAAGAGTTGATACAATTTGATGAGGAGATGATTTACGAAGTGTATGCTGAAACTGCCACACCAAATCAAACTGAGTCGGAAAACGAAGAAATAATCGATTATTTAATAAATGATAACATTAGTATAAACTTAATATTAGAAGAATTATGAAATAAGCATAATGCGAATTCCATATAATAATTAAAAAATAAACATATGAAAACTAAAAATGTAATAGCGTTACTTTTAATCGGAGCATTAAGTGTAACAACCATTTCTGCACAACATCAAAAACCAGACAAGCCAAACCGACCGGAGGGAGCACACAAACCAGACCCAAAAAAGTTTAAAGTCATGAAAATTGCTTATTTAACAGAAAAACTTGAGTTAACACCAGAAGAAGCTCAACAATTTTGGCCCATTTACAACGAATTTGAGAGTAAAAAGAAATTAGAGCGTAAAGAGTTTAGAGACGACAAAAAAGACATGGAAAAAGAAATAGAGTTGTCGGATGCTGATATAGAAAAAATGTTAAACGAACACTTACAATTAAAACAAGATGAGTTGAACTTAGAGAAAGAATATTTGGCAAAATTCAAAACTGTTTTACCAATGAAAAAAATTGGTGCCTTATACAAAGCTGAAGAGTCGTTTAAACGTGATTTATTACGAAAAATGAAAGCTCCAACGCCTCCAACTCCACCAACACCACCTACCTCTCCTTCTGCACCTGCACCTAAAGGAAGATAAATATTCAAAAAAATAGCGAACCAAAGTGGTTCGCTATTTTTTTGAATTAGTTAAAGCTAAATTTATTTTTTAAACTCGTTGTGCGTTTTTTCTAATATTTTAAATGCTCCTTCGGTAGTAGCAGCCTCGGCATAAGTTCTTAAAACAGGTTCTGTACCTGATGGGCGAATCATTACCCATTCGTCGTTGTCAAAGAAAAACTTATAGCCGTCAATATCTTCCACTTTACGAACTTCTAAATCTCCAAATTTTTTGTATGATTTTGACGCACAATTTTTCATGATACGTTGTTTATCCTCTTCTTTTAAATGCAAGTCGATACGCTCAAATTTGAATGCACCAACAATTTTATAAACATCATCAATAAGTTCTTCCAATGTTTTACCTGATTTAACCATGTATTCCCAAATAATCATTCCCATCCAAATTCCGTCACGCTCAGGAATGTGACCTTTAACTGCAATACCACCCGATTCTTCGCCACCTAACAACACATCATCTTTTATTATTATTCCTGCAATATTTTTAAAACCTATTTGAACTACTTGATAATCTAAACCATAATAGTCGCACATTTTTTTAACTTTTGGAGTTACCGAAAATGCATTAACTACTTTTCCCGTCATTTTCTTTTCTTCTACCAAATACTTAATCAGTAATAAAATAATGTGGTGAGAATCAACAAATTCGCCTGAACTATTGTACAAGCCTATTCTATCCGCATCACCATCAACAGCTAACCCGCAATTAATTTCACCACCCGAAAGTTTAATCATTTCTGAAAACTCCAATAAATTTCTATGAATAGGTTCTGGTGCAATACCATCAAAACCAGGATTGTAATCGCAATGTAAAAAATCAATATCGGGCAACAACCTACGCATTACATTTTGACCGGCACCATACATGGCATCAAATGCAAAATTGAGTTTCGATTTTCTAATCGAATCCATATCAAAATTTGCTTCTACATGATTTACATACATGGTTTCTAAATCAATGTATTCAATCAACCCTTTTTCAGCCAATTTGTTGATGTCTAAAATTTCTAAATTAAGGGTATTTGTTTCCGGAATTAAATCTTCAACTTCTTGAATTTCTTTTGGCAACAGTGGTCCTCCAAAGCTGCCTTTTAGTTTAAAACCATTGTATGAAGGTGGATTATGAGATGCCGTAATAACAACACCCAACGAAGCTTTTTGTTTTAAAGTTCCTAAACTTACCATTGGTGTAGAAACAAAATCTTTTGCTAAATAAACTTTAACACCAGCATTAGCAAGAACTTTAGCTGTAGTTTCTGCAAAAAGTTCACCGGCAAATCTGCAATCGTGACCAATAACTACCGATGGTTTTTTAAAATTATGTTTTAACCAAGTAGCTGTTCCAATAGCAACTCTTGCCACATTATCAACGGTATATTCTTTAGCAATTATTGCTCTCCACCCGTCAGTTCCAAATTTAATTTTAGTCATTCCTTTTTTTTTTCAAATCCACCACAAGATTAATGTTTTTTTATAAATATGAGGAAACCTTTAACTTATAATATTTTTTAAAACTACTTTTGGTATAACTAATTTTAAAATTATACCTTATGAAAATTTCCATCTTAATTTCAATTTTTACATTAAGCATTTCCAATGTATTTGCACAAACAAACGAAAACGTTGTAGAAATCAATGTTCCAATTCATTCTGCTATTGTTTATTTATATGGAGCGGAAGTATCTCACGTTAAACAGGTAAACTTAAATCCCGGATTAAATAAAATTGTTTTTACAGGATTATCTACCAAACTCAATTCGAAAAGTATTCAGGTAAATACCACAGGGGAGGTTTCTATTTTAGCAATATCTGATGCTGTTAACTATATGGCAAACCAAAAAGAAAGTGCAAAAGTGAAGGAATTAAAGGATTCGGTAACCTTAGTAACTGATAACGTGATACAATTGAGTAATGATAGAGATGCATACACTTCGGAAAAAAATATGTTGTTAAAAAACGAATCTATTGGCGGTAACGATAAAGGAGTAGCTGTTGCCGAGTTAAAATTAGCAGCTGATTTGTTTAGAAGTAGAATAAAAGAGATTAATACTGCTATTTCAAGTATAGATAAACAATCTAATGTATTGAATGAAATTTTGATTAAGTTAAATGGACAACTTATGGAATTAAATGCGAAAAATACTCAGCCTTCGGCAGAAATTTCCATTTTATTGAGTTCAAAAACTAAAACAAATTCAACAATAGACTTAAAATATATTGTTTCGGATGCAGGATGGGCTCCAAGTTATGATCTACTTGCTTTGGATATTAATCAACCTATTGAGTTAAAATACCGGGCAAAAGTTTTTAACAATACAGGTATCGACTGGAACGATATTAAAATTAAACTGTCTACTGCCGATCCCTCTCAAAGTGCCTCTAAACCAGTTTTAGATAAATGGAGTTTAGATTATAGTGTTGCCAATCAAAATTATTATAAATCATCAAATATGGGATGGGACAATAATGCTCCTTCTTCAAAATCAGGTGAAGGTTATATGCAAAATGCTTTATTTGAGAATAATATTCTTCAAAAAGCTGAACAAAAAGCAATTGCAAAGCCTATTGAATTTGAAGAAATTCAAGTTTCAGAATTAAGTGCTGAATTTGATATTAAAATCAATTATTCCATTCCTTCCGATTCTAAACCTTATATAGTTGATGTAACAGAATACAAACTTCCTGCTACCTATCAGCATTTTAGTGTTCCAAAACTTGATAGAGATGCCTTTTTACTGGCACGTATTACAGGATGGGAAGACCTTGATTTAGTTGAGGGTCCGGCAAATGTATATTATAGCGGCACGTATGTTGGTCAATCTTACATTAGTACCAGAAGCGTAGATGACACACTAGATTTATCTTTGGGTCGTGATAACAAAGTGTTAGTTACACGAAGCAAAATAAAAGAATATAATACTAAAAAATTTTTGGGTAGTACAACAAAAGAAACTTTTGGTTACGAAATGAACATTAAAAATAATCGTAAAACACCTATTTTTATTGAAGTAAATGATCAGCTTCCAATTTCAACTCAAGGCGATATTATTGTTGAGTCGATAGAAACAAGTAAAGCTGAGTTTGATTCTAAAACCGGAAAATTGACTTGGAAATACGATTTACAACCGGGAGAAGTTAAAAAAATTATTTTGTCGTTTTCGGTAAAATACCCTAAAAACACCAATGTAAACTTTCAAAAAACAAAAATGAAAGCCAGAGCAAAATTTTGAATTCACCATAAAAATAAGTTAGCATGCAAAAGACCAATAAAAAAACAACTCCAGTCAAAAAAAGTGCTGAGTTAAAACCTACCAAAAAAGAAAGTAAAATTAATGCTATTGCAACTCATGATTTTGCTGAATATTTTAATAACTACATCAATTTAGTTACCGAAGAAGATGTAATAAAATCCTTAAAATCTTCATACAAGGAAATGAAGCATTTGATTGGTTATTTGAGTGAAGAACAAGGTAATTATGCTTACGATAAGAAAAAATGGACCATAAAAGAATTACTGGTTCATGTAATGGACACCGAGCGAATTTTTTGCGAAAGAGCCTTGCGTTTTGCCAGAAAAGATAAAACCGAATTACCTGGATTCGATCATGATGTTTTTGTGCTGAATTCAAATGCAAACCAACGAGCTTTAAAAGATATTTTAAAAGAATACAAAACCATTAGAAAATCTACCCTAGCACTATTTAAAAATTTTACACCTGAAATGCTGGAACAAGGTGGTGTAGCTAACGGAAACAAATTAACCGTACATGCTATTGGATTTGTTATCTCAGGCCATGAGTTACACCATTTAAATATAATTAAAGAAAAATACCTCAAGTAAGAAATCCTCCCCTACCTCAGTCAGCTGACGAAGGGGAAGCACCCTCCCTTTGGGAGGGATGGGGTGGAAAAATCGTAAATCGTAAATCCAAAATCGTTGAATATTCAAAAAGAAAATTACAATTTCCAAAAAGTAATTGCAATAGTTGGAGTATTACTGTTTGCAGTAAAATTAGTAGCTTGGTACTTAACCAATTCAGTTGCCATTTTAACTGATGCACTTGAAGGAATTGTAAACGTTATTAGTGCCTTTATTGGCTTATACAGTTTGTATTTATCTTCTTTACCAAAAGATAAAAATCATCCTTACGGGCATGGTAAAGTTGAATTTCTTTCTGCAGCTTTAGAAGGTGTTATGATAGCTTTTGCAGGAGTTTGGATAATTTTCGAAGCTATTAATCACTTGATAAATCCTCAGCTAATAAAAGAATTAGATTTAGGGATTTTATTAATTGTTATTGCGGCAATTGTAAATTTAGTTATCGGTTTAATTGCTGTTAAAAAAGGTAAGAAAAACAATTCGTTGGCCCTAATTGCTTCTGGACAACATTTAATTTCTGATACGTTAACTACTGGAGGTGTAATTATTGGTTTGATTGTCATTTTATTTACAAATCTTTTATGGATAGATAGTGCTGTTGCTGTTATATTTGGAGTAGTAATAATTTTTACTGGATTTAAAATTATTCGAAAATCCATTTCCGGCATAATGGATGAAGCTGACGAAGATTTATTGAAACAATTGGTAGAATGGGTATATAAAAACCGTAGTAAAAACTGGATAGATTTACACAATTTACGAATTATTAAATATGGCAGTATTCTCCACATTGACTGCCACATTACACTTCCTTGGTATTTTACAGTAAGAGAAGCTCACCACGAAATTGATACCATAGAAAAAATTGTTCAGCAAAAATTTGGGAAAAGCGTTGAGTTTTTTATTCACAGCGACGATTGTCAACCCATATCTTGTAGAGTTTGTAGTAAACACGATTGCGAAAAACGCATCAATGCTTTCGAAAAAAAAATTGAGTGGACTATTGAAAACATCCGAAAAGATGAGAAGCATAAGATTTAACCGTTATCAGTCTTCAGTTGGCAGTTAGCAAAAAAATCTAAAATCCAAAATCGTAAATCTGAAATTTGTTAACTAATTGTTGAAAATAAAAACTCAAAAAGGCAATTAGATTAAGGAAAGGGTTAATTTTACATATCAGACAAAAATATATGGACGAGGATTTTGACCCATACAACGAAGGTAGTGATGATTTAGAATTGTCGAACCGATTTGAGCAGATGCTCGAGATGAATGAAAATTATTTTTTTGATGTTGAAGAATTCGAAGATTTAGTAGATTATTACTTGGAAAAAAGCGAGTTGGAAAAAGCAAAGAAAGCCATTGACTTTGCTTTGTATCAACATCCCAACTCCACCGAAATAAAAATAAAACAAGCCCAATATTTAATTGAAAATCACCAACCCAATAAAGGGTTAGACATATTGAATGCTCTTGAAAACATGGAGCCATTTAATCATGAATTATTTTTAACCAAGGCGAACATTTATAGTCAAATCAGGCAACATCAAAAAGCCATAGAAAATTATTACAAGGCAGTTAAATTAATTGACGATAAAAACGAAAAATCAAACATCTATTTTAGTATTGCTTTCGAGTATGAAAATCTTTCTCAATACGATAAAGCATTAACCATTCTTAAAAATTTACTACTAGAAAATCCTGAAAATGAAACACTTATTTATGAAATTTCGTTTTGCTTTAATTTAAAAAACGATACCGATAGTTCTATTCAGTTTTTCAACAGTTTTATTGATGAACATCCTTATAGTTATTTAGCATGGTTCAGTTTAGGTATTGCTTACAACAAAGCCGAACTTTTCGAAAAAGCAATTGATGCTTACGATTATGCAATAGCTATTAAAGACGATTTTTCGTCGGCATACTTTAACAAAGCCAACTCTTTAGCTATGTTAGAACGATACGAAGAAGCTATTGAAGTTTTTAAAGAATCGAATAATTTTGAAGACCCTGACGCTACTGCTTTTTATTACATTGGCGAATGTTATGAAAAACTGGAAGACTATACCAATGCCGAATATTATTATTACAAAGCCATTAATTTAGATCCTTATTACGCAGATGCTTATGCAGGAATTGCAGTAGTAAGCGAATATCAAAAAAAGAACCACATTGCTGCATTTTACATACAAAAAGCCATTGACTTGGAAGCGGATAACTCCGAGTTTTGGTACATTTATGGCGATATTCTTGCCAATTTAGCCAAATACGAAGAAGCTATTAATGCTTTTAATAAAGTAGTAGAGTTTGATGAAACTAATCAAGAAATTTATCTGGATATTTCTGAAGCTTATCTGAATAAGGAAGGTATTAAACCAGCCATAAACTATCTGAATAAAAGTTTGGGAAAACAACCTGAGAACAATCAATTAATTATCAGGCTTGCTGCACTTTTATTAAAAGATGGAAAAACACTAGATGCAAACATTAACTTAACGGTAGCATTATCTAATCGACCAGAATTAGTAACTGATTTTATAGATTATTTTCCCGAAGCTATTTCGTTTCCAACCATTTTACAAACCATAGAAAATTTTAAAATATAAAATGAATTTTGAATTGCCATTTATTCCGAAAAGGGATACACAACCTCGTGAAACAGGTTTAACAATGATGATGGATAAAGGTTTAAGCTGGAGAGAAGCTGAAAATTTTGTTCATTCATCGGCTCACTTAACCGATTTGGTTAAACTTGGTTTTGGAACATCGTATGTTACTAAAGATATTGAAAAGAAAATTGCCACCTATAAAGATGCCGATTTGAAGGTTTATTTAGGAGGTACTCTTTTTGAAGCTTTTATTGTTAGAGGTATGTTTGATGATTACAGAAAATTATTAGACAAACTTCAATTAAATACTTGCGAAGTTTCCGACGGCTCTATTGCCCTACCCCATGATAAAAAATGTGAGTACATTTCTACATTAGCTAAAGATTATACCGTTTTGTCGGAAGTGGGTTCTAAAGAAGCAGGTATTCTCATCAGCCCTTCGAAATGGATTAAAATGATGCAAAACGAATTGGAAGCCGGTTCATGGAAAGTGATAGCAGAAGCCAGAGAAAGTGGAAACGTTGGTATTTATCGACCAAACGGGACTGCCCATGTATCATTAGTCAATAAAATTATTAATAATGTTAAACTTGAAAATATACTTTGGGAATCTCCAATAAAATCACAACAAGTATGGTTTATTAAGCAATTTGGGGCAAGTGTTAATTTAGGCAACATTGCTCCAAATGAGGTTATTCCATTAGAATGTTTACGATTAGGTTTAAGAGGAGACACCTTTTTTGATAGCCTACCTCAAGAAATTATTTCTGAATTTAAATAACCCTATAGAATGAGGATTTCGGCTCAGGAACTGAAAAATAAAATTGAAAATAACGAAGATTTTCAATTGATTGATGTTCGTGAAAAATATGAGTTCGACGAATTTAACATTGGAGGAACTAATATTCCGATGGACGACGTATTAAAAAATCTAAAAAAATTAAACCTTTCGAAACCAATTGTGTTTTGTTGTAACGAAGGACTAAAATCGCAAGCTTTAATTATTGTTTTGAAACGAAAAATTAACAACCAACAACTTTACTCATTAGAAGGCGGAATAACTGCCTACTATGAAACTTTTGAAGTTTAAAATTAATTTATGCAAAGAAACCTTAAATATTATTTTATACTTGGAGCAAAGGGTATAGCTATGGGTGCTGCTGATGTAATTCCTGGTGTTTCCGGAGGAACCATTGCTTTTATTTCCGGTATTTATGAAGAACTGTTGGAAACCATTAGTAAAGTAAATTTTACAGCGGTAAAAGTATTAAAAAACGAAGGGCTAAAAGCTGCTTGGAACTACATTAATGGTAGTTTTTTAGCCGTTCTATTATCAGGAATAGCCATTAGTATTATTTCTTTAGCAAAACTCATCACTTATTTAATGGAATTCCATACCGTTTTGCTTTGGAGTTTCTTTTTTGGATTAATCCTGTCAAGTATTTATTTAGTAGGTAAAAAAATAAAACAATGGGATATTCCAAAAATTATAGCATTAATTATTGGTAGTATAATCGCTTTTTACATTACTGTTTTGCCACCTATGACTTCTCCGGGGGCTTTGTGGTTTATTTTTTTATCGGGTGCTTTAGCTATTTGTGCCATGATTTTACCAGGTATTTCCGGAAGTTTCATCTTGTTGTTGTTGGGATCTTACGAATTTGTTTTATCGGCAATAAAAGATGTAAAAATTACTATAATCATTACTTTCGGGTTAGGCTGTATAACCGGTTTATTGTCGTTTTCTAAATTTTTAAATTGGATGTTTAAAAAATACCACGATTTAACCATTGCATTACTAACAGGTTTTTTGGTGGGTTCATTAAATAAAATATGGCCTTGGAAAAAAATACTTGAAACCCGAATAAACTCTCATGGCAAAGAAGTTCCATTTATTGAAGAAAATGTATTACCTCAAAATTATGATGGGGATAACCAATTATTAATGGTCATTCTTTTTGCAATTATTGGATTGGCAATTATTACAATAATAGAAAAAATGGCTTCAAAAAAAAGCGTATAACTACTCCAACTAGTAATAGAATACTTTTGCTTTACCAAGAGTAACAAAAGTTAATAGTTAAACCACCCTTTTACTTCATTATAAAGTGATTCCTTATCTTCATTGAAGTGAGTGTATTCGTTTGAGGCAGGATTATATCTATAATCTTTAGCCCAGTTTAAATGATTTTTACACAACTGTTTAATGGCATCTAAAACATATTTTAGTTCACTGTTGCTTGTTGTTGGATGTAATGATATTCTAACCCAGCCTGGTTTGTGGTTTAAAATACCACACGATATTTCTGAAGTGATGGAATGTGAAAAATCTTTTCCAACATTCAACAAATAATGACCATAAGTTCCGGCACAAGAACAACCTCCTCTGGTTTGTATTCCAAACCTATCGTTTAACAATTTTACAGCTAAATTATAATGTAAATCATCAATATAAAACGAAATAATACTTAACCTGTTTTTAATTGGATGGGCTAACAGGTGAAGGTTTGATATCGATTCTAAATTTTTCCAAACCATATCAAGCAATTCGTGCTCGCGTTTCAACATATTTTCAACCCCCATGTTGTTTTTAAGTTCAATACACAAAGCTGTTCTAATCACCTGTAAAAATCCGGGGGTTCCTCCATCCTCTCGGGCTTCAATATTCGCTACATAAGCATGTTCTCCCCATGGGTTTGTCCAATCTACAGTTCCACCTCCTGGGTGATCTGGTATTTTATTGGTATATAGTTTACTATCGAAAATTAAAACACCAGAAGTGCCTGGTCCACCTAAAAATTTATGAGGAGAAAAATAAATGGCATCCAGTTTTGCTTCAGTATTTTCGTGATTCATATCAATATTGATGTAGGGTGCCGAACAAGCAAAATCGACAAAACACAGTCCGTTATTTTGGTGCATTATGGCAGCAATTTGATGGTAAGGAGCAAAAATTCCTGTTACATTCGAACAGGAAGTTATGGCAGCAATTTTAGTGATTCTGTTTTTATATTTCTCCAACAACTGTTTTAAATGATTAACATCAACAAAACCTTCAATGGAGGGATTAATCACCACCACTTCAGCAATGGTTTCCAACCATGATGTTTGGTTAGAGTGATGTTCCATGTGAGTTACAAAAACAATGGGACGTTCATTTTCCGGAATGGTTATTTTACTTTTATATTTTTCGTGAATACGAAAACCCAAAATACGTTGAAATTTATTAATTGCCCCAGTCATTCCGGCATCGCAGGTAACAATTACTTCATTGCTCGATGCGTTTACATGGTCTTTAATAATTTTTTGTGCTGCATGATAAGCAATGGTCATGCTCGATCCCGTTTGAGTAGTTTCAGTATGCGTATTTGCCACAAAAGGATAGAACTTATTTAAGAGCGTATCTTCAATTGGTTGGTACATCCTTCCACTGGCAGTCCAATCGGTATAAACAATTTGTTGTTCTCCATAAGGAGAAACAAACGTTTGGTTAATTCCAATAATATTTTCCCGAAAACGTTTAAAATGCTCCTCTAACATGGCTTAGTATAAATAACGAACACCAAAAATAAGTAAAGAAAAGGTCTTAATTACAACAAAATATTAGTTCACTGACATTATATACTCAAACTTAGCAATTGCACCATTGCAGGATTGGTAAAAAAAGCAATAAAAAGCACTATTTTATGCATAATATTGAGTCCTATACTTAATTTTGACATAAAGTGCATTATTTATCATTTATTGCCCCGTAGTTTTTCTCGTTTTACAAGTTTGTTAAGTGTTTCTGCAATTCTTTCCACTTTTGTATCGTCCGTTTTGGCTGAATAAATCCAATCAATAAATTCCTTTTGCTGTCCGTCCGTATAAGTCAAAAATGTTTTATACGCAATTGGGTCTTCCTTTAAACAATCTAAAAACTCTTCTGGTATTTCTATCGGTGCGTTGTCGGCATATAAAACTACATGAACCCAATCTCCTTCTTTCTTCCCTATTTTTTTTCTGATGTCAGCTTTAACAGGTAAAAAAAGTTTGCCGTTACCCATTGGCATTAACTTGTAATTTTTAATCTCAAAGTTGTCAATGCGTCCTTTCACTTTTACCCAACCAAATGGTGAATGTTTATCTTGTAAAACCTCAGGAATAGCAGTATAAGTCCAGCCACCTTTTCCCGGATATTTTTCAAGTAAGTATCTTTTATTAACCAATGGCTTTTCCCATTCCATTTTTCTTTCAGCCGTTATAGCATAGTCAATGTTCTAAATACTCCGTCAATTACTTTTGCCATTCTTTTAATATCAAGTGTTTCCATTGTGTCAGTCGGCTCGTGATAATTTTTGTTTCTAAAAAATGCTGTGTCGGTAAGCATTAAAGCACTAAAATCAAATTTCCAATAATTCAAATGGTCGGAAAAGTCAATACCTGGTATAGCTGGAGGGCCAGTAAATTTTTTTGTCCTAATGACTTTTGTTGATTTATATTTTTCACAAAATTTTCTTACAAATTGTCCTGCACCAAACTTTTTTACAAGAGTTATATAGTTGCCTTTATTGCCGTAGAAAAGCGAAAGCAGTCCGATTGGATATGATTGTGATTTCTTCTTGTCCTTAAAATAAGCAATCATTTCAAGTGAAATCATTCCATAAACTTCTGACTTGTTGTCAACAAGAGATTTGGCATGAATATAACTACCCATATATTCTGTCCTAAAATATGGTGGCTCTTCTAAAGAGTAAGCTACAAGGTCAATTCGTTGATTTAATTTTTGCCCTTTTAAAAGTCGGGAAAGTTCAAGAAGTCCAACGACACCGCTTGCATTATCATCAGCACCTTCCTGATTGTCACAAACGTCATAGTGTGCACCCACAATAATTCTCTTTTTATTTTCAGTACCAAATGAACAAATTACATTTTTATAAACTTGTCCATTTACAGAATACTCTTGTATGAAAACGCTGTCTGAATATTGATTAAAAATGGTTTTAATATAGTCCGCGGTCTTGTTAAGTTGGTCAATATTTTTGTAAGTACGAAATTTTCCTGTTTTCGTAATAGCTGTCAAATGAGATTTTATTATTGTCGTGTCCGAAATGGTTGTTGCGAAACAATAACTTGTCACAAATAAAAAAATTAGTATCGATATGCGTTTTTGTGTTGTCATTAAAATGGCTTATAACATCTCTGCTTACGCAATTGGGTATATTTCTACTCTATACTGAAGGTATAAAATTATCATAATCAACTATTTTACAATAACTTATGTATTTAGTAACATTCTTCACCGGTTGTGTGTATTTTTTCCGTTTGGTTATTTGGTGTTTGTTTTGGTGTAAATAAACTTAAAAATCAATAGAGTAAATCTATGTATTATTTATTTATATTCCAATTTATCTAATGGGCTTTTTATGCTCATATAACATTTAAAGAAGCCTTTTGATTCTAATGTGAGATTTATTTCAGTAAATAGTCAAAAAAAAGAGGCTGTCCTTTCGAAAAGCCCATCTTTCTATATATTTTTTTATCAATTGGTAACGTTTTGTTTAACACCAATCCATTTTGGCTATCCAATACCCAATGATTTTCTTCAGGAAAATACAACAATTTACTTTTAATACCTTTTAACTGAGCCGCCTGAAAAGCTTCTAATGCTTGGCTGGTAGTAATTCGGTAATCTTTTCCACCCTGTATCATTAATATTGGAGTGTTCCATTTATCCACGTAAGTTATCGGATTAAACTCATGATAAATTTTTGAATCAGGGTTTTTCCAATAAGAACCTCCAAAATCTTTGTTCACAAAAAACAGTTCTTCGGTAGAGCCGTACATACTTCTGGTATTAAACACCCCATCGTGTGCAATAAACGATTTAAACCTGTTGTTGTGAACACCGGCTAAAAAATATGCAGAATAACCGCCATAACTTGCTCCAACACAACCCAATAAATCTTTGTCAACATACGGTTCTTTACACAACTCATCAATAGCCGAAAGATAATCGTTGATGTTTTGCCCACCCCAGTCGCCACTAATTTGCTCGTTCCACACTACACCATGCCCGGGCATTCCTCTTCGGTTAGGAGCTACCACAATATAACCATTAGCAGCCATTAACTGAAAATTCCATCGAGAAGAGTAAAATTGTGTAAGGGCGGATTGTGGTCCACCTTGGCAATATAATATTGCAGGGTATTTTTTTGTCGAATCAAAGTCGGGAGGGTAAATTACCCAGGTAAGCATTTCTTTTCCGTCGGTAGTAGGAACCATTCTTTTTACCACTTTGCTCAGTTTAATTTTTGCATAAGCAGCATCGTTGGCATGAGTTAATTGACTCATTTTTCCGGTTTTCAAATCTACCGTATAAATTTCAGTAGCATGGTTCATGTCGGTACGTGTTACTACCAATGTATTACCCGATTGTCCCACAATACCGGTTACATCAAATTGACCTTGTGTAATTTGTTTTATTACAGGTAAGCCTTTTAAAGGAAGGGTAACCATAAAAAGTTGAATGGTTCCTCCAACCGGTGCATTAAAATAAATTTCTTTACCCGTTTGGCTCCATTTATAACTATCCACCGTACCATCCCAATTTTTGGTCAGGTTGGTTTTAAGTCCATCTTTTAAAATAATGATGTCGTTTTTATCGGCCTCATAACCGGCTTCCTCCATTTGTAACCAAGCTAAAATACCCTCTTTAGAAAAAGCAGGTTGTACATCGTATCCTTTATTATCGCTAGTTAAATTAGTGGTGGTTTTAGTTGCAAGGTCGTAAGCATATAAATCGGTATTGGTACTAATGGCATAAGCTGTTCCGTATTCTTTTTTAGTAACATAAATTACTTTCGAACCATCATTGTTCCAAATGTAATCTTCTTCACCACCAAAAGGTTTTTGAGGACAATCGTGAGGTTCGTCTTGCATCACATCCAGTTCTTCTGCTTCAGTAGAGGTTAAATCTTTAATAAATACATGTCCAAAAAAACCATCCTCCCAAGTATCCCAATGACGGTAATTAAGGGTTTCGTAAATATAGGCGTTCGATTTTTTAATTTCAGGATAAAAATCGGTGCCCAACACCGATTTAATTTTTACTTCTTTAGAAAGCAGTTGGTGTTTTCCGGTTGGAGAAACATTTTTATCTTTAATCATCGTTGAATAGTCAGTAATTTCAACTGCTTCGCCGCCAACTACAGGAATTTTAAACGTTTTAGATGTTTTTGAGTTGCTTGCCAATTCGTATTTAGAAATGGAAAAAACAACCTCTTTACCATCGTTAGAAATACCGATAGCCGATACTTTATTAAGCTCCAACAGCATTTCTGGAGTCATTACTTGAGAATTTACAGTGGTACTTATTACCGCAACAAAAATGATGATGAAAATGTTTTTCATAAGTTATTTCATTTAAAGAATTTAATACTTTTAGATAAGTTGGCCAAAAGTAATAAATAAAAAAGTTTTAAAACATGAGGAATACAATAATTTCAGCCCTATTGTTTTGGTGTCTTTTACACCAATTGTTTTTTCTCAAAAAGTAAGATTTATTGGTCAAACAATGTTATTATCTCCCTTTCCTTAAGTTAATGTTGGCGTACAAATAAGCTTTTAAGGAACAAATAAAATCTGTCCAACCCTGAGTTTGACCTAATGCAGTTTTTACCCCTTTCTCGTTAAAAGGATAAGAGTTTTCGGTAATTTCAATTTTAGTAAGCGACTCATTAATTTTATCTAATTTGATTTCAATAGTAGTATTACTTCCTGTTGTGCCCCAACTAAAATTAATTTGTTTGTTTGGAATTAGTAAAATTTGATCAATGTCGGTTTGATAATTATTTTCAAATTCCCAGGTAATGGTTTTTCCTTCGGATAAATTGCCGCTCGACCTGGTGGTGAAATAGCCACATAACTTATCCGATTCAATAATTGATGTATAGATTGTTTCAATTGCACTTGCAATGGTGTCCTTAACATTAACTGATATATTTTTCATGTATTTATTTTTAATAAAACATAAAAATACCTTTTTTATGGTATTGTATAGTTTTTTTTTGTGTCGTTCATTTGTATCGTTATTTAGAATTAGTCTAAATAAAAATAATAAAACTTCAAAAATAAAGAATCATGATTAAAAAGTTAATTTTAGTTTTAATTGTAGCAGTAATTGCAAAAATTACAACAGCACAAGTAAGAGGCACAGACAGCACAACAAATGCACCACTAAACTCTGCACAAAATATTATTGCCGGTAACAGTGGTAAAACCATCACCATTGGTGGATATGGACAAATTGATTTTAACAAACCATTTAATGATAGTACACGGTCGAACGGCACATTAGATGTTCACCGTATGGTTGTGTTTATGGGTTACAAGTTTAACGAACGTGTACACTTTGTTACGGAACTGGAATTTGAACACGTGAGCGAAGTGTATGTAGAACAAGCTTTTGTTAATTATAGGATTAATAATGCTTTTAATATTCGAGGAGGATTAATGTTAATACCGATGGGCATCGTTAACGAATACCACGAACCAACCATTTTTAATGGTGTAGAGCGACCAAACATTGACGGAAAAATTGTTCCGACTACTTGGCGTGAAGTAGGTGCAGGATTTACAGGAAATTTAGATAAATTATCGTTAAAATATCAAGTTTTTGTGGTGAATGGGTTTAAAAGTTATGATGGCACTGCCGGTAAACTAAAAGGTTCGGATGGCTTTAGAGGTGGCCGTCAAAAAGGATTGGAATCAACCATGAGTTCGCCAAACCTTGCTTCAAAAATTGATTTTTACGGTATAAACGGATTAAAAATTGGTGCTTCGGGTTATTTTGGAGAAACTCAAACCACTGCTTATAACGGCGTATTAAACAGCGATGCCGATGCCTTAAAAATTGCTGATTCTACTGTGGTTGGTTTAGCCATGTTCGGATTTGATTTCAGATACAATTACAAAGCTTTCGAAGCCCGTGGACAAGTAATTTATGCCGGAATTACTAATACGGAGGAATATAATGCATTTACCGGTAAAGATTTAGGCTCGTCGATGTTTGGTTGGTATGGAGAACTTGGTTATGATGTATTGAGTTTGTTTAAAAAAGAAGCTAAAGAACGATTGGTGGTTTTTGGAAGGTATGAATTTTACGATACACACAACTCTGTTGAAAAAGGTACTACCCGAAAGGATGCTTATGGAAGAACAGATGTTACCACAGGAATTTCTTACCACATTGCCAATGGAGCTGTGTTTAAAGCAGATTACCAATTGTTTAAAATAAGAGGAAGTGAAAATACTGGTCAACAAATAAATGTTGGTTTAGGCGTATGGTTTTAAAAATAATTGTTTTTTGTTAATGTTTTACCTCACAAGGAGAAATTCTTGTGAGGTATTCTTAATTTCGCAGCAAATGAAAAAAATAGTACTCATCATTGTTATTGGATTCGGTTGTTTAAGTGCCGATTTGCCTTCGGGTGCCATAAAAAAAATGGACAAAACCATTCAGGCTTTATGGGAAAATCAAGTGGTTAAAAAAGAAATCATTGATTTATCAACCCAACAAAATGCACCTGCCCATTTACAATTAAACAAATTGCTGGTTAACAATAAACCGGTTGCTTTTTTAGCCCTTTCCCGTGCAAAAAGCAGGGTCGATTTTTTCGATTACATGATTATCTACAACCTCGATTTAAGTATAAAAACCATACAAGTGTTGGCTTACCGTGAAGATTATGGTGGTGAAATAGCCAGCAACAGGTGGTTAAAACAATTTACAGGTAAAAAAAATGCAGAGGAAATGAAATTCGGACAAGATATTCAAGGCATTTCGGGAGCAACTGTTTCTGCTCGTTCATTAACTACTGATGTGCAGGAGGTGAGTAAATTTATGTATCAACTTAACAGTAAAGGAGCAATCTAATGCAATTGGAAGGGCAACTAAAAAATTTATCAAAATCGGCAAAACTGCTTGTTTTTTGTTTTTTAATCACCTTGAGTTTTGGGTTTTATACCGGGTTAATTTTTGTAAATGAAAACACCCACTCCACATTTAATGGTATTGAAGAACAGTATTTAGGAAATGAAGCCGATGAGCAGGCAACAGAAATGAAGTTTAAAAAACCAGAAAAAGAAATCATCACCATGGTACACAACCATGTGCTTTCGATGTCGGTTATTTTCTTTTTATTGGGAGGATTGTTGTTGTTAACCAACTTATCGCCGTTACTTAAAAAAATATTAATTGTAGAACCTTTTATCTCCCTCCTACTCACCTTTGGCGGTATCTGGATTATGTGGAGCGGTGTGTATTGGTTTAAATACGTGGTTATGTTTTCGGGTACGTTAATGACCGCCACTTTTACCACTTCGGTATTGATTATTGTTTTTCAGTTGGTGAGAAAAACCAACTAGTTAGTTGAAATTCACGAATACTCAATTCTTAAATTTTCCTATCAAAAATAGTTGCCTTTTTGCTTTGGTAGTTTAAGTCCTTAGTCGCCATCACTCTTACCTCGCTTCAGACTAAGGACAGGTTGGGGGTAAGGAATTAAAGTGGTTGAGGAGAATTAACAATGAGTATATGAAACGTAGCATCCCGAAGGGTGCTATAACTTCATATACAGTGTTAGCACCTTTTTTCTTTAATTATATTCAAGTAATATTTTAACCAGATTATGAACTGTTGTCGAAGATTCTTCCTTTCCAGGATTGCTGTTGTCCAACTGTTCTTGAATTCTTTCTGCTCTTGATATTGCTATATCGGTTCTTGTGAATTTATTGCCCTCTCTGTCCGTCTTAACTACGGCATTTAATAGGTCAAATAAATCTTGATTAATTAATTTGTCTCCATTATAATCATAATGAATCCCCATTTTATTAATATATGCGTTAATCTTATCACCATAATCTTTTCTATCCATAGCTCCTCCTTGGTGATCTTCAAAATGAAGAATTAACCAGTATTCAAAGGCTTGATTAGAATAAGCGATGCCAAACCCGTATTTTTTTGCTTGCAACACAGCACTATTGAAGTTTTTTAGTTGTTTTAGGTTGTCAGGTTTTGGGTCAGCATCAAAGACACACCAGATTTGATCGTAATTATCTTTTTCTGAAATAGTTTTTGCTCTTTCTACTAATGATAAAGTATTTCGACCTTCGCCAAAGGATTTTACATCCATTGAGGTTAATTTATATTTATTGAAATAGGAAGGTTCAGTATTGACACCTTCACAATAAATTAGAATAATAGGTTTTTCTAATAATTCTGGAGCTTTTCTTTCAATTATAGGCTCACCTCTTCGTTTTGCTTTTATTTTAGCAAGAAGCAATTTATGTGCATTGGATTTTTCAATTTGTTTTTGCCTCTTATTCTGCATCCTCATCTTCTTTCAAACTAGATTGAATAATGCTACTGAAGTCTCCAAGAAATGGAATCGCACCATATTTTCCTCTTATGTAATTTGCTTCAAAAGCTTCATTTTTTCTTACTTCATCAGTTTTAAAATCCGCCAGAGAATAAAGTTTACTAGCTCCATATTTGGTCTTTTCAGAAAACCAAATTTGATCTCTCCTAAATAATCCTGAATTTAACAAGTTTGTATCGTGAGAATTAAAAACTAATTGAGCATTATTTGGGTTTAATTCTTTAGAGTTAAATATAGACACGAGTTTACATACTAAGTTTGGATGAATTTTTGAATCTAATTCATCTACGAATAAAATACCTCCTAGATCAATAATTTTAAGAATCTGACCAATAAGTGCGAAAAATTTCCTTGTCCCTGAAGATTCATCCTCATTTAGAGAAAACTCAATGTTTTTGACAAAATTTCCAGCTGAATCATATTGCTTATGAAAAGTGATAACATCTGAAAACAGCTCAGTATTATCTTCTTTCATAGTCTTTTTAAAATAAGTATTTATACCTTTTAATGCTTCTTTTAAATCGTCAGAAATCTTAGAGTTATCAAGGTCTATATCCTCAAATGTATGTTTTTTAAGTTTGAAGTCATCAATCCCAATGTCAGCTTTTTGAATGAATGATAAAATACGATTTTTTTGCAAGTCATCTTTTGATAATAACATTGTGTCATTCAAATATCCTTCTTCTTTTAGACCAGAGATTATTTTAATGTCTTTAAAGAAATCAAGTAATTCCTCAGCGATTTTATCATTGAATTGTGCTAATACAGATAATAATAAAGCATTATCTCGAATTAACTTTTCCTTTAATAAAGTATTGACCTTATTAAGTTTTTGTTTATGGTAAGTAACATCTTGATAGTCTCTATAAAATAATTCGGTCTCTTTAGTTTTAGGCTTGGAATATAACCATTCCGAGATAACAATGTTCTGGTTAGCTTCAAAACCATATCTGTATTGAGTTCCTTTTAAAATAAAAATAATTTCAAATTCGCTTCCTAGTTTTTCAGTTTCTGAATTTAGTTTAAATGCTTCTACAGCAATAGAATCCCCTTTTTGAGTATCTTTTGAAGAGCTGAGGATAAAACGCCTCATAAAAATAAGAGCTTCAATAAATTTACTTTTTCCTCCCGCGTTTGCTCCAAAAATGACAGAGCTTTTTAATAGTCGATAGCCAAATTTATTATTTGTTATAATATTTTCAACCTCTCTAGTGTCCTTATCATAATTAGAAGCGATTAAAGATAGAGTTGATTTATCTTTGAAAGACCTATAATTTTGAATCGAAAATTGAATTAACATAACGTATTTGTTTTTTTAGCGAATTACCTGCAAAATTACGACTTATTTTTACGGAAACAACTTCTTTTGTAGTTTATTTACATTAAAACTACGTTTACTTGGATTTTATTAATTGGTACTAACGAGCGGATAAGATTCATCCTATCCGCATTATATTACACCAAATGTAACCAAACAAATGGAGTTAATTGTTTTTTAAAAAGTCGCCATCTACAATGAGTAATTTCACACCATTTTCAGAAAATGAACGGTGAGAGCTGAGTTCGTCAGAAACCACATACGTTTCCCCTTTGGTTAATTTTAATTTTACGCCTGTGCTCAATTCGGTTATAAACTCGCCTTCTAAACAATACACCAGGTGTCCTTTTTTGCACCAATGGTCGGCTAAATACCCCTTAGTATATTCTACCAACCGAATTCTTAAACCACCAAATTGGGCGGTTTGCCAAAATGCTACGCCTGTTTCTCCTTGGTATTCAACTTTTTCAATAGAAGCCCAGTCGATGGTTTGAAATGGTATGTTGCTCATTTGTTGGTGTGTTGGTTAAATTTTGTTACAATTGCTAATATTACGTATACTCGGCATAAAAAAATCGCATTTTTTTTACCACATAGGCACATAGGGTTAATTGTTTTACCAAAGCTCATTTGGATAGTTGCACAATAGCTACTTCTCCGATAAATCGGAGAAAACTATGTGTTGGTTTATGTTCTCTTTATTATAATAAGCTATGTGTCTATGTGTTAAGTTATTTCATATCGTATTCGCGTTAATACCAAATGTAGGTCATAAAAAAACCTCTTAATTATTTTTAAGAGGTTTTTAGTTCGTTCTGTTTTTTAAACCTTAAAACGGCAAATCATCTTCTTCGTCAGAAGGAGCATTTTCTATAGCTGGTTGAGAAACCGGTTGAGAAGCATTGGTAGCTGCTGAAGCTCCGGTTATTTTCCAAGCATCTAAATTGTGGTAATATTTTCCATTAAATTCTCTGGATGAAATGTTGAAAGAAACTTCAATTTCTTGTCCCGGGCCAAAATTTCTAAGCATTCCAATTTTATCATCGCCAAATAAACTAAAACAAATTTCCGGGTTAAATTGATCGCCCGAATCAATTACAAAACCTTGTTTTTTCCATTCTTTACCTGCTTTACTTGTTCCAGTTTCTATTTCTAAAACTTTTGTTAATTTTCCTTTAATCGCTAAACTCATAATATTTTTTTACTTTAAATTACTTTTTAAACAAACTTAATAAACTTCCCTATTTTTTTGTAAAAATAAATATGAAAACTTTTAAACAATACCATACAGTAAACCTAACAGGTTTTTAAACCTTGTTAGGTTTTTCCAGAAGAAAAAGAAACTTATTCGTAGAATAAATCCTCGTAATCCATCGCATCTTCACCAAAAGCTTCAATTTCTTCTTTGGCAACTACATAAGTGCTTTTGTTTCCGGCTTTTTTAGAGAAATACAATTCATAATCGCAGTTGTCTTCGTTAACCACCATTAAAATCATGGCATAGTCTTTATTTTTAGCTGCGGTTAAATTTGCATGGCAAATTGGACAATGAAAATCAACCGACTCGCCTTTTTCTAAAGAAAAATTGGGATGATGTTTATAATCGTATTCACCAATTTTAGGATTTAACATGATTAATCCTTTATGTTTACGATGAGTTTCTGTTGCAAAAACTAAAGACCCACCTACATTTAAATGCCCTTTACATTTAGGACATAAATAATCGTTTTCTTTCATTCCCATGATTGCCTATTTTTTTTGTTTAAAGATACTAAATGAATTAATTTTAAACAACAGTTAGACTCATATTTTAAAAAAAGATATCAAGAATTTTGCTGGCGAATTAGTTCGGTTTTGGCATTTATCTATAAAACAGGATTTTAAATACTTTGAATTCCCAATAATACGACCGGATTTTCCATGTAATTTTTAAAAGTCTGTAAAAATGCTGCACCAGTAGCTCCATCAACCACTCTATGGTCGCAACTCAAGGTTACTTTCATGGTGTTGCCAGGCACAATTTGTCCGTTTTTAACAACAGGAACTTGTTTAATTCCTCCTATAGCCATAATACAAGCGTCTGGCGGATTAATGATTGCTGTAAATTCTTCTATTCCAAACATTCCTAAATTTGAAATGGTAAACGTGCTTCCTTCCCAATCTTGAGGTTGTAATTTTTTATCCTTTGCTAAAAGGGCATAATTTCGAACTTCGTCACTTATCTGAGTTAATGTTTTTCCATCGGCAAAACGAACCACAGGAACCAATAAACCTTCTTCAACAGCAACAGCAACGCCAATGTTTATGTGTTCGTTGAACCTGATTTTATCGCCCAACCAGGAGGTGTTTACTTTTGGGTGTTTTTTCAACGCTCCTGCAACTGCTTTTATTATCAAGTCGTTGAACGAAATTTTTACTCCTTCTATTGCATTGATTGAGTTTCTGGCATTGATGGCATTGTCCATGTCCATTTCTATGGTTAAATAAAAATGTGGAGCAGAAAATTTGCTTTCAGCTAAACGACGGGCAATGGTTTTTCGCATTTGTGAAACGGGTACTTCGGTATATTTTTCGACACCAACAAAATTTGAAGATGGTGATGAACCATCGTAGTTTTCAATATCAGCTTTGGTAATCCTACCATTATCTCCTGATCCTTTAACTTTCGAAAGATTAATGTTTCTTTCTTTGGCCATTTTTTGTGCCAATGGCGATGCAAAAATTTTAGAATTTTGAGTTAAAGTCTGGATGGATGATTGAGGTTTTGGAGCTGGAGCATTATTTTCTTTTGATGCAACAACTGGTTCTGGAGTACTAACAACCTCAGCAACAACAGCTTTTTCAACTGGTTTTACGGCTGCAACAACTGGTTTATCAACAATTAATCCTGAAATATCTTCGCCTTTTTTACCAAATATTGCTAAAATAGCATCAACAGGTGCTGTACCTTGTTCGGGTACTCCTACATAAAGCAAGGTACCACCAACAAACGATTCAAATTCCATGGTGGCTTTATCGGTTTCTATGTCAGCCAATAAATCACCTTCTTTAACAGTGTCACCAACTTTTTTATGCCACTTAGCCACCACTCCATCGGTCATGGTATCACTTAATTTGGGCATTCTTACTATTTCAGCCATGTTTATTCAGTTTAAAGTTTAAAGTTTAAAGTTTAAAGTTTTTAAATCACTTTCAACTTTTAACTTTATAAACTCAATTTTTACTCTTTTATAAATGGATAATTCGGTTCTGCATAAATTTCGTTATACATGTCTTCTGGTTTCGGAAATGGAGATTCCTCAGCAAATTTTATTGCATCTTCAATTTTCTTTTTAATTCTAAGTGAAATCTCGTCCAATTGTTTTTCGGTAGCTAATTTTTTACTTTTTATAGTTTTCAATACCTTTTCAATCGGGTCTTCATTCTGAAATTCTTCTTCTTCAGCTTTGGTTCTGTATTTACGAGGGTCGGACATGGAATGTCCTTTAAAACGATACGTTTCCATTTCTAATAAATAAGGTCCTTTTCCGTCTCTACACCATTTTACTGCTTTTTCTATGGCACGATGAACAGCTTCAACATCCATTCCATCAACAGGTTCACCGGGCATATCATAACTTAATCCTATTTTATACAATGCCGTAACGTTTGAGGTACGTTCAACAGAAGTTCCCATTGCATACATGTTGTTTTCAATGATATAAACCACAGGTAATTTCCAAATCATCGACATATTAAATGCCTCGTGTAAAGCTCCCTGACGAACGGCTCCATCGCCCATCGAGCACAACGTTACATTATTGTTTCCTTTGTATTTATCAGCAAAAGCCAAACCTGCTCCTAATGGAATTTGTCCACCAACAATACCGTGTCCGCCATAAACGTGTTTACTAATATCGAACATGTGCATAGAACCACCTTTACCTTTTGATAAGCCGGTAGTTTTTCCGTACAACTCTGCCATCATGTATTTTGGGTCGGTTCCTCTTCCGAGTGGATGAGCATGACAACGATAGGCAGTAATCATTTTATCTTCGGGCAACGTTGCTGAAACAGCTCCTGCAACAACAGCTTCCTGACCAATGTATAGATGCAAGAAACCTCCAAACTGACGTTGGATATAAAGTTGACTTAATTTTTCTTCAAACTTTCTCATTAACAGCATAGACTCATACCAAGCAAGGTATTGCTCTTTTGAAAATGTAGATTTTTTTGCCATAAAAAATTTATTTAAGCTGCAAATTTAAGGTATTAGCTGTTAAATATCATACTTTTTTTAGAATATGGTCGGCTTTAAATGCAAAAGGCAAGAATGCACTAATGCTCTCAAAAATCCAAACTTTAGAATCGCCTGATTTTAAAATGGCACGAATTGGTTTTTTTTGAGCCATTTCGTATTCCATCAACACCTGACGACAACCACCACAAGGTGAAAATGGTGTTGGATTACTGTGTTCTGTTACAATTACAATGGTGTCAATAATTTTGTTTGGATAGGTAGATTTTGCTGAAAAAATAGCTACCCGTTCGGCACATAGGCCAGAAGGATAAGCTGCATTTTCTTGGTTGGTTCCCAATACGGTTTCTCCCGTTTCAAAAAGGATTAAAGAGCTTACTTTAAAAAGCGAATACGGAGAATAAGAATTTGCTAAGTTTTTCTCGGCAAGTTGCACTATTTCTACATCTTGTTTTGATAATTCGTTTAACGAATCGAACTCTTGGTAGCTAATGTTTATATTTTTTTCTATCACTTTTAGATTTGTTTAGTGAATATTTCTTCTGTTTAATTCTTGTTGAAATTTACGGGCATTTACTTGATGATCGTTAAAATTAACTGCAAAGTTATGGTAGCCCGAAAAATCTTCTTTTGCACACATGTAAATGTAGTTGTGTTTTTCGTAATTTAATACTGCATCCAACGATTTTATACTCGGTAAAACAATTGGACCTGGTGGTAATCCCAAATATTTATAGGTGTTGTAAGGTGAATCAAAAGCTAAATATTTACCTGTTACTCTTTTAATTTCAAAATCTCCTACTCCATAAATTACTGTTGGATCGGATTGTAACCGCATTCCTATTCTTAATCGGTTGATATACAAACCTGCAACCCGTGAGCGTTCATCGGCTCTAACAGACTGTTCAGCTTGAACAATAGAAGCTAAAATGGAAACTTCGGACTGCGACAAATCCATGGCTTTTGCTTTGGCTTTTCGTTCATCGTTCCAAAATTTTTTGTATTCCTCAGCCATTCGTTTTACTAATTCTTCAGAAGATGTGTTCCAATAAAATTCGTAAGTGTTTGGAATAAACAACGTTAGAATTGTTTTTGTGTTTAATCCATATTGAGCAACAAAATCATTATCGGTTAATAATGAATATGTGGTAGAGCTATCCGCTTCGATATTACTCGAAAGTTTACCTGCTAATTCTGCAATTGTTCTAATGTGGTCAAACGAAAGTTTAACAGGTTCTTGTTTTCCTGACCTCAACAAATCAACCAATTCGTTGTTGCTCATCCCTTCTTTTAGCAAATATTTTCCAGGTTTAATATTTTCTGTAAAATTTGATTTTTTTTGAGAAACCCATTCAAACGAAGTTCTGTTTTTGATGTAACCACCTTCGTACAATCCATTCGCAACATCAGTAAAATTCGAACCCGTTTTAATATAAAAATAAGCCGTTTTACTTTTTGTTAGCGTTACATTTGGCATGTATATTCTGGTGTACATGGTGTAGCCAATGTAAGCTCCAATACCTATTCCTATCAGCAAAATGGAGATGATTATTTTTTTAAACATTTTCATTTACAACCTATCGAATTTTTAATTCAAAATAATTTACCTTATTACCATCTAACATTCGTTCTTCTATAAACTTAAATCCACCATTTTCAAATAAACGAATACTTGGTTTATTATTTATAAAAATGTTACAAAAAATATGTTCCACTCGAAGTTCATTTCGGCAATAATCAATCAACAGCTTTAATGCTTCGGTAGCGTAACCTTTATTTCTATATGCTTTTTCGGCAATTAAGATTCCTACTCCAACACTTTTTTCGAGTTCATACTCAAACAAATCAATACAACCAATTGGAGTATTGGTCTGATTTATACACATGACAAAACGGATTTGTTGGTTTAAATTAATATCTTGAGGTTGATTAACAAACTCCTCAATTTCTTCTCTGGTAAACGGTTTTTCGGTATTGCTTACCTCCCAATTTTCGGGATTGTTCTCCCAATCAAATAGACTTGAAGCATCCAAAGGAGTGAGGTTCCGCAAATAGATATTAGCTGATTTTAACTTCACTGTTGTTTTTTCGGTTTACAGCTGCAATACTATTTTCAATATCTTGTTTGGTGTATTTTTTAAGCAAAAAACTATGGTTAATTAGCTTATTGGTAAGATTAACCTGATACGTATTTTTCACAAAGTTTTTATCGTACAAAATAGGTAACAATTCAAAAATGAAATTAGCCTTGCTAACATCAATTTGATAGGTTTTTTGGATAAAATCTTTAATTGGATTTAAACAAGAAACAGTATTCGAAACTTTAAAATAATGTTTAACTAAATTGGTAATAAGTAGTTCGGGTTCATTTACACTAACCATCCCTCCAACTTCCGTCAGTTGACGGAGAGAGGTGTCATCCGTAGTATCAATGTTAGGTGTTATTAATTCAATAAAAACAACCTCAACACCTCTTTTTTGAGCTGTTTTTAATAAATCAACACCTTTTTGCTCATATCCAGGACCATTGGCGGAAATTTCAAACAATGTTCCATCTACAATCAATCCAATATGAGGAGGAATTTTACTTGCCCGATGTATAAAAATAAAAACTCCTTTATCGATATTAATCTCAGAAATATGATGAGTAATTGGAATTAAATAAGGCATAAAAAAGTTTATGAGATTAGAAGTTGATATGGTTAGTTGGTAATTTTCAAATTGTTAAATTAACAGTTCTCCTTTAAAAACCATTTCCGCAGGTCCAATCAACCAAATATCATTAAAATTACCTAAATCGTTTCGTTTATAGGCTACATGTAATGTTCCACCTTTAGTATTTACTGTTACTTTACCTGCAATTGATTTAGTTGCATCCGCCCAACTTAAAGCTGCTGCCGTTACACCTGTTCCGCATGATAAGGTTTCGTCTTCCACTCCTCTTTCATACGTTCTGATATCCAATCCATTGGAGCGATAATGAACAAAATTTACGTTAGTTCCTTCATCTTTAAACCTATTGCTATTCCTTACTTTTCGTCCTAGCTCAAGAACATTCACTTCATCAACATCTCTTACTTCTATAATATAGTGTGGAGAACCTGTATTGATATAATAATAATCATTGCCTTTTTCTATATCTTCCACATCATGCATCTTTAAACTCACCTCTCCTTTTTCATTAACCCAAGCCTCATGCTCTCCATCAATGGCTAAAAACTGAGCCTTAGTTCCGATTATTCCTAAATAACTGGCAAAAGATACCGCACATCTACTCCCATTTCCACAAAAACTTTGACTTCCATCAGCGTTGAAATAAATCATGTTAAAATCTAAACCATCAATGTTCTCTATTAAAATCAACCCATCTGCACCAATGCCAAACTTTCTATCACACAATTCATGAATTAGTCGTAGGTTGGATTTATCAAATACATTTTTTCGATTGTCAATCATAACAAAATCGTTGCCTGTTCCTTGGTATTTGTAAAATGTTAAGCCCATTTTTCGTGTTTCAAAGTTAATCCAATTTAAATCTTCTTGTATCTTTTTTATCCGAAAGTTTCTTTTTGTTTTCTAACCTTTTTCTTATTGATGATTTACTTGGTTTACTCGGCTTTCTTTTTTTAACAGGTTTAAGTGCTGTTTCAAGTAAATTAATTAGTCGCTCCACAACAATCTCCTTGTTCTTTAGCTGGCTTCTGGTTTCATCACATTGCAAGTGCAACAAACCTTCATTATCAATTCTATTCGCAAGTTTTATAAAAATGGTTTCCTTTTGTTCTGCAGTAAATTGAGTCGATTTAGCCACATCAAAAATCAACTCTACTTTGGAAGATACTTTATTGACGTTTTGTCCACCAGCACCACCACTTCGGCTGGTTTTAAAAATTAGTTCGGTATATAGAGGTTGTGGATTCAATGTTTCAAGTTTGAGGTTCTCCCATCCCTAACCCTTCCCAATGGGAAAGGAGACCCGTCCTTTGGAGAGGTTAAGGGAGGGTTTTTATTTTCAAATTTACACATTAAACAAAACCGTTCAACCATTCCATTTACCTTTAATGTAACTTTTAATTGTTGTTATTCGTCAGTACTTTATATTTGATAAAAATAACTGAATAATAGTATTTTATGGCAACTTTAAAAATAGAAAATCTAAACAAAGTTTACCCAAACGGTGTAAAGGCTTTAGACAATGTTAGTATAGAAATTTCAAACGGTATGTTTGGTTTGCTTGGTCCAAATGGTGCTGGAAAATCATCATTAATGAGAACCTTAGCGACTTTACAGGAAGCAGACAGTGGAACAGCTTTTTTAAATGACATTGATATCCTCAACAATCCATTGGAGCTTAGGAAAGTGTTGGGTTATTTACCACAGGAATTTGGTGTTTACCCCAAAATTACTGCCGAACAATTGCTCGACCACATCGCCATTTTAAAAGGTATTACCAACAATAAGGAACGTAAGGAATTGGTTAATTATTTATTGCAGAAAGTGAACTTATACGAACAACGAAGCAAGTCGGTAAAAGGTTTTTCCGGTGGCATGAAACAACGTGTGGGTATTGCTCAGGCTTTGATTGGAAATCCACAACTAATTATTGTTGATGAACCAACTGCCGGACTTGACCCGGGAGAACGAAACCGTTTCCATAATTTATTGGCAGATGTTGGACAGGATGTTGTAATTATACTTTCTACTCACATTGTAGATGATGTTAGGGAATTATGTTCCAACATGGCTATCATGAATTTAGGTCAACTTGTTTACCAAGGCTCTCCAAACAATGTTCTTCAGGAATTAAAAGGAAAAGTTTGGCAAAAATCAATTGAAAGAACTCAAGTAGCTGAATACCAAAAAAACTATCAAGTTATTTCTGATAAAATGGTAGCAGGAAATCCGTTAATCCATGTGCTTTCAGAAAGCAATCCTGGTGATGGATTTGAACAAGTTGAACCAAATTTAGAAGATGTATTTTTTACTAAAATTAATAATTAAGTCCGAAGTCAGGAATTTGAAGACTGTAAACTGAAGACTGTGAACTGTGAACTGAAGACTAATGACTAAACCCTAAAAAAATGTTTAAAGAGTTTTTTATCAAAGAAATCACCACAGCGTTAAAACGCCCGATGATTTATATATTTCTACTTATCATTACCTTAATGGTTTTTGGAGCTGTAGTTAGCGACAATGTTGTTATTGGAGGTACAGTTGGCAATGTGTATAAAAATGCACCTCACGTTATCACCAATTACGTAGCTATTTTATCCATTTTTGGTTTAATGATAGCCACTGCCTTTTTTAACAATGCAGCTTTACGCGATTATGAAAACGAATTTAACGAAATCCTTTTTTCAACACCTATAAAAAAATCGTCTTACTTTTTTGGACGATTTTTTGGTGCGTTAATTCTCTCAACCATTCCACTTTTGGGAGTTTTTATTGGTTTTTGGTTGGGTTCAATTATCGGCCCTGCTGCGGGTTGGTTAGATTCCGACCGTATTGGTCCTTTTTATGCGGCATCATTCATTAACAACTATTTTCTTTTTATTGTTCCGAATATGTTTTTTGCCGGAGCCATCATTTTTGCCATGGCAAACAAATGGAAAAGTACCGTCATTTCTTTTGTCGGAACGCTTATCATCATTATTGGTTACATTGTTTCGGATTCACTTTTATCTGATATTGACAATGAAGTGATTGGTGCATTGGTAGACACTTTTGGTATAAGGGCGTATGATATTGATTCCAAATATTTTACACCAATAGAAAAAAATACGATTTCGGTTGGATTTAGTGGCTTATTGTTATATAATCGGATGATATGGTCGGGGTTGGGTTTAATTATTTTGTTCATCTCCTACTACACTTTTTCTTTTAAAGAAAAACAAAAAAAAACTGCAGCCATTAAAGCAGAAGCTAAATCTAAAATACAGTTTTTACTTCCAAAAGTTTCTTTAAACTTTAATCCTTCAAGTCAGTTTTCTATTTTTAAGAGCTTTTTAAAAATTGATTTGTTAAGCATTTTAAAAAGTACCTCCTTTAAAATATTGTTTGCTTTTAGTGCTATTATTTTAATTGCAATTGTTTCTAGTGGTTATGAGTATTTCGGACTACAGCAATACCCTACAACTTACATCATGATTGATAATATTAACGGGGTTATACCAATTTTTGTAATTATTATTTTAGTCTTTTTTAGTGGTGAATTGATTTGGAAAGACCGTGGTAGCCATATGAATGAAGTAATAGATACAACTCCTCATTATTCTATTACATCGTTAATTACAAAAGCATTATCATTAGTTATTATTACTTCTTTAATTAATGTATTTTTAATTTTATTAGCTGTATTGTATCAGCTATTAACTGGTTATACCAAATTAGAGTTAAATGTTTACTTCTTAGATTTTATCTACAACTCATTACCAAAATATGTAATCTGGTCCATGATTTTGATATTCATTCAGGTTGCCATTAACAATAAATACTTAGGATACTTTATTTCTATCATCTTTATATTTTTATTACGTATTATATTTTCGATGTTAGAAATAGACACCAACATGATAAAAATTGGTGCAACACCAATAATGACTTATTCTGACATGAATGAATTTGGCCCTGCATTAGTAGGTTTATTGTGGTTTCATGCGTATTGGTTTTTATTTGGTGTACTGTTTCTGCTTTTGGCTGGTTTATTTTGGATAAGAGGTGTGGCGGGAAATTTTAAAAACCGATTACAAGCTGCCAAAAAACAGCTGTCTGCAAAATACATGGTTATGCTTTCATTAGTACTCGTTTTATGGATTGGTGTTGGCAGCATTGTTTATTATAATACACAAATCTTAAACACCTACAAAACCAGCGATGAAATAGAACAACTTCAAGCGGATTATGAAAAAACATACAAGAAATACGAAAACATTACATTACCAAAAATAACCGATGCTAAATACATCATTGACATTTACCCTGAATCGAGAGATGTTAAAGCTTTAATTGGTTTACGATTAAAAAACAAATCAACTGAACCAATTGATAGTTTGCATTTTACGATTGAACGAAAATGGAAACAAAAAATACACATCAGAAATGCTGAACTGGTTTTAAATGACAAAAAGTTTGATTACTTGATTTACAAATTAAACAAACCGTTAATGCCTAATGAAAGTTTGAATTTAGTGGTTGAATCATCATACATAACCAACGGTTTTGAAAATGAAGTGAGCGATTTAATTATTGCTGAAAATGGAACATTTTTTAACAACTACAATATTTTACCAAACATAGGATATAGCGAAGGCATGGAATTGAGTGATA
>JACPDX010000058.1:0-5704 GCA_016183805.1 Bacteroidota bacterium
TTAAAGAATCAACTACAGAATTAGCCTGCTTAGGAATATTAATGCTTAGTATCCCCTTATCATATTTAGCCGAGATGTTGTCTACTTGTACTTTTGTTTCAGGTAATTTAAAAGACCTGCTAAAGTGCTTATAGCTAAATTCTTTTCTGGTGTAGTTTCCTCCTTCGTCTTCAACTTGATTTTCACGTTGAGCGGTTATAACAAGATTATTGTTGTTTAATTCAATCTTAAAATCTTCCTTAACCATTCCTGGAACTGCTAATTCTAAAATGAACCTATCCTCTGTTTCTTGAATGTTTACAGCAGGAAGAGTATATCCTTGATTAAAGTTCGTTAAATTAAAAAAATCTCTTGCGAAAAAATCATCAAACATAAGTGGTATTGATGGAAAAATTTTTTCGTTACTTTTTACTAATGTTCCCATAATTTTATCCTCCTAAATTTTTAAAGCCCACTAGCCTGAGAGTTTAAAACTAGCAGACTGGTTAAACAATATAATTTTAATTCAATACTTAATGAGATTATAATCTTATGTTAGTTATTAACAATTTGTGTTCCAATTGTTTGTATATGAAAAAATGTCACTTTTTCGTTAATAAATGTTAAAACAAAATGAATTTTTTTCAGTAATAATTGTGTTGAAAATGTCAAATTTTCATTTGAGGTTTATCAAAATAAAAAAGAATCTGTATCAAAACTAAAACAAGCCTATGAGATTTCGATATTTGAGAATCATATTTCGTTAGGAGTCCGAAAAAAAGTCAAAAAAAAGAGGTTATTTCACAACTTGTGAAACAGCCTCTTTAAATTTAAGGGTGGAAGATGGGGCTCGAACCCACGACCCTCGGTACCACAAACCGATGCTCTAACCAACTGAGCTACAACCACCATTTAAGGACGGCAAATATACTACATTTTTATTATCTACAAATAATTTATTATCCATAAATTAATGTTCATTTTTGAAACACTTTAATCGTTATGCTTAATTTTGTGAGTATGAGTAATTTAAAAAATACCCTGCTGAATGTTGAAGGAATGACCTGCACCAACTGTGCTTTAGGTATAAAAAAACAGTTGGAAAAAAAAGGGTTGAATGATGTGGATGTTAATTTTTCTACTGGTGAGGTTCTATTTAAAAATGAAATTAATTTACCTATAGAAGACATTAAAAAAAGCATTAATAGTTTGGGATATAAGGTAATTGAAGATGATTCAGAAGATCATCATGGCCACAACCATTCCAACATATCCACCATCGAAAAAAAGTTTTACTTCTCCTTAATTTTTACCATTCCCTTATTTCTCCACATGTTTTTTCCACATCATTATTGGATCAACAATCCATTGGTTCAGTTGGGCTTGTGTTTACCGGTTTTTGTGGTAGGTTTTTTACATTTTGGTAAAAGTGCCTTAGGCTCACTAAAAACAATGGTGCCAAACATGGATGTATTGATTGTAATAGGTGCTACTTCTGCTTTTGTATATAGTTTAATTGGTGTTTTTCAATACTATGGAACACCCGAAGCTCACAATTATCTGTTTTTTGAAACTGCTTCTACAATTATTACCTTGGTTTTATTGGGTAACGTAATGGAACATCGTTCGGTAAATCAAACTACTACGGCAATTAAGGAATTAACCCAATTACAAAAAACAGAAGCTACAAAAGTACTGGCTGATGGAAGTTTAGAAAAAATGGATTCTGTTTTATTAGTTAAAGATGATGTAATTTTAGTTAACCAAGGTGATAAAATTGCCATTGATGGTGAAATTATTTGGGGAGAAGCTACCATTGATGAATCGATGATTACCGGCGAAAGTGTGCCTGTTGAAAAAATAATTGGTAATAAAGTGGTGGGAGGAACTATTGTCGAAATGGGTTCCATTAAAGTTAGAACCGAACATGTTGGAACGGAAACCGTTTTATCAAAAATTATTGAAATGGTTAAATCAGCTCAACAAAATCAACCACAAATACAAAAATTGGGAGACAAAGTAAGTGCTGTTTTTGTGCCGATTGTTGTTGCTGTTGCTTTATTAACTTTTTTAGTAGCACATTTTGGATTTAACATTACTTTGCAACAATCCTTAATGCAAGCCATTGCCGTACTCGTTATTTCTTGTCCATGTGCAATGGGTTTAGCCACTCCAACTGCTGTAATGGTTGGAATTGGACGAGCAGCAAAAAAAGGTATTTTAATTAAAGGAGGGAGTACATTGGAGCAATTTGCCAACATTAAAAATATCGTATTTGATAAAACAGGAACATTAACTACCGGAAATTTTAAGATAAAAGACATTAAAATCTATCAACCCGTTACAGAAAAGGAAGTAATGGATTTAGTTTTTAGCTTAGAAGAATTTTCATCGCACCCTATTGCAAAATCGATGGTAGTTGATTTACAGGCGAAAGCAACACGTATTGTTTTTGATAAAGTAGCTGAAGTTAAAGGTTCTGGAATTGAAGCTTTTGACACCAAAAACAATCATTATCAATTGGGTTCTTTACGTTGGTTAAAGGCAGATTCAGAAGAATTGGAAGAAAATCATGAAATTTATTTGCTAAAAAATGATGTGTTGATTGCTGGAATTAAGATTGAAGATGAACTAAAACAAAATGTAAAATCGACCATAGCCTTGTTACACACTCAAAATATTAATACGATATTATTGAGTGGTGATGTAAAAGAAAAGTGTGAAACCATGGGGCAGCAATTGGGTATTTCAAAAGTTTATAGCGAACAACTTCCTGAACATAAACTTGAAATTATTGACCAATTGGCTACCAATTCTCCTACTGCAATGGTTGGGGATGGTATTAATGATGCTCCTGCATTAACCAAAGCAAATGTTGGTATTTCGCTAAGCAATGCTACACAAATAGCTATGCAAAGTGCCCAAATCGTATTGTTAAACCACAAAGATTTTAGTCAAGTGTATGAAGCTTATTTAATAAGCAAACACACGCTTAAAACCATTAAACAAAATTTGTTTTGGGCATTTTTTTATAATGTGGTTGCTATTCCTATTGCAGCTTTTGGTTTTTTAAACCCTATGGTTGCAGCCCTAGCAATGGCTTTTTCGGATGTTATTGTAGTGGGAAATTCTATTCGTTTAAAAACGAAGAAGTTGAATTAAATTAACTTTTGAAATCCCGATAATCATTGGGAGAGATTGCAAAGTTAAAAAAGTGTTTGGAGTTTATTTTAACGTTTTGGGCTTGTCTTAGAAGCGGATTTCGAAGCACTAACCTGTCTAAACGCAGAATGTTTATTAAGGCAAAGGTGCTGTTAGCGGTTCGTGCTATTTGTCTCGTCATGCAGATTGTCCTCTATTGTCTAATTAGCTTGTCCTTAAAAATTCCTTTGTCGGTTTGAGTAATTACGAAATATAGTCCGCTCGGAAGATTTGAAACTGAAAATTCAGATGTGAAATGTTCTTGCAATAACTCGCCAGTCAGGTTGTAAATTTTAATGCTGTGTAATTTTTGTCCAATAGTATTTATTAGAACATTTACAGACGCAGGATTTGGAGAGATAATAACATTTTCTTGATTTGCTGATATTTCATTCACACTTAATGGTGTGCTAATAATGTTTGAAAGAAGTTGTTGGGCAACCAAAAACGGAGTAGCTGGGTTTTGATTAATAAGAACACAAATAACTGTATGCGTTGTAGTGTCATACATCATTGTTGAAGTATAACCAAGAATAGTTCCTCCGTGTTGCCAAACCGTTCTACCTAATATTGTTGTTTCAACTAATCCAACACCATAAATACTAGAACCAACAAAGGTTGTCATTTCATTAAAGCCATATGAATTTAATAATTGTCCACTCATCAAAGCATTAAACCATTGTGCCATTTCGCTTGAGTTCGAATACATTCCACCTGCTGCCCATGCGGCACTGTTTAGGGCTGTCCTAACAAAGGAAGTTTTATCAATTCCGCTTTGCCAAGGATGAGCAACGCTGTCGTAAACATCGAGGAAAGTACTGTCAAGCAGTAAGGGAGTCAGTACGCTGTCGTGTAAAAGTTGTCCGAAACTCTGTCCAGTTGCACTTTCAGAAATCATTGCGGCAAGTAAATAGTCAGTATTGCTATAGTTCCAACTTGTGCCAGCAGCAAATAATGGCGTTCCAACCCAAGTCATTAGTTCAGTAGGGGTAAAAATACGATTGGGGTTAATACTGATTGAGTCAGTATATCCAACCACATTGTTAATATCCGCAAGTCCACTAGTGTGATTAAGAAGTTGCCTGATTGTGATGTTGGAATCTACATTTGTGAATGATGGAAGCCATTCATGCAATGAATCATCAAGACTTATAATACCGCTCTGTGCAAGTTTCAAAACGACAACCCCAGTGAATGGTTTTGTGTTACTTGCGATTGCGAATTCCATATCGGAAGTAATCGGAAAACCTGCATGAGAAACGCCAGTAACACCTTGCCACATTCCTTGTCCGGGATAAATAACACTTGCCGAAATGCCTTTTATATTATTGGTAATTTTCATGCTGTCAATAGTGTTCTGTAGTTTTGCTGCTAATATTGCATCAAATGTCTGTGCGGTGGAAAAATGTGTTAAAAACATTAGGATTGAAATTGCGAATAAGATTTTTTTCATGTCGTGTAATTTAATATTTGCTGTTTGACTGTCCCTTTGAACAAAAGTTTAATCTGCCCCTATATTTTGATTGTTGTGTCGGCTGTGCAATGCGTTTTTTATTTTTTAAAGCGTTGGAAAAAAATTGAAATTCTCTTTTGAGACGGTGAGTGGAAGCTCTTTTGCAATTTTTGGTCTGTGGGTCGGCTTAAAGCGGTTTGCAAATGTGCTTACACCTATGAGGAGATTTCAAATATAAACAGTAAGTATTTTCAGTATTAATTCAATATAATTCAGAAGCACAACCTGTTTTGCAGATTGCACTTCTGAAATAACGAAAACAGTTAATCAATTTATTTTCTTATTGATTTTATTTTTCTTGGGTGAGGTTTTTCTTTTTCTACATAGTATTTAAAATCTTCAATGATTTTATTTGCCATACCAGACATCTGCATTTTCATCATTGGATTCATAATTACCCCCATCAGTCCTCCTGTTCTCATTTCCATTTTCATGGTAAGTTTACAACTGTAGTTTCCGGTTGAAAATAATTGCCATGTGTTGCTCATAAATTTAACCATTGAAGGCATTCCTTCGTAAACCTGATATGAAAGAATGTGTTCAGTATCAGAGTATTTAAGCAATTTCTCTTTAATACTTCCCATTCCCGGTATTTCGCACCCTCTTTCGGAGCAAGATGAACCGTTAAAGATTTTTGTATCTCTTGCTTCTGAGTGTTTAACTGATGAAGCCCATTTGTCGGCTTGAGCAAATTCGTGCCCTAGCACTCTCCATGCAGCCTCAATACTTTTATTTATTGAAATTTCTTTATTGATTGTTATCATATTTATATTGCTTTAATTGGTTATTTCATTGTGTTTTATTTTTTCTTTTTTGCATATTTTTCGGCTGCTTTTATTTTCCTAGGATGTGGTTTTCCTGTTTCAACATAATATTTGAATTCTTCAGTTACTTCAGCCGACAAATTGGACATCTTTTTCTTCATCATTCCTTTCATCATTGCACCCATCATTCCTCCTATTTTTATTTCCATTTGCATCTCCAATTTGATTGTTCCATTACCCAAGTCAA
>JACPDX010000058.1:5771-11076 GCA_016183805.1 Bacteroidota bacterium
TCTGGACCTAAAATTTGCCACACTTTGCTGATAGGTGCATCAATGGTAATGCTCTGTTTAATAATTGTTGATGGTTTTTCTTTCGCAAATGTTGAACTTATTCCTAAACAGAAAAGGAAAATTGTTGCTGCGAAACTTTTCATTTTTTTCATCTTTGTTTTTTTAGATTAATAATGATGCAAAGATGAGTAGTACTCAAAAAAATGATTGGTGTAGGAAGTTCAAAAATTGGTATAAAAAGTTCATTTAAGTTTCCTGAAATCCGAAGGGCTCGTTTTAAATTCTGTTACAAATAATTTTGAAAAATGGCTAATGTCATTGAAACCACAATCGTAACAGATTTCAGTAATTCTAAGCGAAGTGTTTTTCAATAAATCGGCTGCTTTTAGTAGCTTCATTTTTCTGAAATAATGGGCTGGGGTATCGTTGTAGTATTCTTTAAATGTTCTCTTGAAAGTTGAAATACTCATCGTTTCTATTATTTCTTTGTAGTTATATTCGTGAGTTGAAAAAAGTGATGTGATAAACTCGTTAATTGATTTTGAATTGTAGCTTTTGCTTAACAGAATAATGAGTTCTTTCAGTTTGGTTACTATTAAATTCTTGTCTGCGATTGATGGATTCTCGAGAATAAAGTCAATACTCTCTATAAAGGAATTCATTAGGGGTTCAATATCCACTTTTATAACATCAAAATCACTTTTAATTTGCTCAAGCGAAAAATCAATATTAAATAGTGCTTTTACAATATCGGGGTAGAAAAATGCACCAATTGCAGTAATGGTGTTTTCATCAGTGTTGTTAATTTTATTGGCTGGTTCGATAAAGTAATCACCACATTTAGCAAGCATAGCTTCATTTTTAGAGTAGGTAATTACTTGTGTTGGTGTTCTGAATTGGAACGAGCCATTTTTAAGGAACAAAAAACAGGCTTCTTTTTCAGTGAAATATTTAGGTTCACGTTTGAAATCAATCGTCATTACCAGTTTTTCAAAAACCCTTTTGTTCTTATATTTTAGTTCCTTGTATTTGAGAATCATTTTATCTTTAAGTTATGCGTTCGCCCTTTTGTCAGTTCAAATTTACTTCTAAAATTCTCTTTATTTCGTTCAGTCGTTGTTCGGGATATTCAAAATTTGGGTTTGACTGTATAAGCACTGTAGCTGTTTCTACTTCTGCAATACTTGAAATTAGTTCTTTGGAAGCAAAAAGTAAATGATTTGGATTTACTCTGTTTGTTCCAATAGCATTATCCACTTTTTTATGGCAACGGCAAGCATTTTTAGGATTTACAAGTCCACAATTTTGTTTTGTAAACTCATTTATTTTTGTTCTTGCTCTTGAAAGTCGTTTTCTGAAAGTTTCAGGAGTTATATCTTGAATGTATGCACTATCAGTTGAATTAAATTCTAATATTTCTCCAACCACATATGTAATTCGGCTTTCTGTGTCCAAGCATTGCAACATTCCTGTCGAGCAACCAATTTTTACTTCTTCTACTAAAAGTTTTTTCTCTGCTGTGTTAGCATTATAGTTATGATTTAATCCTTGTGCTAAATCTTTTGCGAAAATATCAAAGTTGAATTGTTGCCTTTTCTCTTTGTCTAAAACATTGAGCAAATAGTTTGTTGCAATTCTATAAGTCCAGGTTGTAAAGTTGCTTTCAAAATTGAAACTGCTTAAATGAACAACTATTTTGATTAGTATTTCTTGTGTAGCATCTTTTGCATTTTCGGGGTGAAAAAGTATTTTAATAGAAATGTTGTAAATGTATTTCTGAATACTTTCCAACAAAGCATTAAGGGCAACTTTGTCGCCCTCAACAGCTTTTTTTACTAATTTTTCAATGTCTTTATTTAGCTTCATTGTTTCTAAAAATAAATGCAATTACTATTGCTCCAATTATAGTTGCAAAGCTATCAATAATTCCTGCAACTAACATAGAAGTTCCATCCGCAATGCTCCAACCTGCTGTTATTAAATGGCCTGCTACATTAACAGCAAGTCCTGTCATTACTCCTGCAAATAATCCTTTTTGCAACCAAGTTTTACCTTTTACATTGGGAACAAGCCAAACTAAAACAACTGTCAAAAGAAGATAACCAACTAAAATTGCAGGAAAATTCAAACCATCTTTTTCAGGGTCTCGGCTTATTCCAATTTTTGCATTTAAGAAAGGTCCAATAATTGTCATTGCTAAAATTGTATTGGCAATGAATGTGGCTACAAAGCCAAGCAAGGTCGCTATAATATTCTTCTTCATAATTAAAATTTGTTTTTAAGGATTTCCAATTCTTCAATTAAACCTAAAATTCCTGGCTCCCAAGCTTGGTCAGGCATTCCGTCAGCCTGAAAAAGTGTAAACAAATAAGTTACGCCTTCGGCATTTCTTAAAAGTCTTGTTGGAATTGAAAACGGAGCTTCGCCAAAAAACAAATCAATGTTTCCTGTTTGTTTGTCGCCTTTTACCACAAATTTCACTTTACCCATTGATGTTACTGCAAAGTGTTCTCCGTTTTCAAGTGTTACGTCTGAAATAAAATTGGTTGACCATTCTTTGTAAAGAAGTGGATTCGTAAGGTAGTCAAATACCTTGTCGTATGAAGCACCAATGCTAACATACCTTGTTGTTGTGTTTTGTAATTTTACCATTGTCTAATTATTTTAAATAACCGAGTCATTTTGGTTACGATTGATTAGACAGAACTGGTTGTCAAGGTGTGACTGAAATTTTAAAATATTTTTCTATTTTCTGAAAGTTTCAATGTTTGTAAGGTGTCTCGTAGGGTGACGCATAACGGGCGGATATGTAACATATCCGCCTTATACGTTTAACCAAAAATAACCATTCAAATTGGATTTCAAACAATTATAATTTTTTTACTAATCACAATCCTGCACAAATGGTCGAGCCACATTAATTTTAGGGCTGAGGTAGGGAATGCCTAAGTTTAAACCTCTTAAAATAAATAAGCTGCCTAATAAAATTAAAAATACAGGAACCAATTTTTTAATGGCATTTCGAAGTTTTAGGCTAATAGCACCCGAAAAAAAGTAAATCAAAAACATAAAAGGTAAGGTGCCTAATCCAAACCAAAACATAAATACAGCTCCTTTAAAAAGGCTGCCTGTTGCTATTGAACCACCAATTGCGGCATACACCAATCCGCAAGGCAACAACCCGTTTAACAAACCTACACCCAATCTAGAAATCCACGATTTGGAGTGAATAATTTTTGCTAAACTGTTTTTCAAGCTAGCAATTAATTGACCAATAAAACCAGTAGGATTAAGGTTGTTGATGTACTTTTTTGGAATAAATACCGATAAAATAAATAAACTTCCAATACTTATTGAAACCAATTGTTGAGTGGAGGCAACAACCAAACGTTCGCCAAAAAAACCAAAGAAAACGCCCAATAAACTGTAGGTAGTTATTCTTCCGGCATTGTAAACCAGTGCATTTAAAATTTTTGATAAAAAGCTTTTATTTCCTAATGGAAGTGTTAAAGCAATTGGTCCGCACATGCCTACACAATGAAGGCTGCCAACAAATCCTATGGTAAATGCGGCGAGGTATTGTTCCATTACGGAGTTACTAAAGTAAGTTCATGATAATATTCAATACCATTGGCTTTCCAATCAATTTTAACATGATACATTCCTTTTTCAAAAGCTGAAAATGGAAAGCTTTGAGCATTATTTTTTACCTCTAAAGGAAAGCTTTTATCAGCCTTTAAATCAGAGGGCTTGTAAAAAACAATGTTTCCCGAAATAGGTGTAGTTATTTCGGTTGGAAAAACAATGTTAAAACTTTTAGAATCTGCTTGATAGGTAACTTGCTCCGTTAACAGGGCTGAATGTTCTTTTTTAACTAGAATTTCTTTAAATTCAAGTTCCTTTTCGTAATAATTTTCTGTTACCAGTTCGTTGTTCTGTTTGGTAGCAAAATAAACCATACCAAGCATAAATATTACAAAAATACCAAATAACGAAAATGCAAAAATCCCCCAATTTATCTTCATTTGTCAGCTATTTTATTTTTGTAAAATTAATTCTCCGGTCCGTTAAATGAGGTTTTTTCTTCTTCAATTAAGTTTCCGTTGTTAAAGATGCCAATTTTTAATGAAGTATTTTTTTGTTTCAACTTATTTTTAGGAATTTCCACAAAAAATGCTTGTTGGTTACTTTCTCCTTTTTTTACGGTTAAAACCTCTTGACCAACCATTTTTATTGTTCCATCGGAATTTAAAAGTTTAAATGAAAGAACAAGTGTATTGCTTGATTTATTCACCACTTTTAAATTGAACAGGTTGCTTATGGTGCCATTTTCGTTTTCCTGATACATTACCCCGGGAGTTCTTAAGATAGATGTTTCAACACCACCTCTTAGTTTAAACAAGAAAATTACGATTAGAATTAAAAGAAGAAGAAACACCGTGTAGGCTTTTGAACGGGTACTGAATTTTACTCTTTTCCCCTCAGCAATGGCATTTTCAGAATCTATTCTGATTAATCCTTTGTTGTAACCTACATTATCCATAATGTAGTCGCAGGCATCCATACAAGCGGTACAGTTAATACATTCCAATTGAGTACCATTTCTAATGTCGATACCGGTAGGGCAAACATTTACACACTGGTTACAATCAATACAATCGCCTTTTTCGACTTCTTTTCTGTCTTCTCCTTTTCTATACTTTGCTCTGCTTTCGCCTCTAATGTAATCGTAAGCAACAACCAATGAGTTTCTGTCGAGCATTACGCCCTGTAATCTTCCGTAAGGACAAACAATTAAACAAACCTGTTCTCTAAACCAAGCAAAAACAAAGAAAAACACTAAACTAAAAACAAGTATGGCAATAAATCCACCCCAATGCTCACTTACGGGAGAGGTTTGTATTTTTACCAATTCTTCCGAGCCAATAATATAGGCTAAAAAAGTGTGAGATATAGCAAGTGCTATGATATAAAATAAGGTATATTTTAATCCTCTTTTTCCAACCTTTTGAATATTCCAAGGTTGTTTTTTTAAGTGTTGTTGTTCTTTGTAGTCGCCCTCTATCCAATATTCAATTTTACGATAGACCATCTCCATAAAAATAGTTTGTGGACAAATCCATCCGCAAAATATTCTGCCGTAAATAGTAGTAAAAAGCACTACAAATACAATCAGGCAAATCATGATTAAACCAAAAATATGAAAATCCTGAGGCCAAAAAACCTGTCCGAAAAGCACAAATTTTCGTGAAAGAATGTTGAACATTAAAAAAGGCTCGCCGTCAATTTTTATCCACGGAATGGC
>JACPDX010000060.1:0-27082 GCA_016183805.1 Bacteroidota bacterium
TGCTATACTATACGCTTGTGGGCTGGTAAATGGAGCATTAAATACTTGACTATTTCCATGACAGTCAGTTACTGTTAAAGTGCCTGTGGCTGGTGCATTGGTAAATGTAATATCACCATTAACAGTATAAGTGTTTGTGGCTGATTGGCATGCTCCAGGAACCGATGTTAATGCTGAGATTGAACAGGGAGTAACTATTGAACAATCGGTCGCACCAGTACCACCAGTTTGTGTTAAAGTAATATTTTGAACACTATTATCATAATTAGTTATTAACATAACATATACCTGACCTACCTGTGCATTAGGAATACCTGGTGTTTCACTAGCACTTGTAGAATAACTACAACCATAAGAGTCGCAAGTCCCTAAGATATCACAAAGAAAAGGACCAACATTAGGTACAATATTAGTATGGCTGCCACAATTAGTTTGAGCTGCTGCGAGATTAGGATAAGGTCCCCAGATAATAAAATCAATATCGTTTGGAGCAGTAAGACTCATAATAATATCTCCTGCTTGTGAAATTTCAAAGTAATACCAAGAAGGGTTTGGTGACGTACCTAAACAACCATAATCATTACCTGGTTCTGAAGTGTGAACATCTGGAACTCCACCCGAATTTGCAGTAAACTGCAAACCCGAACTAGTACAAATAGGAGCCATACCAGAACATGTTGTACCCCCAATTTGTCCAAAACAAATTAACGAATTCATCAGAAAAATAAAAAAAAGAATATTCTTCATAGTTATATCTTTAATTCTTGTCTATGTCAGATTTTAACAAAAGTTGTGCTTTTTCTTTTAATAAATCTTGTTTTATCCTCTCCATTTGCTCAAACCATCCGGATTTTTCCGCCTTAATTTTCTCTTTCTCCTCATTTCTAACATATTCAATTTTAGAATCAATTGCAGCAATATGTCCATCAATATTTTTTATTCTAACAATGTAATCATTATCCTCATATACATCTAAAGCACTGTTATTATTATGATAATTTGGAGATGGGGTGGAGATTTCAGTTTTCTTCTGCTCTTCATCGTTCAACTTTTTTAAATCTTGAGCTGTTGAATGAAAACTTATTGCCAGCAAAAAAAAGATGACTAATCCACATTTAATCTTTTCGGAAAGTTTCATTTTATTATTTTATATTTATCTTTTAGTTAGTCGTAAAAATAAACAAAAGGTTGCCTCTTTACTAAATAATTTTAATGAAATTGACCTATTTTACATCATTATATTCTTAATTTTGAACCATTCTAAATAACAAAACTTTAATCATTAAAAAAATATAACATGTACCCACCAGAATTAGTAGCACCAATGAAGTCAGAATTAACTTCTGCAGGTTTTGAACAATTAACAACACCCGAACAAGTTGATAACGCCATAAATAGCGAAGGAACAACTTTTGTGGTAATCAATTCTGTTTGCGGTTGTGCCGCAGCAAATGCCCGTCCGGCAGCTAGAATTGCTATAACTAACGATAAAAAACCAAGTAAAATAGTTACTGTTTTTGCCGGTGTTGACCCGGAAGCCGTAGCTCAGGTAAGAAAATACACTTTACCTTATCCCCCATCATCACCAAGTATGGCGTTGTTTAAAAATGGCAAATTGGTTCATTTTATTGAAAGACACCATATCGAAGGAAGACCGGCAGAAATGATTGCTGAAAATTTAGCTGCTGCTTTTAACGAGTTTTGTTAAAAAAATTATTTAATACGACTTTTTTAAATGGAATTGAATTTTAATAAATTTTTTCCGTACTTTCGTTAAAATTTATTAAACATAATTATGAAAACTGGTACAGTAAAATTTTTTAACACAACAAAGGGTTTTGGATTCATCAAAGATAACGAAACTGGAGAAGAATATTTTGTTCACGTTAGTGGCTTAATTGATCAAGTTCAAGATAACGACGAAGTAACTTATGATGTTAAAGACGGAAGAAAAGGCTTAAATGCAGTTGATGTAAAGAAAGCCTGATCTTTTTAAGATTAAAAAAAGCCCTCTATCATCAGTTGACGGAGGGTTTTTTTATTTTCAAAAACCGGAATTAATTACCTAATAATTCTTTTACCAACACTGAAATTAATTTACCATCAGCTTTACCACTTAATTTAGCCATTGCAGCCCCCATCACTTTACCCATATCTGCTACTGAAGTTGCCCCTGTTTGGGTAATAATCTCCTGAATTATTTTTCTTACTTCTATTTCTTCCATTTGTTTTGGCAAATAAGTAGATAAGACCTCAATCTGAAATTGCTCTACATCAGCTAAATCTTGTCTTTTTTGCTCTAAATAAATGGCTAAAGCGTCTTTTCGTTGCTTTACCAATTTCATTACTAATTTCTGCCCAACCTCTTCTGATATTTCTGAACTACTTCCTTTTGAAGCTTCTAATAACAATTCCGATTTTACAGCTCTTAGGGCAGCTAATTTTGCAGCATCTTTTGCCAACATGGCATTTTTAATGTCGTTATTTATTTGTTCTGTTAAGTTCATTTTTATAGTTTATGGGTTTAGAGGGTTAGGAGTTTTAGGTTATTATTTAACCTTATAAACTTCTAACCTTATAAACATATTTATCAATCTACATTATCGTGTAAAAATGAATTGTCGTCTTTTAATTTCGGGGTACCATCTTCATCTTCGCTCAAAGTAAATCTTGACAAGGTGTTTTCTGAAGAGTGGGGTATTGAATCTAAAGAAATTTGTCGTCTTTTATAAGCCGGTTCTTTTTCTAAATCACTTATTCCTGATGGAGTTTTCATTCTTCCTCCTAATTCTTTTATTCTTCTAATTCTTTCGGCAGAAAGCTTTTTTTGTTCTTCTTCAGGAATTCTTTTGGTATAAACCGGCTCATTTAAATCGGTTGATACATTTTCTGATGCTGATGAAATGTTATAAGAATCATCATTATCTGATGCTTCTTCATTTTCGTTTATCACATCATTCAAATTCCAAATAATAGTTTCCTTTTTTTCTTCTTTGTCATCAGACATTAAAAATGGACTGTCTTTTACCTCGTCTTCCATATTGGTTGCTTCCATTGAAAAATCATTGATTTCTTCTTCCTCTTCAATTTCTATTGATTCATTCAATTCAAAAGTAAAAGTAGTTTCCTCTTTTTCAGCCACTATATCTTCTTCAACTTCGTCCTCTAAATTATAAATAATTTTTTCAGACTCTATATCCTCTAGTGTTAAATCAGTTTTTATTTCATTAGTATCAAACTCAAAACTTGGTTGAGTAGTTTGGGTTTTTAAAAATGGTTCTTCTACTTCCTCATTTTCCTCATTATTTTCAACTTTATCATCAATAATTGACTGAACAACGGCTATGGTAGCTTCTAAATCGTGTACAATTTTTTCGGGTTTAATGCCAAAATCAACAGACGACTTATTAGTCGAGCCAAAACCTGTAGCAATAACGGTAACACAAACTTTATTACCTAATGATTCGTCAGTACCATTACCCCAAATTAATTCGGCCGTATAACCAGCTTGTTTTTGGATATAATCAGTTATTTCATCAATTTCATCCATAGTAATTTCTTCTTCACCAGAAGTAACATTCAATAGGATAAAGTTTGCTCCATTAATTTCATTGTCGTTTAACAATGGAGATTCTAATGCTTTTGTAACAGCCTGAATTGCTCTATTTTCACCTTCTGCAGTTGCAGAACCCATAATAGCAGTTCCACCATCTTTCATTACAGTTTTAACATCTTCAAAATCTACATTGATGTATCCAGCAACAGTAATAATTTCAGCAATTCCCTTAGCAGCGGTAGTTAAAATATCATCTGCTTTAGAAAAACATTCTCCCATTTTTAAGTTGCCATGAATCATTCTTAACTTATCGTTATTGATGATAAGCATGGTATCTACATGATTTCTTAATGCATTCAAACCATCTTCTGCCTGTTGTTTTCTTCTACGTCCTTCAAAAGAAAATGGAATAGTAACTATACCCACGGTTAAAATACCCAATTCTCTTGCAACTTCAGCAATTACCGGTGCAGCACCTGTTCCTGTTCCTCCCCCCATTCCGGCAGTAATAAATACCATTTTAGTATTATTTTGCAATATTGCTTTAATGTTTTCGATATCTTCGATTGCTGCATTTTTACCTACTTCGGGGTTTGCTCCTGCTCCTAAGCCTTCAGTTAAAGTTGTTCCTAACTGAATTTTGTTTGGAATAGGGCTCAACGCCAATGCCTGAGCATCTGTATTACAGATTACAAAATCTACACCTGTAATACCTTGGTTGTACATGTGGTTTACAGCGTTGCTTCCTCCGCCACCAACTCCAATAACTTTAATAATTGATGATTGATCTTTTGGCAAATCGAATTTCATAGTTTGTTTTTTTATAGTTTATAATATGTTGTCGGAAGTCGGAAGACCGAAGTCCGAAGTTTGTAGTTTTTATTTTTTTTTCTTTACTTATTCCACCTTTTTATTCTCTATTCTGTCTTCAGTCTTCCAACTTCTAGTTTTCTCCATCTTCAAAAAACTTGTGCCCGGCATTAAAGATTTTATCAAAAAATCCACCTTTACTTTTCTTTGAATGGCTTACAACTTCTCCTGTATTCGTATTTATGGGTTTGTTTTGTTCTAATGAGTTAAATCCTTTTAATACTAAACCAACACCTGTGGCAAAAATCGGGCTGGTCATGGTTTCGGTATTTCCTTTGGCAAGATGTTCGTTTGGGTAACCAATTCTGGTATCCATACCAGTTACATATTCAATTAACTGAGTGATGTGTTTTAATTGTGAACCACCACCGGTAACCACTATTCCGCAAATCAATTTATTTTCATAACCCGAATTTTTGATTTCATAATAGATGTGTTCTATTATTTCTTCCATTCTTGCCTGAATAATATTTGCTAAGTTTTTTAGTGAAATTTCTTTTGCGGCTCTACCTCTTAAACCCGGGATAGAAACAATTTCATTATCCTGACTTTCACTTGCCAACGCAGAACCAAATTTTACTTTAAGTAATTCTGCCTGATTTTTTATGATACCGCAGCCTTCTTTAATGTCTTCGGTAATAACATTACCTCCAAACGGAATAACAGCAGTATGTCTTATAATTCCATCCTGAAAAATAGCAATATCTGTAGTTCCTCCACCAATATCAACTAAAGCGACTCCTGCTTCCTTTTCTTCGTTACTTAATACTGCTTCTGATGAGGCTAAAGGTTCCAGAATTAATTCATTTACCTCTAACCCTGCTTTATTAACACATTTAAAAATATTTTTTGCTGCGGCAACTTGTCCGGTAATGATATGAAAATTTGCTTCTAAACGAACTCCTGCCATCCCTATCGGGTCTTTAATACCTTGTTCGTTATCAATAATATATTCTTGTGGTAAAACATGAATAATTTCATCGCCAGGTAACATCACTAATTTATACATATCATCAATTAATAAATTAATGTCGTTTTGGCTAATTTCATGTTCAACTGAGCTTCTAACTCTAATGCCTCGATGTTGTAAACTTTTAATGTGTTGACCTGCAATACCAACATTTACTACTTTAATTTCTACACCCGACTTTGCTTCTGCATCTTCAACAGCCAATTTTATTGATTGAACAGTTTTGTCGATATTAGAAACCATTCCTCTTGAAACACCAACCGATTCAGATTTACCCATGCCAAGAATTTCTAATTTACCATGTTCGTTTTTACGACCAACAATGGCAACAATTTTGGTTGTTCCAATATCTAAACCTACTACTATTTCTGATGATGTGGCTTCCATATTAATTATATATTTTTGTGCAAACTATTTGGTTTTTATACTTTAAGTTAATCTCAGAATACTCGTTCCATCCTGTTTTTGGTAATCCTTTTTTGTAAAAAACCATCAGCTTATTAAACTTTATAGGCAAATTATCTATTCCACCTAGTACAATTTTATGATTTCCTACCTTTGGTATGAGTTCAAATTCGAAATCTTTATTAACATACACTTGTTCAATTTGTGCACTCCAAAAGTCTGATTTATCAATGTAACTAGCCAGTTTATAAACATCATCAAGAAGCGTTTTAGAAGCAATAGTGTCTTCCAAACTTTGAAAGTCAAATTGATATCTTTTAGAGAACGGTTCAAACAGGTAACCATTTACTACCATAATTCTGGAAGTATATTTATTCGATAAAGGCATTAAACTACCAAATTCATCGATGTAATAACTTTCGTTTTGCGTAAAAATCCTTACAATTGGACGGCGTTGTTTTACCGTTACATTCAATTTCCCATCAATGGTTTTATACACCTGAGCATCTTTTATTGCCGGGTTATTAATAATTTTTTTTTCCAGTTCCAGTGTATTGAAATGATTAAAATATTTTACACCCGGAACTTGTAAATAAGTAATTTCATTTTTTACATCATCGTAATCAACAAACCTGTTTTCGGTTACGTAATCAATTTTAATGGCAAGATTTTCTTTGTCAAAAACCTGACTAGTTTGATGTTTACGAGCGAAACCCAATGCCACAAAAATTCCAATGATGGAAAGTGAAAGAAGTATTATTTTAAAAATTCTAATCATTCAATTTGTTTTTTAAACAATCAGCAATCGGCTCAACAAAAACATCAATATCACCTGCTCCAAGCGTTAGTAATACTTCAAAATTTGTTGACTCGATATAGGTCATTAACTCCTGTTTACCCAATAATTTTTTGTTTCTGCATGTTGCTTTATCTAAAATTAGCTGAGAAGTGATTCCCTGAATTGGTAATTCTCTTGCAGGATAAATATCCAATAAAATGAGTTCATCTAATAAGGATAAGGAAGCGGCAAATTCATCCAAAAAATCTCTTGTTCTAGAAAACAAATGAGGTTGAAAAATTCCTGTAATTCTTTTTGACGGGTACAACTCTTTAACAGAAGTAATGCACATTTTTAATTCTTCCGGGTGGTGGGCGTAATCGTCGATATAAACCAATTTAAGTGTTTTAACATGGTACTCGAACCTACGTTTTACACCCTTGTATGATGCCAGTCCCGCTATAATTTGATTGGTATTTAGCTTCAATTGTTTTGCCACAGCATAAGCAGCAATAGCATTCTCCACATTATGGATTCCCGGAAATCCGAGTTTTATAATTTGATTATCTATGGATAGGATATAATTACCATCTTCGATTTTTATGTTTGAAGGATAAAAATCGGCTTTGTGTTGAACGTGATACGTAATGGTTTTTGGAAACGAAAGTTTACCATTCATTTCCGGTTTTGTAATCAAAACTCCATCAATAGCCAGTTTATTTACAAAATCCTGATACGATTTTTGCATTTCATTTTTATCTCCATAAATGTCTAAATGGTCGGCATCGATAGATGTTACTACTGAAATATTTGGAGATAAAGTTAAAAATGAACGATCAAATTCATCAGCTTCAACAACAACTGTTTTAGCTTTAGGATTTAACAACAAATTTGAATTAAAATTTAAACTTATTCCACCTAAAAAAGCAAGTGTATCAACACCACATTCGTTCAACACGTGTGCAATTATCGACGATGTAGTAGTTTTTCCATGTGTTCCTGCAACCGCAATGGTAAAATAATTTTTGGTAATTAAACCCAACACCTCAGCACGTTTATATAGTCTAGTATGTTGTTCTAAAAAAAATAAATATTCTAAATTATTTTTTGGAATTGCCGGAGTATAAATTACAATTGAATCGGCTGTATTTGATTTAATTTCAACAGGTATTTTATCTACATTTTCATCGTAATGAATTACTATTCCTTCTTTCTCAAGTTCTTGAGTTAATGAAGTTTTTGTTTTATCGTAGCCAGAAACATTGCATCCTAACGATTTGAAATAGCGAGCCAAGGCACTCATTCCTATGCCTCCAACACCTAAAAAATAAACGTTATTTACTTCTTTTAAATTCATCTCTAATTAAAGTTTAGCAAGTTTTACCACCTCATCAGCAATAACTTCTGCTGCATTGGGTTTTGCTAATTGTTTTATGTTGCTTTTTAATTCTTGTTGTAATGTGGTGTTATTTAATAAATTGAGCAAAGCAGGAATTAATGCTGTTTTTGCATCTACATCTTTAACCAAAATAGCCGCCTTTTGATTTACTAAAGCCATGGCATTTTTAGTCTGATGGTCTTCCGCAACATTAGGCGAAGGAACTAATATGGATGGTTTTTCAGTTAAACACAATTCGGAAACCGACAATGCTCCCGCTCTAGAAACCACAACATCCGCAACAGCATAAGCCAAATCCATTGTTGCAATAAAAGGCATGGTAACAATTCCTTTTTCTGCATATTTTTTTACGGATTTTGTTGCTTTATCAACATAACCTAAGCCAGTTTGCCACAACAATTGTATATTATTGTTAACCATTTCTTCTAACCCAGCTTCAATACTTTCGTTTATGGTTCTAGCACCTAAACTACCTCCAATTACCAACACCACTTTTTTATCTGCCGATAAACCAAATTGTTCCAATCCTTTTGCTCTTTTATTACTCAAATCAACAATATCTTGACGAACTGGGTTGCCTGTAAAGATGATTTTCTCTTTTGGAAAAAATTGTTCCATACCATCGTAAGCCACACAAATTTTTTGCACTTTTTTAGCTAAAATTTTATTGGTAATACCGGGATAAGAATTTTGCTCTTGCAACAACGCTGGAACGCCCATACTGGTTGCAATTTTAAGCAATGGTCCACTTGCATATCCACCAACCCCAACCACCACATCGGGTTTAAACTCTTTAATGACTTTTCGTGCTTTTAGCAAACTAAATAACAACTTAAATGGAACTTTTAAATTTTGTAAAGTGAGTTTTCGTTGAATTCCCATTATCGGTAATCCAACAATTGAGTAGCCAGCTGCAGGAATTTTTTCCATTTCCATTTTACCTTCGGCACCCACAAACAATATTTCCGAATCAGAATATTTTAATTTAATAGCATTAGCAATAGCTATTGCAGGAAAAATATGCCCTCCTGTTCCTCCTCCGCTTATGATTACTTTAATTTTTGTCATTGGTATTCAGTTCTCAATTCTTAGTCTTCAATCTTCTAATTTTCACATTAGGCAATTTTCACATCCTCTTTATTCTCTCTACTCACACTCAAAATAATTCCAATGGCTAAACAAGTAAACCAAATGGAAGTTCCTCCCATACTAACCAAAGGCAAAGGCTGACCTGTTACCGGAAATAAATTTACGGCTACTGCCATATTTATTAATGCCTGAAAAACCAAACTAAACGACAGTCCTATGGCTAGCAAGGAGCCAAATGTGTGTTCGGTTTTAGATGCAATTCGTATTCCTCTAAAGAAAAGTATGAGGTATAAAAAAATAACAAATACACCTCCAATAGTTCCATATTCTTCTAAAATAATGGCATAAATAAAATCGGAATATGGATGAGGCAGAAAATTACGTTGGGTACTTCCTCCTGGTCCTTTGCCGAAACGCCAACCAGTAGCAATAGCAATTTTAGCTTGCTCAGCTTGGTAATTGGCATCTTTTGAACCTCCTCCCTGAAAGGTTTCAATACGCTTTGCCCAAGTTCCCATTCGAGGTAAAAGGTCGGGATTTGATTTTCCGATTAACAGTAATATCAAGAGTATTCCAACCCCAATACCAACTAAGGCAAGAATGTATTTGATGTTAATTCTTCCAATAAACATAATGATTAAACAGGTAACAAAAAGCATTGCAGCGGTAGAAAAGTTAGCCGGAAGAATCAAACCACAAACAATTAATACCGGAATCATTACAGGTACAAAAGCTTCTTTAAAATCTTTGATGTGATCTTGCCGTTTGGATAAAAAACGAGCCAAATACATAATTAAAGCCAATTTAGCTAAATCGGAAGTCTGAAAAGTTTGATTGATTACCGGAATGACTAACCATCTACTAGCATCATTGATATTAGCACCAGTAAATAATGTTAGTAGTAATAATGGCACTGAAATAAATAAAGCCAACTGCGATAATCTTGAATAATATTTAAAATTCAGGTTGTGAGCGAGCACCATTAATCCCAATCCAATGATTAAAATGATGGCGTGTTTAAAAAGGTAATAAAAAGTATCGCCACCTTGGTATTTATAAGCCAAAGTAACTATTGAGCTATATACAGCTAGTAATGACAAGATGGATAGCAACAAAACTACTACCCAAATTCCTTTATCGCCCTTAAGATATTTTTCTATGTTAGTCATTTACGATTTGGGATTTACGATTTACGATTTTGCCCATTGCTTATTGCCTTTCTTTTTCCCTCAGATTTCAAAGATTTTCGCAGATTTTGTCATCTTTACCTATCGCCTTTCTTGTTTCTCGCTAATTATTTTCTCGCAAAGACGCTAAGACGCAAAGTTTTTTTTCTCTTTTTCATTTTTCATTACCTCTCTTGTTTCGTTCCTCTACAAAAGCCCCTCCTTCGGAGAGGTTGGGGAGGTTTTTCTCTACTCTTCTATTATATTTAATAAATCAGCAATACTGTGGTTTGTTGTATCACTAGAAATATAAATTACATTTTTAGATAAGCTTGCACTGTTTAATGCAATTCTTGTAGCATCTTTTATACATGATGCTGAAATAATAAGCACATTTGATAATTCTTTGATTTTTTGGTAAAGATTATTGACATTTTCATCAATAACAATTATCTGATTGATACAGTCCCCTATCAAATGAAAAGCTTTTTCATAAAAAACAGGCAAATCTTCACCGGCAAGAATAACAGCACATTTTTTCTTGCCTTCAGTATTATTCACAAAACTTTCAATCGTTGTATAATAAAACGATTGTCCGGGAGTATCAATCAACTTTTCCATATTATAACCTTTTTACTGACGACTTAAACTGTTGCCCTCTATCTTCATAATTTTCAAACAAATCGAAACTTGCACAAGCCGGAGATAGTAGCACTGTATCTCCACTTTTGCCTAATTTATAAGCTAATCTCACTGCTTCTTCTGCAGAACTAGCATCAACAATTTCTTCGATAATGTCTTCAAATGCCTCATGAATTTTGGCATTGTCTTTTCCTAAACAAACAATTGCTTTTACTTTTTCGGCAACCAATTCTTTAAGCATTTCATAATCGTTTCCTTTATCAACACCGCCAACAATCCAAATTACAGGATGCTGAAATGTTTCTAAAGCATACCATGTAGAGTTTACGTTGGTAGCTTTAGAATCGTTGATAAAATCAATACCATGGATTTTTGCTACGAACTCTAAACGATGTTCAACATTTTGAAAATCGGATAGACTTTCTCTGATGATTTCTTTTTTAAGTTCTAAAACTCTTCCGGCGATGCCTGAAGCCATAGAATTGTACAAGTTGTGCTTTCCTTGTAGTGCTAAACTTTGTAATGTCATTTCGATTGATTTATTTGTGTTTATTATTAATTTTTCGTTTTCTATATATGCACCATTGCTGGTGATGTGCTTAATGCTAAATGGGTGTTTTTGTGCTTTAATTTTATGTGCTCTTAAATAGTTTATTATCACTTCATCATCCTCACAATAAATAAAATGGCACTCCTCATCTTGATTTTGCAGTATTCTAAATTTAGATGCTGCATAATTCTCAAACTTGTAGCTGTACCTGTCTAAATGGTCGGGAGTAACGTTTAGTAAAATGGCTATGTCAACTTTAAAATCGAACATACCATCTAACTGAAAACTACTCAACTCCAACACATAAATATCTTTATCATCGTCTGCTACCTGCTTTGCCAAACTCTCACCAACATTCCCTGCTAATCCTACATTCAAACCTGCTTTTTTTAGCATGTGATAGGTTAACATCGTTGTAGTTGTTTTTCCATTGCTCCCTGTAATTCCAACAAATTTTGCTTTGGTATACCTACCGGCAAATTCTATTTCAGAAATCACTTCAATCCCTTGCTCTTTTAGTTGCAAGATTAAAGGAGCAGTCTCTGGAATTCCAGGACTTTTCACAACTGTTCGAGCTGTTAAAATCCTCTCTTCCGAATGTTTCTTTTCTTCCCATTCAACACCAATATTTATAAGAACATTTTTGTATTTCTCTTTAATTATTCCCTTGTCGTAAACAAAAACTTCAAAACCTTTTTTTTTAGCCAATATTGCTGCACCAACTCCACTTTCCCCTCCTCCCAGTATTGCAATTTTTTGTTTTTTCATAAACACACCCCTAACCCCTCTCAAAAGGGGAATAACTATCTAATTTTAAGCGTTACGAATGTTAATAAAGCCAACATAATTCCTATAATCCAAAAGCGTGAAACAATTTTTGCTTCGTGCATATTTTTTTTCTGAAAATGATGGTGTAATGGAGCCATTAGGAACACACGTTTTCCTTCTCCAAATCTTTTTTTGGTATATTTAAAATATCCTACTTGAATCATCACAGATAGGTTCTCCACCAAGAAAATACCACACAACAATGGAATCATCAATTCTTTTCGGACAGCTAAAGAAAAAACTGCGATAATACCTCCAAGTGCCAAACTTCCTGTATCTCCCATAAATACTTGAGCAGGATAAGAGTTGTACCACAAAAAACCGACACAAGCTCCGACAAAAGCGGCGATATAAATTACCAGCTCACCTGAATCGGGGATGTACATAATGTTTAGATAATCAGCAAAAACAGTGTTACCAGATACATAAGCAAAAACAGCGAGAGTAACTCCAATTATAGCAGATGTTCCGGTGGCTAAACCGTCCAAACCATCAGTCATGTTTGCACCATTCGAAACTGCAGTAATAATGATGATGACAATAATGATAAAAACAATACCTCCAAACAAATCGGCATTGTTGCCTGCCCAATTGGTTAAACGTTCGTAGTTAAATTCATTGTTTTTTACAAACGGGATGGTGGTAACTGTAGATTTTACTTCTACCCTAATATATTTTTCAACCACCTGTTTTTCAACATCGTTATTTATTTCATAACTTACATGAGAAGGAGCGTCTTGTGAAAAAATCTTTTGTTTTACCACGACATCTTCATTAAAATATAGCGTTGTACCAACAACAATTCCAACTGCAATTTGCCCCATTACTTTAAACTTCCCAGCCAATCCTTGTTTGTTTTTCTTAAAAACTTTAATGTAATCGTCAATAAAACCAATAGTTCCAAGCATAACCGTTGAAATCAACATTAAAATAATGTAGATGTTATCTAGTCGGGCAAACAACAACGTGGGAATTAAAATTGATGCCAAAATGATTAATCCTCCCATGGTTGGTGTGCCTTGTTTTTTCATTTGACCTTCCAAGCCTAAATCGCGAACAATTTCTCCTACTTGCAATAATTGTAGGCGTTGAATAATTTTTTTACCAATAATCATTGAAATAATAAGCGATGTAATTACGGCAAAAGCGGCTCTAAACGAGATATACCCAAAAACCCCTGCTCCAGGCACATCGAGTTCGTTTAAATATTGGAATAAGTAATATAGCATCTAAATCTGTCTTTTTTAATTTTTCTTTAATAACTCAAAAGTTTCTGTAAGCACACTCAAATCATCAAATGGATACTTCACTCCTTTAATTTCTTGATATTTTTCATGGCCTTTTCCAGCGACCAAAATAATGTCGCCATCGTTTGCCAATGAACAAGCCGTTTTTATTGCTTCCTCACGATTGGTAATTGCCAATACTTTTTTAAAATAAACAGCTTCAACACCTTTTTTCATTTCTGAAATAATTTCATCAGGGTTTTCACTTCTGGGATTGTCAGAAGTTAAAATCACCTTTGTACTGTTTTCACAAGCGATGGAAGCCATTATCGGTCGTTTCAATTTATCTCTATCACCTCCACAGCCTACCACAGTTATTACCTGCTCATTTCCTGTTCTAATTTCGTTGATGGTTTTCAACACATTCTTAAGTGCATCTGGTGTATGTGCATAGTCAACAATTCCTGCTATATTGTTTGCCGATTTAATGTATTGAAACCTTCCATCTACTGAAGTCAGATTGCTGATTGCAGTTAAGGTTTTTAACCTGTCCATTCCCAACAAATCGGCAACACTATAAATGGCTAACATGTTGTAAGCATTAAAACCACCAATTAGTTTAGTCCAAACTTCATTACCGGCAATACTCAACAACATTCCACTAAAGTCGTTTTCAACCACTTTACAGGTATAATCTGCCATGCTTTTAAGTGCATAACTGTATTTTTTGGCTTTTGTATTTTGTAACATCACCAAACCATTTTTATCATCTTTGTTTACCAAAGCAAAAGCATCAGCACTTAAATTGTCGAAAAACATTTTTTTGGCTTTGATGTATTCGTCAAATGTTTTATGATAATCTAGATGATCGTGGGTAATGTTGGTAAATATTCCTCCAACAAATTCGATAGCCTGAACTCTGTTTTGATGAATGGCATGCGAACTCACTTCCATAAAACAATATTCACAACCTTGAGCAACCATTTCTCTTAATAGTTTATTCAATTGAATGGCATCTGGAGTAGTATGTGTTGCAACAATATCTTGATTTCCAATTTTATTTACTACCGTAGAAAGTAATCCTGTTTTAAAACCTAAAGCTGTAAACAAGTTGTATAATAAAGTTGCAGTAGTCGTTTTTCCATTGGTACCGGTAATTCCCACCAATTTTATTTCACTTGATGGATTATCATAATAGTTTGCAGCAATAATTCCTAAGGCTTTGCTACTGTCTTTAACCTCAACATAAGTTACTTTATCATTAAGTTTTTGAGGAATAATTTCACAAACAATTGATGTCGCTCCTTTTTCAATAGCCAATTGAATAAATTGGTGTCCATCCACTTGAGTTCCGGAAACGGCAACAAACAAACTATTGGCTTCCACCAAACGAGAATCGAAACAAATAGTTGAAACTTCAACATTGGTTGAGCCCACCACTTTTTCGATGCCTGTTTTATATAATATGTCTTTTAACAACTTCATTAAGAAAGCTCTAAGATTATTGTTGAACCATGTACTATTTTTTCTCCCGGCAAAATGGATTGATTTTTCACCACTCCACTACCCAAAAATTTAACTTCTAACCCTTGATTTTCAAGAATAAAAACGGCATCTTTTATTCCCATTCCAACAACATTTGAAACCAGTACATTGTTGATATTTTTAGATTTTATTTCTACATTTTTGTTGGTAGTTGAAACTGATGCCCATTCATTTGCTTTAGTAGATTTTTTGGCAGGAACTTTTAATTCAGTATAAACTCGAACCAAATCTTTTACACTACCATCTTTGGCATAAGGAATTTTTGATACAGCTAAAGCATCTCTATTTTGTAAAGGCTTATGTACATCAAAACTTGTGGAGTAAATTTTGTCGGCTACTTCTTTAAAAATTGGTCCTGCTACTAAATTTCCGTAATACACATTTCGAGATGGAGCAGCAACAACCACAATACATGAGTACTTTGGATTATCGGCAGGGAAATACCCAACAAAAGATGCCTGGTGACTAATTTTTGCAGCATTTTTATAACCACCTGATTTATTGGCTATTTGTGCTGTCCCGGTTTTTCCGGCAATTTTGAAGTTGGCGTTTTTTAAGTTTTTGGCTGTACCATTTTCCACCACACCTTCCAACATTTTTTTTGCCATTTCGATGGTCTTTTTAGAACAAATCGAATTACTGATAACTTCCGTTTCAATTTCTTTGATTGTTTGACCTCTTTGATTGATATGGGTTACAAATCTTGGTTTAACCATTTTGCCGTTGTTAGCCACAGCATTGTAAAAAGTTAATATTTGCAACGGCGTTAAATGAATTTCATAACCAATTGACATCCAAGGCAATGATATTCCCGACCAAGACGGGTCATCAGTGTTTTTAATTAAGGGCTGACCTTCTCCGGAGATTTCAATCCCTAATTTTTTGCCGATGTTCATTTTATACAGCCTGTCGACAAATTGTTGTGGTTTGCCTGCATAATGTTTAGCTATCAATTTTGAAACCGCCACATTTGATGATACTTCAAACGATTTTTGAACACTGATTTCACCATAACCACCCTCATGAGAATCCTTCATGGTAGCACCATAAAATTTGGTGGTTCCGTCTTCGGTATTTACCATGTCGTCGAGCGTTAAAAAACCATCCTCAAAAGCAGCCATTAACGAGGCTAACTTAAAAACAGAACCTGGCTCGGTGCTTTCGCCAATGGCAAAATTGTAACTCTCGTTGTAAAAACCTTTTTCACTTCTTTGTAAGTTCGCTATTGCTTTTATGTTGCCTGTAGCAACTTCCATTAACAATACCGAACCATGATCGGCTTCGTGTTTTTCCAGTTGATTTTTTAAAGCATTTTCAGCAACATCTTGCAGATTTACATCAATGGTGGTATAAATATCACTTCCGTCTAAAGGTTCAATTTCATTCTCATCATTAATGGGCATCCAAACTCCTCCGGCAATTTTTTTCATTAAACGTTTTCCGTTTACGCCTTCCAAATAATGGGAATAAGCACCTTCTAATCCAATAGGTTTAATACCTTCTCTTTCGTAGCCAATGGTTCGTTCTGCTAAAATTTTAAATGGTCGAACCCGTTTGTTTTGTTGGGTATATATTAATCCGCCTTTGTACTGACCACGACTAAAAATGTTGAATGTTTTTAATTTTTGTAAATCGGTGTATTTAACATTACGTTTTATCAACTGATAACGCACCCCTTTTTTACGGGCGGTAACCAACTCCTTTTTATATTGTTGTGGGGTTTTATCCTGAAATAAATTACTGAGTTGTTTTGATAACTCACCTACTTCATTATAAAAAATATCATCTGTTAATGCTTCTGTTTTAGAGTCAAAACGAACTTCATAAATTGGAACTGATGTAGCCAACAAACTTCCATCTACGGCATAAATATTACCTCGTACCGCTTCAATTTTACGGTATGATGTGGTTAAGTCTTTAGCTTTTTGTCTCCACTCAGCACCTTCAACATATTGAACATTAAAGGTTTGAGCCAAAATAACAATAGCAAAAATCCCTACGAAAACGTAAACAACGTAAACTCGTTTTAATATGTCGTTTTTAGGGTTTTTCACTTTTAGTTATTTGTTATTTGTTTGTATTCATTTTTACTTACTACAATTTTACTCGGTGGAATCACCGATTCTTTTATTCCTATACTTGCTGTTGCCAAAGCAACTTGCGATTGTTTACTGAGGTAATTCAAATCGGATTTTATGGTAATGTACTCTGAGCGTAACTCTTTTAAATCGGAGGTGGTTTTATATAAACTACGCACTGTTTTTTCGGCATAATACCCATTGGCGATATAAAGAATTCCAATAAACGTTAAAAACAGCATGTAAGGTAAATAGCTGATTACATTATCTTTACTTAAAAAACTTCCTGAAAATATGGAGGACAACGACTTAACTACTTTTGGAGTATCTTTTTGAGGTGTGGGTTCCTCTTGTCGAGATGTAGTGGTCGTTTTAAATTTGTTCATTTACTTGTTACTGGTTATCCCACCCCGACCCTCCCAGAGGGAGGGAGATGGCTACTTGTTTCTTATATTCTCTTTTCGCTCCTCTACGACAGCCCCTCCTTCGGAGGGGTTGGGGAGGATTTATCCTCTCAACTTCTCTGCTATTCTTAATTTTGCACTTCTTGCTCTGTTGTTTAGTTGCAATTCTTCATTACTTGGTGTTAGCGGTTTTCTCGTAATCAGTTTAAAGTCTAACAACTGGTTTCCAAAAAAATCTTTTTCTAACTCGCCCGAAAAACTTCCTTTTTTCAAAAAGTTTTTTACCAACCTATCTTCTAATGAATGGTAAGTTATCACCACTAGTCTGCCGGAAGGTTTTAACACCTCTTTTGCTTGTATCAACAACTCTTTAAGAACGTCTAATTCACTGTTTACTTCTATTCGTAAAGCTTGAAAAACCTGAGCCAAATACTTATTTTTCATTTTACCCGGCACTAATTTTTCAGCTACTTCAATCAAATCGGTGGTGGTTTTAAATTTCGAACCCATTCGTTTGCTTACTATTTCAAACACCAACTTTTTAGCATTGTTTATTTCACCATATTCTCTAAACAACCTCACTAAATCTTCTTCACTGTATTCGTTCACTATTTTTGCGGCAGTTATCAAATTCGATTTACTCATTCGCATATCCAACGGACCGTCAAACCGTATCGAAAAACCCCTTTCTCCTACATCAAACTGGTGTGATGAAACTCCCAAATCTGCCAGCAATCCATCAATTTGAGTAATTCCGTACATTTTTAAATAGTTTTTCAAGTACTTAAAATTTTGAGGAACCATTACCAATCGTTCATCTTTAACTACATTTCCTTCAACATCAGCATCTTGGTCGAACGCTATCAACCTGCCTTTTTCTCCCAGTCTTTTCAATATTTCTTTTGAATGTCCGCCTCCGCCATACGTTACGTCAACATAAACTCCATCTTTTTTAATCTCAAGTCCGTCAACCGACTCATTTAACATTACCGGATTATGATAACTCATTCCCTGTATTGTTTTGGTTTTTACCCATCACCTCTTCGGCTAAATCTGCAAAATCATCAGGTTCATCCGTTAATAACCCTTCGTAAGTTTTCTTATCCCACACCTCAATTCGGTTCGAATAAGCAAAAAGGACTACCTCTTTCTCTGCTCCGGCATAATCCAACAATCTTTTCGGAAGCAACAATCTACCGGTGTTATCTAATTCCAATTCTGATGCACCACGGTAGAAATAGCGAATAAACTCACGATTTTTCTTCACGTATTGATTGAGCTTGTTTACTTCCGAACTAATTCCTTCCCACTCGTTTTTTGGATACAACACCAAACATTTTTCGAAACCACGATTTAATACAAAACGCTCTTGAGCAGCCGGATCCAATTGCTTACGAAGACCTGAAGGAAGCATTAATCTTCCTTTAGCATCCAGTTTGCAATCAAATTCACCAATAAAATTTGCCATCCAATTCGTTTAAAATCAACAGTTTATTTTTCGAGTTGTAAATATAGTTCAATTTTTACCACATTTTACCACTTTCTACCACTTTGTTGAAAACTTTTAACGATTTCAAATCGAAAATGTTTCATCAACTTACTAGAGGGCTTATTTATAAAGGATTTTAGCGGTGGGAGGAAACTCTAAATATTATCCTCATAATTTTCAACAAAATTTTGTTGAAACAACACCTCATATTTTTTAGGTTTGTATTTCAAAATGTCTATTTTTGGGTAAACTAGAATCAACAACATGGGCTTTGAAATTGAAATAAAAAAAGAGGGAAAATTTGAATATTTTGAGAAAGGTGAAGGACACACCATTTTAGTATTACATGGATTATTTGGAGCTTTAAGTAACTTTGAAGCATTGGTGGACGAATTTTCGAAAAGATTTAGAGTAATTGTACCTATCATGCCCATGTACGACATGCCTATATTGTTAACCAACATTAAAAACTTTACCCGACACATCGAAAAATTTGTTGCTTACAAAAAACTTGACAACTTTACCATTTTAGGAAACTCTTTGGGTGGACACATCTCGTTGGTTTATACCAAACGAAACCCCGAAAAAGTACATTCGATGGTGCTTACCGGAAGCTCAGGTTTATATGAAAACGCTTTTGGAGGTTCGTTTCCACGACGCGAAGACAAAGAATATTTAAGAGCAAAAATTGCCTTAACTTTTTACGACCCGGCAATTGTTACCGACCAATTGGTTGACGAATTGTACAACATTGTAATGGACAGAGGCAAATTGATTCGGGTGTTGTCGATTGCAAAATCGGCTATTCGCCACAACATGGCAAACGATTTAAAGAATTTTACCATGCCGGTTTGTTTAATTTGGGGAAAAAACGACAACGTTACTCCTCCTCACGTTGCTGAAGAGTTTCATGAAAAATTACCCAATTCCGATTTGTACTGGATAGATAAATGCGGGCATGCCCCAATGATGGAACATCCAGAAGAGTTTAACCGGATTTTAGATGCTTGGTTTAAGTCGAAGTTGAAGTTGTAATCCCGCCCCGACCCTCCCAAAGAGAGGGATGTGGTCATCGGACAAATCTCTAATTTAAACACCTAACACATGAACATTAATACCGCTGAGTTTGTTGTAAGTAACTCAAAACTATCGCTTTGCCCAGAACCTAACAAACCTGAGTTTGCTTTTATAGGACGTTCCAATGTTGGCAAATCGTCGTTGATTAACTACATCACCAACAACAAAAAACTAGCTAAAACATCTTCAACACCAGGGAAAACCCAATTGATAAACCATTTTATCATTAACAACCATTGGTACATGGTTGATTTACCGGGTTATGGTTTTGCCAAAGCCCCCGTTAAAGCTAAAATTAAATGGGAAGCGTTTATTTCGGATTATATATTAAAACGTGAAAACTTACTTAACCTTTTTGTGTTAATAGATTCGCGTTTGCCGGCCCAACAAATTGATTTAGATTTTATGGAATGGTTGGGTATTAAAGGTATACCGTTTTCGATTGTGTTTACAAAAATTGACAAACTGACCAGCTCACAACTCAACAAAAACCTGTTGGCTTACAAAAAAGAAATGCTCAAGTATTGGGAAGAAATGCCCATTACGTTTAACACCTCAGCATCGGGCAAATTTGGAAAAGATGGGGTATTAAATTATATCGAAAGTATTATTAAAGCTTATGAGAAGAAATAAAAGTGTTGACCCTAATGCCTATTGGAGAAAACTAAAACAAAGACTCAAAGAAGAAGGAAATGAAACCGTGACGAACTGTCACGGTTTGAAAATGTTAGCAGCAGATGGAAAAATGCGATTAACCGATGTTGCCGATACCAAACAACTTTTTAGACTTATTCAATCTATACCTTCGCCAAAAGCAGAGCCTTTTAAATTATGGCTAGCACAAGTAGGCTCGGAAAGGTTAGATGAAATGCAAGACCCTGAACTAACTATTGACAGGGCTTTAGAACAATATTTACAATTGGGTTATTCGGAAAGCTGGATTAACCAACGCCTAAAAAGTATTGAAATACGCAAAGAATTAACTGATGAATGGAAGAAAAGAGGACTAAAAGAAGGAGTACAATTTGCAACACTTACCGATATTATTAGCAAAGCATGGTCGGATAAAACCACCAAAGAATACAAAATATTGAAAGGGTTAAAAAAAGAGAATTTACGGGACAACATGACCAATACCGAACTCATTTTAAACATGCTAGCAGAGGCTTCTACCAAAGATATTTCGCAAGCGGTAAACCCAAAAACGTTTGACGAAAGTAAAAAGGTTGCCAAACAAGGTGGCAACGTAGCCAAAGTAGCCATGAAAGAATTGGAAGCTAAAACAGGCAAAAAAGTAGTAACTGCTTTAAATGCAAAAGCTATTTTAGGCGAAAAAAAGCAAACAAAAAAATTAGTACAGAGAAAGCCCAATTAATTACTAAATTTGAGTTGGGTATGATGCATTATATCCAATTGTTGAACTTAATTCAATGAAATACATAACACACATATTTTTAATTATTATTCTTTTGAGTACAATAGGATGTAATAGGCAATCGGACTCTTTGCCTCCAGATGAATATATGGGGACTTGTGAAGATGGAACAAAAAAAGCAGAAAATGATGCTAAACAAGGAATATACAAACTTCTTTCATATGGACTCCCTTATTATGAAGATTGGCATTTTCAGGAATACTATGAAGCCTATGTTCAAAAAAACTACGGAATCGAAATTGGAAACGGTGGATGCATAGTTTTTGACGAATCTGAATGCTATTCAAAACGAATGGAAGAATTAATCTACGATAAATTTGGAAATGACATTTTTGATAAAGCTGAATTAGCAGCAAAAGCAGAATATAAACTAATCATTAATGAAAAAATAGACACCGGATTTGTTTTCTCCTTAGTTGACACAATGCCTGAATTTATGGGGGGAAATGACAGTCTTTTCTCGTTTCTATCTAATAACTTTAATAACCCGAATAATTCAGAAGGTAAAGTAATTGCCTATTTTGTAATAGACAAAGATGGTTCCATTAGCAATATCGAAATCAAGAAAAGTTTAAATAAACAAGCGGATGAAGAAGTAATTAGAGTTTTAAATAAAATGCCAAAATGGAATTCTGGAATTTATCTAGGCGAAAAGGTTAAAGTAGGTTATTCTATTCCTATTTTATTTAAATCAAAAGAAAATAAGAAAAGCCCCATACCTCCTAAGTTGTAAAAGTCGGTTAGCAAAATTTTAAAGAAGTACAAATACTATGAACCTTACCAAAATCACAAAAATTTCTATTTTAAACGGATTAATTTTATTGTTTTTAACCCTTGCCGAGTTTTTAGAATTCGTTAAGTTTGACCTGATACTTTCCTATCAATGGCATAAAATTCTTCATATTTTAGGTGTCACTTTATTTATGGGAAATATGATTGTTGGTCCTTTCTGGTTTTTGTTTGCCTATTACTCAAAAGATAAAATCCTTTTAAAATTTGCTAACCGACTTTTGCAATTAACCGACCTTTATCTTACTATCCCCGGTGTTGCACTTACTATAATAAATGGACTATTTTTAGCTTCTGTTTTTGGAGGCACTAAAAATCAACCGTGGCTTTTTTATTCAATCATTTTACTTTTTGTCATGTGGGTTTTATCCATTCCTCTTATTTATTTTCAGGAAAAAATGTACAGCACCATTGATAATGAGCCTGATAATGATATAAAAATTAGTAGGTATTTAATTCGTTGGGGTATTGTAGGAACAATTGTTATGATACCGCCAACCATCATTTTTTACTTTATGGTGGTTAAAATCATCTAACATTTTGTTGCAATAGATTTGGAAAAGCATGAACTTAATTCAATTTTTGGTACTTTTAGTATCTAAATTGTGTGCCATGAGAAACTCATTTTTATTTCTAATTTCCATTTTTTTTACATCCATAAGTTTTAGTCAAAATTCCAGAAGCGATACGGTGGACGTATTAAAATATGAAATCAATATTGATTTCACCAACATGGGAGCTCAACAAATTAAAGGGAATTGCAAAGTAAAGTTTACCCCTAAAATAACCGGTGTTTCACAATTAAAATTAGATTTATTACAACTGGTAGTCGATTCCGTTTTAAACACCACGGGAAGTTTGGCTTACACTTACAACGACACCTTGCTAACTGTTAATTTAGGTTTACCGTTAACGATAGCAGACACTTCCGAAATAACCGTTTATTATCACGGAACACCTAAACAAGATGCTTCGGGTTGGGGTGGTTTTTATTTTCAAGGTAATTATGCTTATAATCTAGGGGTTGGATTTGATGCTAACCCACACAACTATGGCAGGGTTTGGTTTCCGTGCTTCGATAATTTTGTTGAACGCTCAACATACGAGTTTAACATAATTACCTCAGGAGGTAAAAAAGCTCATTGTAACGGCGAATTAATTAGTGAAAATACAATAAACGGCGATACTATTGTTCGAAAATGGGTAATGAATGAAGAAATTCCCAGTTATTTAGTTTGTGTGGCTGTTGCCGATTATGCAACGGTTTACCAATCACACAACGGTTTGTCAGGCACTATTCCTATTGAGTTGGTTGCCCGGGCAAGCGACACCACCAATTTGAAAAATTCGTTTTTACATTTACCTGATGCCATTGATATCTATGAAACCGGATACGGGCCATACAGATGGAATAAAATTGGGTTTTCATTGGTTCCATTTAGCTCAGGAGCTATGGAACATGCCACCAATATTGCATATCCATTAAGTGCTGCCAATGGAACGTTGAGCAATGAAACCTTAATGGCTCATGAATTTTCGCATCATTGGTGGGGCGATTTGGTAACCTGCGAAACTGCCGGAGACATGTGGATAAATGAAGGGATGGCGACTTACTCGGAATATTTATTTACCGAAAAAGTATATAATTACCAATCGGCATTAGAACAAATTAAAAATTCGAACAAATCTATTTTACAATATCTTCACATCAATGAAGGTGGATATATGCCAATTTCGGGAATACCACATGAATATACTTATGGTGACCGAGTTTATAAAAAAGGAGCATTGATGGCTCACAACATGAGAGCCTATTTGGGCGATTCGTTATTTTTTTATGGGTTAAACGAAGTAACCAACACGTTCAAATTCAAGTCCATGAATTCTTATCAGTTTAGCAACGAATTAACTTTAAAAACCGGTATAAACATGACTCCATTTTTTAACGATTGGATTTTTGCACCGGGCTATGCTCATTATGAATTAGATTCATCCATAATAACCCCTAATGGTGGTAATTATGATGTTGAAGTTTTTATTGAACAAAAACTACGAGGGAATACCGTTTTTCATACACAAGCACCCCTTGAAATAACTTTTTATGACAACAACTGGAATCGTGTAAAAAGACAAGTGATGACCAATGGTCAGTTTTCTTCAGCGGTGGTAACCATACCTTTTCAGCCCATATTAACCTTATTAAATGAAGACAATAAATTAAACCAGGCAAGAACAGACGATCAAGTTATTGTTTCCTCTGCATCTACTAAAACTTTGTCCCGTTCATTATTTAACTTAACAACTGTTTCTATAACTGATTCTGCGTTGATACATGTAGAACATCATTGGGTAAAACCTGACCCCATTCAAAACAACCCAAATAATTATAGAATATCAGAAAGCAGGTATTGGAGTGTTTATGGGATTTTACCAGCCAATTTTAATGCAACGGCTAAAATTTATTTCGACGGTCGTTATAATTCCGGATACTTAGATGTTGATTTAGTACCTGTAAATGGTGATAGTTTAATGCTGTTGTATCGAGAAAATGCTTCGCAAGACTGGGTGGTTTATCCATATTATACAAAAACCACCTTATCGCCGACAATTGCTTACGGATGGATGAAAATTGACAGTTTATTGTTAGGAGATTATGCCTTTGCCAATGGAGATTTAACCATTGGTGTTTTGGAACCAACATTAACAAAAGACGAAATAAAAGTTTACCCCAATCCAAGTAATGATTTTGTTACGATACAATTAACTAGTCCTATACAAAATTCAATGGTTCAATTGTATGATTTATCCGGTAAATTATTGATGGAAAAACCAATTGTTGATCAATTAAAATTGACTACTCGTGAATTGGCTCCACAAACTTATTTGTTACACATTATACAAGACGGCAAATCTATTTATCATCAAAAAATTGTGGTGAATTAAGCTATTCTTGAGGTAACTTAACAACCAGTTTAAGGCATCCAGGCATAACCGTTTTTAGATTTCCATAAAAAATATTTTTCTAATAACACTTTATTAAAATCATAAATCACATTAGGAATCATTATCGCAAATGTTCTTGGTTTAAATAAATGGTTGGAAAAAATAAGTACTTCTTTTTTTCCGGCATCCATGATACATAACCCTGCTATTTTTCCCCATGCTTTTTTCTTCAAATCAGTTCTTCCGTTGGCAACACGCACTATGTTTTCGGCAACAATTTTACCGGTTTCGTCTGATGGGTAGCCTGTTTTAGGAGCACCAAATGGTATTTTCTCACAAGTAAAAGGCAAATCGACTTGCACTGCTATTCCTGCAGCCCAAACATTTTTTATTTGCTTGTGTTGATAACTGTCTTCTACCGGAATATAGCCATTAGGTGTTGAAAATAAAGATGGTGAATTTCGAACAAAATCGACACCAATAAAAGGAGGCATCAATTGTGTTAAACTACTTTTTAGCACTTCTCCTGTTGAAAGAACCACACTATCTGCTGTAACTTCTTTAATTCCAACAGATGTTCTATAATGAATGTTAAACATTTTCATGAACATTTTCAACATCGTTTCTCCCATTGGCATTCCATCAATACCAAAATGGCCTAAATAGTCTTCGGGAGTTACCCAATATAAATCTACTTTTTTACGAATATTTTGTTCTCTCAACCATTTTTCAACATTAAATAAGAATTCATAGGCAGCCCCCATACATCCTGCATTTTGAGTAGCTCCAATAACAATCGAACCAGGGTTTTTCTTAAACTCTTCTAATGCCAATCGTAGCTTCATGGCTCCATTAGGTGTTCCTACATAGTGAGAGTGTTCTGCAACACCCGGTGCAACATCAAAATTTACTTTTGGACCTGTGGCTACAACCAAATGGTCGTATTTATATTCACCCTTATCTGTAACAACTAGCTGTGTTGTTGTATCTACGCTTAATGCTTCTGCATGAATAAAATCAACACCCTTTTTTGTTAAAACATCTTCTTTTCTAAAAGAAATATCTTTTATATCTCTTCTGCCAAAAGGAACCCATATTAATGATGGAATAAACAAAAACAAAGGAGATTTGTCGATAAGAATTACTTTGTGTTGCTCTTTTCCTTTTCTTTTAATTTCTATAGCCGCAGTCATTCCTGCAAAGCTACCTCCTACTACTACAGTTGTTGTCATTTTTTTAAGATTTAATTATTTATATATCTATATTATTATATACAACAAATGTAAAACTGTTTGGTTTACCTTTTCATGATAATTGTCATTGAAAAAATTGTCTTATGGTGGTGAAAAAAAATGTAAGCTACGCCATTTTAATTTAATATGAACAAACTAAATCGTCATCAAGAAAATAAGAGCACTTGGACTTTGACAAAACAACACCTCTCATTTTTACGTAAAGCTACCTAATAAAAATTCCGTTTATTTACTCTTTTACAGCACAATAAAGACTACTATTTTTGAAAGGTAAAGTTCTATCATTAACCTTTTAAAATAAATACTATGAACCCACGTATCCATTTTATTTTTTTATTGATTATTAGTTTCAATATAAATGCTCAATCTTTAATTGAAAAGGTTAATTTTAGTGATGATTACACAAAAAATTATGAAATACAGGAATTTTCTTGTACACAGGTAGAATCCAAATCTTATTTCAAATTTATAATATCCGAAAATCGAGATGATATAAAATACATATTGGAATCATCAGAAAACGGCATTTCTTTTTTTGTGGAAAAGGAAAAAGAAGGTTTTAAATCTCCAAACGGAACACCATTAATGTA
>JACPDX010000060.1:27095-28568 GCA_016183805.1 Bacteroidota bacterium
CAAAAAACAATTTAGATACAAGATTTTTTAGAATTAAAATAATGAATGGCGAAAATTATGATTATTCACCTACCATTAAAATAATTGAGAATAGATTAAAACAAAACAATACCCTTTTAACAAGCCAAAATAATTGGGTTCAGTAATAAATAATATTAAATCGTCATCGAAAAAATACGTGTGGTTGGTGCATTACGTAGCAAACGTAAATCAAAAGCCATACAGATATTACGAACAAATGGACGTGCTGCTTCGGGTAAAGTAATTCCGTTTGCATGAATTTGAACCAAACCATCAGCTTCCATTTCTCTTAATCGTTCAATACAATCTACTAGTTCTGGAAATTTCAATGCATCGTCTTCCCACGAAGTTTCGAAATTACACATGATGTTTAAGATGTGTTTGCGAATAATTAAATCCTCAGCGGTAAGTAAATGCCCTTTAAAAATTGGTAGTACGCCACTGTTGACTAATTCGGTATATTCTTCCACCGTTTTAGCATTTTGTGCAAAACTGTACCACGAATCACTAATCGAACTCATTCCTAAACCAATCATCAGTTGCGTTTTACTGGCAGTATAGCCCATAAAATTACGGTGCAACGTTTTTTCTTTCATGGCTGTAAACATATCGTCGCTTGGTAAGGCAAAATGATCCATCCCAACTTCTATATAACCCATATCAGACAATAGTTTTTTACCTGTTTCATACAACTCTCTTTTTACCTCGGGAGAAGGCAAATCGTTTTCGTCGTAACCACGTTGTCCAACCCCTTTAACCCAAGGCACATGAGCATAACTGTAAAAAGCTATTCTGTCGGGTTTTAAACTTTTTGTTTTAGTAATGGTATCCACCATACTTTGTTTGGTTTGGTGAGGTAAGCCAAAAACCAAATCGTGGCTGATAGAGGTGTAACCTATTTTTCTTGAAAGCTCGGTAACCTCTTTAACTTTCTCAAAAGGTTGAATACGATTGATGGTTTGTTGTACTTTTAAATCGTAATCCTGTACTCCAAAACTGTTTCTGGTAAACCCTAAATCGAATAACGTTTTTAAATGTTTTTCGGTAGTATTGTTGGGATGAGCTTCAAAACTAAATGCAAATTCTTCACATTTTTCGGATTTTGCTAAAATTCCGTTAATGAGTTTTTGTAAATTCTCAGGGCTAAAAAAAGTTGGCGTTCCACCACCCAAATGGATTTCTTTAATTCGAGGTTTATCAGGAAAAATAGCACAATACAACTCCCACTCTTTTAGCAAAGTATCCACATAAGGCTCTTCCACGCCATGTTGTTTGGTAATGCGTTTGTGGCAACCACAAAACGTACACAGGTTTTCGCAAAAGGGCAAATGGATGTAAATGCTTATTCCTTCGGTTTTATTGCTTTCGTTAAACGATTTTACTGCCGTTTTAACCCAATCGTTATAATCAATTCCTTTTTCATCCCAAAACGGAACGGTTGGGTAACTGGTG
>JACPDX010000057.1 GCA_016183805.1 Bacteroidota bacterium
ACAACAGCCGATTTCGTTCTTTTTACTACTAATGGAGCGGTAACAAATGCAGGGATTTCGCAACTTACAGGAAATGTAGGGACTAACAATGGGTCAAGTACCTTTTTCGGAAATGTAAATGGTCAAATGCACGATGCTGATTTAGTTAGTGCACAATGTGCTACTGATTTGCTAATTGCTTATAATGACCTAAACAATGCTGTTCCAACTTTTTTTCCTGCTCCCTTATTGGGGAATGGAGATACGCTAATTGCAGGAATTTATTCAATTTCAGCAGCAACAACACTAGATTTAAATCTTTACCTGAATGCACAAGGTAATGCTAATGCCGTATTTATTTTTCAAATTGCAGGACCATTATCCACTACTGCTGGATCAGCAATAAAATTGATTAACGGAGCATTGGCGTGTAATGTTTTTTGGAAAGTTGAAGGATTGGTTGATATGGCAACAGGAACATCTATGAAAGGAACTGTTATTGCAAACAATGCTGCAATTAACATGAATACCGGATGTACATTGGAAGGTAGAGCTCTTACAACTGCCGGAGCAATTGCCATTAACGGAGTGTTAGCTTTTACTCCAATCGGTTGTGGAAGTCCTGTTCTTACAGGTCCAGCATTACCGAATCTTGCTTCTACAGAGTGTTATGCCATATTTTCTGGCGACGGACCAGTTACAAATAATGGAATTACTACTGTTACCGGAGACGTAGGTACAAACGTTGGTTTAACTACAGGGTACAATCCATTAGATGTAACAGGAAATATTCATCCCATTGCTGATGGTTCTACAGCAGCTTGTGCAGCAGATTTACTAAATGTTTATACATATTTAAATACGCTTGCTTATGATATTGAGTTATTGTATCCTGCACAGTTTGGTAATAATCTGGTTCTTACACCCCATACATACATAATGAATGGAGCAACCTCTTTTACTGACACACTTTTCCTTAATGCTTTAGGTGATGCAAATGCAGTTTTTGTTATCCAAATAAATGGAGCGATGTCTACAAGCACTTATTCAAAAGTTATATTAACTAATGGTGCACAGGCAAAAAATGTGTACTGGAAAATTGATGGAGCTGTAGGCATAAACGATTATTCTGTTTTTAACGGAACTATTATTTGTAACAATGGTGCAATTGATTTAGCTACCGGTGTGGTAGTAAATGGAAGAGCATTTACCACTTCAGGGACTTTAATTACTAATGCTTGTAGCGTAGTAGCTCAAACAATACCTGGAAGCTGTTCAACGGTTGGTATTTCAGCACTTGATGCGACTAATGAAGCAATTACCATTTATCCAAACCCATTTAGTACATCTGCAACCATTGTATTAAATGATTTTTCTAAATCAAATACGATCGAACTAAGAATGCATAACGTGTTAGGAAAAGAAATGATGAACAAAGTTATTTCTACTTCAACCACTACTTTCGATACAAGTAATCTTCCTTCCGGAGTTTATTTCTATCAAGTAATTGACGATAATAAAACCGTTCAATCAGGAAAATTAGTTAAACAGTAAAAAGTAATTTTAACAAAAGCCTGCTACAATAATATTGTAGCAGGCTTTTTTATTACATAAAGTGTAAATTATGTAACTACTTGTTTAAGTTGTGTAACACTTACTCTTTTAAAGGTGCTCACCTTTGTATGATAGGTTATAACTGGTATTAACCTATTAATATCAAACAAGATGAACAATTCACCCATTCAACTATTTATTGTCGAAGACAATCATGTTTATTCGTTAATGCTTAAAAATGCATTAAAAGAAAAAGGAAATTTTGAAATTACAACCATGTTAACAGGTGAATACTGTCTTAATAAATTAGACCTTAATCCACAAGTCATTATTCTTGATCACCTGTTAGCACCACCCGACGATATTTTAGGACCCGGTATAACAGGTTTAGAAGTAATGAAACAAATCCATGCAAAAAAACCAAATCTTCCGGTTATCATTTTATCAAACCAAACCGATACACAAGTAGCTGCAGATTATTGGCAAGCGGGAGTTTTTGATTACATGGAGAAAAATTTAATGATCATGGATAAACTTTTGGTATCCATTTTAAAAGCTGTAAATAAATAGAAAACTGTCAATTTGAAGCAGAAAATAATTATAAAACATGAAAAACAATTTCCTTAATCAACTTCATATTGATAAAACTAATCTTCAAAGCATTCGAAGAATTGTTTTAAAAGTTGTTATTGCATTTTCAATTGTTGCAGGATTATTTTTTATTGCTATTTATATTACACATCAAAAGCTTTCTCAATTAACAGAATCAGTATCCGCTATACTCAACCCTAACATTAAACTTAATAAATTAAAAGAAATAACTGTTGGTCTTTATAGTGCAGAGGCCAATGTAAAAGCATATAATATTAGGCATGATACCGCTTATTTGCTGAGCTATGAAAATTACATTACCACCTTAAACACTCAAATAGATACCTTGCTTTTATTGTCAAGTATAGATAAAATTAATGTTGGGATAAGCGAAATAAAATACAACCAAAATTTTTCAGCACAAATTGACACTTTAAAAAATTTAATAAATATCAGAATTGATTTTTTTAATGAATACATCGCATTAAAAACAGAAAAAAGTACTGATAATTTACTGTTGCATGTGCTGAAAAAAATAAAAATTCAAAAACCTAAGGTTAACAATGTTACTGTTGAAGCTGCTAATAACACAACTAAAGATGTTGTTGTTAAAAATATAGACCATGAGGAAGAAAATATTATCCAAAAAAAGGAATTTACTATTAAATCATTTTTTTCAAGATTATTCTCATCAAAAAATAACAAAAAAGAAAAAGTGAAAGAAATTGATGAAGAGAAAAAAATTGAAGTAGAGGGAAAAATAGAAATAGACATCCATCCACCAGGTTTGGTATTAACTACCCCATCTTCAGATTCGGTTCAAAAAACCATGCAACAAATTATTTCAAAAACTCAGCAGGAAGAGCAACTAAAGGACAGTAATTTATTAGCTAAAGAAATGGATCTTGCTCAACGAGAATATATGTTGACCAATAAAATTTTTTACCTGTTGAACGACATGGAAGAAAAAGAACTCGTTGAAGGAATTAAAAGAATCCATGCTGCCACTCAAGAAGCTAATACAAAAATAAGTTTTATTAGTAATTGGCTTATTATTTTCGGCATAATACTCGCCTTAATGTTCTCCTATTACATTTATCGCGATATTTTAAAAGCCAAAAGTTTTAGAGAAAAACTTCGCCAAACCACTTTAAAAAGTGAAAAATTAGCTTCAAAATATTCCTTGAGTCTTATCGAAGCTAGCCTTGATCCATTAGTTACCATCAGTTCAAAAGGAAAAATTACCGGTATGAATGAAGCAACCGTAAATATTACGGGATTAACACGCGAAAAACTAATTGGTTCTGATTTTCTGAATTATTTTACCGAACCACAAATGGCACATGCTGTTTACAAAGAAATATTTGCGAAAGGATTTGTTATCGATTCTCCACTAACCATTCGACACAAAGACGGCAAATTGACCGATGTGTTGTTTAATGGTTCTGTTTATAAAGATGATAGCGGAAATGTTTTAGGAGTTGTAGTTGTTGCAAGAGATATTACAGAACAAAATCTTTTTGAACATGAATTGATTGAAGCAAAAAGTAAAGCGGAACAAGCCACAAAAATAGCAGAAAAATCTAACCAGTTAAAAGAATCTTTTTTGGCAAATATGAGCCATGAAATTCGTACTCCTATGAATGCCATTATTGGGTTTTCAGATATTTTATATAAAAGAAAATTGGGTGTGCAAGAGAAAGAATTTGTTACTATCATAAAATCTGCGGGTGAAAATTTGCTTAAAATAATTAATGATATACTCGATATATCAAAAATTGATGCAGGTATGATGACTTTTGAAGAAGACGATTTCAGTATTAAAGAAACATTCAAAACGCTTAATGTCATGCTATTGGGTAAAGCACAAGAAAAAAATCTTGATTTAATATTTAGCTGCGATGATAATGTTCCTGATACTTTTAAAGGAGACCAAACTCGCCTTACTCAAATTATTATTAATCTGGTGGGCAATGCTATAAAATTTACCAATGAAGGTAGTGTTCAGGTATATGGAAAAGTTGGTAAAATAGATAAGGAAATTGCGTTTATAGAGTTTTCAATAACTGATACAGGGATAGGGATATCAAAAAATAAACTAGCGACTATTTTTGAACGTTTTCAACAAGCAGAATCACACACCACCAGAAAATATGGTGGGACAGGGCTTGGTTTGAGTATTGCTAAACAATTAATTGAACTTCAGGGAGGAAAGTTGTTGGTTAAAAGCGAGCTGAACATGGGATCAGCGTTTACATTTTCAATACCTTACCAAATGTCAACTCAAGTTCAGAAACCATTACAACAGATAGAAAAAAAATACAATCTAAAAGAACTGGGTCAATTAAACATCTTGCTGGTTGAAGACAATCAATTGAATGTGATGTTGATAAAAAGTTTGTTCTCAGAAAACGATTTAAAATTACAAACTGCCGAAAACGGAAAAGTTTGTTTAGAACTACTCAAAGAAAACAAGGGTTCAATTGAATTTTCAAACTATTTTGACATTATTTTAATGGATATGGAAATGCCAGAAATGAACGGATATGAAACGGTTAACATCATTCGTAATAAGTTAAAAAACAATATCCCAATTATTGCCATGACAGCTAATGCAATGGCTGGAGAAAGAGAAAAATGTTTGGATTTAGGTATGAATGATTACATTTCAAAACCAATAGATTCAACACAACTATTCGAAAAAATAAATGATTTAACACTTAATTCTTAAAACCATGATAAAAACTAAACCTAATAACAACATTTCTACTGTTTGTAACTTCAATTACCTTTCGGAATTAATGGGTGGAAAAATACATTTGATTAAAAAAATAATGGACACTTTTTTGGTGCAAGTAAAAGAAGAACTTGAATCATTGAATAGTGCTATAACCGAAAAAGATTATACAGCCACAAAAAACTTAGCTCACACCATGAAATCATCTGTATCTATTATGGGGATTTCTACACTTCAGCCTATTTTAAAAGAAATGGAAAGCTTAGGAATGGAGACAACATGTTCTGATAGTTATAGGGATGAAAAATTAAGTGAATTAAATCTGAATCTAAATGAAATTTGCAAAAAAGCATTTGTAGAAATTGAAAATTATAGTTTCTCCTAAAAAAATAAAAAATTATTCACTTAAAACTCAACGCCATGAACCTATTTAAAAACATTTTCACGAAATCAACACCAAAAGAACACACTATTTTTATAGTGGAAGACAACGAGGTTTATGCAAACCTATTGGAAGCGTTTTTAATGCTCCATTTTCCGGAAATACATGCAATAAAAAAATTTACTTCGGGTGAAGCTTGTCTAAATGAATCCTTCCAAATTCCTACTGTTATCATCATGGATCATTTATTAAATAAGAATCAAAGTGGTGCTGCCACAGGGCTTTCTATTATTAAAAAAATGAAAATAGCTAATCCTGATTTAAACATTATTTTATTAAGTGCCCAGACAGAAATTGAAGTTGTTTCTAAAACAATAGCCAAATATGGAGGTATTTATATTCCAAAAAATGAGGAAGCATTTCATAATATAGAACAACAGGTTAAACAATTTTTTGGAATATAAAACTCAAAGTGTGAATGTTGTAACTCCTTCTTAAAGTTGTGTAACACTTTTAAGTTTTGAGCTAACTACCTTTATTCTATGCAAAAATTCATTTGCAAACTAAAATAACTAATTATGAAAAAAACAACTTTTTGCTTAATGGTAGCGTGTTTATCATTAACCTTTCAACCACTTCAATCAAGTGCTGCAACAACGTCTGAAAAGCCACCAAAATCAATACCTATGACACCCGCAGAAGCGAATACGTTAACCTTAAGGTTAAATGAAATAAATACCTTAGACAAATCTTCATTAACTCACTCCCAAAAAAAAGAATTACGTGGTGAAGTTAAAACTATCGAAAAACAGCTTCGTGCAGGCGGTGGTGGTGTTTATATCTCTGTAGGAGCAATTATCATCATTCTTTTATTGTTAATTATTTTATTATAAAATGATATGGAAACCAAACAATCGTTGGGCGAAAAAATACTTCATATTACCCTAAAAATAAAGGAACAATATCCTGAATTAGGTAAATATTTAGATGAGATGCCTATTACAATCCCCGATAAAAAATATCCTATAATAACTTCAAAAATTTTACAGGATTACTATAATTCGTTGACTTCATTGTTAGATAATTATCTATTAGAAGAGTTTTGTAACAATGAAATGAATTAACAATTTTTGTTACAAAATTAAAAACACCTTCAGCATAAAATCTAAGGTGTTTTTTTATTTAAAAGTTATGTGTGAATAATACAACTTATCTCGAAAGTTGTGTAACACTTTATTATGCCAATTGCCTCTTCTTTGTATAATGAAAATTGGTTCAAAAAAAAGCCACTTACAATTTATAAATTGAAACAACATGAAAAATTTAAAACAATTCGTACTCCTTATTTTTGTGATAACTTCAGGGTTGTCCGCACAAGTGCATGCGAACGAATATGATACTAAAGTTAAAGAGGCAGGTAAAAATTTTGACAACGGAAAATTCGACATGGCTTTACCATTGTATCTCGATTTAGCAGAATTCGATTCTTTAAATCCTGATATGAATTTTAGAATTGGTATCTGCTATTTGAATTCCAGAACAGAAAAACAAAAATCTGTGTATTATTTAGAAAAAGCCATTGCTTGCATTAATAAATGCTCTATTAAAGAAGATAAAGCGAATGTAATGGCTTTTAAAGCCTTAGGCGATGCTTATCATTTAACCTACAAATTTGATAGGGCAATAGTAAGTTATGAAAAATTCAAATCCTTGTTATCGGATAATAAAAAAGACCAAGCGTTGATTCCGGAAGTAGATCGGAAAATAGAAATGTGTAAGGTGGGTAAACAATTGGTTGCTTCTCCTATTAAAGTTAAAATAGAAAATATGGGTGAAGCTATTAATTCTCCATTTGCAGATTATTCTCCGGTATTAACTGCCGATGAATCTACCCTCATTTTTACTACCAGAAGAGCGGAAAGTACAGGTCGAAATTTAGATTATGCCGGTTTGTTTTTTGAGGACATTTATATTTCTCATAAAAAAGATTCCCTTTGGTCAAAGGCTGTTTCGATTAATCGACCTATTAATACCATCGGAAATGAAGCTACTGTAGGAATATCAATAGATGGTCAAACCATATTAATTTACAAAGATGATAATGGTGATGGTAATATTTATTCCACAAGTTTGAATGGCGAATTATGGTCAATTCCTAAAAAATTAAACGATAATATCAATACAACAAGCTGGGAACCAAGTGCTTTTATTTCTGCCGATGGCAATACCTTGTATTTTACGAGCAATCGAGAAGGTGGGTTTGGAGGACGAGATATTTATTTAAGTAAAAAAACAACCGATGGAGATTGGGGCATAGCAGTAAATCTAGGCTCAACCATTAACACTCCTTTCGATGAAGATGCACCTTTTATTCACCCAGATGGAATTACTTTATACTTTACTTCAAACGGGCATAAAACCATGGGAGGTTTTGATATCTTTTCAACAAGCATGTTAGCCAATAATGAATGGACAACTCCTGTTAATATCGGCTTTCCGATTAATACTACCGATGATGATATTTATTATAATGTAAGTGCTGATAACAAAAGGGCTTATTATTCTTCTTTTAAAGAAGGCGGCTTGGGTGAAAAAGATAATTATGCGATTACTTTTTATGAATATAAAGAATCTCCGCTTACCGTTTTAAAAGGAGGAATTACCGATATTCATGGAAAGGTGCCAAAAATTATTGAGATTATCGTTACAGATAATGAAACTGGAGAACTTGTTGGAATTTACCATTCCAATTCAAAAACCGGTGAATATTTATTTATTCTACCTTCAGGAAAAAATTACAACATCACTCATGAATCGGAAGGCTACTTGTTTCAATCCGTTAATATGGATGTTACTCAAAACAAGAAGTATTATTTCAGCCAAAACACGATACAACTTGAACCGATTGCTGTTGGTTCAAAAGTAGTGTTAAACAATATTTTTTTTGATTTCGACAAAGCAACACTTCGAAACATTTCTAACGTGGAGTTGAGTAAGCTCTATAAATTGTTAACCAAAAATCCGGGTATGGTAGTAGAAATTTCTGGGCATACCGATTCTAAAGGAAGTGAGGAATATAATGTTCAACTTTCGGAAGAGAGAGCTCAATCAGTTGTTAACTACTTAATCGAAAAAGGGATTAACAAAAATCAAATGGTAGCAAAAGGATATGGAAAATCAGATCCTGCGGCGAACAATATCAATGCCGATGGAAGTGATAATCCGGAAAACAGACAACTAAACCGAAGAGCTGAATTAAAAATTATAAAAATAAAATCTCTAAAAAAATAGAATAATTTCTTTGAGAAAATTTAATAAAACCATGTGTGAAAAATATAACTTATTTGAAAAGTTGTGTAAGACTAACCTATCTAAAAGTGTTCACTTTTGATGTGTAATAATTCTGTTACAAATTAAATTCAATAAAATGAGAGATTCTAAAAATTGCATTGATGCTTGTTTAGCATGTGTAGTAACTTGCGAAAGTTGTATTACTGATTGTATTAAAGAAGGGAACCAAGCCTGTATTTTGTTATGTCGCGATTGTGCCGACATTTGTGCTTTGTGTGCTAGATTGGAAGCAAGAGGTTCGCAATTTGCTAAAGAATTGTGTGCTTTATGCGTAAAAGTATGTACTGCTTGTGCTGAAGAATGTAGTAAACATGCTTCACACCACGAAAGTTGTAAAGCTTGTGCTGAGGCTTGTAAAAAATGTGCTGCAACTTGTGCATAATTAAACATTATTAAAAACCCAAATTTACTCACCTTTGTTTAAAAAGAGACTGTCTCACAACTCGTGAAATAGCCTCTTTTTTAATTTTTATTCAGGCTCCCTCCTATCGGAAACCATGTCTCAAATATTCAATTCTCAGGAGTTTGTTTTAGTATTGAGATTTCCTCTTTTTTATTATCAAAACTAAATGTGTGAATAATACAACTTATAAAAAAAGTTGTGTAATACATTCTACTTAAAAGAGATACACCTTTGCTATGTGAAAATTTATTCACCAATTAAAATAACTAAAATGAAAAATAAATTACTTCTAATTACAATAGTGCTGACATTATTGTTTTTCCCGAAGGTAAATTTCGGACAAGCTCCCAATTTGGGAACAACAGCTGATTTTGCACTATTTACAAGTGTAGGTGCTGTATCAAACGCAGGAACTACCTACCTCACTAAAGTAACAGGAAACGTAGGTACAAACTCTGCTCCAACCATTACCGGTTTTGGTAATGTTGATGGACAAATGCACTATGGTGGAGACCCTGCCAGTACACAAGCTAGTGCCGATTTAATTATTGCTTATGGCGATATTAATGTTGCAGTTCCAACATTTTTTCCTGCACCTTTAATGGGTAACGGACAAATTTTAAATGCCGGTGTTTACTCTATAACTGCACCAACCATTACATTAAATTTAGACTTAACGTTGGATGCTCAAGGCGACCCTTCGGCTATCTTTATTATTCAATTAAACGGAGCTTTTTCTACCAATGCAAATTCAGAAGTGATATTGGTAAATGGTGCTCAGGCATGTAATGTGTATTGGAAAGTAGAAGGTTTAGTAGATATGGCAACAGGAACTTCCATGAAAGGAACACTGATTGTTAACAATGCAGCCATAAACATGAGTACAGGTGTAACACTTGAAGGTAGAGCACTTTCTACTGCTGGTGCAATTACAGTTGAATCATTACTAGCTTACACACCTAGAGGTTGCGGTTTGCCACTTTTAACAGGACCTCTTGCTCCTAACCTAGCTTCAATAGAATGTTACACTATTTTTTCTTCAGATGGACCAGTTGATAATGTTGGTATCACCAATGTTGTTGGAGATATAGGAACAAATAATGGTACAGTAACTGGTTACAACCCTTTATTAGTTGTAGGTATCATTCATACCGTACCCGATCCTTCAACAGTTTTAGCAGCTTCAGATTTATTGAATGCTTATGCCTATTTAAACGCATTACCTTTTGATATCGAATTGTTATTTCCTGCTCAATTTGGACACAATTTGGTTTTAACACCTCATACCTATATTATGAATGGAGCGGTAACTTTTACTGACACCGTTTTTCTTAACGCAGAAGGAAATCCTGATGCTGTATTTGTAATTCAAGTAAAAGGTGCTTTTGCTACAACCACTTTTTCAAATGTGATGATGATAAATGGTACTAAAGCTGAAAATGTGTATTGGATGGTTGATGGTGCTGTAAGTATCAATGATTTTTCTGTTTTTAATGGAACAATTATTTGTAACAATGGTGCAATGGATTTAACCAATGGTGTTGAACTTTATGGTAGAGCCTTAACCACCACAGGTGCTTTAAGTACTTTTGCAATTAATGCTACCATGCCTCCAGGATGTGGAGGAACTTCTGCTCCATTAATTATTACTCAACCAACCGATCAATCTGCTTGTAACGGTGAATCGGTAAGTTTTACGGTTTCTGCTACAGGAACCAACCTTACTTATCAATGGAGAATAGGAACTACCAACCTTGTTGATGGTGGAAACATTTCTGGAGCAACAACAGCAACATTAACTATTAATCCTGCAACAGCATTAGATGTTGCTACCGATTACAATGTAGTTGTTACCGGAGATTTTGCTCCAAGCGAAACATCAAATAATGTTAGCCTAACAATAAACCCGATTGCGACAAGCAGTACCAATGCTACCATTTGCCAAGGCGATAGTATGCTAATCGGCGGTGTTTATCAAAATACTCCGGGAAATTACTCTGACACCATTGTTGGCGGAAGTAGTTTAGGTTGTGATAGTATTGTAACAATAACGTTAATAGTAAACCCGATTGCGACAAGCAATACCAACGCTACCATTTGCCAAGGCGATAGCATCTTAATTGGCGGTGTTTATCAAAATACTTCTGGAAATTACGCTGACACCATTGTTGGTGGAAGCAGCTTGGGTTGCGATAGTGTTATTACCACCATTTTAACAGTAAACCCAATTGCCACAAGCAACGCAAATACTACCATTTGTCAAGGCGATAGTATCTTAATCGGCGGTGTTTATCAAAATACTTCGGGAAATTACGCTGACACCATTGTTGGCGGAAGCAGCTTGGGTTGCGATAGTGTTATTACTACTACATTAATAGTAAACCCAATTGCCACAAGCAATACAAACGCTACCATTTGCCAAGGCGATAGTATTTTAATTAACGGCGTTTATCAAAATACTTCTGGAAATTATACTGATACCATTGTTGGAGGAAGCAGCTTAGGTTGCGATAGTGTTATTACCACCATTTTAACAGTAAATCCAATTGCCACAAGCAACGCCAACGCTACCATCTGTCAAGGCGATAGTATTTTAATCTATGGTGTTTATCAAAATACTTCGGGCAATTACTCTGACACCATTGTTGGCGGAAGTAGCTTAGGTTGCGATAGTGTTATTACTACTACATTAATAGTAAACCCAATTGCCACAAGCAATACAAACGCTACCATTTGCCAAGGCGATAGTATTTTAATTAACGGTGTTTAAAATTACGCTGATACCATTGTTGGCGGAAGCAGTTTAGGTTGCGATAGTATTGCAACAACAACTTTAATAGTAAACCCAACTGCCACAAGCAATACAGATGTTAGTATTTGCCAAGGCGATAGTATTTTAATCTATGGTATTTATCAAAATATTTCTGGCAATTACACTGACACAATTGTTGGCGGAAGCAGTTTAGGTTGCGATAGTATTGCAACAACAACTTTAATAGTAAACCCAACTGCCACAAGCAACACAAATGTTAGTATTTGTCAAGGCGATAGTATTCTAATCGGCGGTGTTTATCAAAATACTTCGGGAAATTACGCTGACACCATTGTTGGTGGAAGCAGTTTAGGTTGCGATAGTATTACAATAACAACTTTAACGGTAATTTCCACTCCTATTGCAATTGCAACAAGTAATTCGCCAATTTGTTTGGGAGAATCCATCAACTTAAATGCAGCTACTGTTTCAGGTGCAAATTACGATTGGACAGGTCCAAATGGATTTGTTTCTTCAAATCAGAATCCGGTAATTCTTTCTGCTACAGCTTTAGAAGCAGGTACTTATACATTAACTGTTACTGATATTACCTGTTCATCTTCTTCTTCTTCAAATATTACAGTAGTAATAAATGATTGTAGCACTGACACATCTAATGTTCTTGATTTTAATATACCGGAAGGATTTTCACCAAACAATGATGGAACAAACGATTTGTTTGTGATTAGAGGAATCGACAGGTTTCCTGCCAACACTTTTGTAATCTTTAACCGTTGGGGAGTTCAAATATTTGAAGCTAGTCCTTATAAAAATGAATGGGACGGAAAATCGACAACAGGAATTAGAATTGGCGGCGATGATTTACCGGTTGGAACTTACTTCTATCTACTTGATTTAGGCGACGGTTCTGAAATTTATAAAGGAACCATTTATCTAAACAAATAAACACTAAAACTAATCTACAACAAATAAAAATAAGAAATTATGAAAACACCTATAAAAATAACACTTGCGATGGCATTGACCTTAGGGAGTTTAGCCTCGTATGCTCAGCAAGCACCATTGTTTACACATTACATGTACAATACATTAGCGGTAAACCCTGGTTATGCCGGAAGTAGAGAAGCTTTAACAGTAACAGCATTGCACCGTTCGCAATGGGTTGATTTTGCTGGAGCTCCTACAACTCAAACATTAACCATGCACTCACCAATAATCAACGAACACATTGGAGTTGGATTATCTGTTTTGAATGATAAAATAGGCCCAACTAATAACACATCAATAGTTGCTGATTTTGCTTATAGAATGAAGTTAACTCAAAAATCTAAATTAGCGTTGGGCTTAAGTGCTGGTGCAAACATTTTTCAGGCCAACTTAAATACCCTGAATTTAGACCAACCAAATGATGCTGTTTTTCAAAACAATGTGAACAATAAAACCACGCCAAATGTTGGTTTTGGTATGTACTATTCTAGAGAACGTTTTTATGCAGGACTTTCTGCTCCTAACTTAATTGAAAATAGTTATTCGGAAGTTAATCAAGCCGGTGGAAGCACGTTAATTGCAAAAGAACAACGACATTACTTTTTTATTGCCGGTGCTTTAATCAACTTAGGTCATAATTTAGATTTTAAACCAACCACTTTAATAAAAGTAACCGAGGCAGCTCCTATTCAAGCTGACCTTACCGCATCTTTTATAATAATGAAAAGATTATTGTTGGGTGGTATGTATAGAACCGGTGATGCTGTTGGTGGTTTAATTGGTTATGATGTTACTGAACAACTTCATATCGGTTATTCTTACGATTGGAGTTTAGGCTTAGAAACAGGCAAGTATAACAATGGAAGTCATGAAATTATGTTACGATACGATTTTATCTTCTCTAGTAAAAAACAAATCCACTCACCAAGAAATTTTTAAGACTAACTAATTTAAAAAATAAAGACATGAAAAAATTATTTATAATACTCACCTGTATTGGAATTGGCTCAAGTGCCTTTGCCCAAGAAAAATCAACTCGAGAAAAAAAAGGCGACAAACAGTATTTTGTTTACTCTTTTGAAAAAAGTATCGATTACTATTCGAATACCAAAAACTTAACTCCTGAAGGTCAACGACGATTAGCAGAAAGTTATTACAACATCAATCAAAACTTTTTAGCCGAAGAAGCTTATTCAAAACTAATAAGCACCAATCAAGGACTGGTAGCAAACGATTATTTTGTATTTGCACGACTTTTAAAAGCAAATGGCAAAAACGACCAATCGTTAACTGTTATGGATAAATTTGCCGAGTTAAATCCTAATGATTTAAGAGCTAAAGATTATGTGGCGAACAAATCGAAATTGGCTGAATTAACCGCAGACGGTGGAAAATACAAAATTCAAGCACAATCGGTAAATACTGATGATGACGATTTTGGTCCAATTTATTACAAAGACAAAATTATTTTTTCATCAACAAATTCGGCTCCTAAAATGATTGTGAAAAATTACAATTGGACAGGAAAACCTTTTTGGAACATATTTATTGCTGACGTTGAAGACGGACAATTAAAAAATGCTAAAGTTTTTGATAAAAGTTTAAACGGTAATTTGCACGATGGTCCTGCTAGTTTTAGCAACGATGGTACTTTTATGGCTTTTACCAGAAACAATTACAAAGATAAAAGTACAGATAAAGTAGTTGAACTTCAAATTCACTTTAGCACATTTACTGATGGAAAATGGTCAAAATCTGAGCCTTTTTTCCTAAATAATTCGGAATATTCTGTTGGTCATCCATCGTTAACTGCAAACGGAAAAACCATGTATTTTACTAGCGATATGTCTGGAGGTTTTGGCGGTTCAGATATTTATAGAACTACCAAAAATGATGATGGTACTTGGAATAAAGCAGAAAACATGGGCGACAAAATAAATACCGAAAGCGATGAAATGTTTCCTTTTATTGAAGAAAACAGCCAAAAACTTTATTTCTCATCAAACGGACGATTTGGTTTAGGCGGATTAGATGTTTTTGTTACCGACATAACAGGCTCAATAGTTGGAAATGTTCAAAATGCCGGATTCCCTTTAAATACATTAGCAGATGATTATGCAGTAATTGTAAACAGTACTTCAACCAAAGGATATGTTTCATCAGACAGAGCCGGTGGCTTGGGTGGCGACGATATTTATGCTTTTGATATTACAGAAACAACTAAAACCGAACAATTGGTTGCAATCGAAAAAAGAATCGAAGGTATTGCTAAGGATAAAAATGAAACGCCTTTAACAAATACTTACGTTACTTTATTTGATGATAAAGGAATGGTATTAGACACTTTTACTACTCAAACTGATGGTGCTTTTACTTTTGCGGTTGAAACCAATAAGAACTTTACCTTAACTGGTAAAAAAGAAAAATACAACGATGGTTTTACAGATGCCAACACGCTTAGTGATGTAGCAATTGTCAAAGCAGATATAATTCTTTTAACTAAAAAAGAAGTAGTAGCTCAAAAAGTAAAAGTGGGTGAAGATTTAGGAAAAATAGTAGAATTTAATCCCATTTATTTCGATTACGATAAATACGACATTCGTAAAGATGCAAAAAGTGAATTAGCTAAAATTATAGAGGTGATGAACGATTATCCTAATATGGTGGTAGAACTTGGAGCTCATACCGATTGTAGAGCAAACAATGCTTACAACCAGAATTTATCGAACCAAAGAGCTAAAGAAACTGCTGATTACGTTAAAAAAAGCATCACTAATCCTTCAAGAATTTCCGGTAAAGGTTATGGCGAAACGAAACTGTTAACCAACTGCCCTTGTTCCGGCGATGTAATTTCGGAATGTTCTGAAGCTGAACATCAAAAAAACAGACGTACTGAGTTTATTATTAAAAGTACCGGTAAGATAACAATGCCTGAAAAATTGACTGATAAATAATAGAAATCCATTTTTTAATTCCAACAGTCCGTCAGATAACGGACTGTTGGAATTTTCTGTAATAATCTATAAACAAAGATCTCAACCTTTTTATTTTGTTAAAACAACTAAAATCAAGTATTTAGCTAACGTATGTTTCTTTTTGCTTTTCTTTCTTTTTCTAAATTTGTTTCGTTAAATGAATTTAAACCTAGTAGGTTTTATAACTAAAAAAACTATGAATGATGTAACAACCCCAAAAAGTTATGTAACAACATTTCTATTAAAGTATCACACTTTTGTATAGTGAGAGCAAATTCAAAAGATCATAAAACCATGAGCAATACAACAGAAATAAAAGGAACATGGAACGAGCAAAAAGGAATATTAAAACAAAAATTTGCCGTTCTAACTGATAATGATTTAATGTTTAATGAAGGTAAGCGAGACGAAATGCTTGGTAAACTTCAAATCATATTAGGAAAAACCAAAGAAGAATTAAACAAAATTATAGCAGAACTCTAAACCTTTAAACTTAAAAAAGATGAAAAAAATAACCGTATCAATATTAACGGTAGCATTACTGTTAATAAATCCAGTAAATTTAAAAGCAGAGAACACCTCTCCTACTATTGAAAATTCAGCTGAATCGACTACTTTATTAAACCGATTAGATGAAATTAATGTAATGGATAAATCGGAACTTAAATTCTCAGAAAAAAGAGCATTACGAAAAGAAGTGAAATCGATTGAAAAACAACTTCGTTCAGGTGGTGGTGTTTATATTTCTGTAGGAGCAATCATTATCATTCTTTTATTGTTGATTATTTTATTGTAAAAATTGATTTCCAACTGGCTCACAACTATTCAATAATTCAAAAAACAGATGGAAAACAAAAAAAGTTCTATAACACTTTTTGGGTCAAGGGTTTCGACCTTTGACGTTCATGTTTATTAAATACAAACTAATGACCATTACGGCTTCTTCATTCATAAAAAAACTATTGGTACTGTTTCTTGTTTTTGCAGGATTGTATTTTGCCAAAGAATTTTTAATGCCATTAGCAATTGCTGGAGTTATTGCCACTCTCTTTTTACCATATAGCAGGTGGATGGAAAGTAAAAAAGTACCCAAAGGATTGGCTGTGCTAATTTGTCTGATAGTATTATTGTTGGTAATAGCAGGTATAAGTACGTTGCTTGGCTGGCAAATTTTTGAATTGGCAAACGATTTTGAATTAATAAAACAAAGAGCCATTGAACAAACTGATCGTATTCAACAATATATTCTTCTTCATTTTGGTATGTCAGCAAAAAATCAGGTAGAGGCCATTAAGGAACAGCAACCTTTCTTTGCAGGAATTATAAAGTCGTTAGCTGGTTCGCTTACCAACGTATTCACCAATTTTATTCTCATACTGGTTTATATTTTCTGTATCCTATTTTATAGAGGGCACATTAAAAATTTCCTCATCAAACTTTCTCCCCCTGCTCAACAAAAAAATATGGAAAAAATAGTTTCCAGTTCTACTCGAGTTTCACAACATTACTTACTTGGATTATCCAAAATGATAGTGCTTTTGTGGATAATGTATTTCATCGGATTTACCATATTAGGTGTTAAAAACGCACTGTTTTTTGCAGTATTATGTGGTCTGTTAGAGGTAATACCATTTTTAGGAAACATAATAGGAACTACACTTACTATTTTGGTAGCCGCAGTTAATGGTGCAAGTTTACCAATGTTAGGAGGTATTGCAATTACTTACGGTATAGTACAATTGATACAAGGTTGGATATTAGAACCACTCATTGTAGGTACACAAGTAAAAATTAATCCTTTTACCACAATCATAGCTCTGGTTATTGGAGAATTAATTTGGGGAATACCCGGAATTTTTATAGCTATTCCGCTTATTGCCATACTTAAAATTGTGTTCGACCATGTAGAATCGCTAAAACCCTTCGGGTATTTGATAGGCGAAGTTGAAACAATAAAAAATGAACCTGTGATAATTAAAAAAATAAAAAAACAAGTAAAGAAGTTAATAAATTGAATTGTTTCTAATCGATTTATTTTTCCAAAACAATGTGTGAATGATGTAACTTGTAGTAAGAGTTATGTAACCTATTTTAGCTTAAAGTAAACCAACTTTGATATGAATCAACACTACAAAAAATAATCATGCATAAAAACAAAAAAATATTAATTATTGAACCAGATGGCTTAATCGCTCTTGATTTAAAACGTGAGTTAGAAAAAGAAGGTTTTTCTGTTAAAAGAGCAAATTCGATGATTGCTTCGGAGATAATTATTACAAATGGCAATAAAAACCTCGTTATAGCAAACACCGATGTTCAAACCCAACCTTTTTTTGATAAATTAAAAAACGTGTTGAAAAAATGTCAATTACCTCTTATCTGGATTGGAACATTATCGAATAATGAAGCATTGAAAAAAAGCGATGGAATTAATGTTATTGGAACTTTTTCAATGCCTTTTATAAGTAAAGATGTTGTCTCTTTTATTGTTAATTATTTTAATAAAAAAATTAAGCCTTTGTTTAAAATTGAAAAACTATGAATAATACAACTTTTAAATAAAGTTATGTAACACTTTAATGTTTAAAGTCAACCACCTTTGTTTAGTGAAACTTATTTCACAACTTAAAAATTAGAAAACATGAAATACACATTATCCACGAATTCGCTTAAAAATAAAAAAGCAATGAGTAAAAAACTTATCACAATAACATTATTGTTGTTAACCATGGTTCATTTTAATGGATATGCACAAGAAAAATACGGGAAAACCTTGAATTTAGGATTAGGAGTTGGTGGTTACTCCGGATATTATAGTTACGTAGGTAGATCTTTACCTGTATTCCATATTAATTATGAATTTGATGTTGCCAAAAATTTTACGTTAGCTCCATTTTTGAGTTTCTACTCTTATTCTAACCAATATTATTGGAAAGGAAACAAAAATTATCCTGACAGATATTATACTTATAAAGAAACAGTTATTCCTATTGGAGTAAAAGGTACTTATTATTTTGATGAATTACTTCGTGCAAATGATAAATGGGATTTTTATCTTGCAGGAACACTTGGTTTTGCAATTGTTAATTCCACCTGGGACAATGATTATTATGGAGATAAAAACTACTATCAAAGAGGAAGTTCATTATATCTTGATGTTCATGTAGGAGCCGAATATCACTTTAACAATACTTTAGGAGCTTTTCTTGATTTATCGAGTGGTGTTTCTACAATTGGACTTGCTATACATCTGGCTAAATAATTATAAACATGTGAATTATACAAATTAATTCAACAACTATACAACAACAAACAGCTAAATACCCATCACCTTTGCTAAGTGAAAATTACTTCACAATTAAAACCAAAAAACATGAAAAAATCGATCTTTATTATTGCATCAGCAACCTTAATCTCAAGCTTAGTATTAACTAGCTGTAGCACATCTTCAGAACAAGTAGAAAATGCAGAACAAGCAGTAACTGATGCCAACAATGAATTAGAAAAAGCGAACCAAGAGTATTTAGCCGATATGGAAAAGTACCGAACGGAAACAGCCGAAAAATTTGCCTCAAACGATAAAAGTGTTGTTGAATTTAACGAACGAATTTCAAAAGAAAAAAAAGAAGCAAAAGCTGATTATCAAAAGAAAATTGCTGAATTAAATCAGAAAAACAGCGATTTGAAGAAAAAAATGGATGATTACAAAGCTGAAGGAAAAGAGCAATGGGAAACTTTTAAAACTGAGTTTAGTCATGATATGGATGAACTAGGTCAAGCTTTTAAAGATTTAACAGTTACAAATGTAAATTAATACATAAACCAAAAAAAAATAGAAATCATGAAAAAATTAAAATTAGTAGCACTAGCTTTAACCATTGTTAGCTTTAGTGCAAATGCTCAAGATGAATCAAGTATGGATACCAGAGATGAATTACAATTTGGAGCTAAAATAGGTTTAAACTATGCCAACGTGTATGATTCTAAAGGTGAAGAATTTGATGCAGATGCAAAATTTGGTATGGCAATCGGTGGCTTTATATCTATTCCAATTGGAACATATATTGGTGTTCAACCAGAGGTATTGTATTCTCAAAAAGGATTTAGAGCAACAGGTAAAATTTTAGGGTTAAACTACGATTTTACAAGAACAACTAGTTATTTAGATATTCCATTGTATTTTGCTTTAAAACCTTCTGAATTTATTACCATTCTTGCTGGTCCTCAGTTTTCTTACTTGTTGTCAAAAAAAGACGTTTTTGCAACAACAGTAACAACTATCGAACAAGAACAAGAATTTGAAAACGATAATATCCGTAAAAATACACTAGGAGCTTCTTTAGGTGTTGATATTAATATTGGTCATCTTGTTTTTGGTGCCAGAGCAAATTGGGATTTACAAGAAAACAATGGCGACGGAACTTCAACCACACCACGTTATAAAAACCAATGGTTACAAGCAACAGTAGGTTTTAAATTTTAAATATTTTAGTTTAATTCAAAGTTAGTTTTAGTTTAATTCAACGTTAGTTTTAGTTAAGTGGGGTAGTTCTTTAGATGCTCAGCAATGAGCATCTAATAACTACTTAAGGTTTAAAAAATTTAAAAAACAAATTATGGGAAACTTACTTTATACCATCGCAGTTATATTAGTCATTTTTTGGGCAATAGGGTTCATTGGCTACAATGTTGGAGGTCTTATTCATGTGCTGCTTGTTATTGCAGTAATATCAATACTACTACGACTAATAAAAGGAAACAAAATAGTTTAATCAATAAAAAAAATAGAAATTATGAGCACAGGAAAAATTGTATTAGGTGTAGTAGCAGGCGTAGCCGTTGGTGCATTATTAGGTGTATTATTTGCACCAGACAAAGGATCAGAAACTAGAAAAAAAATTGCTAGAAAAAGTTCTGACACAGTTAACGATTTGAAAAAGAAATTTGAAAACTTGATGGATGATGTTGCCGAAAAATTTGAAGACGGTAAAGAAGAAGTCGCAGAAGCTTATGGTAAAGTAAAAACCAAAGCAACTGAATTTAGTAAAGACGGACAAGCAGCATAATAGCGAGGATTATTCAACTATATAGCCTTGGTAACTACTTGGGTTATGTAGTTTAATGATTTTTTACAAACAAACAATTCATTAATTAAAAACATAAAAAATGGAAAATAGAATGTACATTTTAGAACCTTTGTTCGATAGAGCTGAAGACTATGTTAAAACTAGCTTTGAGTTGTATAAACTCAAAACAATAAGCAAAACTGCCGAAGTTGTTTCAACTTTTGTATCTCGTGGAGCTGTTCTTATAGTGCTTTCCATGTTTTTAGTTTTTGTAAGTATTGGATTAGCTCTTTGGTTAGGCGATTTACTCGGAAAAACCTATTTGGGCTTTTTCTGTGTTGCCGCTTTTTACATCGTGTTAGGGGGTGTTTTATTTTACTTTCTGCACCAATACATAAAACGCCAAATAAGCAATTCAATCATCTCAGAAGTTTTTAATAAAAATCATGGATAAAATAACCAATATTGCCGAATTAAATAAAGCTATTTTATTGCTCGAAGCCAAACAATCGCTTGAAAGTTGTATGCTAAAAGAACAGTTTAAAATAACTTACGAAAGTTTAAAACCGATAAACTTTATCAGGAATACTTTTAAAGAATTGGTTACAGCACCCGATTTTAAAGAAGATTTATTGAATACCTCCATTAGTTTAGCTGCAGGGTACTTCTCTAAAAAACTAGCCATTGGCTCAACCAACAACCCTTTTAAACAAATTTTAGGTAGTTTCCTTCAAATGGGTGTTACCAGTATCGTTTCCAAAAACTCTGATGATATCAGGGCAAAATTTATGGATATTGTAAGTATTATTTTTCAGAAAAAGGAAAAAGAACCTTACAAATGACTTTTTCTACATTTTAAGTACATTAAAATCCAAGCCTTAACAAAACATTGAATTTAATATTTTTTAAGATTTCGATTAACATTTTTTAACACCAAACACGCATAACCTCTTATAAAAATAGCGTTTTTGTGCTAAATTTTGTAGTTATTAATCTTTAAATTCAAACATCATGAAAAATTCAGTAAAACAATTTAGTTCAATGCTTTTTGTAGCATTATTAAGTGGTATTTTTTCTGTATTTATTTATCAAAAATTAGTTAGCCCAAACAGGGTAACTGTTGTTGAAAATAAAACCCCAACAACTAACGGAGTATTAACCAACCTTAACATAAAAGATGGAGGTTTAACCAATTTTGAATATGCTGCAGAAATCTCTACTAATGCAGTAGTTCACATTAAAACAGAAGCAGTTTATCCTCAGCAAATTGACCCTTTGTATGAATTTTTTTATGGCCGTTCATTTAAACAACAACCTCAAGTGGTACAAGGTGCCGGATCTGGCGTAATTCTGTCGGAAGATGGGTACATTGTTACCAACAACCATGTGATAGATAGAACAAGTACTATTAACGTAACTCTAAACAATAAAAAAACATACAAAGCCGAATTAATTGGTACAGATCTAAGTACAGATATTGCTCTACTTAAAATTGATGCTAAAGATTTACCATCAGTAAGTTTCGGGAATTCTAATGAGTTGAATGTTGGTCAATGGGTTTTAGCCGTTGGAAATCCGTTTAACCTAACATCTACAGTAACAGCCGGAATAATTAGCGCCAAAGCAAGAAACATTAATATTTTGAGTGGTAACAGCAGTAATGGCTTACCGCCTATCGAATCGTTTATTCAAACCGATGCTGCTGTTAACCCTGGAAATAGTGGTGGAGCTCTTGTAAATGCCAGCGGGGAGTTAATTGGAATTAACACAGCTATTCAATCTAATACAGGTTCTTATACAGGTTATTCGTTTGCAATTCCTTCAAACATTGTACAGAAAGTAGTAAACGATTTAAAAGAGTACGGAACTGTTCAACGGGCATTTATTGGCGTAAGTATTCAAAACGTTGATGAAAAAATTGCCGAAGAATTAAACTTAAACAATTTATCGGGAGTTTATGTAAACAGCGTAACCAAAAATGGTTCTGCATCTAAATCCGGAATAAAATCGGGCGACATCATTAAAAAAGTAGGAAATAAAAATGTTACTGATGTACCCGAATTACAAGAACAAATTAGCCAATTCAGACCGGGAGATAAAGTAAATATTACTGTTTTTAGAGATGATAAAGAACTAGAAATACCTATCGTTTTAAAAAACTTGAACGGTGAAGAGGATTTAATTTCTTACGAAGAAAACAAAACACACCGACTTTTAGGAGCTCGTTTAGAAGACTTAGATGCTAAACAAAAGAAAGAATTAAATATTGAAAATGGTATTAAAGTAGAAGAAGTTTTTGCCGGAAAACTAAGAAATGTTGGTATTCGGGAAGGTTTTATCATCACTAAAATAAACCATACACCCGTTAAAAGTGTTAAAGCCTTTACCGATATGTTATCAACCACAAAAGGTGGAGTTTTAATTGAGGGGTTCTATGAAAACGGCAAAAGAGAGTTTTATGGTTTTGGTGTTTAGTTTTTGTTAGTAAAATGTTAAGCCGTAGATTTTTCTACGGCTTTTTTTGTTATTTTTTTTCGTCAAATCTTAACTAAATTACGACAAAAACTCTTTATTCATCAATAAATAAAAAGTAATCCTATTTTTATTTTTCAAACAAATTTATGGTTAAGTTTGCCTAACCCTATCCATATTAACATAAACTATCTTAATGAGACAACTCAAAATCACCAAATCTATTACTAATCGTGATAGTGCATCTCTTGATAAATACTTACAAGAAATCGGAAGAGAAGAGTTAATAACAGCGGAAGATGAAGTAGAATTAGCCCGTAAAATTAGACAAGGCGACAAAAGAGCTTTAGAAAAACTGGTAAAAGCTAATTTAAGGTTTGTGGTTTCAGTTTCGAAACAATATCAAAATCAAGGACTTACATTGCCGGATTTAATTAACGAAGGTAATTTAGGTTTAATTAAAGCTGCTCAACGTTTTGATGAAACACGAGGATTCAAGTTTATTTCTTATGCCGTTTGGTGGATTCGCCAATCAATTCTTCAAGCTATTGCTGAACAGGCAAGAATTGTACGGTTACCCTTGAATCAGGTTGGGTCGTTAAACAGAATTAACAAAGCCTTTTCAAAATTGGAACAAGAATTTGAAAGAGAACCATCGGTTGACGAATTGGCTCATATTCTTGAATTAGGCGAAGATAAAATTGTCGATTCCATGAAAATCTCAGGAAGGCACGTCTCGGTTGATGCTCCTTTTAGAGATGATGAAGATGGGAACTTACTGGATGTGTTAGCAAATAATGATACTCCAAACTCAGATCTTGCTTTAATGAATGAGTCTTTACAAAGAGAAATATGTAGGTCATTATCTACTTTAACAGATAAAGAACAAGAAGTATTAAGAATGTTTTTTGGTATTGGTATAGTTCATCCATTATCACTAGAAGAAATTGGAGAAAAATTTAATTTAACTCGTGAAAGAGTTCGACAAATTAAAGAAAAAGCCATTAGAAGATTAAGACATTCATCCCGAAGCAATTTATTAAAAACATATTTAGGATAAAAACTTTTTTAAAATGGAATTAGCAGACAATAAAGCAGCTTACGAATTTAGATTAAATCAGTACGTAAATGACGAAAAATCAGCTATAAACTTAATCAGTTATATAGGCGATTTAATGTATGGTAAATCAGTAGAACTAATATTATTTAGGAATCCATTGGTTGGCAAAAACATCTCAGAAGTATTAAAGTTACACAAAGTAGCAAAATCAATTGTTTTTAACCCTGTAAGTATTCAGGAAACAACCTCTATCGCTAAAGAATTGTGCAACTTGAATTTAGCTCCATCAAAATTAGATATTGGTAAATTAGCCAGTGAGTGGAGTTTAGAAAAAAACAAATACAATTCTCAACTAGATTTTTTGAAAGATAAACTAGCTGGTTTTGATAATTCAAATACACCATTTATAACTCCAAAAGATGTTGTCCTTTATGGTTTTGGTAGAATTGGTAGATTAGCAGCCCGAGAATTAATAAAACAAGCCGGTAAAGGACAACAACTAAGGCTAAAAGCCATTGTAACCAGAGGTGTAACACCGGAAACTATTACTAAAAGAGCAGCTCTACTAAGAAACGACTCCGTTCATGGTTTGTTTTCAGGAACTGTTGACGAAGATATAGAAAACAATGCATTAATCATTAATGGTCAAATTGTTAAAATGATTGATGCCGCTAATCCCGAAGATATTGATTATACAGCTTATGGAATAAATGACGCATTAATTATTGATAATACAGGTGTCTTTAAAGATAAAGAGGCTTTATCCAGACATTTAAAATCTAAAGGAGCCAGTAAAGTATTATTAACAGCTCCGGGTAAAGAAGTTCCTAACATTGTTTATGGTATTAATGAGGATGAGTTTAATGTTGATGAGTTAAATATTTTCTCTGCCGCATCATGTACTACCAACGCAATAGCCCCTATTTTATATACCATTGAAAATAAATTAGGTATCATAAAAGGCCATATAGAAACTGTTCACGCATATACCAATGACCAAAATTTATTGGACAACATGCACAAAAAACCTCGTAGAGGTCGTTCAGCTGCAATTAATATGGTCATTACTTCTACCGGAGCCGGTGATGCAGTTACTAAAGTTGTTCCCAGCTTAAAAGACAAGCTAACTGCGAATGCTGTTAGAGTACCTACACCAAATGGTTCATTAGCCATTTTAAATTTAAATATCGGAAAAGAAACTTCTGTCGTAGAAGTAAATGAAATAATAAGAGCTGCTGCTTTAGAAGGAAAATTGGTTAATCAAATAAAATACGAAAACGACCCTGAATTAGTATCAAACGATATTATTGGAAATACTTGCTGTTCTGTTTTTGATAGTATGGCAACCATTGTATCTAGAGACAAAAAAAATATTGTACTTTATGTTTGGTACGACAACGAATTTGGTTACACTAAACAAGTTATTCGTTTAGCAAAACACGTTGCTAAAGTTAGAAGATTGATTTACTATTAAAAAAAGATAAAAAATCTATTATTTAAAAGCTTTCATCGTTTGATGGAAGCTTTTGTATTATAAAAAAATTATGGAGGTAGAAAACAACAACCGATTTAACAATATTATCAAAGACTTAAAATCTGATGATAAAGAAAAAATAATAGTTGCCATCAAGCAATTGAGAAGTCACGGACAAAAAGAGGCTATTGCCGAAATTTTAGAAGTATATACTCAAACAAAAGATGAAGAAATAAAATCTCAACTTACCAATTTATTGTTTGATCTAAAAAGTGAAACAGCTATACAGCCCCTATTTAAAGCCATTAACGAGCCCAAATACAAATCAATTAAACCCTTTTTAATATCTATATTTTGGCAATCTTCTTTAGATGCTAGTGAACATTTAAATACACTGGTAAATTTAGCTGTAAATGGTGATTATACTATTTGTTTAGAGGTATTAACCGTTATAGAAAATTTTGACACTACTTTTGATGAACAAGACATTGTAGATGCTGTTTATGATATTGATGAAGCTCTTGATGATGCTGAAGATATTAAATATAAGCTGCTACTTAGCATAAAAGAAGTTATTACCAATCTCGCTGTTGACTATTAACAAGTGTTAATAACTATATTTTCTACCATCTTCTTTTTATTTATGCTACTAAATGAAGGGTTCTACAAAATAATTTTTATGATTATTATGGCATAATAATTGTTTTGATCTAAAAAAATTAAAATCATGTTTTAACGAATGATTTTTTTGTAGCTTTGGTTCTTAATTTAAAATATTCATTGTATGAAAAAAACGTTTAGTAGAACAAAAGCATTAATTAATCTATCTTTAATCACATTATCGATAGTTGGTGTAAATCAACAAAGTTTCGCTCAAACTGAGGAAACCAAAGGAAAAGAAAAAGAAAAAAAAGAATCTGGTAAAATTGATGCAACAGACAAATCTACTGCCGCAATTAAATACCGAAGAAGTTCACTTCATACCATGATTATTGAAGATGCAAAACTTCCTAAAATTGATATCATTCTTAAAACTTTTAACGAAGCTCCCTTTCCAGATAAATATAACAATCATACTGTTGGAGAAAAATCGTTTAACCTTGCTAATTATACTGTTGAACAAGTTGTAGCTGAAGGCGAAAAAGCTGAAAAAGAGGATAAAGATTTAAGTCCAGCTATTAATAAATATTTTGCTGATAGTAAAACTGCAAATAAAATTATTGCTAAATGGTTCAGCAGAAAAGACAATGGTGCTTTTGACATGAGTCTTATCGAAGAACGAGGAATGTACGATGCTTCTGCTCAGGACATAGCTGTTGCGTCCAGTACCGCAAGAGGTGATGCAATGTTGGCTGATGCAGGTGAAGAGTTGTTACCAAATACATTTGTGGTTGTTAACTATTCTAAATTTGTTAGTAATGAACCTATTGCTCTAGCTATAAAAAATAGTACTTATGCACTTGCGGCTTCTAAACCTGGTGCTTTTAAAGAAATTGCTGAAAAAGCAGCTGATGTACTTTACAATAAAACTAAAGACGGTTATTCTGTTTGGACTACAGCATATCTTTATCAAATTAATTGGAACGATTCTACTTCTGCAGTTTTTTATCAAAATTATTGGATGGATGATTCTAAAATTGACCCGGCTAAAAAAGAAGCCTTTGACAACTCTGATTTGTTTAAATTAGAATTGTTGGGTTTTCAAAAAGCTTCCATCTTAATTTCAGGATTGGGTGCTAATGCCAAAGATGAAGATATGATTATTAAAAATGCTACTTTAAAATCTATCGATGCAGTTTATGCTAAATTACAACGTAAATTTGAAAAATTCAGAACTAAAACCCCATTAACCGGTGTAGATCCATTAACCGCTAAAATTGGATTAAAAGAAGGTGTTGAAAATGGTGATAAATACGAAGTACTAGAACAAACAATAGATGAATTAGGAAAAGTAAAATACAAAAGAAAAGGTGTAATAAATGTTGAGAAAAATAAAATTTGGAACAACAAATTTGCACCGGGTGAAGAACCTGTGGATGAAGAAGGAAATCCAATCAAATTAGATTATACTTTAGATTTTACTACATTTAAAGGTGGTAAAGGATATTACCCTGGAATGCTTATCAGACAAATCAATTAATAACTAAAAATAAATAAATTATGAAAAAAATGATTAACAAAGCAAGTTTATTAACCGGTGTCTTTCTTGCTTTTACACTATTTGCATCAGCTCAAGCTGGTAAACAAAAAAAAGCAGACAAAGCTACTGCAAGTTGGAGATATGAAATAGAATGTGTTGGTATTGGTCAACCGGGAACTAAACTAATAAAAGTTTGGTCGTACTCTAAAAATGCTAATATAGCTACAAGTCAAGCTAAAAAGAATGCAGTTCATGGAATTATTTTTCAAGGATATGCTGGTGGTGGACAAGGTTGTACTCCTCAAAAACCGTTAGCCAATGATCCATCATTAGAACAATCAAAAGCAGATTTCTTTGATCCATTTTTTGCCGAAGGTGGAAAATACATGAAATTTGTATCTTCTTCAGGTGATGCTACTCCTACTCCAATTAAAGTTGGTAAAGAGTATAAAGTTGGTGTTGTGGTTACAGTTATGACTGATTTATTAAGAAAAGACCTTGAAGCAGCAGGAATAGTAAAAGGATTATCATCAGGATTTTAACCTTTAAAACTTTATAACTATGAACACGAAGTCTCACGAATACAATAATCTAAAATATAAAATCATGAGTAAAACAATATTTAAAACATCATGTATTTTACTACTATTTCTAGTAGGGTTTACATTTAACTCTTCTGCTCAAAAAAAACAGAAAAAAACAGCTGGATTTTATGAGGTTGAATCAGAATGTTTAGGAGTAGAAGGCGATGGCTCTCAAACCATTAGAGCTCATGGTAAAGGTAGAAACAGAGAAGATGCAATGGAACAAGCTAAAAAAAATGCTGTAAAAGATGTTCTTTTCAAAGGTATATCAAAAGGCAGTAAAGAATGTAATGTAAAACCAATATTGTTTAATCCAAACGCCAGAGAAAAATTTGAGGATTATTTCAATGCATTTTTTGTAGATCAAGGACCTTACAAAGAATTTATCACTTCTGAAGACGCTTCAGATATGCATAGTGATGTTAGAAAAGGTCGATCTCAAGCTGGTTCACAAGAAGACTATGCTGTAATTGTAAGAGTTCAACGTGCTAAACTTAAAGAACGTATGATTCAAGATAAAATCATCACTCAATAATTAACTTATTAAAAATTTAAACTAAAAAAAATGAACACGAAGTCTCACGAATACAATAAACTAAAACTTAAAATCATGAGTAAAAAAATTATATTATTATCATTATCAACAATATTAGTATCAGCATTAGCTTTTGGACAGGCAAAAAAACCAACCATTATGGTTGTACCAAGTGATCAATGGTGCATCTCTAATGGTTATGTTATGGAATTTGACAATCAAGGTACTAAAGTTAAAATTCCAGATTACAAAAAAGCTTTTCAGGAAAATTCAGAAATAAATACTGTAATCAGTGCTATTAATGGTATGATGGCAGAACGTGATTTTCCATTAAAAAATATGGAATCAGCAATTAAAACTTTAGAATCTGAAGCAGCAGAAAACAATATGTTAACTTCTAAATCAGGAAGTGGTTTAAGTGAATCTCCTGTTGATGCGTTAAAAAGAGTTGCAAAAGCTGATATCATCATGCAATTATCTTGGACGGTTAATACAACTGGCCCCAAAAAATCAATCACATTTAATTTACAAGGTTTAGATGCATACACAGACAAACAAATAGCTACAGCTGTTGGTACCGGTGCACCTTCTTTCTCTGCTGAAACTGCTGTATTGTTACAGGAAGCTGTAACTGCTCATATTGATAATTTTAATGCAACTTTAATGAAACATTTTGAAGACATGTTTGCTAATGGTAGAGAAATTATCATCCGTATCAAAAAATTTGATTCTTGGTCTGAAGATTTAGAATCTGAATTTGATGGTAAAGAATTGAGTGAAATCATTGAAGAATGGATGACTGCTAATACAGTAAAAGGAAGATTTAATACTTCTGATGCAACAGAAAATATGATGCTATTCGAACAAGTTCGTATTCCATTGTATAACGATGCCGGAAAAGCTATTGATGCAAGAGGATTTACAAAAGGCTTACAAACCTTCCTAAAAAACCCACCTTATTCAATTACTAATAAATTAATGATGAAAGGATTAGGTCAGGCTGTAATCGTTTTAGGAGAAAAATAATTATCACTAATAAAAAATTTTAATTATGAAAAATATAACTAAAGTAGGCCTTGCAGTACTTGTGCTTTTCAGTACTATTTCATTTGCACAAGAGAACTCTAAAGATGCCAATAATATTATGCTAACCTCATGGGTACCACCAACAATTGATGGTATGCCAGCTGCATCGAGAGCTAACCTTACCAATAAATTAAACCAAGTTGTTACACAAAATGGATTAGGTGGTAGCCCTTACAATTCAAGATTTATTATTTCTGCAAATGTAACTGTTAATACTAAAGATATACTTCCCGGGCCTCCTCCAATGCATGCTTACAATTTGGATATTACTTTATACATCGGGGATGGATATGAAGGAACACAATTTGCAAGTCAAACAATATCAGTTAAAGGTGTTGGAACAAATGAAACAAAGGCATACAATGCCGGATTAAAGAATTTTAAAGCAGACAGCCCTGAATTACAGGCATTTGTTCAAAAAGGTAAACAAAAAATAATACAATATTATAAAGACAACTGCGATTTAATAATTAAAAAAGCCAACACTCTAGCTGGTCAAGATCAGTATGAAGAGGCTATCTTTATGTTGTCTGCTGTTCCTAGTGCATGTGAAGAGTGTTATACTAAAGCAATGAATGCTATTAAACCCATTTATCAAAATCAAATTGATAAAGAGTGTAAAGTAAAATTACAGGAAGCAACAGGTATTTGGAATGCATCTCAAGATATGGCTGCAGCAGAACAAGCAGGAGCTATATTAGCTTCAATAAATCCAGATGCTTCATGTATTGCACAAGCTAAAACTTTGTCTAATAGCATTGCAGCTAAGGTAAAACAAATTGATGACAGAGAATGGAAATACATTGTTAAAGATCAACAGCAAGAAAGCGAGAGAATTGCAGCTATAAAAGCTATTGGTGTAGCCTATGGAAATGGCCCTAAAGCAAACGTAACATACAAGTCAATTTGGTAATTTTTAATTATTTGAATTAATTTTTTTATTATGAAAAAAGCTTTAATAATAATCGTGATATTAACAAGTTCAGCTATCAAAGCTCAAACAAACGACGTAAGTATCAATGTTTTAAATTTCATTATCTCAACCTATGAAGTTGGTTTTGAACATGGATTTGGAGAAAAGCAATCAGTTGGTTTAAATGTAAATTTTACCAATAAAAATATGTTTGAATCTGGTGGAAAAAAATATTCTGAGTTTAATATTATACCAACGTATAAATATTTTACTTCACCAGAAAAAGGTGCTGATGGTTTTTATTTAGGTGTTTATGGAAGATACAGAAGTTCAAGTTCAAAAGACAATGAATTTATTGCTTATAATCCAACAACATTTGTACTAACAAATGAAAAAACGGATGTTACCTCTTCAACAATAGCTTTGGGGGCATTAACAGGTTATAAATGGGTTGCAAATAACGGATTTTTTGTAGAACCTGAAATAGGTATCGGAAAAGCCATTGTTAATTCAATTACTGTTAGCAACAAAAATGCTGAAGAAAATAACATGGATAAAAATTGGAATCGAAATGATTATTTACCAGTTCTAGGTAATAAAATTGGGCTTGATTTAAGAATTGCCTTTAAAATCGGTAAAAGATTTTAAAGGTTCATACTATTATATTAAAAGAAAAAGGGTTGAAATTAAATTTCAACCCTTTTTCTTTTAATAAATCTTAACAAGATTTAACAATTAAACCGTAACTAAATTTGTTAAATTTGTGTATCAGCTATAAAAAATATCACAATGATAAAAAAAACCACAGCACTTTCTCTCATCTTATTTTCATTTATAAGTTTGAAAGCTCAATTTGCAACCGAAGGAGGTCGAAAGTTTGATGCACTTTTACAATATATTAATTATGCTTATGTTGACACAACCAATGAAAATAAAATTGTTGAAAATGCAATTGTAGCTGCTTTAAAAGAATTAGATCCCCACTCTGTTTATATTCCGTCTGATGAAGTAAAAAAAATGAATGAACCTTTGGTTGGTAATTTTGAAGGCATTGGAATTCAATTTAACATTTTAAACGATACGTTAGTTGTTGTTTCTCCAATTGCCGGTGGCCCAAGTGAAAAGGTTGGAATACTAGCTGGAGACAAAATAATTGCTGTAAACGCAGAAAACATAGCAGGAATTGGCCTTCAAAATAGCGATGTACAAAATAAATTAAGAGGAAAAAAAGGTACAAAAGTAAATGTTACTATTCTTAGAAGTGGGAAAAAAGATTGGTTAGATTTTACTATTACTCGCGATGAAATTCCAATTTTTAGTGTCGATGCTTCATTTATGGCAACACCAGATATTGGTTACATTAAAATTAATCGATTTGCCCAAAATACCGATAAAGAATTTACCGATGCTTTAGAAGCCTTAAAAAAACAAAAAATGAAACACTTAATTATTGATTTAAGTGGAAATGGTGGAGGTTACCTTAAAACAGCAATTCAACTGGCAGATGAATTATTGGACGATAAAAAACTTATCGTTTTTACAGAAGGTAACAAAAACCCTAAACAAGAATATTACACTGCTGTAAAAGGTGGATTTGAAAAAGGTAAATTAGTTATTTTAATTGATGAGGGTTCTGCATCAGCTTCCGAAATTGTTTCAGGTGCAGTACAAGATTACGATAGGGGCTTAATCATTGGTCGTCGTTCGTTTGGTAAGGGGTTAGTACAGAAACCATTTACATTAACCGATGGTTCTGCTATTCGATTAACCATTGCCAGATATTTCACTCCTTCCGGAAGATGTATTCAACGCTCTTACGAAGGTGGTAAAGATGATTATTATGATGAAATGACACGTAGATATGAACATGGTGAATTAATGACTGCTGACAGTATCACTTTTCCTGATTCTCTTAAATTTGAAACCATAAATAGCAAAAGAGTAGTCTATGGGGGGGGAGGTATAATGCCTGATGTATTTGTTCCTATTGATACCAGTCTATATTCCGAATATTTTGGTATAGTAAACAGAAAAGGTTTTTTTAATGATTTTACACTTTCACTAATGGATAGCAGAAGAAAAGAATTTGAAAAAAAATATACTTCTGTTAGTGATTTCGCAACCAACTTTGATGTAGAAAAAGAATTGTTTACTGAATTTATTGAATATGCTAAAAATAACAAGGTAGAACCAAATGAAGAACAAATTAACATCTCTAAACCCATCATTTTAAATAGATTAAAAGCTTTGGTTGCGAGGAATATATGGGGGACATCGGCGTTTTACCAAATTTCAAGTAATTTTAACAATTCTTATCTAAAAGCAATCGAAGAAATAAATAACGATACGTTTAAAAAAGAAAAATTAGTGTATAATTAAATAATTATTACAAATGAAAGAAAACATTAAAATTGGATTATTAGGCATTATAGCCTTAACCTTGGTTGTAGATACTTTTTTTATGGATAAAAGTAATTCTTCCGCAGTATCAGAACCTACAAATAATATAGTATCAAATGTTGCTGCAACACAACCCAACTCTCTTCCTCCAAATCCAATAACCAATCCAACTAATCCTCAACAACCACAACCACAACAACCATCTCAATCCGAAACTAGAGCTAAAACATCTATTAAATTTGCTGATATGAGCCATAATTTTGGCGAAATAAACCAAGAGTCAAAAAATACTCATGTTTTTAAATTTACCAATACGGGTAACCAACCCTTAATTATCGAAAATGCAACAGGTTCTTGTGGTTGTACAGTTCCTACGTTTCCTAAAGAACCTATTGCACCCGGTAAAACAGGTGAAATTGAAGTGGTTTACAGTCCCGGACAACAACAGGGTGAACAAATGAAAACGGTTAGTATTACAGCTAATACTGATCCAATTGTCACAACATTAAACATTTCAGCTAAAGTAAAAGTGGTAACTAAATAATTTTAGTTAATTAGTATTGTTTGATACTCCATTTGATTTTTGGATGTGATTTCCAAAATATACATTCCTTTTTGCCAAGTGCTTACTTGAATGAATAAGGGATTGTGATATTCATATAATACAACTCCAAGTGTATTGATAACCCTTATTTTATCTACAGATTTACTAAAGTTTATACAAGAAGAACTTGGGTTAGGATATACTTTTATTCCTTTTTGATTAATTACTTCCTCCACCCCAACTACACCTGAATTACAATCAAATTGGCTTAAAAATTTCCAAATTTCACTACTTGCATGAATATCTCTGTTCGTATTTCCATTTGATGGAATATCAATAGAACCTCCCGGCCAAGTGTGTCCGCCGTTTAAAATCTTTAATCCATAAATTTTAGAATTTCCATCACATTGATTATAAATACTTAACTCTGCTGTTGAATTATCTGTTAAGTTTAGGTTTGGATAATTAACAATACTTGGAGAAGTATTGCATCCATTGTGATTATTCCACCATGTAATCATATCATTATACGAACGATAAGCAAATGCCGAACCATTAAAATTAACCACAGGATCGGCATTTCCCTGTATTTGCATAATAGGAACTGCTCTTGTAGTTTGACAATAAAAAGCAACGCTATCAGCCAACATACCTGTTATTCCTGCAATTGCAGCAATTTTATTTTCGAGTTCACAAGCCAAACGATGACTCATAAAACCACCATTACTCATCCCTATTGAATACACCCTACAGGGATTTATTGAATAATTAGAAAGCATAGTATCAATTAATGCCGATAAAAACCCAACATCATCAACCCCTGAATGATAGGGAGAACTCCATCCTGAATTCCATGCATTGTTGACACCATCAGGATAAACAACAATTACATTTGCTGTGTCGGCAACTACATTAAAATTGCTGTATTGCTCCTGAGCCGAAGCAGAAGATGTATAACCATGTAAATTAAGCACCAGCGAATAAGTTGATACAGGGCTATAATTAGGTGGTAAATGAACGATATAGGTTCGTAATAAACCATCATAATTAAAACTAAAATTTTGACCAAAAACATCGTTTTGGAGAAGAATTATTAATGTAAAAAGATAAAGTATTCGTTTCATCATACCACTAAAGTAAACAAAATGAGATGAACTGTAATAAATCAGTTGGTCATTTTTAATATTATTAATACTTTTAACGAACTTAAAAAAACATAAAAAACTATGGGATTTCCTTCAGATATTGAAATTGCTCAAAAAAACGTAATGGAGCATATTACAAAAATTTCTTCTAAATTGGGTATAGCTGATGATGATTTAGAAATGTATGGTAAGTACAAAGCCAAATTACCACTTACTCTGATAAATAAAGATAAAATTAATAACAGTTCATTAATTTTAGTTACAGCCCTTACTCCCACTCCTGCCGGAGAAGGAAAAACAACAACTTCAATTGGATTAACCGAAGGATTAAATAAAATTGGTAAAAAAGCAATGGTTGTTTTACGTGAACCTTCTTTAGGTCCCGTTTTTGGTATTAAAGGTGGTGCTGCAGGTGGTGGTTATGCTCAAGTAGTTCCAATGGAAGACATTAATTTACATTTTACCGGTGATTTTTCTGCCATTGAAAAAGCAAACAATTTACTTTCTGCCCTTATCGATAATAACATACAAAACAAAACCAATAATTTGGGAATAGATGCTCGTACCGTGGTTTGGAAACGTGTAATGGATATGAACGACCGATCGTTACGTGAAATTGTGATTGGACTTGGTGGAACTGGAAACGGAGTGCCTCGACAGGATGGATTTAATATTACCCCTGCTTCTGAAGTAATGGCTATTTTGTGTATGGCACAAAGTTTTGAAGATTTAAAACAAAAATTGGGAAACATTTTTGTCGGATTTACATTCGCAAAAAAACCTGTTTATGCCCGTGATTTAATGGCTGAAAATGCAATGGCAATACTTTTAAAAGATGCCATTAAACCCAATTTAGTTCAAACGTTAGAAGGAAATCCAGCGATTATACATGGCGGCCCATTTGCCAACATTGCACAAGGAACTAACACCATTTTAGCAACAAAAATGGGCTTGTCGTTAGCTGATTATGTAGTTACAGAAGCAGGTTTTGGTGCTGATTTAGGTGCTGAAAAATTCTTAAACATTAAATGTGTTACAGCAGGTTTAAAACCTAAGGCATTGGTATTGGTAGCTACTATTAGAGCTTTACGCCATCATGGAGGTGCTACAAAAGAGCAATTTAATGAGATTAGTTTAGAGAGAGTAACTAAAGGTTTTGCAAACCTTCAAAAACACATCGAAAACTGTAAAAAATTTGGTTTAAACCCTGTTGTAGCCATCAATGCTTTTCCATCAGATTCAAAAGAAGAAGTTGTATTTATCCAGAAATCATGCGAAAAAATGGGCGTTAAAGCAGTTGTTGCCGAAGGTTTTGCAAAAGGTGGAGAAGGAATGACAGAATTAGCAAAAGCAGTAGTTGGAGAAATTGATTTAAAGAAAAATAATTTCACTCCTTTGTACAATTGGAACTTGACCATAAAAGAAAAAATTGAACGAATTGCCAAAGAAATTTATGGTGCTGATGGTGTTGACTATTCAAAACAAGCATTACAAGATTTGAAGAAAATTGAAGGGCTTGGTTTACAAGCTTTACCCGTTTGTATGGCAAAAACACAAAAATCGTTTTCGGATAACGAAAGTTTAACCGGGCGACCAACAGGTTTTAGAGTTAATGTTCGTGAATTTGAATTTGCTTCGGGTGCTGGATTTGTAATACCTATTTTAGGAAACATGATGCGTATGCCAGGTTTGCCTGAACATCCGGCCTCTGAAGGAATGATCATTGATAATAACGGGAAAATTTCCGGGTTGTCTTAATAAAATATTAAACCTAATAATTAAACCTAACTGGTTTTAAAAACCTGTTAGGTTTATGTACCAATGAAAGAGTTAAACAAAGGAAACCCTGAACTACTTATAGAATTGGTTAATGTTCAAATGCCTTATGGTAAATACAAGGGCACGTTTATTTGTAATATTCCTGAATATTATTTGGTATGGTATAAACAAAAAGGTTTTCCTAAAGGAAAATTAGGAATGTTATTAGAAACTATGCTTGAAATAAAGATAAATGGTTTGGAATATTTACTGACCCCTTTAAAAAAGCGTTAAATAATTTTCTTTATCAACCGCAATCGATGAGAATATTGGTTGGTTTCAATATTATAAATTCCCTGATGGTCGAGTTTATCAATTCTAACTTTGCCAGAAGCATGAATAATTTTGTTATTGTCTAATACCATTCCAACATGAATAATATTTCCCTCATCGTTATCAAAAAATGCTAAATCTCCAGCTTCTGATTCTTCAACAAAACTCAACGTTTGACCAACTTTAGCTTGTTGAGATGCATCTCTCGGTAATTGAACTCCATTTAATTTATACAAAATTTGAGTAAACCCTGAACAATCAATTCCTAAAGGAGAACGACCACCCCACAAATAGGGAGCATTTAAGTAGATGTAGGCATTTTCTATAAGTTTGTTTTTGGTATTTTTCTTTAATCCATCAAACGTTAATCCATCAAAAACGTATTCGCTTTTATTAAATGTTATGTTGTTGTTTTTATAGTTTGGCAAAAAACTACCCAAAACAATAGGAATGTACTCTTCGGTAGTTTTATTCTGAATAACATGAATCAATTCAGCACTTAACACTTTTGAATGAACGTTGATGTGTTCAAATTCTTCTATCGAAATTTCGGTAATTTGTTTTTTGTCAACCCAACAATCATAATCATCAAAAGCAGTTTTTATTTTTCGCCAGTCACCCTTTTTTTCTTCATAAATTTTAACGGTTTCACCAAATAACAATTGGGTAACCATTTCACTTTTATCAGAGGGTTCGAACCGACAAGGTACTACGCTTAAATGACAAATTCCGTATTTCAAAATGGTAATTAGAAATTAGAGATTAGAAGTTTTACATTAATCAGTTATCAAACGTTTTCAATAATCATTGCGGAAGCACCTCCACCACCATTACAAATTGCAGCAGCACCTAATTTACCTCCATTTTGTTTTAACACATTAATTAATGTTACAATGATTCTAGCACCCGAATTACCAAGTGGATGACCTAAAGCAACTGCACCGCCGTTAACATCAACTTTTGCAGCATCAATATTTAATAATTTAGTATTGGCTAATCCTACCACGGCAAATGCCTGATTTAATTCCCAGAAATCAATATCAGTTGATTTCAAATTTGCTTTAGTTAATGCTTTGTTTACCGCAAGAGTTGGTGATGTTGTAAACCATTCCGGAGCTTGAGCAGCATCGGCATAGTTTACAATTTTGGCGATTGGTTTTAATCCCAATTCTTCCATTTTTTCTTTACTCATTAAAATTAATGCCGAAGCACCATCATTTAATGTAGAGGCATTTGCTGCTGTAACAGTTCCTTCTTTATCAAAAACAGGGCTTAATACCGGAATTTTATCCATATTTACGTTAGTAAATTCTTCATCCTTAGTAACTACAATTGCATCTCCTTTTCGTTGAGGGACTTCTACAGGCACCACTTCTTCGTTAAATTTACCGGCATCCCAAGCTGCTGCAGAACGTTTGTATGAAGTAATGGCAAAATTATCCTGATCTAATCTGCTTAATTTATATTCCGTTGCACATTTTTCGGCACAAACACCCATATGAACTCTATTGTAAACATCGGTTAAACCATCTTTCACCATTCCGTCAATCATTTTAACATCGCCTAATTTTGTTGAAATTCTGGCATTATAGTAATGAGGAACCAAACTCATGTTTTCCATACCTCCAACAACGACACATTGGTTATCTCCAGTCATAATTGATTGTGCTCCCAACATGATAGCTTTCATGCCTGATGCACAAACTTTATTTACCGTGGTACAAGGTACACTTTGGTTTAATCCTGCAAAAATTGCAGCCTGACGAGCAGGAGCTTGACCAAGATTTGCCTGAAGTACATTTCCCATAAACACTTCATCAACAACATCAACATTAATGTTTGCCTTTTTTAAAGCTCCTTTTATTGCCACTGCACCTAATTTTGGAGCTTCAACTGTAGATAAATTTCCAAGAAAACTCCCTATTGGGGTTCTCGCTGCCGAGATAATATATACTTCTTTCATAATTTATAGTTGTTTAATCCGTCAGTTGACGGATGCTATTTTAAAGCTACGAAGTTAGTTATTTCATGTTAAAACTCTAAACAAAACAACATTAATTTGCTTTTGAATATTAGAAGTAATTTTTTTAGAATTACTTTTACTTTTTAAATGATTATTTAATGCCTAAAAAAATAATAAACAGTATTAGAGATAAACACGAGTTTATTTTTAAGATATTGATTTTTTTGTCAGCCATTACGTTGGTAGTTTTTCTTTTTCCCAGAGAGGGAAAATTCAAATACGAATATCAAAAAAATAAAACATGGGCACATCAAGATCTATATGCCCCTTTTGATTTCGCTATTTTAAAATCTCAGCAGGAAATCGAAAAAGAAAAACATAGCATACAAAACTCTCATCTGCTATACTTTAATAGAACTTTAGATCTTGAAAAAAAATCAATTGATGATTTTAATTTAAAATTAAATACACTTTTTGATGAAAATTTGGCAAATAAATTAAATAAGGAAACTTATCTAAATTTAGGCACTAAAATTTTGTATAAAATATACGATATTGGTGTATATGAACCTTCCCAAGAACTCAATAACATAAAAGCTAATCATCCCATATTATTATTAAACGAACAAAACATTGGTGAAGAATTTGAGTTTAACGATTTATTAACCAAAGAAAGAGCTTTTACAATTATTGATAACGAGTTCACGCCTTTAGATACTGCTTTAACCAGCCTGATAAAAAACAGTTTACGGGTAAATATTGTTTACGACAAAAAACTCTCCGATGACCAATTAATAAATGATTTAAAAAACATTTCTTCAACACGAGGAGGTATGGTAAATGGTCAGAAAATAATAACCAATGGTGAATTTATTAATGAGGAAAAATTTCTAATCCTTGAATCGCTAAAAAATGATTATGAAAATAAGCTCGGGAGTAGCACTTCATTTTCATGGATATTGATAGGTCAATTTATTATTGTTTCTATTTTATTTTACACTCTTTTTATTTTCCTAAAAAATGTATCCGGCAAAATTTTTTACGAAAACAAAGACATTGTTTTTCTGGTAATGGTAATGGTTGGATTTTTATTAATGACTATTTTAGTATTAACCCCAATGGGTATTGGTGCAACTTTAAATGTTTATTTAGTTCCATTTTGCTCCCTCCCTATTCTTATCCGAACGTTCTTTGGTAATAGAATAGCCCTCTTTGTTTATGTGATTACTATTTTTATCATCAGTTTTATGGTTCCAAATTCTTTTGAATTTGTTTTGATAGAAATTATTGCAGGTATTATTACTCTTTTTACCATTTTAAATGTTAATAAACGTTCGGAGTTGTTTTATACCGCTTTAATCATATTTGCTTCTTATTCTTTAACTTATGTTGGCTTTTCAATTATTCAGGAAGGAAATATTTCGACCATAAACTTAAAAAGTTTAAGTTGGTTTGCCATAAGTGCAGGGTTAACTGTTTTTTCTTACAATTTCGTTTACGTACTTGAAAAAATGTATGGATACATTTCGGATGTAACCTTACTGGAATTATCTGATACGAACAATAAACTTTTACGCGAACTAAATTTAAAAGCTCCCGGCACGTTTCAACATTCATTACAAGTTGCTAATTTGGCAGAAGAAGCCAGTCGTGAAATTGGTGGAAACCCGCTTTTAGTAAGAACCGGAGCATTGTATCATGATATTGGTAAAATGCTTGCTCCTGCTTATTTTATCGAAAATCAATCGTCAGGTGTTAACCCTCACGATGATTTGAGCTACGAAGAAAGTGCCTCAATAATTATTAGCCATGTGATTAACGGCATTGAAATTGCAAAAAAACATCAATTGCCAGAACAGATTATTGATTTTATTCGCACACACCACGGGACTTTAAAAACACAATATTTTTTACGAATGTTTGCTGCTGATAATCCTGATTTTAATATTGAAGATAAAATGTTTCAATACCCTGGACCTATTCCTTTTACCAAAGAAACCGCTATTTTAATGATGGCTGATAGTGTTGAAGCTGCATCGAGAAGTTTGAAAAAATACAACTTGGAAACCATTACCGATTTGGTAAACTCTATTTTAGATGCTCAAGTCAACGAAAACCAATTTAACAATACCGATATTACCTTTAAAGACATCACCATCGTTAAACGCCTGTTTATTAAAAAACTCATGAACATCTATCACGTTCGAGTTGAATATCCGAAGTAAAGTCTTCAGTTCTCGGTCAACAAACAAAACACTTTTTTAAAGTATTGTTTTGCGAGTTATCTATGCAGATTGTAGACTGTTTAATTTCCACCTCCAGTAGCTTTTCCTTTTGTGGTTTTAACTTTTTGATGGACTTTTTTATTGTGTTTTGCTCTGGCTTTTTGCGATTCCGCTTGTTTTTTCTTCAATTCTTTTTCTTCTTTTTTAGCCATCTTTTTAGGATTATCAGCGTCTTTATTTTCTTTACGAGCTTCTTCGGCATACTGAACACTCATCGGTTTATTTCTTCGAACTCCAGTATCGTAATGACCCTGTTTTTTGTTTTTGGTGGTTCTTCCTTGAAACATGTTGTTTTGATCTAACTTTTTACTACACGAAAAAGACATTATTACCAAAATAACAAGGGGAAATATTTTTATGTATCTGTTCATTTTAATTAAAAAATTAGAAATTAGAAATTGGAGATTAATTTCAAATCTCTAATTTCTAATTATTATTCATATTCATTCAATAACGTATTTATATCGTTAATTAGTCTGTCAACATCATTTTCTGATGTTCCATCGTAAAAACCTCTGATGCGTTTTTCTTTATCAATCAACACAAAATTTTCGGTATGAATAAAATCATCAACGCCGCCATCTCCTTCTGTTATTGCTGCAAAGTAGGTTTTTCGAGCTAAATCGTAAATCTGTTTTTTATCGCCGGTTACTAAGTTCCATTTATTAGCGTTTATATTATGTTTTGTGGCGTATTCTTTTAAAACAGGAACAGAATCGTGTTCGGGCATTACGGTATGTGAAAGAAAAAGAATATCGTTATTCGATTTAAACTTATCCACCACTCGTTCCATTTGTTTCGTCATTTTTGGACAAATGGTCGGGCAAGTAACAAAAAAGAAATCGGCAACATAAATTTTATCTTCATAATCTTTTTCAGTAATTGTTTTACCATCTTGGTTGGTTAAACTAAAACTACCCACTCGATGGAGTTTTGTTACTCCTTGCACGGATTCATCGACTAATTTTGGGTTAATATCAGAAGGATTAAAAACAGGAAGGACTTTTGGTTTGATTAAAAAATATGCAATAACCATTCCTATTACTACAATTATAATTGCCGGGATTAATCGTTTCATTTTTTACTGTTCATCCTTTGTTCCAAAACTTGTTGAAGCAATTCGGTGTCTAATTTTTTACCGATAATTATTTTATCCTTATCCAACAAATAAATTTGTGGTGTTGTAAAAATATCATACGTTTTACTGTAATTTAAACTTTTTACATCTGTTAACCCAGACAAAACATATTCATTTACTTTTTGTTGGTCCTTATAAACTTCTTGAGGTACGGCAACATTAATAAAATCTAATTTATGTTCTACAATAAACTTTTTCCAAGCATCGTCGTGATTAGAACTTACGGCATAAACAGCTATGTTTTTATCTTTAATGGTTTCATAATACGTTGCCAATTTTGGCAATTCTTTTTTACAATGTCCACACTCCGGATCCCAAAAAACTAATACCGTA
>JACPDX010000056.1 GCA_016183805.1 Bacteroidota bacterium
ACACCAGCATTTGCTGTAGTCGCTCCAATATGTACAGGAGATGCATTATCACCTTTACCAACAACTTCTACCAATGGTATAACAGGAACGTGGTCTCCTGCATTGGATAATACAACTACAACGACTTATACCTTTACACCAGATGCAGGACAATGTGCAACAACAACGACATTAGAAATTATGGTGAATTCTACACCTGCGACACCAACATTTGCCGCAGTTGCTCCAATATGTATAGGAGATGCATTATCACCTTTACCAACAACTTCTACCAATGGTATAACAGGAACGTGGTCTCCGGCATTGGATAGTACTACCACTACAACTTATACATTCACGCCAGATGCAGGACAATGTGCAACAACAACTACATTAGAAATTGTTGTGAATTCTACACCTGCAACACCAACATTTGCTGCAGTTGCACCTATTTGTAGTGGAGATGCATTATCACCTTTGCCAACAGCTTCTACCAATGGAATAAATGGAACGTGGTCACCGGCATTGGATAATACCACCACCACCACTTATACCTTTACCCCAACAGCAGGGCAATGTGCAACAACAACGACATTAGATATAACAGTAAATCCAAATGTAACACCAACATTTACTGCTGTTACACCAATTTGTAGTGGAGATGCATTATCACCTTTGCCAACAGCTTCTACCAATGGAATAAATGGAACCATGGTCTCCGGCATTGGATAGTACTACCACTACAACTTATACATTCACGCCAGATGCAGGACAGTGTGCAACAACAACGACGTTAGATATAACAGTAAATCCAAACGTTACACCAACATTTGCTGCAGTTGCACCTATTTGTACTGGAGGTTCACTATCGCCTTTACCAACAACTTCTACCAATGGTATAACAGGAACATGGTCTCCGGCATTGGATAGTACTACCACTACAACTTACACATTCACGCCAGATGCAGGGCAATGTGCAACAACAACTACATTAGAAATTGTTGTGAATTCTACACCTGCAACACCAACATTTGCTGTGGTTGACTCAATTTGTACAGGAGATACATTATCACCTTTGCCAACAACTTCTACCAATGGAATAAATGGAACATGGTCACCGGCATTAGATAATACTACCACTACCACTTATACCTTTACCCCAACAGCAGGACAATGTGCAACAACAACGACACTAGATATAACTGTAAATCCAAATGTAACACCAACATTTGCCGCAGTTGCACCTATTTGTAGTGGAGATACTCTTTCCCCATTACCAACAACTTCTACTAATGGAGTATTAGGAATATGGTCGCCAGCTATAGATAATACCACTACTACCACTTATACTTTTACACCATCTCCCGGATTAGGTTGCTATACAACAGCTCAAGTAACTGTAACAGTAAATTCATTGCCAACGGTATCTGTTTTAGGTAATAATAATATTTGTGAAGGAGATTCAACCACGTTAACCGCAAATGGAGCAGTAAGTTACGTGTGGAATACCACAGACACAGCAACTTCTGTTACTGTTTCACCAACTACAACAACGATTTATTCCGTAACAGGAACCAATAGTTTAGGATGTGAAAATACATTTCCATATACAGTTACTGTTTCACCACCACCAGTTGCATTGATAAGCGGTAGTTCATCTATTTGTTTCGGACAAGGTGTAACATTAATGGCTAGTGGAGGATTGTCATACGTGTGGAGTACAGGTGATACAACTACTACCATAACAGACTTTCCAAATGATACAACCGTTTATTGGATAATAGCAAGTGCCGGTTCTTGTATCGATTCGATTTCTTATACAGTAGATGTTGTTCCCACTCCTAATGTGGTGGTAACTCCAAGTCTAACAGCAACAATAATTCAAGGTGAATCTATTGAACTAACAGCAAGTGGAGGAACAAGTTACTTGTGGACACCTTCAACAGATTTAAGCTGTTCAACTTGTGCTACAACCATCGCATCACCGGAGGAAACTACAAAATATTGTGTGGGTACAACAGTAAATGGATGTGTTGATACCACATGTATAACTGTTTTTGTTGATATCATATGTGGTGAATTGTTTGTTCCTTCAGCATTTTCGCCAAATTCAGATGGGGTAAATGATTGTTTGTCAGTTTATAATAACTGTATCGAATCTATGGATTTTAAAGTGTTTTCCAGATGGGGAGAAGTAGTTTATCAATCAATAGATATTAACGATTGTTGGGATGGAACATTTAAAGGTACAGCATTAAATACTGCCGTTTTTGTTTATCGATTAGATGCAGTATTGTTAAATGGTGAAGAAGTGAAATTAAAAGGGAATGTGTCATTAATTAAATAATTATAATGAGAAAAATAGTTTTATTCATCCTATTTATTGGATGTTATGTAATAAGTAATGGTCAAACCAATATCGAGTTTTCGAAGGCAAATTTTAAATCTAATCCCACAGAATTAAAAGAGGCTCAAAAAAACATTCTAGCCGGCGACCTTAATTATTACAAACTTTTATATGGCAAGGCACTAGAATCATATATTCCTGCCAATAAATTTAATCCAAACAACGCAGATTTAAATGCAAAAATCGGGCATTGTTATTTAAAGTCTTCCAACCGTTCGGAAGCTTTAAGTTACCTAAAAAAAGGGTATAAATTAGACAGTAAAATGGATGGCTACTTTGTTTATCTTTTGGGAAATGCTTATCATTTAAACAATGAGTTCGATGAGGCAATTAAATACTATAAACTTGCAAAAACCAATGGTAGTAAAATGGAAGGTCAATTGGCAAGTATATCTGATAAAAAAATTGCAGAATGTACTTCCGGAAAAAAAATAGTAAAGGTTCCTGTTAATGTAAAAATAGAATCATTGGAAGGCACTATTAATACAAATTATGAAGAATATGTGCCTATCATTACAGCCGATGAATCCGAAATATTTTTTACCTCAAGAAGACCAAATACTACTGGTGGCTTGATGGATAATGGTTTGGGTGATTATTATGAGGATATTTATTATTCAAAAAAAGAAAATGGAAAATGGACCAGTGCAGTTAATCTTGGTATGCCTGTAAATAGTCAATTTCATGATGCTACTGTCGGATTATCTTTGGATGGTCAAAAATTATTTCTGTATCGCGATAATAAAAAAGGAGACGGTAATATTAATTTTTCTGAAAAACAAGGAGATAAATGGACGGATCCCAAAGAATTGCCCGAGCCGATAAATTCAAAATATCAAGAAACCTCTGCGTGCTACTCTTTTGATGGAAATACTATTTATTTTGTGAGTGATAGACCGGATGGTAAAGGAGGTAAAGACATTTATAAATCGACCAAAGATGCCAAAGGTGTTTGGGCTAATGCCGAAAATTTAGGAAGTGTTATCAACACAAAAGAGGATGAAGATGCAGTGTTCTTACATCCTGATGGGAAAACATTGTATTTTAGTTCGCAAGGACATGGAAGTATGGGTGGGTTTGATGTGTTTAAAAGCACTTTCGAAAAAGGAAAATGGAGTACGCCACAAAACCTTGGTTACCCTATTAATACTTCCGATGATGATGTATGTTTTGTGTTGACCGCAAGTGGCGATTATGGTTATTATACTTCCATAAAACCGGAAGGAAAAGGCAAAAGAGACGTATATAAAGTTACCTTTTTGGATGAATTAAATAAACCAAAACTTACCCTATTAAAGGGAACCATAAGTGATAAAAAAACTGGGACTCCTTTACAAGCAACCATTGAAATTTATGATAACGATAATGGTAAATTAATTGGGACTTTCGAGTCGAACAGTACTACCGGAAAATACATGGTTTCATTACCAGCAGGAGTAAATTACGGAATAAGTGTTAAAGCTCCCGGGTATTTGTTTTATTCCGAGAACTTTAACATAGCCAAAGATGCGGCTTTTAAAGAGGTAGTAAAAGATATAGCACTCGATAAATTAGAAGTAGGTAAAAAAGTGGTACTAAAAAATATTTTCTATGATTACAACAAAGCAAGTTTAACATCCTCTTCTTACAACGAATTAGGAAAAGTGATAGAATTGTTAAATGGAAATCCAAAAATTAAAATCGAAATTTCGGCACATACCGATTCACGAGGCAGCGATGGGTATAACGATAAATTATCACAAGAACGAGCTCAATCGTGTGTAGATTATTTGTTGTCGAAAAACATCGACAAAAGCAGGTTGATTGCTAAAGGTTATGGTAAAAGACAATTGCTGATTACTGATGCAGAAATCGCTAAAGTGCCTTTAGAAGAAGATAAAGAATTGTTACACCAACAAAACAGAAGAACCGAATTTAAAATAATTGGAAATTGACGGAAGACCGAAGTCAGAAAACTGATAACTGTGAACTAAAAACAAATAAAATGAAAAAAATAACTAAATTTCTCATAATAGCGGTAGTACTAACCTTGAACTTTGAACTTTTAACTTTTAACTGTTCCGCTCAAGATATCCACTTTTCTCAAAATTACTTTACACCGTTGGAATTAAACCCGGCAAATGCAGGTTCGGAATACGATATTCGGGCAGGATTAAATTACAGGACTCAATGGGGAAGTGTTACAGAGCCTTTTGTTACCATGATGGCAGGTTACGACATGAATTTTAAAAAATCAAAAACAGGTTTTTTTGCTGGAGGAATCCATATTTTTAACGATAAAGCCGGAGATTCAAAAATGAATCAAACTCAAGCCAATTTAGCCATTGCTTATCATGTTTACCTAAACGAAAAAAACACCTTAGGAGCAGGATTTCAAGGCGGTTATTTTCAGCGTTCAATAGATATGTCCAATTTAACTTGGGGTTCGCAATATGATGGTTTAAGGTATGATAATCAAATAGCTTCTGGCGAAAGCACAGATGTTTCTTCGGTAAAAGCCATTGATTTTTCATCTGGTATTAATTGGACCTACCGAAAAGGAGAGCGTTACATGACGGGTAACGACCACATGTTGTTGATTACAGGGGTTTCTATTCAGCATATTAACAATCCTAAAACCGAATACAATGCAATAGTTGACGACCCTTTATATTACCGTTGGATTGGACATTTTAATGGAATTATTGGTGTTCCAAACTCGCCCATATCATTTATATTTAAAGAAGCCTCAAAATATACAGGAAACATGAAGGGTGGTTCTATTGGATTAGGAGGTCAATACCGATTGCAAGATGCCTTTGTAATCACTTCTTTTGTAGAAATAGCCAATTATACACTAGGTGTTAGTTACGATTTAAATACCTCCGATTTAAGCAGTGCTTCTAAAAGTTACGGAGCTTTTGAAGTGGCTTTAAGATATGTTTATCCAAGCCCATTTGCAGGAAGTAAAAATAATGCAAGGTTTAGGTAAGGTTAATTTTATCAAAGAAAAAAATAACATCCCTTAACTATTTGGTAATAAGATAAAATTACTATCTTTGCCGTCCTTTTAAAAAAGAGTACTAATTAATTAAATAAATTGGAAATGACAAAACGTTATGAAACTGTTTTCATTTTAACTCCCGTTTTATCTGCAGATCAGGTAAAGGAAGCAGTTGTAAAATTTAAACAAACACTAAAAGATGGTGGTGCTAAACTACTACATGAAGAAGATTGGGGGCTAAGAAAATTAGCTTACCCGATTCAAAAGAAATCAACTGGTTTTTACCACTTGTTTGAGTATGAAGTTGACGGTGCATTTATTGCGACCTTAGAAGTAGGGTTAAAAAGAGACGAAAAAATTATGCGTTTCTTAACCGTAGCAATGGACAAACATGCTATCGCATTTGCTGAATCTCGTCCAAAAAGAAAAACAGCACAAGCTTAAGTTGAACCTTTAAAAAATTAAATCATGTCAGAAAATACATCAGACGTAAGATATCTTACCCCGCCAAACATTGAATTACAAAAAGAAAAATATTGTAGATTCAAAAAAAATAAAATTAAATACATCGATTACAAAGACGAGAAATTTTTACTTGCTTTTGTAAACGAACAAGGTAAATTGTTACCAAGAAGAATTACTGGAACTTCTTTAAAATACCAAAGAAAAGTAGGTCAGGCAATTAAAAGAGCTCGGCATATTGCTTTAATGCCTTACGTGGCAGATATGTTAAAATAATTAAGGAGGTATTAAAATGAAAATTATATTAAAAGATAACATCGATAACCTAGGGTTTAAAGATGAAATAGTAACTGTAAAAAATGGTTACGCTAGAAATTTTTTAATTCCTAGAGGACTAGCTAATTTAGCTACCACTTCAGCACTTAAAGTTCATGAAGAGAACCTGAAACAAAGAGCTGTAAAAGATAAAAAAGTTAAAGACGAAGCCCTTAAAACTGCCGAAGCATTAAAAACTGCAACAATTGTAGTAGGTGCAAAAGCAGGCGAAAATGGAAAAATCTTTGGTTCTGTTAATACCATTCAATTGGCGGAAGCAATTGAAAAATTAGGAATCACCATTGATAAAAAATACATCAAAATTAAAGGCGAAGCTATTAAAGCTTTAGGTTCTTACGAAGCTGATGTTAGATTACACAAAGATGTTGAGGCTAGCTTCAAATTTGATGTGGTAGAAGACAAATAATATTTTTTTTGCCACATCCAATATTTTTTGTATATTTGTGGCTCAGAAAATAAAAGGTTGATAAAAAGAGGGGACAAAAGTCCCCTCTTTTTATAATAAAAAAATGATAACGAATACACAAATACAAGAGTTAATCTCAGAAAAACTGCACGACAACAATTGTTTTGTTGTTCATTTGGAGGTAAAACCCGGTAACAATATTCAATTAGAAATTGATAGTCCAAGTGGTGTGTCTATTAAAGATTGTATTGATTTTAGTCGTCAGATAGAACACAACTTAGACAGAGAAACTGAAGATTTTGAATTGCATGTTTCATCACCTGGTTTAGATAAACCACTGAGAGTATTTCAACAATATCAAAAAAACATCGGAAGAGGACTTCATGTAATTCTAACAAATGATCAAATAATTGAAGGTACATTAAAAGAAGTGAACAAAGATGACATTCTTTTAACCTATACAGTTGTTGAGAAAATGGAAGGAAAAAAGAAAAAGATAAAAACAGAAAAAGAAGAATTAATACCCTTTACAAACATAAAAGAATCAACAATAATTATATCGTTTAAATAAAATTTGCTATGGAAAGTTTAAGCTTAATAGATTCGTTTCAGGAATTTAAAGAATTCAAAGACATCGACAGAGCCACTCTTATGAGTATTTTAGAAAGTGTTTTTAGAAGCACAATAAAAAGAAGGTTTGGAGACGATTCAAATTTTGACTTTATCGTTAACGTTGATAAAGGCGATTTAGAGATTTGGAGAAATCGTGAAATTGTACCAGATGGAGAAGTAGAAGATAGTAATAAGGAAATTGCTTATTCTGATGCTATTAAAATTGAGCCGGATTTTGAAATCGGAGAAGAGGTTTCGGAAGAAGTAAAAATGGAAGATTTTGGTAGAAGAGCAGTGTTATCTTTACGTCAAAATTTAATGTCGAAAGTTCTTGAATTAGAAAAAGACAACATCTACAAACAGTACAAAGACAGAGTTGGTGAATTAATTACCGGTGAAGTTTATCAGGTGTGGAAAAGAGAAATTCTTATTCTTGATGATGAGAACAACGAATTAATCTTGCCAAAAAACGAACAAATTAACAGCGATAGATTTAAAAAAGGCGATACGGTAAGAGCTGTTGTTGTTCGTGTTGAAATGAAAAATAACAAGCCTTTGATTATTTTATCTAGAACATCACCATTGTTCTTAGAACGATTATTCGAATTGGAAGTTCCTGAAATTTATGACGGATTAATTACCATCAAAAATATTGTAAGAGAACCTGGTGAAAGAGCAAAAGTTGCTGTTGAATCTTACGATGATAGAATTGACCCTGTTGGAGCTTGTGTGGGTATGAAAGGAGCTAGAATTCATGGTATTGTTAGAGAATTACGTAATGAAAATATTGATGTTATTAATTACACAACCAACATTGAATTATATATTCAACGAGCATTGAGCCCTGCAAAAATTACAGCCATCAAATTAGATAGGGAAACTAACAGAGCAGAAGTTTTCTTAAAACCTGACCAAGTTTCTTTAGCCATTGGTAAAGGTGGTCATAACATTAAATTGGCTGGTAAATTAGTAGGTTTCGAAATAGATGTTTACAGAGATATGGATGATGATGCAGATGATGTTGCATTAGATGAATTCTCTGACGAAATAGAAGCATGGGTAATTGCAGAATTAAAATCGGTAGGTTGCGATTCGGCAAAAAGTGTTTTAGAATTATCAGTAGAAGAATTGGTTAAAAGAACCGATTTAGAAATTGAAACAGTAGAAGATGTGAGAAACATCTTAAGATCAGAGTTTGAACATTAATAATAACCTAAGTTAAAGGCATCAACTCTTTAGCTTAGGTATTTTGGAGATTATCTCCTAAACAAGGTAACTTGATATAAAATAAAGAGTAGTATAATATGTCTGACGGAGAAGCAATAAAAAGATTAAGTAAAGTAGCCAGAGAGTTTAACGTAGGTATAAACACTTTGGTTGATTTTCTTTCAACAAAAGGTATTCAAATTGAAAACAACCCAAACTCTAAAATTGATGGAGCAACCTATCAAGTTTTGGTTGGAGAGTTTCAATCAGAAAAAAGTGCAAAAGAGGAATCTAAAAAAGTTTCTATTGGAACTCAAAAGGAAACCATAACACTTGAAGGGCATGAGGTTAAGAAAGAAGTAAAAATTGAAGAAAAACCTGTTGTTGAAATTCCGGTTGTTGCTCCAAAAGAAGATGAATTGAAAGTAGTTGGCAGAATTGATTTGTCTGCTTTAAACTTAAAAACCCGTCCCGACAAAAAAGCTAAAACTAAAGAAGAACCGGCAGAGGTTGATTCTAAACCAACACCTCAGTTGACAGAAGAAAAACCTGTTGAGGAAGTAAAAGTAGAGCCTGTTTCGAACAAACCTCAAGAGTTTGAAACACGTTACGAAAAATTAGAATCGCCCAAAATATTAGGTAGAATTGAGTTGCCTGTAGAAAAAAAGTTTGAGAAAAAACCTCCTGTACAACATACACCTACAAATAAACCTGCGAATGTTGCTGGAGATTCTAAGAAAAAAAGAGCGAGAATTACACGTAAAGTTGATGTAGATTCTAATCAAAAACGTCCACCATTTAATAAAACTGCTGGTTCACCAAACAAGGCAGGAGGACCTCCTAGAGTAGAGAAAAAAGCAGAACTTACCGAACAACAAATTCAAGATCAAATAAAAGAAACTCTTGCTAAATTAACAGGAGGCGGTAAAAGTAAAGCATCCAAACACAGAAGAGATAAGCGTCAAGCTGTTAGTGAACAAAGTATAATAGATGCGGAAATACAAGCAGAAGAAAAAAAGGTTCTTAAAGTAACGGAATTTGTTACGGCAAGTGAGATGGCAAAAATGATGAACGTTGGTGTTAATGACATTATTGGTGCTTGCATGAGTTTAGGAATGTTTGTTTCCATCAATCAACGATTAGATGCCGAAACGTTATCTATTATTGCAGAAGAATATGGTTATAAAGTAGAATTTGTTTCTGCTACTGAAGAAAGTGAGGTTTTATTAGAAGTTAAAGACACCGAAGAACAATTGATAGAACGTTCTCCAATTGTTACGGTAATGGGTCACGTTGATCATGGTAAAACATCGTTGTTGGATTATATTCGTAAAGCAAATGTAATAGCAGGTGAAGCCGGAGGTATTACTCAACATATTGGAGCTTATTCGGTTGAATTAAAAAACGGTAAAAAAGTTACGTTCTTAGATACACCGGGTCACGAGGCGTTTACAGCCATGCGTGCTAGGGGTGCTCAAGTAACCGACGTTGTAATTGTTGTAATTGCTGCTGACGATAGTGTAATGCCACAAACCAAAGAGGCAATTAACCATGCTCAGGCTGCAGGTGTACCAATTATTTTTGCTATCAACAAAATAGATAAACCGGGAGCAAATCCTGATAAAGTTCGTGAAGAGTTATCTCAAATGAATATTTTGGTTGAGGAATGGGGTGGTAAATACCAATCTCAAGAGATATCAGCAAAACTCGGTCAAGGTGTAGAAGAGTTGTTGGAAAAAGTAATTTTAGAAGCAGAAATGCTTGATTTAAAAGCAAATCCAAATAGAAATGCGGTCGGAACAGTTATTGAATCTGAATTAGATAAAGGTAGAGGTTATGTTTCTACAGTTCTTGTACAAACAGGAACGATGAAAATTGGTGATGCTATTTTGGCAGGTTGTTATAGTGGTAAAATCAAAGCCATGTTTAACGAGCGTGGACAAAACATTAAAGAAGCTGGTCCAGCAAGCCCAGCATCAATCTTAGGGCTGAATGGAGCTCCAAATGCAGGTGATAAATTCCATATTATGGATGACGAGAAAGAAGCTCGAGCGATTGCAGAAAGACGTTTACAATTACAAAGAGAACAAGGCGTTCGAACACATAAACACATTACACTTGACGAAATTGGTAGAAGATTAGCCATTGGAGACTTTAAAGAATTAAACATCATCATCAAAGGTGATGTGGATGGTTCTATTGAAGCACTTTCTGACTCATTACAAAAATTATCTACCGACCAAGTTCAAGTAAATGTAATTCATAAATCGGTTGGACAAATTAGCGAATCAGATGTTATGCTTGCTGCTGCTTCTGAAGCTGTTATTATTGGATTCCAGGTTCGCCCATCACAAAGTGCCAGAAAAATTGCAGAGAGAGAGCAAATTGATATTAGATTATATTCTATTATTTACGATGCTATTGATGAAGTAAAAGATGCGATGGAAGGCATGTTGTCTTCTAAATTTGAAGAAAAAATAGTTGCAACAGTTGAGATTAGAGAAGTTTATAAAATTTCTAAAGTTGGTACTATTGCTGGTTGTATGGTGTTGGATGGTAAAATTGATAGAAAAAATAAAATACGTTTGATTAGAGAAGGTATTGTAATTTATTCAGGCGAACTCGGTTCTTTAAAACGTTTTAAAGATGACGTAAAAGAAGTCGCAAAAGGTTATGAGTGTGGTTTAAATATTGCAAACTACAACGACATTAAAGAAAATGATATTGTTGAAGCATACGAAATGGTTGAAGTAAAACAAAAATTGAAATAACAACCAATTAAGATAAAAACAATAAATCCCGCTCGCAAGCGGGATTTATTGTTTTTATAACTTTTGAAATTCAAATGTCGGATTTCCTTTTATACCAGAGTTATTATAAAAATCTATAAAATGAAGCTTGTAATAGAAACCATTCTGGTCTTGAATAATATAATTTTTATTTGGAGAAACAAGATAAGATGAGGTAGTAAAATTATATTCCTTCCAATCATACCCAATGACATTAATATTAGAACTCAATAGCTGAGATAAGGCAAAATCATAATTAATAGAATTGAAAGCAGTAATTGAATCTGCTTTTGCCATTGTTTTATATTTATTTAATAAGCAGCCTGTAACTAAATAAGGAGTACTAAGTTCCTCTAAATACTGTGTAAATACAATATCCCAATCTATTTTTGGAGGTTCAACCATTACTGTTGAGGATGTAGTGAAAGAGAAAAAAGTAAAATTATAGTTGACATCTTTAGGTATCTGTAAAGTAGTTTCTCCACTACCATTAAGCTGCGAAAAACGTACAGCATAAGAATAATCACTCACACTCTCGAACACAATCTTTCTAAAACCTTGATGAGAACCCAATTCATTATATCCTCTATCAATAAGATAAACCTGATTAGGAATTAACCTCCAATCTCCAATAGCGGTTTGCTCCATATTTCCTGTTGGGGAATCAAAATCCTTAGTTGCACTAAAACCAATAGTATCGGTAACTAAACTAAAATCAGTTTGGTTTGTTTTTGCTGCATACATGGCTTTTGATGAATTTAATATAATTCGGTAACCATCTGATGAGGTTTCAAAACCTAAATCCCAACTGGTTTTCAAATTTTCACCAACAACTGTATTATTTTTTAGATTAAAATATACCTGCCATTTATAATTACTACCCATGTTTACTGTATTTGTAATAATATTTCCAGGGTCGTGTTTAGGTACAGGCAGTTCCTCTTTTACACAAGAAGATAGAACCATTACAGAACTTATGAATAGGATTAAGAATTTCATTTATTGCTTGGTTATGTTAATGTCTAATTTTATAAAATAAGTCCTTCCAGTTCCTACGGATACTGTATTCCCTCCTGAAGAATGGGCTCCTCCCGAAGACACTCCAGTAACATTAACTACATCAAATAGATTTTTACTCCCCAATGTTAGATTAAATTTTTTTTTGTAAAAATGTTTAGTTAAAGAGATGTCTGCGGTGTGATAATCTTCTACTTTTGAAAGATATGCTTCACCTGAACTATTTAGTACATACATAGGAAGTACCCCTGTATATTTATAAAAGACACCAAATGTAATGTTTGATCTTTTCCATTCGTAAAACAGGTTGGTTTTAGCTTCAGGTGAATAGGTAAATTTATCTGTGTTAGATTGTTTAACCAATTCATTATATCTGCCAATATATGCACCTCCGATAGCAACTTTTAAATGTTCCCAAACAAATTCGGTTTGCAATTGAACACCAAGGGTTTGGTACTCATCAATGTTAAGGTAACTGTATTCGGTTCCAAAGTTTTGAGCTAGAGAGATCATATTTTGAATATAATTATAGAAATAGCTGTTCTCAGTTTTCCAAAGAATTTTTCCAAGTTTTGTTTGATGTGAAATAGAGAAATTTAAGTTGTCGGAATGTTCTGCTTTTAGATTTTCATTACCAACCACATTATGGTTGATATCGATAAAATAGAAATAAAGTTCTTTTAAAGAAGGAGCCCTAAAACCTCTTGCATAAGAAAAGCGAATAGCACTACAGTTAGTAAGCTGGTAACGAATATTTACAGAAGGAATAACAGGACTTTTATAAGCAGTATTGTAGAGAACTCTAACCCCTGGACGTAAAACCAATTTTGAAAATGGTTTATATTCAGCAGATGAAAATAGGGCATAATCGCCGATTTGTTGCTCCTTTTCTTTTATTCTAATTCCGAAACCTGATTCGAGGTTGACATCATATCCAATTTCATAGTTAATTATTGCCGAATCTTTTGTGGTGCTTATGCTTCCTCTTGTAGTTAAAACCCCAAATTTTGCGGTGTCTTGGTCGCTACTATTTTCGGTTAGATTTTCTTCTAAAGTGGTTAAATCTTTATAGTAAGTATTTTTGGTCCTTTTATAATGATTATAGGCTACAAGAACATTTAAGTAAAAAGTTTTGTTTAATGCTCCCGTTAGGTTTAACGAATTGTTTATTCGGTCGGTGGTGTAATAATCATCAAATGCGGTTTCATAATAAGGTAAACGAGGTAATCCTTTATTGATAATTTGTTCGTGAAATACATCTCCGGTATAGCCTAATTTTAGGCTTTTGATAAAATAGGAGTAATGAATTGTTCCAAAAAGTTGTTCTTTGGCTTTCCAATCCATATATCTTGTAGAATCAGCTAAATGAATTTTTTCAACATGAAAAGATTTGTCAGACATTCTCCAACCGTCAAAAAAGTTTCTCCCACCCGATATCGCTAGCATATGTTTGTTTTTTTGAATGCCAATTCTTCCTGAAAAGTTGTAGTGACCAACACTTTCATAATAATTATTAGAAGATACGGTAACGGATTCTTTTTGAGTTTTTTTTGTAATGATATTAATCGTGCCAGCTAAAGCATCAGTACCATAATTTACAGATAAGGGACCTTCAACTATTTCAATTCGTTCAACATTATTCATGTTTATTTGAGAAATATCAATATTTCCATTTAATCGTCCAGTAACAGGAATGCCGTCAACCAAAATTTTTACATTTTGACCTGAAATACCCTGTAAACTCATACTGCTTCCTAAAATATTATCTTGAGAAATTCTAACATTCATCTCATTAGTTAATACATCACGAAGATTCTGTGCTCCCATCGTTTCAATTTTTTTACTATCGATTATTTTAATTTTATGAACGGCTTTCTCAGGGCTGTTTGGTGCATACTGAGCAGTAATAACAACCTCATTTAATGCAATATTTTCAGGGGTTAAATAATAGATTCTATTTTTTTGGAGATTTTCGAAATCTAGGGTATCAGTAATTTTTTTAAAGCCAACAAATGAGATAGACACAATTCCTTTTTTTGTTTTTTTCAACGATACTGGAATTTCAATTTTACCATTTAAATCAGATAAGACCAATATTTCTTGTTTGTTTTCAGTGTCTTTAAAAATTGCATGTGCTGAAGGTACAGGCAAATTATCATCGCCTGAAAGAACGATAATCGTTTGTGCTTTCAACATTGTTTGTAAAAGCAATATCAAAATCAATATTGATTTTGATTTAATCATTTAATATCTTTTTTATACAAAAGATTAAATATTATGAGCATGTTTGAAGCAGAAGATAGCATTTCACTTAGTGTTATTAATTCGTTATAACTCAATGCCATTCTTGAATTCTCTGTAAATGTGTTGAGGTAAATACATTTTTCTTTTTTATCTTTTACTGCTATATTTTTTTTTAAGAAATCTCTTGCTTGTAAATGAAAATCGAAGAAGTCGTCCTCAGAAAAGTTTATTAATGATGTTCCAAAGCCAAGTTGAATGTGTTCACAATCTGAACATTGAACGATGAAACCATTTTTTTTTTCGTTTAAAATTTTATAATTACACATAGTTTTAAATTAATGCTTGTATGATTAATGCAATAACTGGAGGTAAAAAACCAACTGCTATAAGCCATTTACCTCTGCCGGTTATTCCGTATTTACCTCTTGCAATAAAAATCCCGGTTAAATTAATAACGATTAAAAAAAACGCAAAAATATCTGAAGCCCATTTCCAACCTTTTAAACTGTTTCGATGCAAAACGTTTACCTGATAGAACAATGGGCGTTTTTGAACTTTTTCATAAATAGCCTTTTGTTCGGTAAAATAAACATGCAGAGACGAATTGTCGTAATAAATTTTTACTTGGTCAGGGGTCGGAAAATCATATACTTTGTATGTTTGCTGACCAACCAATTGATTAAATACAATAATCTCTTTTTCGGAAATTTCGCCAACGTTATATTTCTTGTCAAGTTTAATGGTTTCCTTTTTTAAGATAAAGTCAGCATTCCAATCGTCGACATGGTTTAAAGCAATACCTGAAACACAATAAATCAATATCAACGATGAAAAAAAATACCCTAAATCTCTATGCCATTCAACATTTAACCGCCTTATTTTTTTAGTTGTAAATCCCATTCTTTACTCCATCTATTTTACTTCTGCTGTACTTTTTTTGCAAATTCGTCAGTAATTTCAATCACCCATTTTTCAACATTTTTATCAGGTAAGATGGCATCAGGTTTGTAGATTACTTTTTCAGTATGGTTCTTAACTTTTTGAATTCCTCCACCAATAATTTTAATTTGAAAATTTTCGTCATGAGCTACTAAAACAGGAATCACTACTGCAACTTCTTTAGTTTCTAGAACTTTATTAATGGCTTTGGTGGTTTCTTCCGGATTGTAATGTGCTATGTGTCCACACCATCCATAAGAATGGGTGTTAATACCCGTTTTTTCTTTTACATGGTCTGCTACATGATCAAATAATTGCCCCCATTCTTTGTCGTAAGTTTCATCGCCATATCCAATTAAAACTAACCCTTCTTTTTCCGGGTTTTTTGAAAGTGCCTGAGCTCTTCGCAAAATATTTTTTTCTAAAATATCATTAAAATCGAGTAGGGGAGTAATATGAGTTTTAGCTTTTGGAGTATATCGTTCAATTTTTTCTATTTT
>JACPDX010000059.1 GCA_016183805.1 Bacteroidota bacterium
AAATGCTTTTGCAATCGCAATTAAGTAAAGAACAAGTGGTTCAAATAAGCGATTATTTTATATTTCAAATGCGAATAAGTTGGGCGATTGAATTAATGAAACCATGGGTTGTAAATCCGGATATTGATGAAGATTTTTTATTTACCTTTTTAACCATTGCTATTTATGATAAAAAATTAGTTACTGAAAAAGAATATGCCGAATTTTTAATCCGGGCAAAACATCTTAACAAGCAACGATTTTGTGAACTTTTTGGAAACCCAAACATGAGTTTTCAACTGCTTAAAGATTTATCAGTAAAAAATATTTATTGTGAAGATTGCAAAGAAAGGTAGACCAAAGTCATCAGTTCTCAGTCTTCAATCAAAAAAATCTCAAATCGTAAATCAAAAATCGTAAATTTCCAATCTCAAAGCTCAAACCAACTTGGAACAAAATAATAAAAAAATAATCAGTGCTTGGACCTTCTACGATTGGGCTAATTCCGTATATCCATTAGTAATTACAACTGCTATTTTTCCTATATTTTATGAAGCTGTTGTTCCTCAAAAAGTTGATTTTTTAAATTTCAATTTGATTAATACCGAGTTGTATTCATATGTAGTCTCTCTTTCATTTATCATTGTTTCTATTTTATCTCCAATTTTATCGGGTATTGCCGATTATTCCGGAAACAAAAAAACGTTTATGAAGTTTTTTTGTTACTTAGGCTCGCTTTCATGTATGAGTTTGTTCTTTTTTAATGAAAATTATATTGAGTTGAGTATGATTTCCGTTCTTTTGGCAAGTGTTGGCTTTTGGGGAAGTTTAGTTTTCTATAATGCCTACTTACCCGAAATTGCTACACCCGATTTACACGATAAAATTAGTGCACAAGGTTTTTCAAAAGGATATATTGGCAGTTCAATTTTATTGATTTTTTGTTTGGTACTTATTCAGGTTTTAGGTGTTGATGCTCGTTATTCGTTTGTATTAACAGGTATTTGGTGGATAGGTTTTAGTCAAATTACTTATGCCCGTTTACCAAACAACGTGTACAACAGAAAACCTACAGGAAATATCTTTTTTCAAGGATTCAAGGAATTGAATAAAGTTTGGAAGGAGTTAAAACAGATGAAACAATTAAAAAGGTATTTAATCGCTTTTTTTGTTTACAGTATGGGAGTTCAAACGGTAATGATTATGGCTATCTTTTTTGGAACCAAAGAAATTTCTTGGGCAGATGAAGCAAGTAAAACTAGTGGATTAATTATTAGTGTTTTAATTATCCAGTTTATTGCCATTCCAGGAGCCTATTTAATGGCCTATTTATCGGGAAAAATAGGTAATATAAAAGCTTTAGGTATCAACATTTTTATTTGGATAGCAATTTGCATTGCTGCTTATGCATTTGTAAAAACACCACTTCATTTTTACATCATTGCAGCAGTTGTGGGATTTGTAATGGGTGGAATACAGTCCTTATCACGTTCAACGTATTCTAAATTATTGCCCGAGACCCAAGACCATGCTTCGTTTTTTAGTTTTTACGACATTACCGAAAAAATAGGTATTGTAATCGGCACATTTATGTTCGGTTTTATTGAAGGATTCACGGGAGATATAAGGAAATCTATTTTAGGATTAATTGTATTTTTTGTAATTGGATTTTTGTTACTACTTACTGTTCCAAAAAATATAATAAAATCTGCTCAATGAATAGAATAAGCTTATAATCAATAGCTTATTATAATTCCTGAAAGATAATGAATACTTCAAAGTATTGAAATATTTTTTCATGATATGATATATATTAGGTTTTTTGAAAATAATTATTATATATTTGCTCAAACAAGAAATTAAAATATTTATCAATTAAAATTAAAAAACTATGAAAAAATTATTACTAATTGTTGGTGTTGTGGCATCAACTTTAACTTTTGGTCAATCTAACGAATCGGGTACTATTCACGTAAGAGTTGGTGTTGGTTTCGATATTAGTGGTGGTTCTGCCGAAATTACCATGGATGGTCCACCAGCGGCTACTTTTTCTGGTGATGCTGCTGCTGTTGGAGTAATGTATTCGCTTAAAGCAGAGTATGGTTTAGCTGATGCTTTTAGTGCTGGAATTTTTGTTAAAAGAGCTGGATTAGCAACAGTATTTACTTATGGTGGATTTTCATCTGACGCTGAAATACTTGGTGGTTTTGGTTTTGGAGTAGGTGGTAGTTGGTATGCTGTAAATAAAGATAAATTTAACTTTTATCTTGCCCCATCTGTAGGTTATACTACTTTGTCAATGGATTATAAAATCAGTGACGGTAATGGTAATATAAAAACAACTACAACCAATTATTCAGGTTTAATTTATGGTATTAATACTGGGGTTAATGTTTATTTTGGTGATGTGGCAGGTATGTTTTTTGATTTAGGTTATGCAGGTAGAATGATTTCTAGTACTGAGGATGAAGTAACAACAGATTTGTCGTTAGGTGGTGTTGAATTTTCATTAGGTTTGTCACTTAAGTTCGGTAACTAATACTTTATATTTTTAGTTTTAAAAAGGGATTCAAATTTTTTTGAATCCCTTTTTTGTTGTTTTGGTAGTTGTCATTCAGGAGGAAACTTGTTAAATAAACTACTAAATATTAATGAATCAAAAATTTCAACAAGTTTCCTCCTGAATGACAACACGAACAATAACTAATTGTTTACCTTCGCAATCTAAAAAATTAAATTGTGGAAAACAATAAAATATATGATATTACTATTGTTGGAGGTGGCATCGTAGGAACAGCAACCGCTTATAAAATTCAACTAAAATATCCTAAGCTAAAAATTTTACTGATAGAGAAACAATCTCATTTAGCCGACCATCAAACAGGTAATAATTCGGGTGTAATTCATTCGGGTTTGTATTATAAACCGGGTTCTAAAAAAGCTCAAACCTGTGTAGATGGCAGAAAGCAACTCGTTAAGTTCGCACAAGAGTATAACATTAAACATGATGTTTGTGGGAAAGTAGTTGTAGCAGTTAATGAAAACGAACTGCCATACATGAATAAAATTTTTTAAAATGGTATGGCTAATGATACGGAAGGAATTGAAAAAATATCACCAAGCCAAGTAAAAGACATTGAACCTTTTGTTGAATGTATTGGAGGGCTTTGGGTACCATGCACAGGAATAATTGATTATAGATCAACAACAGAAAAATTTGCCGAGTTATTAGTAGCCAAACAACCGGAGAGTTCAATAGTTTTAGCAGAAGAAGTAAAAGATTATATACATGGAACTGAAATAACAGAAGTGATAACTTCTAAAAACAACTACTTTACCAAATACATGATTTTTTGTGGAGGGTTACAAGCCGATAGATTGGCTAAAAAAGATGGTGTAAAACTCAAAGAAAAAGTAGTAGGTTTTAGAGGCGATTATTACGAACTAACTGATGAAGCTAAACATAAAGTAAAAAACTTAATTTATCCTGTTCCTAATCCCGATTTTCCCTTTTTAGGTGTGCATTTTACCAGAATGACTAATGGTGATATAGAGTGTGGACCAAATGCAGTATTCACGTTTAAACGTGAAGGGTACAAAAAAACAGATTTTAGTTTTAGAGATACTGCCGATGCCTTAAGTTACAAAGGAACATGGAATTTGTTACTTAATAATACAGGATTTGCTTATAATGAATATCGTAGAGCATTTTCTAAGCGATTATTTTTACAAACACTTCGCCATATCATTCCATCGTTAACCATGGACGATATAAAACCGGGTAGAGCAGGAGTAAGAGCTATGTTGCTAGGGCAAAATGGTGACACCAGAGACGATTTTAGAATAGAATACCAAGGAAAAAGTATACACGTGTTAAATGCCCCATCTCCTGCAGCAACAGCCTGTTTGGCAATTGGAGATGCCATTTGCGAAATGGCAGAACAACATTTTAATTTAAACTAAAAAACTACAACATGACAGAATTTATAGGCTATATTGCTTCCGCAATTGTATTGATTTCTTTTTTAATGAAAAACATTAAAAAATTGAGAATAATTAATACCATTGGCTGCCTGATATTTATTGTTTATGGTATATTGTTAAATATTTCTGTCCCTATTATTATTACTAATTCTGTTATTGTTGGTATAAATATTTATTTTTTGATAAAGATGAAAGCAGATTTACTGTAACTATTTCAAATTTTAAAACCAAAAAGGGATTGATTAATTTAATCAACCCCTTTTTGGTTTGTTTATAAATTATTGATTAATGTGCTATTTGATATTTTTCTTTAAAGCCATTCCAATTCCAAATAAAACTTTCCATCACTTCATCCATACGTTTTAAAAACATTGGATTTGGGCTTTTCATGGCTTTGAAATATTCGTCTTGATAATCGTTGAGATTGTATTTACCAAAAACGGCTTTGGCTATACCATACAAAGTATTTTTTGATGGTTGATTTACTTTTGAAATATAAGCCTGATAATCATGGAGCACTTTTTCGAGCGAATTTTTTTCAACATCAAACACTTGTGAGAGCTGATCGAAAATTAAATTTAATAATCTTTCTTCCTGATTTCCATTAAAATGTTCAGGAATATAAGTCAGATTTGCAGCAATCACAATGAGTAAGAATTTTTCAGAATTGGTTTCCGCTATGTTTGGAGAGGTTACAAACTCAGGAGAATCATTAATAATTCCTGCAACCTCAGGGAATCCTTTCTCAACAGTATCCAACAAATTGTTAATAAAGATGTTTACTGCTACATCTTCTTTAATTTTCTTTTTGCCAAATAGTGTAAACATAAAGTATGGTTGTTTTTGGTTTATACAAATTTATAATATAGTGATTGCTGTATTAACAAGATGTTAATTGCTTATTAACAAAGTTATTAACTAAAAAAGCCCCGTCAACAGACAAGGCTTTAAGTAATTTTGTGTGAGGAAAAAATTATTTTCTAAAAACGTATCGTGTTATGAAAACACCATTTCCGTCATCTTTTCCTGCATCACTTTCAACACCACTTACTACTGTAAATAATTCCCAACCTTGTTCAGACATGGTATTCAAAACAGATGTAATCATAGCATCGTTTGATGCGATGTTTTGAAAATTAATTCCAGCCAAACTAAAAAAGTTTAAGATTTTAGTTTCGTTTAAGGCATCAATTTTAGCGTCACCTCGTTTAACATCACCTTGTTTACTGTCTTTTCCATCTGCTCTTTGTGTAGTAAATTGAGCAGCATTAATTTCTTGAGTGTTTTCAATAATTCTAGAACGACCTAAACCTCCTGGTACAATTGACTCAATGGTTGTAATTATTTTGTATTTTTTTTGTGCATGTACACTAAAAGTTACTGCAATTAGCAATAATGATGATAATAAGATTTTTTTCATTTTTTTTAAGAATTAAAGGATTAATAATAAATTAAATGTACAATTATTATGCCTTAGATTGCACTTCCTTTTTTCTGATGGACGAACCTTCATAAACCAACAAGGCTTGTTTTAAACATACCAAAGCTTCTTTCAGGGCTTCCTTGTTTAAAACATACGCAATTCTTACTTCTTTGGTTCCCAATCCTTTTGTGGCATAGAAACCAGCAGCAGGAGCCAGCATTACGGTTTGGTTGTTGTATTCAAATTCTTCTAATAACCATTGGCAGAAAACTTCTGCATTGTCTATTGGTAATTCTGCAACGGCATAAAATGCACCGCCTGGATTTGGACATTTAACACCTTCAATGGCATTTAAACCTTCAATAACAATATTTCGTCGTTCAACATATTCTGCAATTACATTATCAAAATACGATTGTGGTGTTTTTAAGGCTGCTTCACCTGCAATCTGACCAAATGTTGGTGGACTTAAACGTGCCTGAGCATATTTCATGGCAATAGCAACGAGTTTTTTATTTTTTGAAATAAATGCTCCAATTCTTGCCCCACACATACTATATCTTTTCGATACAGAATCTATCACTATGGCATGTTCTTCAATTCCGGTTAGATTAAAAACCGAATAATGTGTTTTACCATCGTAACAAAATTCCCGATAAACTTCATCGGCAATTAAATACAAATTGTGTTTAATTACAATATTTTTTAGAGTTTCCAACTCTTCTTTCGAATACAAATAACCTGTCGGATTACTCGGATTACAAATAAGAATAGCTTTAGTTTTAGGTGTAATTAGTTTTTCAAACTCTGCAATAGGCGGTAAACTGAATCTGGTTTCAATAGATGAGGTAACAGGAATAACTTTGACACCTGCCGTTGTTGCAAATCCGTTGTAGTTGGCATAAAATGGCTCAGGAATAATTACTTCATCGCCGGCATTTAAACAAGAGTTAAAGGCAAAAAGTAAAGCTTCAGAACCACCAGTTGTAATTAATATATCTTCGAACGAAACGCCTAAATTTAGTTTGTTATAATATTCAGCCAATCCTTTACGGTACGATTCTATTCCTGCAGAGTGGCTGTATTCAATAACTTTAAAATTAATGTTTTTTATGGCATCTAAAGCTATTTGTGGGGTTTCAATATCGGGTTGACCAATATTCAAATGGAATACTTTTCTACCTTTCTTTTTTGCTGCTTCTGCATAAGGTACTAATTTACGAATAGGTGATTCAGGCATTAAATTACCTCTGTCTGATATTGTCGGCATAATTTTATTTTAAATTTTTGTCAAAGGTAAGAAAGTTGTCGTAGGTAGGATATTATCTTTATCAGATTGTGTTAAAAATAAAGTAGTAAAATTAAAAAAGGTTAATCTTCATAAGATTAACCTTTTTCTTTCCTTTATAAGAAGTTTATTAAGCAAAAACTTCGTTTGAAGCAAAATGAAAATCACCTTCAATTTTAGCATTCTCATCGCTATCAGAGCCATGCACGGCATTAGCTTGTATGGATTTAGCATAAACTTTACGGATAGTGCCTTCAGCAGCATCAGCGGGATTGGTAGCACCAATTAATTTTCTAAAATCTTCCACGGCGTTGTCTTTTTCTAAAATAGCAGCAACGATTGGTCCTGACGACATGTAGCTTACTAATTCGCCATAAAAAGGACGTTCTTTGTGTACTTCATAAAAAGCACCTGCTTTTTCTGGAGTTAATTGGGTATATTTCATTGCTACGATTTTAAATCCAGCATCGTTTATCATTTTTAAAATACCACCAATGTAATTGTTTTCAACTGCATCGGGCTTAATCATTGTGAAAGTTCTGTTAGTTGCCATTTTTTTTTCGTTGTTTAAATTAATTTTTTAAGGCTGCGAAGTTAGGTAAAAACATACTTTTATTTATTTTATTCCAATTAAAAAAAGAATGATATAAATCATTTCTATTGTTGAGAAACATCATATCCAATCATTTTTTTAGTAATTATCTTAGCATTATCAAATAAATCGAAGTTGTCATGGAAAATTTAAGATTAAGACCCTCAAAAGATTACATTAGTAATGCCAGTTGGGAAGAGTTACATGTGTTAACCGAAAAATGGAAATCGGATTTAGAGTTTTATAATTTTGAATTAAATTTTTTACACAAGCTTATTGACAAGTATTACATTTGGTTAACCAACGATGAATTGGTTGCTGAGGTTGAGGCTGCTGCAAGTAAAATTATTGCTGCCAATAAATCAAGAAAAACGTTAACCATCGAATCAATAAATCATTTACGCCACATTGAAGAAATTTTGGAAAATGAATTTAAGTACGATGCTCAAGCATTTAGGAAAGAACACGAAGTACTTGAAAATAAGTTTGCCAATTTTTGTAAAAATTTCCAATTGTTAAAAAAGGAAGTTTTTATATTGACTGAACAAGTGCTTGATACAGAAAATGTAACGGATTTTATATAATAAGTGGTTAGTAATGATTAGGTTGTAAGGAGCGTTCGTAGCTGACGAACGCTCTTTATTTTTTTATAATTTTTCTTCTAAACTCTTCGTATTATCCGAATAAACTCGTTCAATTAAAATCTGTCTTGGGTCTATTGCTGCTTTAACAGGGATGCTGTCAACAGAAAATGTAAAACTTACATTATCTTTATCTACCCAAATTCGTTTTTCAAACAGTAGTTTTTTCTCGTCTTTATCAGCATAAACTCCTACATCAACCCAGTCATTGAGTTTTACTTTGGTTTCGTTGCCAATGGTATCAGCTTTCAATTTAGCCGCATCAAAATTTATGGTTACCTCGTATTGGTTGTTTACCTTTTTGTACGAAGCTTCTTTTAATCTAAAATCATACAAAGTAATTTCTTTAAACCAATCGGTAATTAGGTATTTTAATGAATCAGGAACTTGTGGTTCAAGGTGTTTTAAAAAGTCTAACGAGGTAGGGTAAGGAGGTTCTTTGTATCGGTATTCTTCTAAAAATCCTTTTAACGCAGCATTTACCTTTTGTTCGCCAATAAAATCCTGTAAAGCGTACATGATAATACTACCTTTTCCATAGTGGATGTGCCCTTGGTTTTCCACTTTGTATAAAGGCAATTCTTTTTCTACTTCGCTGCTTCGTCCTCTTAAATACCTGTTCATATCATATTTTAAGAAATTTTTCATTTTTACAAGGTCGTTCACAGAATTTTTCATCACCATTAAAGAAGAGTATTCTGCAAAACTTTCACTCAACATGGTGCTACCCTGCATGGTGGAGCCAATTACTTGATGAGCCCACCATTGATGTCCCATTTCGTGTGCGATGATGGCATCAACAACATTATTTTTTTCTTCATCTTCTAAATTGGTAATAAAACCCAGCGATTCAGAATAAGGCATGGTGCCGGGGAAAGCTTGTGCAAAACTTGAATATCTGGGAAATTCAATAATTCTGGCTTGTTTGTGATAGTATGGACCGAAATTTTCGGTATAGTATTTTAACGATTTTTCAACAGCTTCCAGCATCATGGTAATGTTATAAGGATGCTTTTTATCGTAATAAACTTCTATATCAATTCCATTCCATTTTTTACGAGCAACTTCATATTCGGCCGACATAAACGAGTAGAAGTTTTGTGAAGGGCAGTCGGATTTGTAATGATAGTGGTTTCTACCATCTTTTTTCCATTCCTTTAACAATGAACCCGGAGCAATGGCTATTTGATTGTCGCTTGTAGAAATAAAGGTTTCCACATTTACCCAATCGGCAGTTCCGTTGGTTAAATAGTTTTTCATACAGTTATTTCCACAAGTTGATTCTAACTCTGGCATTCGTTTTTTCTCGGCTAAATCGTACTTTTTTCGAGTATGTTTATCACTCAATTC
>JACPDX010000062.1 GCA_016183805.1 Bacteroidota bacterium
TTAAAACTGATTTAGTTGATGATAAATTTTTGTTTAAAATTTATGTCAAATGTAGGTTTCGGTTTTTAATTTTCAATTGGTTTATTCAAAAAAAAAGAAGGAGTTAAACTCCTTCTTTTTCGTTAGTATTTTTTCTACCATTATTCTCCGAATCGGGTTTGTATAACACCGAAAAAATAAACAGCATTACCGCTGCTGAAACAAAAATAATTAGCAAAGTAGTAAGTGTTTTACTAATAATATGTTCAATGTTAATGATGTCCCAAACAGCCAAAATAGCCATAACGGTAAAAAACAAAGCCAATATGGCTAATAATACAGCAATTCCTCTTCTAAACATAGCTTTAATTTTTAAAGGTTTATTCAAATGTAACGAATTAATTGATTACGACAGTATGATTTAAATGTTAACGAGTGTTAAATTATTAACTTTTTGTATAAGCACTAGTTTTTATACAAAATGAGCCTGTTATCAATACTTAGTGAAGAAAAATTGAATTTGTTTTTTATCCATTCCAAAGTTTCTTTTTGGTAAATAAAGACATGAGTTGGGTCATTTTTATAATACCATTTATCAAAATCAATTTTCGGATTATAAATATGAGTCATGCAATATAAAACGCCATTGGGTTTAAGAAGATTTTTTAATAAATTAAACTCTTTTTCTGGATAATAAAAATGTTCCATTACTTCGCAGCAGACTACATAGTCGTATTTTTTTTGAAATAAATCGGGAATATTATTAAAAAAAGGATCGTATTGTTTAATTATATAACCAAAATCTTCTAAAACCTTAGAAATTGCAGATCCTGTTCCTGCTCCAAAATCAAGACCTAAACTATTGGTCGAAAAATCTTTACGTACACTAGTAGTTATTGGAGATACAAATTGTTGATATGCTAAATCATGCACATCATTATTATGGTTTTCATACCTTTTCTTTTCTTCAATAGGTGTCAGTAAAAGATGTTTATCACGAAAAATAGCAGAACATTCGCAACATTTATAAAAAATGTTTTTGTAAAATGGATAAGCTATATTATGGCAAAGTGGACAAGTTTCTATGGCTTGATTAGGCACAATTAGGATACTTTAACTTAATTATTTTTCATTTTTATAATTTTCTAACGGTGTTTCCAGTACCTCAAGCTCAGTCATTTCTTTGTCTGTCACAGTTTTGTCATTAAAAGTAGTTTGCTCCAATTCTTTATCAAGGTTTACGGCATCATCTTCAACACCAGCTAAATCAGATTCTTCTTTATTAAACTGATAGCTTTGGTCCACATCTGCATTAGCTTTATTTGCTTGTAAAACTTTAAATGCGTACATACGTGCACGTTTAGAATGTAAAATAGCTTTGCGTGGGTTTTTCATTGCAAACAATTTTTTTGCTTGTTTTTGATGTGCAACTGCTCTTGCTAAATCTCCTGTGTAGTTTTTGTTTTTCTTTACAGCTTGGTGTGCTTTAAGAATAACAAAATGTGTACGTTTTAATACTTTTTGTGCTTGCACCATAGAGGGTTGTTTCACCGGCATGGTAGCTTTATTTAATTTTTTTGGAGGATGGTTTGGTCGATGTTGTTGTGCATAAATAGAATTTCCAAAATTTAAAAGTGCTATAATTAATAAGCTTTTTAATGTGACTAGTGATTTTGTTTTCATATTTTAAATTTTTAAGATTTTACGAATTTTATCAAAGATTGTACCATTGATTAAATCAACACTTTTTTTCCTTTGCTCTTTCTAATTCTGCAACTTACTATTTTATATTCCGGACACATGGCTTCGCTATCATGTTCATCAGAAGTAATGTTGTTCAGCATTATTTCTGGAAAATGAAAGGTAGAGCTTAAAATACCTGATTTAACTTCGTCTGTTATTTTTGCTTTAATATCTACCTTTCCTCGTGGCGATTCTACACATACCATGTCACCATCATTAATAGAGTTGCTTTTGGCATCAGCAGGGTTAATCAACAATACATCTTCGGTTAAAATTTCAACATTTCCTGTTCTTCTAGTCATTGCTCCACAATTGTAATGTTCTAATTCTCTGTTGGTGGTAATGATGTATGGATAATCTTTGCTGTGTGTTTGCAATTCGTTACTTTCTTCAAAAGGATAAAAGAAAAATTGTCCTTTACCGTGTTTAAATTGTTTAAGATGCAACATTTTTGTTCCTTTGCCATCCATTAAAACAGGCCATTGTTTACCACTATTGCCTAAAGCACTCCATTTTACACCTTCAAAAAATGGTACAATTTGCGAAATTTCTTGCAGCATGTTGTCTGCCGTATAATCGCATTGGTCGTAGCCCATTTTACGCATCATTTCAACAATAATTTGCCCGTCTGGCTTAGTCCCTTCGATAGGTTCAACTACTCGTTGCACACGTTGTATCCTCCGTTCACCGTTGGTAAATGTTCCTTCCTTTTCTAAAAAGGAGGAAGCGGGGAGAAGCACAGTGGCTAATTTGGCTGTTTCAGTCATAAACAATTCAGAAATTACTAACATTTCTAAATTCGATAATGCTTTAATTACTTTTTGTGTATTAGGGTCAGTTTGCACCACATCTTCGCCAATAATCCAAAGGGCTTTAAGCTTACCTTCAATGGCAGCATCAAACATTTCCGGTATTTTTAAACCAACATAATTGGGGATTTTTGCACCATAAAATGAATTGTATCGATGACTGTTTTCAGTAAGGGTAACATCATAATATCCGGCTCCTTGGTGTGGTTGACATCCCATATCTGCTGCACCTTGAACGTTGTTTTGTCCACGTAATGGATTTACGCCAGAGCCTTTTTTACCAATGTTTCCTGTAATCATGGCTAAATCGCCAATTAATTGTACGGTGTACGTTCCTTGCGTGTGTTCGGTAACTCCTAAACCATGAAACTCCATAGCTGCATGAGCATTGGCATAAGCCATAGCAGCTTCTCTTACCAATCCTTTATCAACACCGGTAATTTTTTCTAGTTCGTTGATGTCTAATTTTAGGATTTCAGCTTTTATTTCTTCGTAACCTTCACAACGTGCAGCGATAAAATCTTTATCCTCTAATCCTTCAGAAATAATGAAAAACAACATCATGTTTAACAAGGCAACATTGGTTCCGGGGCGAAGTTGTAAGTGATAAGTAGCGTATTTTGCCAGCTCTATTTTTCGAGGATCAACTATAATGCTGGTAACCCCTTTCATCATTTTTTGTTTAATACGGGCTCCAGTTACCGGATGGGCATCAGTTGGGTTTGCCCCAATTATAAAAATACAATCGGTAAATTCTAAATCGTTAACCGAATTAGTTGCTGCACCCGTTCCAAAAGATTTTTGCATACCCAAAGCAGTAGGAGAGTGGCAAACCCTTGCACAACAGTCAATATTATTTGTTCCAATTACGGCACGAATAAATTTTTGCATCAAATAATTCTCTTCATTGGGTGTTCGAGCCGAAGAAATTCCAGCAATGGCATCAGGGCCGAACTCTTTTTTTATAGCATTAAATTTATTTGCCATAAAATCATACACTTCGTCCCATGTTACTGGTTCAAGTTTACCTTTTTTACGAATCATAGGTGTTTTTAACCGATCGGGATGGTCGTAAAACTTAAAAGCATATCGACCTTTTAAACAGGTATGTCCGGCATTTACTTCGGCATCGTAAGGAGCTTGAATGGATTTTATTTTACCATTTATGGTAGATACTTCTAAGTTACAACCCACACCACAATAGGTACAAACGGTTCTTGTTTTTTTAGTGGTTTGTATAGATTTAGATTGAAAAACATCGGAAATAGCATTAGTTGGACAAGCCTGAGCACAAGCACCACAGCTTACACAATCAGATTCCATAAAGGACTTGTTCATACTTTTTGTAATATGAGCATCAAATCCTCGTCCTGCCATGGTTAAAACAAATTGACCTTGAACTTCATCACAAGCTCTCACGCATCGGTAGCAGTTAATACATTTCGAAAGTTCTGAACGCATGTATGGATGGGAAGTGTCTTTAACTCTCTCCAAATGATTTGCACCAGCAGGATAACGAACACCAGTTATTCCAACACGAGCAGCAACATCTTGTAATTCGCAATTCCCGTTCACTTCACATGTTAAACAGTCGAGTGGGTGGTCGGTTAACACCAATTCGATAATGTTTTTTCTAAGTTTTTGGATATTTTCTGTTTCGTGATAGATATAACTGTTCTCCATAACAGGTGTATGGCATGAAGCAACAGTTTTAGTTTTCCCATTTTTTTCTATAGCAACATCCACACTACAAACTCGGCAAGAACCAAATGGATCTAGATTAGGAGCGTCGCATAACGTTGGAATAGCTTTTTGTCCTTCAATACGTTTCACAAAATTTAAAATGGTTTCGCCATTTTTGTAGTGATGGGGTTGGTTATTTATATAGGCTATTTTCATGAATCTATTTAATTAAAAAACGGTTTTAATTCTTTATCAAAATATTGCAAAACATTTTTTACCGGTAATGGAATTCCTCCGCCGTGAGCACACAAAGAACCTTGCTGTAAAGTATTTAATAAATCATTAAAAAGTGTTCGGTCTATTTTATAATTTTCATTTAGAGCTTTTGTAGCCAGCTCATGACCTCGTTTTGTACCTAAACGACAAGGAAAACATTTTCCACAACTTTCGTAAGATGCAAAGTCGAACAAATGTTCAATGTATTTCATCATCGAAAAATCAGTCGGAATACATATTATTGAAGCGTGACCTAATAAAAATCCATTTTGAGCAAACGATTCAAAATCAATACTCAAATCGTTGATTTTCTCCACGGGTACAATTCCTCCCAACGGACCGCCTATTTGCATGGCTTTAACAGAAGTTTTAAATCCACCACCTAATTCATTGACTACTTTAGCAAGAGGAGTTCCCATTTCGACTTCGTAAATACCTGGGTGATTAAAAAAACTGTCTAAACAAACTAATTTAGTGCCTTTCGATTTTTCGGTACCCAATTTTGCATAAGCATCACCACCATTTTTTAATATGCCGTAAACAGCAGCTAAAGTTTCTACATTGTTTACTATAGTTGGTTTGTTGAATAACCCTTGTTGTGTTGGAAAGGGTGGACGAGTTCGAACTTCAGGTCGCTGGCCTTCAATGGAATTGATTAAAGCGGTTTCTTCGCCACAAATGTATGCCCCTTGTGCTTTTATGATTTTAAAATCGAAGTTAAAATGCGATTTATTTATGTTTTTGCCCAACAATTTATTTGCCCGTAATTCGTCAATGGCATTTTGAACAATGGTAACCGCTTCAGGATATTCAGCTCGAATATACAAAACACCCCATTCTGCTCCAGTAATGTATCCAGCCATCATCATTCCAAACAATACAGAATGTGGTCTTTCTTCTAACAAATATCTGTCTGAATAAGCCCCCGGATCACCTTCGTCGGCATTACAAATGATAAATTTGGTATCACTTTTTTCGTGCTTACAAGCTTCCCATTTAAACGCCATTGGAAACCCTGCACCACCACGACCACGAATATTTGACTTTTTAATTTCGTGTAAAAGTTCTACGGGACTTTTCTTTAAAGCAGTTTTCAATAATGAATAATGCTTTTCAAAACCGTCAAAAGGAGCAGTGAGGAGTTCGGTAGTTGCTTTTACATTGTATTTAGCCGAAGAAATTGTTTTGTGAGAGTCAATAATATCCTTTATTCCTGTTATATCGTTACCAGAATAATTGGTACCATTGTAGTTGAAAGCAGCATTTTCGTAGCACCTTCCTAAACAAGTCATGTGTCCAATTTCATTGGTGTCGAAGTGTTTTTCTAATAGGAGTTTCACTTTATCTTGTTTTCCGGCACAAACACAAGCACTTCCGTTGCAGACATACACTTTCTTACCTTTGTTTTCTTCTTTGGTAAAATCGTAAAAAGAAGCTGTTCCATAAGTATTTGCTTTGCCAATTAAGAATTCGTTGGCTAATTTCTCTAATGATTCAGCAGATGGAGTACCAAATTCTGTGGCAGCATCACCAATTTTTTCAAAAAGATTATTGGCCAAGCCTTTTCTACCAGATAATTCACTTAAGTTTTTCGACATGAATGTAAGTTTGCTATAAATTTACCAAATATTATTTTAAAGCAAAACTAGATTTCGTAAATTCGTTGAGTTCAAACCATTTTAGCATGATTAATAAAACCACCGAAGCAGAGTCGAATCACCACAATTTAGAAAACAAAAGTGTTGAAGAGTTGTTGACCGGAATCAACAATGAAGATAAAACCGTTCCTTTTACTGTGGAAAAAGTCATTCCAAACATTACTATATTGGTAGAGGAAATTGTAAAAAAATTGAAAAATGGTGGTAGGTTGTTTTACATGGGAGCTGGTACAAGTGGTCGATTGGGTATTGTCGATGCATCGGAATGCCCTCCAACATTTGGAGTAGAGCATGGTTTGGTGCTTGGTTTAATTGCAGGAGGCGATGCTGCTATAAGAAAAGCAGTTGAATTTGCAGAAGACGACGCAACTCAAGGGTGGAAAGACTTGCAAGACTATAAAATAAACAAAAATGATGTAGTGATTGGCATTGCAGCATCAGGCTCAACTCCTTACGTAATTGGTGCTTTAGAAGAATGTAATAAAAATGGCATTTCAACGGGTTGTATTACTTGCAACAAAGGAAGTAAATTGGCAGCCGTTTCTAAATTTCCGATAGAGGTTGTGGTAGGGCCAGAGTTTGTTACTGGAAGCACACGAATGAAATCGGGAACTGCTCAAAAATTAGTGTTGAACATGATTTCAACAGCGGTAATGATTAAATTGGGAAAAGTAAAAGGCAACAAAATGGTTGACATGCAATTGAGTAACGACAAGTTGGTTGACCGAGGTACTCAAATGATTATGAAAGAAACAGGCTTGGATTATACCACTTCCAATAAATTATTGTTGGAGTTTGGTAGTGTTCGAAAAGCGGTGGATTCTTATAAGAAATAAAGAGAAGCAAAGCTTTTTGAAAAAGCTTTGCTTCTATAATTTATTGACGAGCTTCAATCATCAATTCTAAAATATCCTGAGCAGCTTTGCTAATTTTGGTTCCAGGTCCAAAAATACCTACTGCACCGGCTTTATATAAGTAGTCGTAATCTTGTTGTGGCACAACGCCGCCAACAATAACTAAAATATCTTCACGATTTAATTTTTTTAATTCATCTATTACTTGAGGAACTAATGTTTTATGTCCTGCTGCTAAGGAAGATACACCTAAAATATGCACATCGTTTTCCACCGCTTGTTTGGCTGCTTCTGCAGGTGTTTGAAACAATGGACCAATATCCACATCAAAACCCATGTCGGCATAAGCAGTAGAAACTACTTTTGCACCTCTATCATGACCATCTTGCCCCATTTTAACAATCATAATACGAGGTCTTCTGCCTTCCAGCTCAGCAAACTGGTCTGCTAATTCTTTGGCTCTAATAAAATCTTTGTCTTCCATAGATTCACTACTATAAACTCCACTAATAGAACGAATTTGAGCCTGATAACGCCCAAAAGCTTTTTCCATAGCGTCAGAAATTTCACCTAAAGTTGCCCTTTCTTTGGCTGCAACAACGGCTGCTTCCAACAAATTGCCTTTTCTTGTTTGTGCAATTTCGGTAATTTTTGCCAAAGCTTCGTTCACTTTTTTATTATTTCTGTTGGCTTTGGTATGATTTAACCGTTCTATCTGGCTTTTTCGCACCGAGTTGTTGTCAACTTCCAATATTTCTAAAGGCTCTTCGTTTTCAACAAGGTATTCATTTACCCCAACTATTATCTCTTTTCCCGAATCAATTTTTGCTTGTTTTCTGGCAGCAGCTTCTTCAATACGTAGTTTTGGAATTCCTTTTTCAATGGCTTTTGCCATCCCTCCGTTTTCTTCCACTTCCTCAATCAGTTTCCACGCTTTTTCGGCTATTTCATTGGTTAAATATTCAACGTAATAAGAGCCTCCCCAAGGGTCAACTGTTCTGCAAATTTCGGTTTCCTCTTGTAAGTATATTTGAGTGTTTCGTGCAATTCTTGCCGAAAAATCAGTTGGTAAAGCAATGGCTTCATCCAACGCATTGGTGTGCAACGATTGTGTTCCACCTAAAGCTGCTGCTAAAGCTTCCACACAAGTTCTAGCAACATTATTAAAAGGGTCTTGTTCGGTTAAACTCCAACCACTGGTTTGGCAATGCGTTCTAAGTATTAACGATTTTTCGTTTTTAGGATGGAATTGTTTTACAATTTTTGCCCACAACATTCGGGCAGCACGCATTTTAGCAATTTCCATAAAATGATTCATGCCTATTCCCCAAAAAAAAGATAGGCGAGGAGCAAATTCATCAATGTTCATTCCAGCAGCAATTCCTGTGCGTAAGTACTCTAAACCATCGGCTAAGGTGTATGCCAACTCAATTTCATTGGTACCTCCGGCTTCTTGAATATGGTACCCCGAAATACTAATGGAATTGAACTTTGGCATGTTTGCCGTAGTGTATTTAAAAATATCGGCAATAATTTGCATCGAAGGAAGTGGTGGATAGATGTAAGTATTTCTAACCATAAATTCCTTTAATATATCGTTTTGGATGGTCCCTAAAAGTTCTTCTGGTTTTACGCCTTGCTCTTGTGCTGCAACAATGTAAAATGCCATAATTGGTAAAACCGCCCCATTCATGGTCATGGAAACCGACATTTCATTTAGTGGAATTTGGTCGAAAAGTATTTTCATGTCTTCCACCGAATCAATAGCAACACCCGCTTTACCAACATCACCTTCAACTCTCGGGTGGTCGGAATCATAACCTCGGTGTGTGGCTAAATCAAAAGCAACCGACAAACCTTTTTGTCCGGCAGCCAAGTTTCTTCGGTAAAATGCATTAGATTCTTCTGCTGTGCTAAATCCTGCGTATTGCCTAACAGTCCAAGGTTGCATTACATACATGGTGGAATAGGGTCCTCTTAAGTTTGGAGTTATTCCGGCAGCAAAGTTGATATGCTTAAAATTCTTTACATCATCACTATTGTATGTTGATTTTACCTCAATTTGTTCTGCAGTTAACCAATTAGCGGTGGTTTGAGAAGATGTTTTTTTCTCTGTTGATTTTTGATATGTTATATTAGAAAAATCTGGTTTCATTCTTGATGTTAATTATAATTTCTTAACCATTCTATTGCACTTTCTTTTGTTTTAAACATCTTCATTGGAATCTGAGGTTTAAACATGGTAACTATAGTATGGGTAATGAATCTGATTACAAATGAATCTTCAAGTATTGCAGAAGCTGATGCAAAAAGATGAATAGTTTTGGCAACATATTCTCTTTCTTCAAATCCAAATGATTTTATATTCCTGTTATCACTTAAAAAAGGTTTTGGGGCTCCATTAGAGGCATCAATTAGATTTTTCAACATGATTACTAATTGGTCTTTGTTTACCGTGGTTATTCCTTTTGCAGGTTCAAAAGTTAAAATATCGTCCGAACGCAACTCAATAGTCCCAAAGTCCAGTTTAACAGACTTAATGATTTCGATATTTTGATAGCTATCAAACATTTTGGAAAAATTCTCTGGTTTCAATTTCTTCAGCAAACCGTACCAATTGCAAAGTAGGTACGAGTCCGTTATTGTTAGCTTTTTTAATCTTTGTCATAGGAATTATTTTTATAGAAGTAGTATTCCTATGTTTATTTACTCCTAGCAAAGTTTTTTCACAAGAGTCATATCCTTCCTGCTTTTGTTTTGCAACCCGATGAATAGATTCTTGAATAAATCCGTTTTTAATATTTGCTAAAAAGCCACCTTTTTGTTCAATTTCTTTAAACAGTTGTAGCGATTTTTCTACCATCTCGTCAGTCAATGATTCAATGTAATAAGAACCTTTAGAAGCATCTGATACCTTATCTAAAAATGCTTCTTCTTTTAAAATGTGTAAGATATTGATAGCTATTCGGTCAGACGATTTAGGCGATGTTCCAAGTAGTTTATCAAAAGGCAAAACATAAATACTGTTACTTCCTCCAATTATTGCCGACATTGCCTCAGTAGTCGTTCTTAATATGTTGTTGTGCTCATCAAAACAAGAAAAATTAGTAAAAGTTGAAACAGAATTAATATAAATAGGAGTGTCCGAAACATTATACTGATTTAATATTAGTTTCCATAAAATTTTTGCAGCCCTAATTTTTGCGATTTCGAAAAAATAGTTTGAACTGATACCAAAGTTGAAAACAAACTTATTGGAGATGTTTTTAACGTCAAGGTTATTGTCGGTTAAATAATTTAAATATTCTACAGCTTGACAAAAAGAAAAAGCCAATTCTTGAATTATAGTAGAACCTGCATTATTAAAGTATAAACCATTTACAGAAATGGTTTTAAAAGGGTTTGGCACCTTTGAAATAGCAAAAATTTCACTTAAATCTTCGTGTTGACCGGTATTCCAATTGCCTCTGATTAATAGTTCTCCCAGATAATCGTAACTTATTGAGCCTTTTAAGTTTATTGGTTTTATGTTTCTTTTTTCGCAAAAAGAAGTTAGAAAGTTTAATGTTTGATTAGGATTGGGGTTGTAAAAATGGAGGTGGATAATTTCAATATCTATTCCTTTTAATAAAGTGTCAAAATCATTTTTCGAGTTAATTTCATTAACAAACTGAATTGAATTAGCTCCCCTCTCAAGAA
>JACPDX010000063.1 GCA_016183805.1 Bacteroidota bacterium
TTTGTTTATCCATCAGTTGGAATTCATAATGTTACATTGACAGTAACAACTGATAGTGGTTGTACACATACGTTTAACACCAATGTAGAAGTTTATGCCAATCCGATAGCTAATTTTTCAACAGATACAGCATGTAATACCTATGCAACATCTTTTACGGATTTAACAGCAATAGGTAATTTTGGTATCCAAACATGGAATTGGGATTATGACAACAATGGAAGTGCAGATGCAAATGAACAAAATCCGAGTTTTATATTTTCTGGAGCAGGCACTTACCTCGTAAACTTAGCGGTAACCGATACTTTTGGCTGTGTACATGATACCACCTTAGATGTAACAGTATCAGAAAACCCGATTGCAGCTTTTACCTATAGCAATGTATGTTTTGGAACAGCAACCACTTTTACCAATTTATCTAGCGACAATGGAGGAACAACTCCGATAGATACTTGGGAGTGGGATTATGAGGGAAATGGTTCAATAGATATAACTATGGAAAACCCGACCAATACATTCTCTTCAGCAGGAACCTATCAAACAACATTGTATGTTACTAGTGTTTTAGGTTGTAAAGATACAGCCACGGTTGAGGTAGTTGTTGATCCAATCCCTGTTGCAAATTTTACAGCAACCAGTGAGTGTTTTGAATACATAACCATGTTTACCAATACATCAACCATAACAACAGGTACAATTGCACAAAACGATTGGGATTTTGATGATGGCTCCCCAATTGATAACAACATAGACCCTACTCATATTTATGGAAGTTCAGGAACGTTTAATGTGGAATTAACAGTAACTTCCGATAGTGGTTGTACTCATAGTGTTGTAGTTCCGGTTATAGTTTTTCCAAAACCAACAGCCGATTTTACAACAGCCGATATTTGTCAGAATTTAACAGCCCAATTTACAGACCAATCCAATGATAATGGAGGAACAATTACTCAACATGATTGGGATATCGATTTTGACGGTATTACTCATACTACTGATTATACTTCTATAAATGCAACCAACAATTATGCAGTAGCAAATACTTATACGGTAGAATTAATCGTAACTACTTTTGATGGGTGTAAGGATACCGTTTCTAATCCAATCATTATCCACCCTATGCCGGTAGCCGATTTTACCTATATAAATGATTGTGTTGATGCCGGAATAGATTTCACCAACACATCAACTGTATCTTCAGGAACTGTAGATGTTTGGGAATGGCAATTTGGAGATGCCCAAACATCTGCAATAGAAAACCCCACAAATAATTATGTTTTAGAAGGGATTTATGATGTTAAATTAGTTGTTACTACTAATAATAACTGTAAAGATTCTGTTATAAAAAATGATATAGAAGTTTGGCCATTGCCGGTTGTTAATTTTAGCCCAACGTCAGTTTGTTTAAATGATAGTACACAGTTTACCGATTTATCGACTGTTTCGAATTTATATACTGTAAACAATAATGTGGCATGGAGTTGGGATTTTGCAGATGGTATAGGAACCAGTAGTGCTCAGCGTCCAATATACATGTACACTACCGATGGAATTTTTAATGCAACATTAACAGTAACAACCGACCATAATTGTGTAAATGATACTACAATTCCTGTAACAGTTCATCCATTGCCCGTAGTAGATTTTACCCCTGACATTGTCGAAGGCTGTACACCGGTTTGTGTAACATTTACCGATAACACCCAAATCCAAAATGCTGATGGAAGTACCATTACCCAATGGGATTGGGATTTTACCGATGATGGAATAACCGACAACATCAACCAAAATCCACCAAATTGTTTTGTCAATCCATCACACAGCAGTGTCAGAGATTTTGATATTAGGTTAATAGCAACTTCAAATTTTGGATGTAAAGACACCTTAATTAAAGCGGATTATATCCATTCCTATCCGATACCACTAGCAAGTTTTACCTATTGGCCAAACGATGAAGCTTCTATTGTAGATAATGATATTACATTTACCGATCAATCCATAATAGGAACAGTATGGAACTGGAATTTAGGCGACGGAACCTTAACCAATGTCCAACATCCGGTTCACGAATATACAGATACAGGCTATTATTTGGTTGAACTTAAAATTGAAAACATCTATGGTTGTATAGATTCCACACAAAAATATGTAAACATCAAACCCATATATGCCATATGGATACCCAATGCATTTACCCCAAATGGAGATTTTACAAACGATTTCTTTTATGTAAATGGATATGGAATTAAAGAATTACAAGTAATGATTTTTAACCGTTGGGGAGAAAAAATATATGATGATATTGGTGTTGAACAAATATGGGATGGTTTTTATAAAGGGAATTTAGTACAAACAGATGTGTATGTTTATAAGGTAAGAGCAAAAGACATATTTGACGAATGGCATGATTACATCGGTAAAGTATCAGTAATCAGATAATAAAAAAACCAAAATTATTAGATGAACTGTTTAAATTTTAAACAGCTCATCTAATTTTTTTTGTGTAATCAAGTTTTATGTTCGACTTTTGGGTTTTAAATAAAAAATGAAAGCAACCATATGTAAATTCCTTTAGAAATAAATACTACAGCCTCAAATTCATTTTACCTTCAAAAAATAATGCACAAACATTTTCTATCCATTATACTATTATTGTTAAGTCTTTTATGTGCCAACATAAAATCAAATGCACAAACATTTCCAAATCCGGCAACCTTATCTACAGGGCAAGGTACTCAAGGAACTAATGACCCAATATGGCAAGTTTCGGATTGGTTTTTCGCATTACCACAAAATCCTCTAACCTTAGGTTATGTTCCTGCATACATTTCAAACAACTGTGCACCTGGAGCATGGATAGACCCGGCATCTCTTCCGCCACCGGTTAATAATGGAAACTGGATATCCGGGTCAGATATGATTTGTGATGGTATTGCAGGATATCGTTATTTTCGACTTATTTTAAATTTACCAGCCGATTGTGGTGGAAACAGTGTAACTATCCCGGGTTCTTATACTTTGAATTTAGACGGTTATGTTGACAATACGTTAATGGATGTAATGATAAATGGAGTAAGCGAAAATTTAGCTGTTTTACCCGGAGGTGCTTTTATGGCAGGAACACAAGTAAATTTAGTATTAGACGGACCATGGGTTCCGGGAATAAATTATGTTGATTTTTTGGTTTATAATGGAGGGGGGCCTTATGGTTTGCTTATGGTCGCAAATTCAACAGTCAATATGTCGAATGATAGTGATGGTGATGGAATTGTTGATATGAACGATTTGTGTCCTTGCGAAGCAGGTACTAACCCTTACGGTTGTATTGATCCTATTAATCCGGGTAATTGTAACTCTAATCAAATACGAACAGCATTTACAAACGCTGGATGTATAGAATTGTATAATTGCATCAATTCTTGTAGCATGTATTTTTTAAATCCACAATCGCTTTCAGGAACCGGGGCCCAAACTTTTGCACAATCCTTAGGGGCAAATTTAATTTCTATTCAAGATGCTGTAGAAAATCAATGTATTATTGATAATTTAAATAGTTTGGGCGAAAGTGGTGTAATATGGATAGGTTTTAATGATGAATTAGTCGAGGGGAGTTTCGTTTGGTACGACCAATCACCTATAACCTACACCAATTGGGCTGCTGGAGAGCCAAATAATTCAGGAAACGAAGATTATGTACAAATTTATGTAAATGGACAATGGAACGATCTCGCTTTTGGTGGAAGTGCAAAATCCATTATTGAAGTGAATCTTTGCCCAGTGATTGATGCTGGAGTTAATCAGGTAATTTGTCAAGGAACTTCTGCTACATTAACGGCAAGTAACACGTTGTTTGGTTCTTCTCCATATTCTTATCAATGGACAAATGGTGCACCAACACAATCAACTTCAGTAGCACCTGCTTCAACAACTACTTATGGAATTCTTTCAACCGATGCTTATGGTTGTACGGCTGCCGATACTGTTGTTGTAACAGTTTATGATAATCCAACTGTTGTAGTTCCAATAGATACCATTGTTTGTGATGCCGCAACCATAACAGCTACAAATTATATAAGCCCAACCACAGGAACTACCTTTGATTGGACAAACGACAATGTAAACATTGGTTTGGCAGCAAGCGGAACAGGAGATATTGCTTCATTTTCAGCAACAAATATTACCACAGCGCCCATAACGGCAAACATCACCGTAACGCCCACCGCCAACGGTTGTGTAGGAACATCTTCAACGTATTCGATAACTGTACATCCAACACCAACTGTTGTAGTTCCAATAGATACCATTGTTTGTGATGCCGCAACCATAACAGCTACAAATTATACAAGCCCAACCACAGGAACTACCTTTGATTGGACAAACGACAATGTAAACATTGGTTTGGCAGTAAGCGGAACAGGAGATATTGCTTCATTTTCAGCAACAAATATTACCACAGCACCCATAACGGCAAACATCACCGTAACGCCCACCGCCAACGGTTGTGTAGGAACACCCTCTACGTACATCATAACTGTACATCCTTTACCAACTCCTAACTTTACTTTTTTAAATATATGCTTTGGTTCATTAAGTTCTTTTACTGATTTATCCAATGCTAATGGAGGTGCTTTAGCCAATTGGAACTGGGATTTTACCAACAATGGTTCTGTGGATAATACCACTCAAAGTCCAAATAATGGCTATCCTGCTGTTGGTAGCTATACTGTTGAGTTAATGGTACAAACTGCATTGGGTTGTAAAGATTCGATAACCAAAACAGTTACTGTAAATCCGATACCTGTTGCAAATTTTTCAGCTACAAGCGAATGCCTAAATACTACAACTCAGTTTACAGATTCTTCAACTGTAATAACAGGAACAATATCAAGTTTTCAATGGGATTTTGCTGATGGGAGTGGTACAGATACATTGCAATCACCAACTTACCTTTATACGGCTGCTAATACCTACAACGTAAGTTTAACTGTAATTTCGGATAGCGGATGTATTAACACCATTGTAAAACCTGTTACCGTATTTAACAATCCTATAGCAGCTTTTACCACTACAGATGTTTGCCAGAATATTACAGCAAACTTTGATAGTAGTCCATCAAATGGCAATGGAGGAACTATTGACCAATGGAACTGGGATATAGATTTTGATGGTATAACTCATACTACTGACTATACTAGCCAAAATCCAACAAACAATTATGCAACAGCTAATAATTATACTGTCGAATTAATTGTTACCACTACTGACGGATGTAGTGACACGATTACCAATCCAATAACTATTTTTCCAATGCCAATAGCAAGTTATTCTTATACAGACACCTGTTATGGAATAGCCAATAGTTTTACGGATAATTCAACCGTTTCTTCAGGAACAATTACCAATTGGGATTGGGACTTTGGTGATACCCAAACGTCAAACATAGAAGACCCAACACATGATTATTTAATAGAAGGTATCTATTCGGTTGAATTAATTGTTACAACAAACAACAGTTGTAGCGACACTATAGTGAAAAATAACATTGAAGTTTGGCCATTGCCTGATGTAAACTTTACAACAATACCGGTTTGTTTAAACAATATAACTCAATTTACAGATACATCAACAGTTTCTAATCTATATACCGTAAATACCAATGAAACTTGGGCTTGGGATTTTGGTGATGGGGTGGGAGTGAGCAACATTCAATATCCAAATTATATGTATGCTTCCGATGGTGTTTTTATGACAACATTAACAGTAACAACAGACCGTAATTGTTCAAATTTTATAACCAAGCCGGTTACCGTTTACCCATTGCCAGAAGCAGATTTTGTTGCTGATAATCCCAGTGACTGTTCACCTGTTGAAGGTATATTAACAAACTTAACTACTATAAGTGGTATAAGCACAATTACACAATGGGATTGGGATTTTAATGGTGATGGTATAACAGATAACAATGGTGAAAATCCATTTTATAGCTTTAGCAACCCGTCGCGAACAAGTATTAAAGATTTTACCATTAGATTGATAGCTACATCAAATTTTGGATGTAAGGATACCTTAACAAAAAACAATTACATTTATTCACATCCAAATCCTTTAGCAAGTTTTAGTTATTGGCCCAATGAAGTAACTATTGTTGATAAAGAATTAACCTTTTCCGATCAATCCATTATTGCTACTACTTGGGAATGGGATTTAGGTGATGGTACGACGTCTGATTTACAACATCCTATCCACGAATATGCGGATACGGGTTATTTTTTAGTGGCACTTACCATCGAAAATCAATATGGTTGTAGAGATTCAACTCAAAAATACATTCAAATAAAACCAATTTATGCAGTTTGGATTCCGAATGCTTTTACGCCAAATAACGATTTTATTAATGATTATTTTAGCGTTGATGGATATGGAATATTACAGTTACAGATGTCTATTTATAACAAATGGGGTGAATTATTGTATGAAAGTGATGAGTTAGCACCTAAATGGGATGGAACCTATAAAGGTGATGTGGTTGAGGAGGGTGTTTATGTGTATAAATTGAGAGTATATGACATCCTTTTTGAATGGCATGATTACATTGGTAAACTAAATGTGGTAAGGTAATATAGAAGCCAGAGAACCGAAGTTGGAAGTGCTTCCAACTTCGGTCTTAGAACTTACTCTCTCAAATCAATTACTTCAACTTTTGGATGTTTGGTTTTGTCAAATGTAAATAGGCTGTCTGGCAAAGCAGTATTAGTGGTAAATGTTTTAATTTTATAAGTCATTTCGCTGCCGTCTTTACCATAAACTTTTACCTCTTTAATTTCATTTTTTAATTTATCGATAAATAAAGCTATTCGATGAAACGATTTAGAACTTGCATCTTTCGGATAAAGATTTATGGTATAGATGTTGTTTTTTTCCTCAACAAATTTGTATTTAAATCCAGTTTCATAAAGTGTAAATAATTTGTTTGGACTAAAAGTTCCATCATTTTCATCCTCAGATAAATTATTGATATGAACTTCTTCTGATTCTTTGATGTACGTCCAAATGGTATTCCCATCCGAAATCACATTTTGACCTTTAATAGATAAGTTGTATTTATTTCCTTTTAATTGAATAGAACCCTCTTGAGTTTCGTTTACACCATCTTTTTTGTTTGAAATGGTATATTGAAAATCAGCTTTTATGGTAGTGTAGGCTTTAGTTTTTTTACTTAGGTTGTCTAAGATGCCTTTTGCTTGAGTATCTTCTTGAGCATTACTATTTAATGCAAAAAGGATAGTAAGAACTAGAGTTATTAATTTTTTCATTTTTATTGTGTTTAATGTTTTAACTGTTTGAATTGTTCATGTCAGACAAGAATTGTTCCAAAGTTGCCATGTCGGTAATTAAAACTTGGCGAGCCCTGCTTCCTTCAAACGGACCAATTATTCCCGCAGATTCCATTTGGTCAACTAAACGACCTGCACGGTTGTATCCAATTTTTAATTTTCGTTGAAGCAAAGATGCTGAACCTTGTTGACTCGACACAATAATTCTTGCCGCATCATCAAATAAGGAGTCTTTATCATCATCATCAAAAGTGCCTGAACCACCAGTTGCCGATTCGCCAACAAATTCAGGTAAAGTAAACACCTCGGGGTAACCACGTTGATTGCCAATAAATTCGCAAATACGTTCCACTTCAGGGGTGTCAACAAACGCACATTGTACCCTAACCAAATCATTGCCTTGCGATATTAACATGTCTCCTTTTCCAATCAATTGATCTGCTCCACTGGTATCTAATATGGTTCTGGAGTTAATTCCGGAAGTAACTCTAAATGCTATTCTGCCAGGAAAGTTCGCTTTAATAATTCCTGTAATAATATTGGCATCGGGTCGTTGTGTCGCAATAATTAAGTGTATTCCAATAGCACGTGCCAATTGTGCTAATCGGGCAATAGGGGTTTCCACTTCTTTACCGGCAGTCATAATTAAATCGGCAAATTCATCGATTACGAGAACGATATAAGGCAAAAATTTATGACCATCGTTAGGATTTAATTTGCGTTGTACAAATTTGCTGTTGTACTCCACAATGTTACGAACCATCGCATCTTTTAGTAATCCATAACGCTGGTCCATTTCTATACAAAGTGAATTCAACGTGTTGATAACCTTTTGATTGTCTGTGATAATGGCTTCTTCGGTATCGGGTAATTTAGCTAAGAAGTGACGTTCAATCTTATTGTAAAGCGTTAACTCTACTTTTTTAGGGTCAACCAACACAAATTTTAATTGTGAAGGATGTTTTTTGTAAAGCAAAGATGTTAATACAGCATTTAACCCAACCGATTTTCCTTGACCTGTAGCACCAGCCATTAGAAGGTGAGGCATTTTTGCTAAATCAAAAACAAAAGTTTCGTTGGTAATGGTTTTTCCCATTACAATAGGAAGTTCCATTTTGGCATTTTGAAATCTATCAGAGGCAATACATGTTCTCATGGATACAATTTCCGGGCTCAAATTAGGAACTTCAATTCCTATGGTTCCTTTTCCAGGCATTGGGGCAATAATACGTATGCCCAAAGCGGCTAAACTCAATGCAATATCATCTTCAAGGTTTTTTATTTTAGAAATCCGAACGCCCGCTTCTGGAATTATTTCGTATAAAGTAACCGTAGGTCCGATGGTGGCTTTAATGGATGAAATTTTAATGCTATAGTTTTGTAGCGTTTCTAAAATTCTGTTTTTATTGGCTTCAAGTTCTTCCTGAGTAACTGTTCGTTGGGTATTTCCAAAATCTTTTAAAAGTTCAATGGAAGGAAGCTGATACGAAGACAAATCAAGCGTAGGGTCGTACTCGCCAAATTCTGCAACCTTACTGTTTATTTCCGATTCGGTTAAAATTTCTTCAATTTCTTCTACCTCCTCCACAACAAATGAAACACCACTATCATCAATTGGTTTTTTTTGGTCTTTTTCATTGCTTAACGTAGAAAGTGTAATTGGTTCTTCAATTCCATCTTCTTCTAAATCTTCAACTTTTGTATTAGATAAATGATGCTCAACATCAATAGGGTCTTCATTTAAAGAAACTTCATTTTCAAAAATGTCGTCATTCACTTTGTTTTCCTTAAACTTATTCGCTTGTTTAATCGAGAAAGCTTCATTTTCTTCTTCTATATCTTCTTCCTCCATCACTTTTTCGGAAGAACCCGTTTTGAAAAAATCGAACGAAATGTTAAAATTGGTAATTAAAAAAATCAATAAGCTAAAAGTCAGTACTAACCCTACACCAATTTTACCAACAATACTAATTAACCATAAAGTGGCTTCATATCCAAAAGTACCTCCTAAAATAGGTTGTTTAGCGAAAACAAAAGCAAAAGCAATGGAAAGCCATACAATGGCAAAAGTTGAATAAAGTATTATTTTTTTTATGGGGAAAAGCTCAACTTTAAAAAGGATTCTGAACCCTAATAAAAAAAATAGAAAAGCAAATATAAACGAGGAAACTCCAAACCCACCATAAATAAATTGATGGGATAGTAATCCGCCAAATTTACCCATCCAGTTTTCTAAAATAACCTCATTATTAAAAAGGATGTTGCTCCAACTTTCACTTAATTTATCTTGATCAATTTTCCAAGTAAACAAATAGGAAGCAAAAGAAAGAATACAAAATAAGGAGAAGACAATAAGTGTTACACCGGTTATTTTTAAAAACTTTTCGTTGGTAAAAAATAAAGTAATTGGCTTAAAAAAACGGAATGAAGTTTTAGTAGATGGTGTTGATTTTTTAACTCCGATAGCACCGGTAGCTTTCGGGGTGGTAGTTTCTTCAATTGGGTTTGCTTCGGTTTTAAACTGATTTCTAGCCATTAATTGTAAATTCAATAATTTTCAAAGATAAATAAATAGAGCTGAACGAAACTTTAATTACAGGTTATTAAGTAACAATGAGGTGTGAATAAAATAAAAAGAAGTTGGAAGTTGGAAGACTGAAGTTGGAAGACCGAATACTGAAGACTGAGAACTGAAGACTGAGAACTGAAGACTGAGAACTGAAGACTGAGAACTGAAGACTGAGAACTGAAGACTGAGAACTGAAGACTGAGAACTGAAGACTGAGAACTGAAGACTGAGAACTGAAGACTGAGAACTGAAGAACTGAAGACTGAGAACTGAAGACTGAGAACTGAAGACTATTTAAAACTATCAAAAATTTCTTGCATTTCTTTCTCCATTTCAGGTTCAGAAATTATTTTGTAGTCGGTAGGAAGAGAAAATTCATCATCATCTATTTTCTTGAATTTTATTTTTTCAGCAGAAAAACGCATACAAACGCCGTATTTTTCATATTGATATTCTAACATTACGCCCGGTATTTCAACAAATTCGTTACACCAGTTTGGGGTTTCAATATTTATTTTGTCGGTATAATAAACAATAAATGCATCGTGAGCTTCATTATTAACAGTTACAATGGCTTTGTTACAATTGTAACCAATAATATTTTTTATGTCATTAGTAAATTCTACACTATAACTAGGTTTTAAGCTCATGGATTTTGATATTGCATCACCATTAAGTGTTAACGCATATTTTTTATTGATGAGTTTAACCATTTGAATAAATTCCTGATCGTTTTTATTGCAAACAAAGCTCGATTTAAACATACCCATTCCTGCTGAAAAAGAATTAGCGTAGGTATTTTCTTTAAAAGAGAATTTCATTTTGCTGGGCATAAAATCCCGCATAAAATTATCCTTTTCCATTTTTGGGTAGGTAATATTGTACTCAATAACACCTTCAGTTTGATTACTTACACCATCACCACATCTAACGAAAGTTAATGTGATGGCAAGTAGAAATATAAGATGTAGTAGTTTGTTCAAACTCAATTTTTTGGCACAAAGCACAAATATATTAATCTTTTTATGAAATCAAGATTAATTCGACAAAATAGAAGTTAAAGATACCACTGTGGACGATTAATATCCCAATATCTTTAACATTGATTTAGAACTTTGCTCTTTACTGAATAATTTGGTGTAGTATTCGCCATTTTCATCCCTATCAACAACCACGTGTTTTGGTGATGGAATTAAACAGTGTTTTATTCCGCCATAACCACTCAGGGATTCTTGATAAGCCCCTGTATTAAAGAAAGCAATATACAAAGGTTCTTCATCGGAATTATCCACTTTTGGTAAGAAAATTTGGTTAAGATGAGCTTCCGAATTGTAATAATCTAAACTATCGCAAGTCATTCCACCTAAGTTGGTTCGAAGAAATTCTTTGTTCCAATGGTTGATGGCAAGTAGTATGTATCTTTGATTGATTGCCCAAGAATCAGGTAAAGTAGTGATAAAAGAATTGTCAATCATGTACCACATTTCGGTGTCGTTTTGTTCTTTTACGTCAATAATAGAGTAGATGTTTATTCCACTTTCGGCAACTGTAAACGAACCAAATTCAGTGAAAATATTAGGTTCTTTAACTCCTTTACTGTTGCAGTAGTCTTTAATTTGTGCAACAACCTCTTCTATCATGTATTCGTATTCAAACTCAAAACCTAAAGAGTTTTTAAAGGGTAAACCACCGCCTATGTTTAATCCTTCTAATTCAGGACAAATAGTTTTTAATTCACAATAAATACTCAATGCTTTCAATAACTCAGTCCAATAATAGGTGGTATCTCTAATGCCGGTATTGATAAAAAAGTGGAGCATTTTAAGCTTGATATTTTTATGCGGTTTTATTTTGTTTTTATAAAAATCTTTAATGTCTTTGTGTCTAATTCCTAATCGGGAAGTATAAAATTGGAAAGAAGGCTCTTCTTCAGATGCTATTCTGATGCCGATATTTATTTCTTTGGTTCCCTTTATTTTAGAAATATAATAATCCAGCTCTCTTTTGTTGTCTAAAATCGGAACGATATTGAATCCGCTTTTCATCAGGTCGGTAATGCCCTGAAGATAAGGCTCTCTTTTAAAACCATTACTTATGATGTAGTTGCTTTTTGTGATTTTCTTTTCAGAATAAAGCTGTTTAATAATTTCTATATCATAAGCAGACGACGTTTCAATGTGAGCATCACTTTTTAAAACTTCCTCTAAAATGAATGAAAAATGAGAACTTTTTGTACAATAACAATAAGTATAAGTACCTTCGTAGTCAACCTTAGCCATAGCCACTTTAAACATGGTTTTGGCTTTGTTTATTTGCTCCGATATTTTTGGTAGATATGTTAGTTTTAATGGAGTCCCATACTGTTTAATAATATCCATTAGAGGAATTTTATTGAAATATAGTTCATTTTCGATAACTTCGTAGCCATCTTGAGGAAAGAAAAAAGTTTGCTCTATTAAATCTTGGTACTTATTTTTCATTGTAAGTGAGTTAGTTTGGTGCAAATTTATGAAAGTAATCGACTTGGATGTAAAATAATTGATGAAATTAACTATGAAAGAAATAAAAATAATTAAAAATCGATCGGACATAGGTGCTGGAACAAGAGGTGCAGATATGGGTATTGATGCGATTGAAATTGCTGCTATTAATGCCGGAAGTAATTTTTTTAATCAATATGAGTATGTTGATGTTCCTTCTTCAAATGAAGCTGTTTATGAAAAACAAAATACGCCTTATGGAGTGAGAATTGATAAAGTTAGAGAAGTTTGTGAGCGTTTATCGGGTTATGTTAAAGATACTTTGTTGGAAAATAAATTTCCATTAGTGTTGTCGGGTGACCACTCTTCAGCTTTAGGGACAATTAGTGGAATTAAATGTGCCTATCCAACAAAACGACTTGGAGTGGTTTGGATAGATGCACATGCCGATATCCATTCTCCGTACACCACTCCTTCAGGAAATATACATGGTATGCCTTTGGCGGCAGCATTGGCTGACGATAACATGGATAGAAAGAAAAATCAGGTAACTTCAACCACTTTCGAAAACTGGGAAGCCATGAAAAATATTGGTGGAATCTCTCCTAAATTATTGCACGAAGATTTGATTTATTTTGGAGTTAGAGATACCGAATCGCCTGAAGATTATACCATAGCAAAAAACAAAATTAAAAACTATAAGGTTGAAGAGATTCGATACAGAGGAATGGAAGTTTGTTTGGCTGAAGCGTTAGAGAAATTAGCAAATACCGATTTTATTTACATTTCATTTGATGTAGATAGTATGGATTGCGATTTAATTTCGAAAGGAACGGGTACACCTGTTTCGAAAGGTTTCGACCAAAACGAAGTGAAACAAATTATAAAAGGTTTTATAGCATCAGGTAAAGTAAATTGTTTAGAAGTCGTTGAAGTAAACCCCTGTTTGGACAATAAAGGTAACCTAATGGCAGAAACTGCATTTGATGTGTTGAATGATGTTACACCATTTATTGAAAAAGTGAATTTGAAATAGTTTCTCGCAGATTCCGCAGATTAACGCAGATATTTAAAAAAATGATAAAGGAAGAAGATAATATTTCATACGATATTAGAGGTGCTGCTTTTAAAGTGTATAATGAACTTGGACCTGGTTTACTTGAATCTGTTTATGAAGCAGCTATGGCTTACGAACTTACTAAAATTAATAGAAAAATTCAAACTCAATGCCCCATTCCTGTAATTTATAATGAAGTTAAATTAGAGTTAGGTTTTAGACTTGATTTATTGGTGGATGATATGGTTATTATTGAAGTAAAATCAATAGAAATGCTTTTGCCAGTCCATCTAAACAACTTTTAACTTATCTTAAATTAACTCAAAAGAAATTGGGAATATTGATAAATTTTAATGAAGACCCAATAAAAATAGTAAGAATTGTAAATAACTTGTAACCTGCGAGAAAAAGAAATTATAGGATATAATCAGCGTTAATCTGCGGAATCCGCGAGAAACAAAATAAATATGGAAAACATAATAATACAAAAAGTTGTTGAAGCAATTCAATTACTTTACAACGAAAATATAGAAAGCAAATTAGTTCAACCTCAAAAAACTAAAAAAGAATTTACAGGTGATTTAACCGTGGTTGTCTTTCCATTTATTAAAGCATCAAAAAAATCGCCGGAACAAACTGCACAAGAAATTGGTGAATATTTATTAAAAAATGTTGAGCAAATTGAAGATTTTAATGTGGTTAAAGGATTTTTAAACCTTTCTATTTCGGCTGACTATTGGCTAGAAGCCTTCCAAAAAATAAATACTGATGCTTCGTTTGGTTTCGCTCCAACTTCGGGTAAAACCTACATGGTAGAATATTCTTCGCCAAATACCAATAAACCGTTGCATTTAGGACATCTACGAAACGTTTTTTTAGGATATGCAGTTGCTAATATTTTAAAAGCCAACGGACACGAAGTGTTTAAAACTCAAATTATCAACGACCGGGGAATACACATTTGCAAAAGCATGATAGCCTGGCAAAAGTTTGGTAATGGCGAAACCCCTCAATCATCGGGCATAAAAGGCGACCATTTGGTTGGTAAATATTATGTCGAGTTTGATAAAGAACAAAAAAAAGAAGCTCAAAAGAAGTTTGATAGTTGGAAAAATAATCACTTTTCCACAACTAACCCAGAAATTATTGAACAATATAAAGAAGGGATACAGGATGTAAAAGAAGAGAAAATTTCCCAAGAAGATTTTGATAAGAAATTTTTTGAAATTGCTATGAATCGTACCGAACTTCATAGAGAGGCTAGAGAAATGCTTCGAAAATGGGAGGAAGGCGATGAGAAAGTAGTGAATCTATGGAAAAAAATGAACGGTTGGGTGTACGAAGGTTTTGATGTTACTTATAAAACCATGGGCGTTGATTTTGATGAGTTGTATTACGAATCGGATACCTATATTTTAGGTAAAGATGTGGTAGAAAAAGGGTTGGAAAAAGGCGTTTTTTACCAAAAACCTGATGGCTCGATTTGGTGCGATTTGAGTGCCGAAAAAATGGATGATAAGTTGTTGTTGCGTGCCGATGGAACTTCGGTTTACATGACTCAAGATATCGGAACAGCTATAGAACGTTATAAAAAACATCAAAACTTAAGTGGGCTAATTTATACAGTGGGCAACGAGCAAAATCACCATTTTAAGGTGCTGTTTACTATCCTTAAAAAGTTAGGATATGCTTGGGCAGATGGCTGTTACCACCTTTCTTACGGAATGATTGAATTGCCCGAAGGTAAAATGAAATCGCGTGAAGGAACGGTGGTGGATGCCGATGATTTAATGTACAGTATTGTGCAAGATGCAAAAAGCATGACACAAGAACGTGGACATATCGAAGGCATGTCGGAAGGTGAAAGAGAAAACTTGTATTCCACCATTGGTTTGGGTGGGCTAAAATACTTTTTGTTAAAAGTCGATCCAAAAAAAGGAATGGTTTTCGACCCAAAAGAATCGATTGATTTAAACGGAAACACCGGGCCATTTATACAATATGCGTATGCACGAATTCAGTCGTTGCTGGCTAAAGCAACTCAATTGGGTTACAGTAAATCGTTTGCAACTGTTGAAACCAATGATAAAGAAATAGGGTTAATAAAGTTATTGAACGATTACCCGGTTGTAATTAACGAAGCCGGAAGTTTATATAGTCCTGCCATTTTGTGTAATTATATTTTTGCTTTAGTTCAAGAGTTTAACAACTTTTACCAAACCGTAGATATTTTACGTGAAGAGGATAAAAACAAGTTAGCGTTTCGTTTGCAACTAGCTGAAAATGTTGGTAAGGTAATAAAATCAGGAATGAGTTTATTAGGTATTAACGTGCCGAATAAGATGTAGTTTTTTCAACTTTTCTAAAGTTTTAAGCTTTAGAAAAGTTGAAGTTTATTTAACATTCGTAAATTATTTTTCGCTCAACTCTTTTATTTTTTCTGCCCATTTGTTTAAAATGGATTGTTGTGTTTCAAAATCTTGGTTAAAAGGTCCGCAAACTACTTTTAAGTTGGTTTGGTTTGTTTTTTCATCTCGTAGAAGAAGAAATTTTTCTACATAAGCGACATCATTTATTAAGTAATCATTTTGAATGTACCAGTTTCCAAATAACATATCAGCGTACTCACCAGTCATTTTGTTTTTATTCGCGTAATAATAATTTACGTTTGATGTTGTTCTCCAATCCTTATTTAATTTATTGTTCTTATCAAATACAGGTTGTAATTTGCTGGAATATTCTGGTTTGGTCATTACTTCCCACACCTTATCGTAAGAGGAATTTATGTTTATATCGAAACTTACAAACCGAGCATTAGAAATGTTTGCAACTTCATTTTCGGTAATAAATGTTATCTCTCTAAAATGAGCACTTCCGTTACCTCCATTTAAATAGCGAAAACCTACAATTGAATCGTTTCCTATTTCTAATGCTTGTATCACAATAATTACTTCATTTTTTTTGCTGTATTGATTGTAAAATGTTGCAAGTTTTGGAAGTTCTATATCCATTGCTTTGGCAGAAGGGTGTTCTTGTGTGTTAACATAAATCAACGACGAGCCATTTCTAGATTCTTCTTCTGTAGGGAGCCTTCCAATAACAACAGGAACATTTTTCCAATCTTTTAAATCTACTGCCGGAAATCCATTTAAGTTATCGGGGCAATACCAACCACCATAGTTGTGTGTAGTTTCCGTTTTATTGTTATCGTTTTCTTTTGTTGGCTGATTTTCAGCATTTGTACATCCAAATAATAATATTAAGAAAGTACCTATTAATGTTTTGTTCATGATTTTATTTTTTTGATAAAAGTACACAGGTGTTACAAGGAGGCTCGTTAATGAATGTAAATTAATGTAAAATCAGTGTAATTTAATGTAATACTATCTTACTTTACTTAACAGAATCCAGTAGCTTTGTAACATGAGATTGGAAAAAATCAAGAACTATTTAGTGGGTTTTATTTTAGTGATGCTGTTGATGTCATTTAATGAAACATCAACTAGTTTACGAAATCAGCACATTGAAGTAGTGGTGCGAATGATTGGGGATGAATTTCTCCTTCAGCTAGGAGATAGCACTTCGCGTATCATGCCTATTGAAAACGACAATGGAAGGTATCTAATTCAATTTGAAAATGAAATTTCCTTTGAGCCGGATATGCTTTCTATGGTTGCAATTAAAGTGGTTGAGAAAACAAATACGCCCAGAAGTTTTATTGTTGAAACGGAAAAATGTTCAACCAACGAAGTGGTGCATAGTTTTGAAATAAGTAGTAAGAAAGATGATAGCATGATTCCTTGTAAGTCACGCCCATTGCCCAAAGATTGCTATAAAATCTATTTTACTATTCTGTTAAATGGGAATAAACCTATCGCTCTTTCTGTTCATAAAAATGTAGCTATGGCAGATTTTCCATTTGTTTATCTGATAGTTTTGGGAGTTTTGCTGATAGGGTTTATATGGTATTGGTTAAAAAGAAAAAACACTTCAGTTGTTAATCCTGAGTGGATTAAAATTGGCGAATATCATTTTGATAAAAAAAGAATGAAATTGATTTGTAAAGGTAAAAGTGAAGGACTTTCGAGTAAAGAAGCAAGTTTGTTGGATTTGCTTTATTCCAATATAAACCAAAATGTAAAACGTGAAGAAATTTTACAGATAGTTTGGGGAGATGAAGGAGATTACTTAGGCAGAACACTGGATGTATTTATTTCTAAATTACGTAAGAAGCTGGAAGCCGACCCTAATTTAAAAATTATAAATATTCGTGGAGTAGGGTATCGAATGGTGCTGAATTAGGTAATTTTTCTAAAGTTTTTGTCGTAGGTTTTTAAATTAACCACCAGCGAGATGCTGGATGGTTCACTAAGTATAGTGAGGGAGACTTTACTACAATATTTTTTCTTTTCTAAATTCAACCAAAACAAATTATTTATTTCTATAATTCAGCAATTTTTATTTTTAGTAGTGACTTTATTTCTTCTGAATTTGATAATTTTCCTTTGGCAGCTTCATAATCATTAATATCTATTAATGCACCTTCTAATGAATATTTTTCACCACACATTTCAATCGCATTTTTGTATAGGTTTTTTGCAATCGGATCGCCTTTTATTAAATGAACTAATGCAATATTAAAGTGTACATAAAGCAAAGAATTATCAATCTCAAGAGCCTGTTTACTGAACTTCACACAAAAATCATAGTTTCCATTTTCATATTCTTTCCATCCTTCATTTCCAAGTTTTACAGCTTGTGGGTTTTGAATTTTGTATATTTGATAATATAAAACAACTTTACAAAGATCTGATTTTTGAATAGTGTATTTATTCCAAAGACTACCATTACTTTCTTTGTAATTATACAAATCTTCTGTTGAAAACGGATATGAATAAGTTTTGGCAAAAGGAAATGGCTGTAAATAGTCATGTTCACCACCAATATCATCTGTTTCTATTATTTTACAATTTATAGTTATTTCAGTTCCTTTTTTATAATGGAAGGAAACTGGAATTTTTTTTTCAATCATCCACCATTGTTGTTCATAAACATTTTTACTTTGTTTTCCGGTTGTGTATTTTTCTTTTCCATTTACATTTACTGAAAAACTATATTGAAATTCTCCTGGAGGCATAAGAGCTGTTTCGCAATCATCAACAACATAAATACCATAAAGATTAATCTCATAATTGGCGATTATTGGCTTTACCATTTCTGGCTTTGGGTGCTGAATTAATATTAAATCAGTAAAATATTTTTCAAGAATTTCTTTTCTTTTTGTATCATTTGTGAGTTTCCAAATAGGAATAAGACTTTCAGAATCAAAATCACATAAAACAGGTCTATCTTTAATTCCTTCAGCCCATTTCTGATATTGTACGGGATTATCACTAATATTATTAGCATATTCAGAATTACCACCGACAACACGAAGTTTTGTTTCACACTTTTCAATGATTGAATTAATTTCATTAGCAGAAGAATAGCTTCCTTCACCTTTTATTGTTGCAAATCTTCCTTTAACGGCGGATTTAATCTGCTCAGTAGTATAGCTAGTATTCTTTACTGTGTTTGTAGAAAAATCAGCTCGACCACCAATATATGCAGAAGCAATAAAGTGAGTTCCATAAGTATCAAATAATTTTTGAGGGGTCATTGTAGCTAAATCCAATTTAAATTGAGGTTCTAAAATTTCAATTAGAATATCAATATTCCTCATGTCAATTGATATTCTCCATTTTGTATTAGCATCCATATAAGTATAGTAAAATTTTTCTTCATTAGTACTAGTATTTTTGCCAAACTGTGCTTCCACAGAAGCAGAAAAAAGTAAAGCATTTGTTTTTAAATTTACACTTGCTTCCATATTGTCAGCATATTCATTGAGAGATGACCCCTCAATCTGCTTAATTCTGTGATCCGAAATATTTTCAAGTATCAAATATTCAGGAACATTATAATCATAACTAATTTTACTACTTTGAGGAAAGACAAATAATGAATATTTTTTCTTGCTATTATTGTTTGCATATTCCCCAAAAATATCATAACCTCTTCCAATGATATCAATACCTGGTGCAGTATTTTGTGCATTTGCTGATGTGTTTAAAAGAATAATTAGCAAAATGAATATTTTTGTCAACATAATTGACCTGAAAAATAAATGAGTTTGTGATTTCATTTTTGTTTTTTTAGTTATTAATTGATAAATTCCAACTGTCTTAATGTATAGTTAAAGTTCTTAGTTTCATCACTCTTGCCTCACTTCAGACTAAGAATATTGAGGGGAGTCGGTGGTACTACTAAAGTAATATAAGATTAACATAAAACTACTTTGATAAAAAATAGTTCAATTCGAACATGATTTTTATTTCATCCTTGTTTACATCTTTGGCTTTTACGTTATCCCTTAACGGAAAATCAAGTGTATTTACACTAAACGAGCCAACCAAAATATGGCTATTCTCCGATTTTGTAATGTTTAAAGAAATGTTAACAGGCTTAGTTGTTTGTTGAATGGTTAATGCTCCTGTTGCACTGTACTCGCTGCTGTCTTTTTTAATTTCAGTAATTTCCAGTGTTGAATTGGGGTAATTTTTTACATCAAATAAACCATCGCCTTTGTTTTGACTAAATTTAAAAGATGCCATGTCAAAAATAGCAGTGGCTTTGGTAATGTTGTCATTGGTGGTAATCAATTCACCATCTTTAAGTTCCACAGTACCGTTGGTGGTCAGCTTTACTTCTCCGAGTTCAACATCAACCATCTGCCCAAATAATTTTACTTTTTGTTTGGTAGCTTTTTGGTCAAGCGAACGCTCCCAATCAGCTTTACTTTTATCGGTAACCAATCGGTAATTATTGTTAATAATTACTTCCTCAGTAATTTCATTGTTGTCAGTTTCTGTTGTTTTTTCGTCAGTACCGTTACAGGCTATTACGGTTAGTGTAACTGTAAAGATAAGCCCAGTAAAAAATAGTGTGTTCTTTTTCATAGTTTGATTTTTTTGTCAAAGATGGAAAACAAATATAACTTTTTTCGATAAGAACACCAGCTTTTTATTAAGTTTGAAGCATGTACATTTCTAAAAACAACATTATTCAGGGAAAACATCAAAAACCTATTTTATTAGATGTTGGGTATAAAACAACTAATCAACGAAAACCGGTGGTACTTTTTGCACATGGGTTTAAAGGGTTTAAAGATTGGGGGCATTTTAATAAAGTAATGCAACATTTTATGGATAACGATTTTGTGTTTGTAAAATTCAATTTTTCGCACAATGGCGGAACTGTTGAACAACCCATTGATTTTCCTGATTTGGAAGCCTTTGGAAATAATAATTATACCAAAGAGCTAGATGATTTAGAAACGGTATTGGATTGGATAACACAAAATAATCTTGTGCCAAAAGAAGAAATAAACCATCAGGAAATTTATTTAATCGGGCACAGTAGGGGTGGAGGAATAAGTGTGGTAAAAGCGGCAGAAGATACAAGAATAAAAAAATTGGTAACCTGGGCGGCAGTAGCTGATTTAATAAACCGTATTCCACCACAACAGTTTGAAGTATGGAAACAAAACGGGGTAATTTATGTGGAAAATGCCCGAACCAATCAGCAAATGCCCATGTATTACCAGTTTGCCGAAAATACATTGAAAAATATGGAACGGTTATCTATTGAACGGTCTGCAAAAACATTGGATATTCCTCATTTAATTGTACATGGAACCAACGATGAAGCTGTTGGTGTTTTAGAGGCTGAAAATTTAGCCAAATGGAATAAAAATGCTGAACTGTTTATAATCGAAAATGGCAATCACACGTTTGGAGCTTCACACCCTTTTGAACAAGAAAAATTTCCTGAGCATTTTCAAATGGTTATTGATAAAACCATTCAATTTCTTCGACATTCTTGACTTGTTGAGGGTTGTGATTAGTATTTTTTTGCCAATTTAATCATTACTTTTTCTTGGCGTTTAACCATGTCGCTGGTATATTTTTCGACATATAAAAATTCTTTTTCTTCAGGCGAATATTCTATCATGGTGATTGGAAAATCAACATCGTCATAATCTACACCTTTTACTTCTTTTAACATCATAATCTCAAAATTAAAAGGGATGTAATTTTTACTGTGATCTATGAGTTGATTTTTGGTGTCAAATAATATTTTTTTTGAAAGAAATCCCTCTTTTACGAATTCTAACACGATGTAGGAATTCATTTCTATTTCAAATTGAAACTTTCCTTTTTCGTCAGATTGAAAAGTGGCTATTTTGTCGTTATACTTGTATATGTTTACAGTAACCTCTTTCAGTATGCTTGTGTTTATTGCCATTCCGTCTGTTGTAATTCCTTTTACTTTTAACATGGTATGCGTTTGAGCATTTAGGTAGGAAAAGGATAGGATAATGCAGGTGAGTAGTAAATTTCTCATGGTTTATTGTTTTCATACTAAATTAAAGCATAAACAAATTCAAGTCAAGAGTAATAGTACTCTTTTTTATATAGGTAGTTTATTAGACTTAATTAAGTACAAAAACGGAGAAGAGGAAAAGATTGATAAAACTGTTCGGTTTATGGAAGATTAAACTACAAAACACTAAACTTTTACCAGCAAAGTGGGTGTTTTTAGGTTGCTAACTTTTCTAAAGTTTTTGTTGTAATTTTTCAAATTAACCACCATTGGGAAGCTGGCTGGAGTATAGGGAGTGAAAAACACAATTAGTTCTTTAGTATTTGTTTTGTTAAACTACTGTTTTTTGAAATTATTTTTAAAAAATAAACTCCGTTAGCTTCATTTTCAAGGTTTAGATGAAAAATTCTAGATGAAGAAGAAATTTCTACATGTTTTTGTAAAACTTTCCTCCCTAAAATAGTATAGATTTCTAATGTTAAATTATTTTGTTTTGTATCAAGAAACTCAATAGTCAATTCATCTTTTGTTGGGTTTGGATAAATTGTAAAATCAGAATTAGCAATCATTTCTGAGGTTCCAACTGGTAATCCAACATACGGACCACCACTAATTATTAATTCACACCCTGTACTATCAGACACACTAAAACTATATACATCACCATCTAATAAACCACCTATTGTAATCATGCCACCATGATTTGTAGTGTTATTTATAAAATAAGCAGTTGTAGGTATTAAATTGTAAGCATAAAAAAGTGAGCCATTTAACTGAGGTAAGCCTCCATAAATTTCAACGGTAAAGGTACTATCCATATTGTTTTCTTGTGCATTACTATCAATAACCTCAGGTAAATATTGAACAGCAATAGGATTTCCCATAGAATAACAATTTGAACTAACATTTGTATAGCTATAAATAAGTTCTACCGTGTCGTAAAAGGTAATTGGCACGTAATAGATAGTACTATTGGTAAAAGGTGCTCCTACTATTCCAATGTTGTTAATTGCATTGTAATTATTTCCAAAGCTTACTACCCCCAATTGACAGGGGTCTGAATTAATATCACCTGGAGGAAATACTGTTGGAGGGCATGAATAAAGTAAGTAACCTATACCGGGTCTGTATTCTGCAGATGGGTAAGAATTTGAAATTGGAGGAGATAAAGCTTCATAAGGAGGAATCATGTCTCCATTTGAGGTAATTTCTATTACATCGCCATAACATAAAGTATAATTTGTAGTACTTTGGCCTAAAATATTGGTGTTAAATGTTCCAACATCTGCATTACATACACATGATGCTGGATAGTTTAATGTAAGTGTTCTAATACAATTTGTATCAGCACTAAAAACAGCTGTTATAGTGCAGTTTTGAATTCCAGTAGAATTTGCTTGAAAAGAAAAGTTTGAAGGAGATGTAAAGGGAGGGTACAAAGTATCGGCATCACCTTGACAATCTGTAATAGTTAAATAACCTGTTGTGGGTTGATTTACAAAGTTAACTGTACCTGATAACTGAAATAAATTAGTTGACGGATTGCAAGGACTAATATTTACAGTTATACCACTAATGGTGCACTGTGCATAACTAAAACTAGTAGTTTGTATAGTCAGTATAAAAAGTATTATCACATTTAGGTGTCCGTTTTTCATTTTTTTTGAGTTTAAGTTGCTCTCGTATATGATATTCAAATGTAAACAAAAAACTTACAACACAATGTGTTTCATAGGTCTAGCTCCTTTGTCATTTCCAGTTTTGTTTGGTTTTGCATAAAGGTTTCTACCTTTGTTGGTGCTTTTTATTTTAATGGTTGAGGAGCCTTTTATTGGTGTTTTTTTCTCTTCTATTACTTGTACTGCCAGTTGTTCTTTCACTTCTTCTTTTTCTTCGAGTAAAACCACTTTGTTCTCGGCACGTTCTTCTTCTGCTTTTTTAGCAAGGTTAGCAGCTTGCTCTTTAGCTATACGTTCTTGTTCTTCTTTTTTAGCTGCAGCTTCTTTTTGTTTTTTAGCGTTGTCTTCTAAAGCAGCTCTTTTTTCGGCTTCTTTTTGGGCTAGTATTTTTTCTTTTTCCTCTTTTTTTGCATTATCTGTGGCTACTACCACTTCTTTTTTTGCCACCACTTCTTCTTTTTTGTTGGTTGCTGCTTCTTTCTCTAGTTTAGCTTTTTCGGAAAGTGCAGCTTGTTTTTCAGCCTCTTTTTGGGCAATCAGTTTTTCTTCTTCTTTCTTTTTTATGGCTGATTCTTTTTCTTGTTGGGCTTTTAAGGCGGTTTCTTGTGCTGTTTTAGCTTCGGCTTCTTTTTGTTCTTTAGCCAATCGTTCTTGCTCTGCTTTTTTAGCGGCAGCTTCGGCTTTGGCAAGTTCAGCTTTTTCTGCTTCGGCTTTTGCAAGGGCTGTTGCTTTGGCTTTTTCTTTGGCTAAACGCTCTTGTTCTTCTTTTTTGGCAGCACTTTCTTTTTCGGCTTTTGCTTTAGCTTCAGCTTCGGCTCTAGCTTTTTCTTCAGCTCGTTGTTTTTCGGCTTCTGCTTTTTTGGTTAGTTCGGTTTCAATTAATTTTAGTCGGTCTTTAGGTGCTGGTTTGTCTGGAAATACTGACAATGCTTTTTGATAACCTGTTTTTGCATTTTCCCAATCTTGTTTTGCAAAAGCATTATCAGCGGCAGCCATTGCTGTAGTATAGTCTTTTTCTTTTTTTTCTACTTGTTTTGAACAGTCGTCGAGCATTTTGTTTAATGCAGCCAATTTATCCATCGAATAATCCATGTCCCAATCGATGATGTTCCTATCCGCAACATAAACGGCTTTCCCGACGGGTTTATTTAATATCTCCGTTTTTATGCATTCGTTGGGTTTAAAAAGTGTTATTTCAGCACCCATATTCGGAACTTTGTGTCGTTTGTTTTCGGGAACACCATACGTGTTAAAGATTATGGTTTTACCAATAAGCCCACTTTTTGAAAACGATATAATATATTCTTTATCATATTCTAAAACCATCTTATATTCTCCATTACCATCAGTAAATCCGGTAGCGACTACATTTCCATTAGCAGTAGCCTGAATGCTAACATTGGCAAGATGTTCGCCTGAATAATAATCGGAAACTAAGCCATCCAAAGAAACATTATCTTCATCAAGCACATCACTTTGTTTTGTACCGGAAAGTTGTGCAAAAGCGACGACTGTTGTAAAACAAGTCAATAAAAGTATGATGAGTGATTTTCTCTGCATAGAAGAGTAAATATACCAAAAAAATTAAAATTGAATTTTACTCACTTTGCTTTTATTGTTTGGGGTGTTTGTGCTTGCTTCGCAGGTGTTATTCTTTTTGATTCATAGGGTCAATACCCATTGGATTGTACACTTTTGGGCAAGATGTGGAGCCTTTTTTTAGGAACATGAACCGAATTTTAATAAAAACAGGACGGTGTCGGGTATTAAAATAATCATGTGTGGAAACAATATGGTTAAAAGGATACAATGCTAGAATAGGAGTCTCAATCATTGGCATTATGATCAGTCGTTTTTTTGTTTTAAAACCAACACCAAAAAAGTAATGCATTTCACCAATTAATGAAGTAGGAAACTCATGGGCTTTATTTGGCATTACTCCACCACCATTGCGAGAAGTTATTAATAAATAATCGAGATTTAAACCTAAACCATTGACAAAAAATACTTTTTCGGACTGGTCAAAGTGGTGTCCGATATTAAAATTACCAGAAAGGGCATGGTCGCTAAATGTTCCGCGAGTTGTGGTATAGGCAACTTCTACATCGTTTATTTTACTGGTTTGACTAAAGTTTTCGCCTCCTCTAAACCATTTGTAAGAAATTCCATAATCTAAATAATTGATGATTCGTTTTCCATTCATTTTAAATTTACCCACTTCTAAAAAAAGCCCAAATTGAGTAGTAAAACTTTTTGAAAAGGTATTTTTTGGTTGTGCTGCATAATTTTCAGAATAGGTGGTATTGGTTAAGCTATCGGTGTATTCTGTATAATCAGTAATTCTACTATAAGGAAGCATATACGTCGTTCCTATACCAAAAAACCAGCCTTTATCTAATTTTTCATCACCGGTTCGGTACAAGCCACCAGTTTTTCCAGGCTTGTAGGTTTGAGCGTCTAAAATGGTAGAGCCAATTATGGTTAGTGTAAGGATGGTAATTTTTGTAAAATGATTCATGTAATTTTAAATGGTAAGTTGTAAAATTAATGTTTTTTTTAACCGCAAAGAACATGATTAAAGAAGCAAAGCTTTTTTAAAAAGCTTTGCTTCTAAATGGGTTCTCAAATCTGTTTCTTTTTCCAATTTCCGTATTTTAAATACAAGTATGAAAACAATCCTAAAAAGCCAAAGTAGATAAATTCGGAAGCCCAAACTACCGGTAAAGATGATTTTAGTACAATGGCAATATAATATGCTGATGCTAAATAAATGACAATGTTTGTTGCTTCAATTAGTAACGATGTCCGGGTATTTCCGGTTCCCGTAACACCACTGAATAAGATAAAAGAAATGGAAAAGAAAAACATGGTAAAGTTTATTACCCGTAATGCACCAACAGTTTTGCTAACAAGTTCAGAGCTATTGGTATAAAAACTTGCCAAAAATTCGGGAATAAAAAAACTGATGAATGATAGAACAAACGTAAATCCTAAACTCATCCAAATTATTTTTTTAATCATACCAAGTACTTCATGGCTTCTTCCTTCTCCGATAATATTGCTTACCAATGTGTTGGTAGCGTTGCTAAAGCCAAACAAAGGAATCATCAACACCATGTATATACTCCGAACAATGTGTGAAACAGCTAATTCGTCTTCGCCCATTTTTTCGATAATCATAAAAAAGATGAACCACGAACTCAGCGATAAAAAATTCTGCAACATAATGGGAAAACTTATACTAAACATGCGTGATAAAATTGCTAAATCGAAACGCTGAAAACCAAATAAATTATATTTGTTGAGGTTAACAGTTTTAATGGTGTAAACTACAAAAAATAATAAAGCACAAACCTCAGAAATTACCGATGCCAGTGCCGCACCTTCTACTCCCATCTCGGGAAAACCAAAATGACCAAATATTAACGTGTAATCCAATAACACATTTATTAACATCATTAAAATGGTTACATAGCTGAGTATTTTGGTTTTGGTAATGCCAACATAAAAGGCAATAAATGAAAAGTTTATGAACGCAATAAATACTCCCCAGATACGAACTTGAATAAATTCGTTTGCCAAAATTTTTATGTTTTCGGAATGTGTTATTACCTCAAAAAAGTCGAGAGAAAAAAAGCGAACCAGCAAAAAAAGCAATAAGGCAAAAGGTAAAATAAAATAAAACGAATGGTCAACAATTTTTCCAATGTGTGAATATTTTTGTTCGCCATTTCGGCGTGCAATAATAATTTGTGCACCGGTGGTAAAACCCATTCCGGTAATTATTATTACAAAGTAAAAAATACCTGCGTTCCCTGCTGCACCTAAAGCAGCATTACTAACCTGACCAAGAAAAGCAGTATCGGTAACGTTTACCACATTTTGAGCAATACCACTAATAATAATGGGTAAAGCTATTTTCCAGATGGATTTGTATGTAATGAGTTTCGACATTTAGTTGTCAGTTGTTAGTTCACAGTTCACAGTCTTCAAACTTCGGTCTTCCGACTTCACACTAATTTAAACATACTAAAATTTACATTTCCGTATTTTCGTAGTTGCGAAAAGTTAGGTTGTTTTGATAAATCGGTTCGTTTATCGTGTTCAATAATCAGCCAACCATCTTCTTTTAAAAGGTTAAATTGAAAAACCAAAGTAGCTATTTCATCAATATTTTTTAAATCGTAAGGAGGATCGGCAAAAATAAAATCGTATTGTTTTTTGTGGTTGTACAAAAATTTAAAAACATCAGCCCTAAAAGCGTTAATAGTCTTAAGATTAAGCTCTTTTGCTGTGCGTCGAATGAAGTTGTGGCAGTTAAAATTCAAATCAACAGCAGTAATAGATTTGGCGCCTCGAGAGGCAAATTCATAACTAATGTTTCCCGTTCCACTAAATAAATCCAACACATCAAGTTCATCAATATTAAAGTTGTTTTCTAAAATATTAAACAAGGCTTCTTTAGCAAAATCGGTGGTTGGTCGAACAGGTAAGTTTTTAGGAGCTACAATGGCTTTTCCTTTATGTAAACCTGAAATTATTCGCACAAGTATTGATTAAAAAGTGCATAATGATAATGTTTTTGAGTTTTTTCAAAAACATAACTATAATTTAATTCGTTGGGAGTTTCGCAAAAATTAATGGTATGAATGTATTTATACAACATGTCGTAAATGGCGGAACTTTTATCCACTTCGCCTGTTAACCGAATAGTTGCTTCGTCGCTTTTTATGTTGAGTTGATTTAAAACAAACAACAGATAATAAATAAAGTCTTCACTGGTTTGGTAATTGAAAGAATTGTAGAGTTCTAAGTTTTGATTTTTTATTACAATAATTTGGAAAGAATTGGGCAACACATGCACATCAACTACTGATAATGATTTTGATTTTTTTGCATACAGTAATGAAGACTCTATTAATGCGGTAGAAAAATGGTGAAATACCGTATTTTCTATTTTATCAAAAGCTCCAATAATATAATCAGGTATTGAATACACATTATAAGCAGAAACGTTGATAAGGTAATCAGAACAAAAAATATCTTCTTCCTGTGTTGCAAAATTAAATTGATGATAACTTTTTAATTCACTCTCTTGGTAAATAGGTTTTGGGATTAACGTAGCACGATTATTTACATAAGAAACGATAACTTTATTGAACGTTTTTTTTAGTAAAGGAGCTTGTTCCAAAAATTCTTTAAGTGGATTTAAAATGGAATAATCGTTGTACACCTCATTAAAAATATAACTTTCTAAACCAATAAACGTATTCGACTGGTTGTTAAAAACAGTATAACTTAAACCATTTTTACTCAATTGTAAAAACACTTGATATTCGTTTGTTTTTAAATCAGAGAATGATTTATCAAAAAAAGAAGTATGTTTTTGAAAGTTTGCCATTTGGTGAAATAAAGTTAACAAAAAAGGATATGAATTTCATATCCTTTTCATCTACGTCATTCCTGCGTAGGCAGGAATCTTTTTTTTAATCCCAGTTACCATTTATTGAAGGTTCTGTCATAGAACCTAAAATAAGAGCTTGAGTCATATCAATACCTTCGTTATCGGTTTTTAAACCTTTAAAAACTTCGGTGTAAGGAGCAGTAACTTCAAACACTTTAACTTTCACTTTTCCTTTTTCAATTTCACCTGAATTAATCGAAAATTGTGCTCCACCAGAAAAAGGAATAATTGCCAATGAATCCACTACTTGTTGAAAATTATCTTTAAATAATTCTTCTCTTACAGCAATTTTGCTGGTATCTCTCACAATAATTCCCATGGCTAATGCTTTTGCTTCCTGACCCAACAAACTATCAGGAACAACACCTATTGCTTTAACAACAATTAATGAATCGTTTTCTAAAAAGTTTTTCAATTGGTCAAACGATTTGGCATATTCGCCACGAACTTTTTTATAATTGATTTGAGCTTCTTTAATCTGTTCTAAACGTTCAATAACAACGCTTTTTCTATGTCGAACTTCTTTTTCTAACTCAATTTTACTGTCAATACTGTCATAAATTAAATAGCCCATAAAAGCTGAAGCTACAATAAGAACAAGTTGAATTGCTAATTTCATACGTCTAGTTTAATTTGTTTTTTAATTGTACACAAATCTACAATTTTTTTTATCCTATTAAAACGCTAAACTAAAATTTAATGCTCGATTAATTATATTAATTCATTATAGGTCGTTTTTTTGGAATTAACGGTAACTTTAGAGGCTGTTTTTTTATTATGCATAACCTATTTTATCAATCACTTCTCGAACATTTTGGTTTTACGCCAACCAAAAACCAAAAAAAAGTTATTGGTGAACTAACCGATTTTACTTTTTCTACTATTCCAAAAAGTGCGTTTGTGCTAAAAGGTTATGCAGGAACCGGAAAAACTTCTATTATTGGAGCATTGGTTAAAACCCTGCCCAATTTTAATTTTGATTCGGTGTTGTTGGCACCAACGGGTAGAGCTGCAAAAGTGTTGTCTAATTATTCAGGAAAGCCAGCTTTTACCATTCATAAAATGATTTACCAGTTAAAATCGGGAGGAGATGGTTATACCCGATTTGTGTTAAGAGAAAATAAGTTTGAAAATACGCTTTTTTTAGTTGATGAAGCATCAATGATTGGTGATGGGTCTGGTTTACTCAATGCCAGCTGGGGAGAAACCAAAAGTTTGTTGGATGATTTACTCAATTATGTCTTTGCTGGAAGAAATTGCAAACTCATTTTAATTGGTGATACTGCTCAACTTCCTCCCGTTGGAAGCGATTTAAGTCCAGCATTGGATGAAGATTTTATGTATAAATCCTATCATTTAAACCTTTCTTTTTATGAATTAAATGAGGTGGTTCGTCAGAAAAAAACTTCAGAAATTTTAAAATTGGCAACATCGCTCCGGAATAAAATTCAGGAAGAAAACTATCAGTTGCCATTGCTACAAGTTAAAGAATTGGATGTTGACGTAAAAATTATTACCGGTGTAGAACTGGAAGATGAGCTAAATAGTGCTTATGGAAAATATGGCGATGAAAATGTGATGGTGATTTGCCGAAGTAACAAAAGAGCAAATTTGTTTAACCTGCAAATCAGGTCGAGAATAAAATGGTTGGAAGATGAAATTGCTTCGGGCGATTTTATGATGGTGGTAAAGAACAATTATTTTTGGCTCGACGATTCCTCAAAAGCTGGTTTTATAGCCAATGGTGATATTGTTGAAATTTTAAAAATTAGGGGAGAGGAAGAACAATATGGTTTTCGGTTTGCAACGATTACTGTTCGGATGCTTGATTATCCTGATGAAAATAATCTGGAGGTAAAAATTTTACTGGAAAGTATTTTATCCGATTCATCTTCATTGTCTTCTGCCCGATTTAGAGAATTGTATGATGCTATTTCGGAAGAATACAGTTACGAACCCAACCGAAAAAAACGAAACGAATTGATTCGAAAAAATCCATATTACCAAGCCTTACAAGTAAAATTTGCCAATGCTGTTACCTGCCACAAATCACAAGGCGGACAATGGGATGTGGTATTTGTTGAGCAAGGTTATTTAACCGAAGAAATGATTAACATGGAATATTTGCGTTGGTTATACACCGCAGTAACCAGAGCCAAACAAGTGCTTTATTTGGTAAATTTTAACGAAGAGTTTTTTGAAAAATAAACTACTTACAAGCTTTAACCTTTTTTTCGTGAGCTTGTTTTGCCTCTTGTGTGGATTGATTACCTTCAAACAATATTTTACATTCGCCAGTTTTCATGGCAGTTAATTCTTCCAAAGCTTTATCCGATTCTGCTTCATCTTCCGACTCCAACACTATTTTTTCTAATTTTCGTTGTTTTTTTACACAATCGCAAAACGACATACCGCCTTCTTCAACTTTAGGTTGATTGTTGTTTGCTTTCATGGCTTCTTGCAAAGTCATTTCTTTTGAGTCATCTACTTCTTCCTGATAAACCCCGGTTGAACTGGTATCGGCAGCAGTAAATTCTGCATTGGGGTCTTCAATTGTTATAGCGGTTGAATCGGTTAATTCTGCATCAGAATTACTATCTGAAACACAAGAAAATGCTGTTAATGCTATTAAAGTAAGGGTTGTAAGTTTTTTAATCATCATTTATTTTTTTAATAAAAGTAGCAAAAAATTTTAGTTATTTGGAAAAACTCTGTAAGTCGGAAAGTTTTTTATAAACACCAGGAAGTTTTATAAGTTCGGAATGTGTACCTCGTTCTACAATTTTTCCTTTTTGAATAACCAAAATTTCATCGGCATGTTGGATAGTAGATAATCGGTGGGCGATAACAATTGAGGTCCTGTTTTGCATCAATTTAAACAAAGCATCTTGCACCAATTTTTCTGATTCGGTATCGAGTGCCGACGTTGCTTCATCTAAAATTAAAATCGAAGGGTTTTTTAAAACTGCTCTTGCAATGCTTATACGTTGTCGTTGTCCACCCGATAATTTGCTACCTCTATCACCAATAGTAGTTTCATAACCATTTTCCATTTGCATAATAAAATCATGGGCATTTGCAATTTTTGCAGCTTCTATAACTTGTTCTTTGGTTGCATTTTTAGTTCCTAAAGTAATGTTGTTAAAAATGCTCTCATTAAACAAAATCGATTCTTGGGTTACAATACCCATTAAGCTCCTCAAGTTATTAAGCGTCAAATCTTTTATGTTGATGTCGTCGATTAAAATTTCGCCTGTTTCTAAATCGTAAAAACGTGGTAATAAATCGGCTAAAGTAGATTTTCCGCCTCCTGATTCTCCAACTAATGCAATGGTTTTTCCTTTTTCGATGGTAAAATCAATTCCATTTAAAACAGTTTGTTGTTCGTACGAAAAGTGAACATTTTTATAAACTATAGATTTAGAAAAACGATCAATTTTTTTAGGATTTATTGGGTCAACAATTAAATTTTTAACCGATAAAACTTGTTCAATTCTGTCGGATGACGCAGCACCTTTAAGCACAATTGCGTAAGCTGTTGAGAATGCTTTTACCGGGCTTAATAACCTAGCAAAAACAATGATATAACCAAAAAATTCAGCTCCTGTAAACGACGAATCTCCTTGAAGCACCAATCGTCCTCCATAAAAAGCCAACGTTACCATAACTGTTGTTCCCAAAAATTCGCTAAGCGGTGAAGCTGAATCAGCCTTTCTAGCCATTTTTAAAGTTAATTTTGTATGGTTTTGGTTCAAGTTATCAAATTTCTCAGCAATATGCTCTTCGGCATTAAAAGCTTTTATAATCCTTAATCCACCCAATGTTTCTTCGATACTCGATAAAATCATTCCCATCATGTCTTGAACTTTTGATGATGAGCGTTTTAAACTTTTTCCCAATTGACCAATAATAAATCCACTAACAGGTAATAAAATCATGGCAAAAAGTGTAAGCTGGGGATTCATTACCACTAAAACAGATATGGAGAGAATTACAGCAAAAGGTTCTCTAAAAATCATTTCCAAGGAATTTAAAATGGACCATTCAACCTCTTGAACATCTGAGGTCATACGAGACATGATGTCACCTTTTCTTTGCTCAGAATAATAAGATAAAGGGAGGTCTAACGTTTTTTGATGTATTTTCCTTCTTAAATCTCTAAATATCGACATACATTTTTAAGAAAAAACAATATGCCAACAATGATACATACAAATAGCAATGCCGCAATTTTATCGTTGCTTTCAATGATTTGACCTAACGTGTAATTGTAATAGGCTTCTACATATTGTTTGGTATATGCAAATTCAGGTTTTTCGGTTACCGGAATGCTTGATGATTGATTAAACAACAAGTTTAAAAAAGGAATAAACAGCATGACTGAAAGCAACTCAAAAATGACCGAAAAAATATTGAAAATAACATTTAGTAAGGCGTAGAATTTATATCCACCTGCATACTTTAATATCTTTGCAAAACTTTTCATGGTGTTACTTTTAAATCAAATCAACTCCGGTAAAAGTGAAAGGAGAAATCAATCGCAACTCCTTTTTAACTTCTTCACTTACGTTTAGTGTTTCTATAAAATTGGCAATAGAAGTAGCCGTAATTTTTTCGTTGGTTCGGGTCAATTCTTTCAATGCTTCGTAGGGTTTTGGATAGCCTTCACGACGCAAAACAGTTTGAATGGCTTCAGCAGCAACCGCCCAGTTGTCTTCCAAATCGGCATGAATTTTTGCTTCATTAATAATTAATTTATTTAATCCTTTTAGTAAGGAAGCTAATGCCAAAACAGTATGACCAATCGGAACACCAACATTACGTAAAACAGTAGAATCGGTTAAATCGCGTTGCAAACGAGAAATAGGCAACTTAGCCGACAAGTGTTCGAAAATGGCATTTGCTAATCCTAAATTTCCTTCCGAATTTTCAAAATCGATAGGATTAACCTTATGTGGCATTGCCGAAGAACCAATTTCTCCTTCTTTTATTTTTTGTTTAAAATAGTCCATCGAAACGTACGTCCATACGTCACGATCTAAATCTATTAAAATGGTATTGATGCGTTTTAGCCCGTCGAAAAGTGCAGCTAAATTATCGTAATGCTCAATTTGTGTAGTGGTTTGCGAACGGCTCAATCCCAATTGGTTGTTTACAAAATCATTAGAAAATTCTACCCAATTGTAGTTAGGATAAGCCACATGGTGAGCATTTAAGTTTCCCGTTGCACCACCAAATTTTGCTGAAAACGGAACGGCTTTTACTTGCTCCAATTGTTTTTCGAGACGTTCAACAAACACATAAAACTCCTTACCCAATTTGGTTGGAGAAGCAGGTTGTCCGTGTGTTTTTGCCAACATGGGTATGTTTGCCCATGCTGCCGATAGTTCTTTTAGCTTAGCCAAACAATCGTTTAACAATGGGTAATAAACGGCAACCAAAGCCTCTTTAATTGAAAGTGGAACGGCAGTGTTGTTAATGTCTTGTGAGGTTAAACCAAAGTGAACAAATTCTTTGTAAGCGGAGTTGATTCCCAACACATCGAATTTCTTTTTAATAAAATATTCAACGGCTTTGACATCGTGGTTGGTTACTTTTTCTTCGTCTTTTACCGACAACATATCAGCCTCCGATAAGTTTTGGTAAATGTTGCGAAGGGCAGGGTAAAGGCTTTTATCAAAACCTTGTAGCTGAGGCAAAGGCAATTCGCACAAGGCAATAAAATATTCAATTTCTACACGAATACGGTATTGTATCAGTGCAGCTTCCGAAAAATAGGGAGCTAAACTTTCTGTGGTTTTTCTATACCTTCCGTCGATAGGTGAAATTGCTGTTAATGCCGAAAAATTCATTTTATTATCCAATTTTTGTAAGGATACAAAAGTATTATTTTATATCGAATTAAGGGAATGTTGTGTTAACTACGTTTCTGAGAAGGTAGATATGAATTTTTTTTATTTGGTCTAGACTCCTGCCTTCGCAGGAGAGAAGTAGATTTGTGTTGACTTCGTTCCTGCGTAGGCAGGAATCCAGTTTTATAAGTTTTATTTAAGCCATTTATATACTTTTTTTCCGATGTAGATAATAGCAATAATATTTAATAAGATCCATAAATTGTATGAAATGTATAGAATTTTTTCAGTCGTATTCATACTTACTAAACTCCAATATTCTCCTTTTGAACTATCATAATTATCATCATAACCCATTAGAAGTAAACTAAGTATAAAAAAAATAAAAATATCTGCAGAAATTAGAGCTAGCCAATAAATGATATCAGTTAATCTAATTTTTATTTTTTTCATGGTTCGATTTATTTGGTTCGTTTAAGTGTCAATTTTTGGGTATGAAACTTTCTATACTCTTCTTTTGGGTGATTTGATATTAGATAATTAAATTCAACCTGATCTATAGAAATTATTTGAAATACCCAAACATTAGTTTTAGTTCTTACGATGATAGTGTCATTTTTCAACTTCCATCTTCCAACTTCTGATTTTCTTTTTATAGGGTGACTTTTTGCATGGTATTCTAGTTTATGGCATCTTTTAAATAATAGATTTAAGAAACGCTTATTATTCAAAATCTCTAATTCTGGTTCAATAAATGGTGGGTTGTCGTCATTGTTTGGTTGTAGATTTGTTCTCTTAATAATTGATATTGTATCAGAAAGAAAAAATGTACTATCCTCGTTATTAGTAAACCATGACCCAGTTAAATCTTTATTCGTTATTTTTTGTTGTTGACCAAAGATATTAGAAGTTAAAAGAATGAATAAAATGATTAGAAATTTCATACCAATAAAAGGGAATTAATCAATAAAAAAGATAGTGTATTCTTAAATTAACGAAGATAGTCTTTTTATTTAATATCTGTAAAAATCTATTCAATCTGTGGCATAAAAAACTACCAACTTTCGTATTTTTGAAGAAAAGAAAACACTATGGCAAATTTTTTCAAGGAGTTTGGTACAGGAATTTCGGCTTACGGTAAAGCCATCGAAATTATATTTTCTAAAGGCTTGTGGTGGTTTTTTCTATTCCCAATAATAATAAACATTTTGTTGTTTTTTGGTGGTTTTGCAGCTATTAATTATTTAACCGATTTTTTTAAAGAGTGGGTGTTTGGCTTAATAAACAACGAAAATGCAACTTATTTTGGAGCAGCTTATGTACAAGGTTTTTTGTCGGGTTTTATTTGGCTGGTATTTAAAATTCTATTCTTTTTTATTTTTGCCTACATCGGTGGTTTTGTGGTAATTATTCTACTATCGCCTGTATTTTCTGTTTTATCCGAAAAAACGGAAGCCGTTTTAACAGGCAAAAAGTACCCTTTTGATGGCGACCAAATGATGAGAGATATTGTGCGAGGAGTTTTAATAGCCACCCGAAATTTGTTTATTGAAATTGGTTATATCATCGTGTTATTTTTGTTGAGTTTTATTCCCATTATTGGGCAATTGGGAGCAATCTTTTTGTTTTTTGTATCGGCTTATTTTTATGGCTTTTCGTTTATGGATTATACCATCGAACGCCAAAAATATAGCGTTAAACAAAGCGTTCAGTTTATCCGTCAACACAAAGGAATTGCAGTGGCTAATGGCGTGTTGTTTTCATTATTTATGCTTATTCCGTTTTGTGGGGTAACATTGGCAGGTTTTATTTCTATTGTAGCTGTTGTTGCAGCAACCATTTCTACACACAAAGTATTGATGGAGGAAGGTTAATAAATAATTTTTCTGCGTATATCTGCGTAATCTGCGAGAGATTTCTTTTAAATTTTTAAAATAACACTGAAGTTAAAATAGTAACTTTGCGACTACAAAATCATTAATCGTTGAAAGTTAAAATATCCATTGTTTCATATTCCAACACCTTACCATTTTTGTACGGTTTACAACAATCTGATATGATGAATGATATTGATTTACAATTAGACATTCCATCTAAATGTGCTGAAAAATTGTTAACCAATCAAGTGGATATTGGCTTGGTTCCGGTAGCTATTTTACCGCAATTACCCGAATACTATATTTTAACTGATTATTGTATTGGAGCCAATAAAAAAGTAAATTCAGTTATTTTGGTTAGCGATGTTCCGCTAAAAGAAATAGACACCATATTACTCGATTATCAATCGAAATCATCTATAAATCTAGTGCAAGTGTTAGCTAGAGAATATTGGAAGATTTCTCCTAAATTTAAACACGCTACCGTTGGTTTTGAAGATAAAATTGCAGAAAAAACTGCCGCAGTAATCATAGGCGACCGAACATTTAATTTAGCAAAACCATACGGTTATATTTATGATTTAGCTGAAGAGTGGTATAAATTTACAGGACTTCCGTTTGCATTTGCATGTTGGGTTGCCAACAAATCTATCCCTCATGAATTTGTCGAAAAATTAAATCAGGCATTGGCATTTGGTGTGAACCATATTCAGGAAGCCATAACCTTGTCGAACAACAATGGCATTACTTTTGAGCAGTTGCAACATTATTTAACCAACGACATCAGCTATGAGTTAACCGATGATAAACGCAAATCAATCCAACTATTTTTAGATTATTTAGCAGAAAATGTTAATATTTAATAGGTTGAAAGCTAAATTATAATTTTTAATTCTCATCATATTCACTATTTTTGTTTGTCAATAAAAAAATGTACATGAAATTTCTCCATCCTATTCTAATTCTCTTTTTTGTTTTAAGCTCAACAGTAATGGTAGCTCAAGAAACAGAAGACAAGTCTCCTAAAAAAACCAACAAAGTAGTTTATAAACTTAAAATGAATGAAGCTCGTCATCAATACCTGAATGGAAACATTAGAGGTGGTTTAAACATTTATCGTGAAATGTTGAAGGAATTTACTAACGATGCAATCGTTAATTATCGAATAGGAGAGTGTTATTTGGATTTAAAAGAATGGCAATTAGCTGTTGAGTATATCCAAAATGCCGCAACTATAAATGAAAAAGTAGCACCAGAATTAAATTATAAATTGGGAGAAGCACTACACCGAAACAATCAATTGGATAAATCTGAGGTAGCTCTTACAGCTTATAAAACAACATTAAAAAAGAAAAATCCGTTGTACAATGTTGATAAATTGCTTGCAGAAGTTAGTTATGCGAAGAAATTAATGTTGGCTCCCGTAAAAGTGGAGATTCTTAATTTAGGTAAAAACGTCAATTCAAGAGGTGGAGATTATGCTCCATCACTAACTGCTGACGGACAAACCATGATTTTTACTTCTCGTAGAGCTGATACCAAGGGTGGTGCAGTTGACAAAGCGGGCGATTATAAATATTTTGAAGACATTTACATCACAAAATGGGATACTAATTTTAAGGAATGGACTAAAGCACTTCCTGTTGAAGGTAAATTAAATACCGAAGGACACGATGCCAGTTTAAGTATTTCTCCGGATGGCAATCAAATTTACATTTATAGAAACGACGGAACTGTTTACATCGGCGATATTTTTGTTTCTAAAAAAAGAAGGTCAGGTATATGGGGTGAGCCGACCGCTTTAGACAAACAAATTAACTCAAGTTATTTTGAAAGCTCAGCTTCGCTTTCGGCTGATGGAAATAAGCTTTATTTTGTGAGCGAACGACAAGGAAAAAAATATGGAGCTATTGGAAAAGGTGATATTTATGTGGTAGAAAAAATTAATAAATCAACTTGGGGCGAACCAAGAAATTTAGGTTCAGTAATTAATACCCCGGAAGATGAAATTTCGGTATATATTCACCCCGATGGAAAAACCTTGTTTTTTAGTTCAAAAGGACATTTATCAATGGGTGGTTACGATATTTTTTCGTCAAGATTACAAATGGACGGAACTTGGTCAACCCCTGAAAATTTGGGCTATCCTATCAATACCATTGATGATGATGTTCATTTTGTACTGAATACCGATGGTAAAATAGGGTATTATTCAACAATTAGAGAAGATGGTTTAGGCGAACGAGATATTTACAAAATAGACTTGAAAAACTACGATTTATTAAAAGGTACACAAAAAAATCTTTCGATTGTTAAAGGAAATATCGAAGCCAAATTGGACGGTGAAAAAGTAGTAGCCGATATAGAATTTAAAGATGCAAAAGGTGAAATAATTGCAAAAACAAATACCGAAGAAACAGGTGACTTTTTAGTTACTCTGCCTGGAAACATGAAATATACCATATCGGTAATTGCTACTGGATATAAATCTCAAACCATTGAATTTGAATTGCCGATAGGAGAAGATAAAACTTTTATTTTGGTAAAAAATATTGTTTTAGAAATAGAGTAATTTAGCTTAAATAGTTTTAATAAACTCTATTTCTAATCCTTCCATTTTCTCTAACTCATTAACTACAAAACCAGCTTCATTTTGCCGAATGCTAAATTCGATTAAACAGTTATTTTCAAAAATCTGTTTAGAAACGGTTAATTCGTATTTTTTTATAAAGTTCATTATTTCACTCATTACCATGTAATCGAAAGAAATTTGATAATAATTATTTACAGTTTGCTCTATAATTATAGCGTTATTTAGTGCGTCAGCAGCAGCTTCTTTATAAGCAGTAACTAATCCACCAACACCCAGCTTAGTTCCTCCAAAATAGCGAACCACTACAATTCCAACATTGGTAATGTTTTTTGATAAAATTTGTCCATAAATAGGTTTTCCAGCCGAATTGTTAGGCTCTCCATCGTCGCTGTAACGGTATTCGTTTTCGGTTAAACCCAGTTTAAAAGCAAAACAATGATGTCGGGCATCGTGATAATCTTTTTTGAGTTGGCTAAGATGCGTTTTAAATTCTTCTTCGCTAAAAATGGGAAAAGCAAAAGCCAAAAATTTACTGCCTTTTTCTTTGTAAATTCCTTGAGAAGCTGAGGATATGGTTAGGTAGGTATCCAAATTTCATTATCAATTATTCCCTATCCATTTTAGATGGTCAACGTCAATCATTTCTTCAGCTATTAAATTTCCTTTAAGATTTGGAGCTTTTAGTCCAGTTATAAAATTCTTATTTCCAATAAAAACACGTGCTTCGTCCCATAAATTTTGGTCGATAAATGACTGTAATAAGGTTGCTCCGCCTTCCACAATTACCGATTGAATGTTTCTTTTGTATAATTCACTTAAAACCTCTTCAATTAATTTTTTTTCGTTTTCAACTTTTACAAAAACTAAGTTTTTTTCTTCAGTTTCTTTAGTTAACGAAAAAATCAAGGTTGGTACACTTTTATCAAAAACATGTAATGATTGAGAGAGTCTATCGTGCAAATCAATCACTATTCGAGTAGGATTTTTACCGTTCCATTCTCTCACATTCAATTGAGGGTTGTCGTTTAAGGCAGTGTTGGTTCCAACCATAATAGCAGATTCTTCGCTTCTCCATTTATGAACCAGTTGTTTGCTTAAAGGTGAGGTAATCCAGTTATCAACGTCATTACGAGTGGAGTGCAACGGAACAAAGCAATCTGTTGATTTAAAAGATTGCTTCCCATTTCGTTCCTCATGTTTCGCAATGACGGTTCTTTCCACATCAATAAAACCATCTTTCGTTTCAGTCCATTTAAGTATTACATAAGGTCGTTTTTTGTTATGAAAAGTAAAAAAACGTTTGTTCAACTCTAATGATTCTTTTTCCAGAATGCCTACAATTACTTCAATACCAGCATTTCTTAGTTTCTCGATGCCTTTACCAGCAACTTCCGAAAATGAATCAATACAACCTATTACCACTCTTGGAATGTTATGTTCAACAATTAAGTTGGCACAAGGAGGTGTTTTTCCAAAATGAGCACAAGGTTCGAGATTTACATAAAGCGTGCTTTCTTTTAATAGGGATTTATCTTTAACCGAATGAATGGCATTTACTTCGGCGTGTGCCTTTCCGTAATCCTGATGATAACCTTCACCAATAATTTTATTGTTGTGAACAATTACGCATCCCACCATCGGATTTGGAGCAACGTTTCCCAAACCATTTTTTGCCAATTCCAGGCATCGTAATAGGTATTTTTCTTCAAAAATCATTTTCTCAAATGTACTCCTTTTATAAAAAAGGACTAACTTCATCGCTCGAATTAAATTAAAACGAATGGCTAAAAAATCTTCAAAATCAGTTCAAAAGTCTATATTAACAGCAAAATCGCTGAAATTTTTAGAAAATTACATCAACAACCCTGCTCCAACTGGTTTCGAATCTGATGGGCAAAAAATGTGGTTGGATTATATCAAACCTTATGTGGATGAATATTTTGTAGATACTTACGGTTCAGTTGCTGCGGTTATCAATCCTAAAGAAAAATTTAGAGTAATCATTGAAGCACATGCCGATGAAATTTCGTGGTTTGTGCATTACATTAACGAAAAAGGATTTATTTATTTGAGAAGAAATGGTGGCTCCGATCACCAAATTGCACCTTCAAAAAGAGTAAATATACATACCGATAAGGGGATTATTAAAGCAGTGTTTGGCTGGCCGGCAATTCATACCAGAACGGCAGGAAAAGAAGAGGCTCCGCAACTCAACAACATCTTTTTAGATTGCGGTTGCAATACCAAAGAAGAAGTGGAAGCTTTAGGAATTACGGTGGGTTGTGTAATTACTTACGAAGATGAATTTATGGTGTTGAACGATAAATATTTTGTGGGTCGTGCATTAGATAACCGTATTGGTGGTTTTATGATTGCGGAGGTTGCTCGTTTGTTGAAAGAAAACAAAGTGAAACTGCCTTTCGGTTTATACATCACCAACTCGGTACAAGAAGAAGTAGGTTTGCGTGGTGCCGAAATGATGGTACAAAACATTAAGCCAAATGTGGCTATTGTAACCGATGTTTGCCACGATACACAAACACCAATGATTAACAAAATTGAAAATGGTGATAATCATGCAGGAAAAGGACCAGTTTTAACTGTAGGACCGGCAGTACAAAATAATTTATTGAAATTGATTAAAGAAGCTGCAACTGCAACTAAAATTCCATATCAATTAGCGGCAGCGAGCCGTGCAACAGGAACAGATACTGATGCGTTTGCGTATGCAACCGGTGGAGTAGCTTCGGCATTAATTTCGTTACCCTTGCGTTACATGCATACCACAGTGGAAATGGTACATAAAGACGATGTAGAAAATGTAATTAAGTTGATTTACGAATCTTTACAAAAAGTTAAAAACAACCACGATTTTAGGTATTTGAAATAGGTTTTATTTCTCGCAGATTTCACTGATATACGCAGAAAAAAATCAGCGTGAATTAGCGAAATCTGCGAGAGTTTTAAAAGCTGAGTTCCACCACGTACCCACTATACGTCCTAACGTTCAAAACAATTCCATTTTCAAAATAGAGGTATTGTCCTTTTATGCCGGTAAGTTTCCCTACATATTCAGGAACTTTATCAAACCCAATGCTGTTTACTTTTACGGGGTAATTTAAAACAGGATAGTTAATTTCAGTAATGTTGTTTTCCTGTAAAATATAAGGTTGGTATTCGTCTGCCAACAGTTTTTTAATGTTGTTTTTTTCTGCAATTAAATCCACATCTGCATTTAAGTTCATGAGCATTTGTCGCCAATTGGTTTTGTCGGCAAGGTGTTGTTTTAAACTTACCTCAATCATTCCTGCCAAATAGCGGTTGGGTGTTACTGCTAAAATAACTGCTTTTGATGCACCTTGATCTATCCAACGAGTTGGTATTTGGCTTTCTCTGGTTACACCAACTTTTATTCCGCTGGTAAGCGACAAATAAACCATGTGCGGTTTTAATTGAACCGATTTCTCAAATTCTAAATCCCTATCCTCTATTCCCAAATGCGCCTTTGATAATTCAGGATGAATAATCCAATCGGCAGCACTTGCCGAATTTTTAAAACAAGGGTAACAAAACCCTTGGTTAAAAGATTTTATGGTTGTTTTACCACATTCTTTACAAATAATTTGATGCTGGTACGTTAACGAAATCTCTTTTCCAATCAATTCGTTCATGTTTACCAAATCTGCACCAATAGGTAAATGGTAAATTACTTTATCGTTTAATGCGGTGTGCATTTTATCTAAAGGTCCTGAGTAGTTCATAAAGTTGGAGAATTCATAAAGTTCTAAAATTATTAATATTATTTTAAGTAGGGAGTTTTGTTCGAAATCAACTTTAAACTTTTAACTTTAAACTTTAAACTCATTTAAAGTGGAAATCATCAATTCGGTATTTTCTTGGATTATTAAGCAACGCATTCATCAAATGGAGCTGTTTATTAAATATCCTGTTGATGTACAAAATGACTTGCTGCAAAAATTGGTATATCAAGCTAAAGATACGGAGTGGGGAAGGAAATATGATTTTAAAAGTATTGCGAATACTCAAGATTTTGCCAATAGAGTACCTCTTCAAGACTATGAAAGTTTAAAAAGTGATATTTTCAGGATACGGTATGGCGAACAAAACATTTTGTGGCCTACAGAAATAAAATGGTTTGCAAAATCGTCGGGAACAGTTAGTGGCGTGAGTAAATTTATTCCAGTAAGTAAAGAGTCGCTGGAGGATTGCCATTACAAAGGAGGTAAAGATTTGTTATCTATTTACCATCATAACCATGAAGAATCGAAATTAATTTTAGGAAAAACCTTAGTGGTAGGAGGAAGCAGCCAAATCAATGAGTTTAATAATTCGTCCTATTTTGGTGATTTATCTGCTATTATTATGAAAAATTTTCCGTTTTGGGTAGAACAACGAAGAGTTCCTACACTCGAAATTGCTTTAATGGCGGAGTGGGAATCGAAAATAGAAAAAATGGCAAAATCTACCATCAATGAAGATGTTTCTAATATTTCTGGAGTTCCTTCCTGGACGCTTATTTTATTAAAAAAAATATTAGAAATAACAGATAAAAAGTCGATTCATGAAGTTTGGCCCAATCTGGAATTATACATGCACGGAGGAGTTAATTTTCTGCCATATAAAGAGCAATTTGATGAACTACTAAAAGGAAGTAATACTAATTATTATGAAAATTATAATGCTTCTGAAGGTTTTTTTGGGTTACAAGACCAAAGCAATTCAAACGAAATGTTACTGATGCTCGACTATGGAATTTTTTATGAGTTTATTCCGATGAGTGAATACTATAGCGAAAATCGTAAACCAATTACCTTAGAAAATGTTCAACTCGAAGTAAATTATGCAATTGTAATTTCTACCAATGCCGGTTTGTGGCGTTACGTGATTGGCGACATGGTAAGATTTACTTCATTAAATCCATTTAGAATAAAAGTTACGGGCAGAACAAAACATTTTATTAATGCATTTGGCGAGGAATTGATTATTGAAAATGTTGAAAGTGCCATTGAAAATGCTTGTAAAAAAACGAATTCGAACATACGTGAGTTTACTGTCGCCCCTGTTTACTTATCCAATAAAGCAAGTGGAAGGCATCAATGGCTGATTGAGTTTGAAAAACAACCTGTTAATTTAGATTATTTTGTTGAAGTATTAGATAACGCTTTAAAAGCCTTAAATTCGGACTATGAAGCCAAAAGGCATAAAAATTTAATTTTAGGATTGCCCGAAGTTATTACGCTTCCAAATAATACTTTTTATAATTGGATGAAAAAAAATAATAAATTGGGAGGTCAGCATAAAGTCCCTCGTTTGTCAAACAACAGAAAAATTGTTGAAGAAATACTTAATTTGGTATAATATTAGCCTTGAATTATAAAATAGAACGTCATTGCAATCTAAGGATAAAAAGATTACTGGTCAGTCCGATAGCTATAGGGGGTAACGATGATTGGTGTATATTTGTAGTTGTCATGAAACAATTGATTTTAATACTGATTTATTTTTTGTCGTTTGAAATAAACGCCCAAAACAATTCTATTGAATTTAAAGGTAAGGCATTTACAACCGACCAAACAGGAAGTTATTACGAAATTTACCCCAACCAGATTATAAAAATTGGTAAAAATGGGCAACGACAATTTACTTATAGTAACAATATTTTAGGAGAAATTGCGAGTGTTGATGTTTCAAACCCAATGAAAATAGTGGTGTTTTTTAAAGAATTTTCAAAAATTACTGTTCTTGATAATACGCTTACTGCATGGGATAATGTTGTTGATTTAAATGAAGTAAGTTTGGAAGAAACCTCATTGGTTTGTAGCTCTTACAACAACGGTATTTGGTATTACAATCCATTGAAATTTCAATTAACACGCTTAGAACATTCTACAAAAAATATAAATAGTTCAGCAAACATTTCAAACATTTTAAACAAGAATATTCAACCCAATTTTTTGGTGGAGTTTAATAATAAAGTTTATTTAAACGACCCGGTTAATGGTATTTTAGTGTTTGATATTTACGGAACTTACCTTAAAACTATTCCAATTTTTGGATTAACTACTTTTCAGGTAAAAGAAAAATATTTGTTGTATGTTAATCAAGAAGGACAAATTGAGACCTATGATTTTTTTACACTTGAAAAATCTATTTATAAACCAGCTCAATATGCCAATATAAAAACAGTCAGAATAGAAAATAAAACCATCTACATTATTAATTCAGATAATGAATTAATACAAGACCCTATCGAATTTTAATTTCTTTTCAAGTAGTTGATTTTTCTAGTTGGGTATTAATTTTTTTTGTATTTTTAGTCTTTCAAAAAAATAAACAAAATATGTTAATAGCAGTTGCAGGAAATATAGGCTCAGGAAAAACTACACTAACTACATTATTGGCAAAACATTATAAATGGGATACTCATTTTGAAGATGTTGACGATAATCCGTATTTAAATGATTTCTATAACGATATGCAACGTTGGTCGTTTAATTTACAGGTGTATTATTTAACCAGTAGAATTAGCAAAATACAGGAAATTAACAAAAGCGGGAAGGCAACTATACAAGATAGAACACTTTACGAAGATGCATATATTTTTGCTCCTAATTTACACTCTATGGGGTTAATGACCACTAGAGATTTTGAAACTTATTTTTCATTATTCAAATTACAGGAAACCTTTATTAATCCACCGGATTTATTAATATACTTAAGAGCTTCGGTTTCTACATTAGTTAATCAAATACAAAAACGTGGTAGAGATTACGAAGAAAGTATCCGTTTAGATTATTTAAAATGCCTTAATGAACGTTACGAGGCATTTATCTCTACTTATGACCAAGGTAAAATATTGATTATTGATGTGGATACCAACAATTTTTCTGAAAAAGCAGAAGATTTGGGTGTTATCATTAATAACATTGATGCTGAATTACACGGTTTGTTTAAGACGAAGTAAATTTCTTTTCTTTTTTTTCGTTGTCTTTGTTCCTGCGGATGCAGGGAACCAGTTTTTTTAATAGGAAAGTGTTATGGTCTAGACTCCTGCCTACGCAGGAGCATAGTTACTCCATCCAACTTAATGACAAATCATTCCAATTAGGGTTTTCTTTTTTCTATCAAGTTTAGTTTCCAAATTCTTTTCCATTTTTTGAGTTGCTTTTCACGAGTAGCAGCTTCATTATAAGTTTCATGTTCTGCAAATTAGACCAGTGTGTTTACATTGTATTTGGAAGTAAATCCTTGATAAATTTTATTCTTGTGTTCAGCAGTTCTTCTTACAATATCATCTGTTAATCCAACATACAAGGTTCCATTTCTCTTACTAGCCATCATGTAAACAAAGAAATTACTCATATGCTCAAAGTTATTTTTTTTAGATTAACTACGTTCCTGCGTAGGAAGAAAACAGTAGTTGTTTTTATCTATTCAAAAATAGGGAAGTATTTTGGTCTAGGCACCTGCCTACGCAGGTGAGGAGTAGTTATCTGCTATTTTGAGTTGACTTCGTTCCTGAGTATGTAGGAATCCAGTTTTTTTAATAGGAAAGTATTTTGGTCTAGGCATCTGCTTGAGCAGGTGAGGAGTAGATACGCAGATGAAATAAAAAAGCCCTCCGCTATTAACGGAGGGCTTTTTATATACTTTTTACTTTTAAGAGTTTATCTTAGAAGTGGAAGTTTAAGTTGATATTAGCACTCATGTTGTCAGTATCAAATGTGAATTCGCTGCTTTTTCCTGTTTTTGATGTTACAGTTTGTAAAGAAGAAGAAGTCGCAGAAGATCCTACAGGAATACCCCAGTATTCTGAAGTTTTTTCACCTTCGCTTGTAGATGACATTGCTAATCCCCATCCGTATTCAGCACCTAATGAAACTTTTGGAGCAAAAAACCATTCAACACCAACAAAACCACCAAGACCTAATTTAAAAGTACCACCATTAGCATCTTTAGTTGTTCTTGCAGAGCCTTCGGTTGTAGCACCACCAGTATAATCGTCATTTAAAGTTCTTGAGTCAGAGTATTCTGTAGTTTTACCGCCTAATAAAGCGATATAAAGTTCTCCACCATAATAACCTTGGATTCTTGTGTTACCTCTTCTTTTTTCTAAACCACCACCTATTATTAGGCTAAATCCATCAGATTCTTTAGTAGTTCTTGTGAAGTCAACATCTGGAGTAGTAAGATCTGCATCTTGATTATATTTACCAAGAGAATCAGATGAAGTAGAACCAGTACCGATTCTGAATCTTAATCTATAAGCAGTTTTTTCGTCTTTGAACATTTTAGCTCTTAATTCTTGATCAATGTTATCAGCCATCCAAGGAGCAGTTAATGAGTTGCTACCAATAGTACCGTTAGCAGCGTTACCAACATACATTAATAAAGAATTAGCGTTAAAACCAATTGACCAATCACCAGCTTCTGGTAAATAAGCTTCACCTTTTTTAGATGTTAAACCATCTTGAGCGAATGTTGCAGTAGCAGCAAATATAGCAGCTACAAATAATAATCTTTTTTTCATTTTTAATTGTTTTTAGTTAAACTTTTTAATTTTAATTTAATTTTTAGTTTGCGACAAACTTACAACATTTTTTTTAAACTGTGCAAATTTATTTTTATTTTATTAACAATTGTTTGTTGTTATTAACACATTGTTCATAACTCACAGACCTATCGTTATTACTATTGCACATGATTTTTTTATTGTTGTTAGTTATCTATTTTTTTTAATAATATTTTTTTTTGCATCTATTTTCTTTCAAATCGACTCTATTTTCTTCATCTTTTTGGATAAAATCAGTCCATTTTTAGAAATTCCACTCACCAGAAATCTCAATTTCATCATAAATAAAAGTACCTGCAATTTTACTTATGATTGATTTTGAACCGTATTCTACACCAAATTGAGTTCTATCAAAAGCAAAGGAAGCGGTAATAGTGTAATTATTTTCGTTTTTAACCACATTCACAGGGAATTCAATTTCGTTTGTAATTCCTTTAATGGTTAAATTTCCTTTTACATTATAATAGGTATTGTCTTCCGGGTCTACTTCAGAACTTGTAATAACAAATATAGCTTCGTTATAGGTTGCCGTATTGAAGAAATCTTCGCCCTGTAAATGTTTTATCAATTTTTGGTTATCTTCTTCTTCTGAGATGTCTAAACATTTTAAAGTAGTCATATCAACTACAAACTCTCCTGTAAGTTTACCATCTTTCATTTCAAAAGAGTGGCTTTTTAATTGTGCAGTACCATTATGAGAGCCACCAACTTTTCTACCAGTCCACTGAACTACATTTCCAATTTCTGTTGCTTCTGTTACAATAACCTCTTCTGTTATTGTTTCTTGGCTAATTGTTTCTGTATTTGTGTGTCCGCCCAATATAGGAGCTATTACCAAACCAATCAAACAAGTTAATTTAATTAAGATATTCATCGAAGGTCCGGAAGTATCTTTAAAAGGATCACCAACAGTATCACCGGTTACGGCTGCTTTGTGGGCATCAGAACCTTTATAAGTCATTTCGCCATTAATCATTACACCAGCTTCGAACGATTTTTTTGCATTGTCCCATGCTCCACCTGCATTGTTTTGGAAAATTGCCCAAAGCACACCAGAAACGGTAACTCCAGCCATGTATCCACCCAACATTTCAGCAATTAATTTGTTGTCGTAACCTAATAACATAGGTAATGTTACTATTAGAATAGGAAAACCAATAGTTAAAATACCCGGTAACATCATTTCTCGTAAAGCAGCTTTTGTAGAAATCTCCACACATTTTCCATATTCAGGTTTTCCTGTGCCTTCCATGATACCCGGAATTTCTTTGAACTGACGACGAACTTCGTACACCATATCCATAGCGGCTTTACCAACAGAGTTCATAGCTAATGCAGAGAAAACAACCGGAATCATACCTCCAACAAATAACATGGCTAAAACAGGAGCTTTGAATATATTTATTCCATCAATACCAGTAAAAGTTACGTAAGCTGCAAACAATGCTAATGACGTTAATGCTGCAGAAGCAATGGCAAAACCTTTACCGGTTGCAGCAGTTGTATTACCCACTGAATCTAAAATATCGGTACGGGTTCTTACTTCTTTTGGTAATTCGCTCATTTCGGCAATACCACCGGCATTATCAGAAATTGGTCCGAAAGCATCAATAGCTAATTGCATGGCTGTTGTAGCCATCATTGCTGATGCTGCTAAAGCAACCCCATAAAATCCTGCAAAAGCATAAGATGCCCATATAGCACCTGCAAATATTAATACGGTTGGGAAAGTAGAAATCATACCTGTTGCAATACCTGCAATTACATTTGTTCCAGCTCCAGTTGAAGATTTTTGTACGATAGCTAAAACTGGTTTTGTACCTAATCCTGTATAATATTCAGTAATCGATGAAATTACTCCACCCACAACTAAACCTACAATGGTAGCATAAAATACTCTAATGGAAGAAATATCTTTTAAACCTTCACCAAAAAATCCCATTTGCATGGTTTCCGGTAACATATATTTTACCAAAACAAAACAAGAAATGGCTGTTAATACAATTGAAATCCAGTTTCCAACATTTAAAGCTCCCTGAACTTGTTTTTCTTTTGCATCATTGTTTTTAATTTTTACCAACATGGTTCCAACAATAGAAAATAAAATACCAAAACCGGCAATTGCCATTGGTAATAAAATTGGACCGATTCCACCAAAAGCATCTTGAATAACACCACCCATGTCTTTTATTACGTAATTACCTAATACCATTGCAGCTAAAACTGTTGCTACATAAGAACCAAACAAATCGGCACCCATACCAGCAACATCACCTACATTGTCACCCACGTTATCAGCAATAGTAGCTGGGTTACGAGGGTCATCTTCAGGAATACCTGCTTCAACTTTACCCACTAAATCAGCTCCAACATCGGCAGCTTTGGTATAAATACCGCCACCAACACGAGCAAATAAAGCAATAGATTCAGCCCCAAGAGAAAATCCTGCTAAAGTTTCTAAAACGATGGTCATGTCTTCCGTTGAAGTCCAAACACCTTTCATGAAGAAATTAAACAATAAAATAAAGAAGCCAGTTAAACCTAAAACCGCTAATCCGGCAACACCTAATCCCATAACAGTACCACCGCCAAAAGAAACTTTTAAAGCTTGTGGTAAACTGGTACGAGCAGCTTGAGTTGTTCTTACATTGGTTTTGGTTGCTATTTTCATTCCCATGTTTCCTGCTAATGCAGAGAAAAATGCTCCAAAAATAAAAGCTACCACTATTAATATATGAGTGGTTGGAACAATAAATGATATTCCGGCTAAAACGATACTTGCACCGATTACAAAAAAGGTTAACAATCGGTATTCAGCTTTTAAAAATGCTAAAGCACCTTCGTAAATATAATCTGAAATTTCTTTCATTTTACCATCACCAGCATCTTGTTTTAGAACCCAAGATCGTTTAATAGCCATAAAAGCTAATCCTATTAACGCCATTAAAATTGGCAAGTAAATCATTATTGAACCCATTCTGTTATTTAATTTGTTGTACTATTTTGTTTTTTTTTAGGTCGGCAAAAGTATAGAATAAAATGTATAATGAATAATGAAAAATGAATAATTTCATATTAGTCGTTAAAAACATTGTTTTTAACCGTTAAATCGAAGTGTTTAGAAATATTATTTTGAGGGATAAAGTTGAAAGTCTACAATCTACCAACTTCGGACTTATTTATACATTACTTGTTTTACGGCTTTTATTATCTTCTCAACGTTAGGTAAATAAGCTTCAATTAAAGGAATAGAGAAACTCATAGGAACATCAGCTCCTGTAACTCTTACTACCGGAGCATCTAAATAATCAAAGGCATCGTGTTGAACTTTATAGGTTACTTCAGTTGCAATACATCCCAAAGGCCATGATTCTTCCACAAAAACCAAACGATTTGTTTTTTTAACAGATTCAATAATCGTTTTGTAATCAATCGGACGAACACTTCTTAAATCAATAACTTCTGCACTAATTCCTTCTTTTGTTAATTCTTCTGCGGCTATTTTTACCAATTTCATCATTTTTCCAAAACCTGCAATGGTAACATCCGTTCCTTGTTTTACAACATCTGCAACTCCTATTGGAATAATATATTCGCCGTCTGGAACTAATCCTTTATCGCCATACATTTGTTCTGATTCCATAAAAATAACAGGGTCGTTATCTCTAATGGCAGCTTTTAACAAACCTTTTGCATCTGCTGGATTTGATGGAATTACCACTTTTAATCCCGGACAGTTGGCATACCAGTTGGCAAAATCCTGAGAGTGAGTTGCTCCTAATTGACCTGCAGCACCTGTTCCTCCTCTAAAAACAATAGGTATTTTTAATTGTCCGCCCGACATGTTATGCATTTTGGCTGCATTGTTTACAATTTGGTCGATGGCAACTAGTGAAAAATTCCAGGTCATGTATTCTACAATGGGTCTCATACCATTCATAGCAGCACCAACGGCAATACCGGTAAAACCATTTTCAGCAATTGGGGTATCAATTACTCTTTTTGGACCAAATTCGTCCAACATTCCTTTACTAACTTTATAAGCACCATTATATTCAGCAACTTCTTCACCCATTAAAACGATGGTATCGTCTTTACGCATTTCTTCGCACATGGCTTCGTTAAGGGCTTCTCTAAATTGAATTTCTCTCATAATTTATTTTTCTCAAGGAAAGCAAAATTATAAAATAAATATAGTTTTTAACGGTTTTTAATAATTAAAGGTATTTTTGGATATTCTATGAACAGCAATAAAGAGAAATATAAAAAGATATGCGAAGAGCGGGAAAATGTTCCTATTTTTTTAAGGTTCAATTGGTATAATTCGTTGTTTTCCGAAAACGATTGGGATGTGGTTGTAGAAGAACACAATGATAAGGTTATTGGTTTTTTACCTTATTATATATTAAAAAAAGTAAATTTTAAAGTTATTGTACCTCCGGCATTAACGCCTTATCAAGGAGTTTGGTTGGATTGCAATGATGAACAGAAGTACACCAATCGGTTAAGTTTTGAAAAAAAAGTAATCACATCACTTATTAGCAAACTTCCAAAAGTGGATTCCTTTAAACAAAAGTTTTATCCAGATTACACTAACTGGCTCCCATTTTATTGGAAAGGTTTTTCTCAAACTACCCGTTATACCTATATATTACATAACATTTCCAATACTGATTTATTATTTGCTGATTTCAGGGAAAATATTCGAAGAGAAATTAGAAAAGCTGAAAAAAACCTTTCCATTTCAGTTCTTGATACAATGGATGAATTATATCAACTTAAAGTAAAAGCTTATCAAGAAAGTAAAGAAAATTACCCGTTTAGTTTAAACTTGTTAAATAAGGTTTTTAACTATTGCAAAACAAATAACTGTGGAGAATTATTAGCTGCTAAAGATTCTGATGGGAATATTCACTCTATTGTATTATACGTTTGGGATAAGAATTCGGCTTATTATTTACATGGAGTCACTAATCCAAGCTATAAAACATCAGGGTCAATGAGTTTGTTATTGTGGGAGGCAATTAAAAGGTCATCTCTAAAAACACAAAAATTTAATTTTGAAGGCAGCATGATAGAGCCGATTGAACGTTATTTTAGGGCTTTTGGAGGAACTCAAACCCCTTATTTTGAGGTTTCAAAAACATCATCGCGACTATTAAAACTGTTGAATTATTAAAACGCTGGTTTTAAATATAGCCAGATGGTTTGCTAGATTTTTTAGCCAAAAGCAATTAACCTATATTACCGGAGAACGGATTATTTTTCCGTTTTATCATTCTGTAAGTGATAATATTCCAGAACACCTGATTAATTTATATGAACCACGCAGCACTGAAAATTTTGAAAAAGATTTAGATTATTTGGTACAACATTTCAAGCCTATCTCTTTAATCGAACTGCTTGAATTAAAAAAAAGTGGGTTTAAAACAAAAGAACCTTGTTTTCATATAACCTTTGATGATGGGTTAAGTGAAATTTATGATACAGTTGCTCCAATTTTAATGAAACGAAAAATTCCTGCCACTTTTTTTATCAATACTGATTTTATTGATAATAAAAATCTATTTTATAGGTTTAAGGCAAGCATTTTAGCCGAAAGAGTTGAAGCCAATGGATTACTGGAGGTTACATTTAATGAAAAAGAGCAGACAGATGAATTTGCTAAAACATTAAATATAGATTTTAACGAATATCTTGAAAAAGTAAAACCTTATTTAACTATACTACAAGTTAAGGAATTGATAAATCAAGGATTTACCATTGGGGCACACAGTCAAAATCATCCATTGTATTGTTTACTGGATGAAAAAGAACAAATAAATCAAACGTTGGAAAGTATAAATTATCTAAAAAAAGAATTTGGTTTAGATTACAGCGTTTTTTCTTTTCCTTTTACAGATGATGGGGTAAGTAAAAGTTTTTTTAAAGCCATTGAACCACAAGTAGATTTAACTTTTGGTAGTGCAGGAATAAAGAAGGATTCGGTTAAATTTAATTTACAACGAATTCCGATGGAAAAAAACGAATTGGCAGAACAACTCATTAAAACACAATATTTCTATTGTTTTTTAAAAAAACTTTTTGGAAGAAATAAGATTGTCAGGCATTAACTTCACCATTTACAAAATCTCTCAAATATTCAAATCGAGGCATCAAATCTCCATTTTTACATATAGTAGCACGCTCAATAATTTGTTCGGTATCGTTTAATAAATGAGGTAATACTTTTGCAATAAATTCTTTACCAAAATCTTTTGAGGCATCTTTTGGTAATTCACACGGTAAATTATCTACTGCCATTACTGTAATAGAGTTTTTGTCAGAGTAGTCGGTTTCAGATTCAGTTTCCGGATAGTATCCAAAAATGGGTGATAAAATATTAGACGATCTGATGGAACACGCTACAGGACCATCTACATCGCAGCTAATATCTCCAACTACTTTTACATTAAAGTCAGGTGATTTTGCATCTTCTCGAGAAAAAATAAAGGGAGAGCCTTTTGCCCAAAAATGACCAGACATGTACATATCGGCAACTTTTGCATAGGGCATAAAATTCGATTCAAAGCCTGAGGCATCTGCAAAAAACTCTTCTACTTTAAAAGATCTGTTATCTATTCTTTTGTTGTAATCTTCAGGAAATAATTGGGTGTAAACAGGTTGGTCGAATGATTTATTAAGGAAATCTGTTTTACTGATTTTTTTAATAGCTAATTTATCCAATATTTCAATAATACCATTAGCTACACGTCCACCACCGGTAATTACTATTTTATAATTATTCGGTAGTTTTACTTTTGTTAGTTCATCCAACATTTCAGCTTTATCATGGCATAAGTAAGCTCTTTTTAAATCAAACGAATCGGTACGTTTTCCGTATGCATAAAAAGTATTATAACAACCAACAATGCCCGCATATCTGCCAAAACCAATTAATCGGAATCCATTTTTGTCGGTAAGTGTTTCATAATCTATTAAAGTGATATTTTTTTTCAATGCTTCAATAAGAAGTTTTCTATTGTAGGCTTGTTTTTTTATGGTGTGGGAAAAGAAAAAATACGTTTTATTTGGAATTAAATCTTGAGGCTGCACTTCTTTAATCCCCATTAAAATATCACAATCATCAACATTATCAACCAGATCTATACCTTTGTTTTGATACTTTTCGTTTTTAAAACGTCGAACATCACTTTTTTGAACAACAACTTTTAAATTGGGGTAATTGTCATTAATAAACTTACATTGTTCGGGTGAAAAAGGAACTCTTTCGTCCGGTGGTGTTTTTCCTTCTTTTATAATGCCAATTTTAATCATTTGTTATTGTTTGGTTGCAAAATTATAAAAATGCATGAAATTTGCTAGGAATAAAGTGTAATTTTGTATTGTTCTTTGAAAATATTGGGGTCGTTTTTGGTTTTGACTGCAAGATGAAATGGTAAGTAAGCATGTCGAGCATTGTGAGTTGGCTCGTAAATATCGGCTCTCAAATCGCTAACTGGCGAAAATAATTATGCAATGGCTGCATAATCTCGACTAAGTCGGATTATCTTAATACTAACCCTTAGAGGGTTAGCACCATTTACCTCACAACAGTTCTGTTTGTTAACGGTTGTATTCGAGGTATCAAAATTTCAGACTAGTTAATAAATTGCTTCGGTTTATTGGCGAAACTAAAGAAGCTTAAGCTTAAAGTTGGTGGCTTTTATCCTGCTTTAAGTCTAACAATTAAGTAAAAGCTACACATGAAGAAAGCTTATTAGTTCCTTGTTTGGACGAGGGTTCGAATCCCTCCGACTCCACTTTTTTTCATTTTCTAGGTTTTTTTTCTTAAAATTTAACAGCATATGATGTTTTCAAAAATATCATAAAAAATATGGTATATTTGAGTTTAAAATTCAAAAAAATGAAAACTTTTTACTTGTTCCTTACACTTTCTTTAGTAATAACTTTAGCTAAAGCCCAAACACCAATTACTATCACTGACGCAGATATGCCTGTGGTTAATGATACCATTCGATACAGTTCTTCAACCCCTGTTTTTTCAATTGATCTATCACTTACCGGAACCAATTTTTTATGGGATTTTTCTACATTAACATCTAATTCTCAGCGAATTGATACTTTTTTTTCGGTAACATCGACTCCTTTTGCATATCAGTATTTTTTTAACAATATCATTTCTTATCCGTCACACAAGGCTAATTATGCTTTGCGTGGTCAAGATATTACTTTTCCTCCGGTTGTTCCAATTCCAATAAGTTTTACAGAGGTATTTAATTTTATAAAGAACTCTACCACGAAATATGAAAATGTGGGTTTTGGATCTAAAATCAGCGGATTTCCTAATTCAACCCGTAAAATTCCAATTGATGTAGAGTATGAATTTCCACTAAATTATAGCGATACAAGTTATTCAACTTCTGAATTTTCTATAAATATTCCCTCATTTGCTTATTATGGGCAAACCATGGAAAGGGAAAATAAAGTGGATGGCTGGGGAACATTAAAAACCCCTTTAGGAACTTTCAATGTATTAAGAGTGAAATCCGTTTTAACAAAAGTTGATACGTTATACTTAGATACATTAGGTATGGGTTTTAACATCCCCCGACCTGAAGAGATTGAATACAAATGGTTGGCAAACAACATGAGTACACCGGTTTTAAAAATTATAACCAATTCGGGGGTTGTTACTAATATTGAATATCAGGATACTGCAATATTTGTGGGTATTGAAGAACTGAATGTGATTAACAATATTTCTATATTTCCAAACCCGGCAAAAGAGTTTGTTCAAGTAATTTTTAATGCTAAAAATGCCGGAAAATTGGACTATTTAATTAAAGATATCAATGGTAGGATAATTTTAAACAATATATTTACTACTAGTGTTGGGCAGAACTTACTCTTTATTGATTTGAGAAATAATCAATTGAGTAGCGGAGTTTATTTTATCGAATTAATGATGGATGAACATATCATTAGCCAAAAGTTAGTAATTAGCGAATAAAAGGAAGTTCCAAAACTGTTTTATTGTTTCCAAAACCGTTACTTCTAATTTAAAGTATGATTTTCTGTTTTAAGGCTGTTAATTAATGTAAATAATTTTTGCAGTTTTACTATCAAAATCCATCAATATTATTTCTCCAATGGTTCTTTATGGTATGTTATAACATTGTATAAACATCTGATATAGATTAAATTAACCTTGAATATCTATTGGTAATTTTATTTACAATAATATTTGTAGTATTTATTAATGTCAATGTGTTGTCTAATTTTATTGTAATGTTACCAATAAGTTGAGATTTCGCCTAAACTAAAATTTATTTTGAGTGTATTTCAGTAGTTTTGCACCTCGAAATATAATCAATGATATCTGTAGGTAAAAAATTATTAATTGGCAAAGTCTTTATGCTAATATTATTGCTTGTTATAGTTATAAGAAGTATAGTAATTATTAATAATCTTTCAAAAACAGCTCACAAAATGGAGGTGGAGTACATAGAAGTTAACACTGTTCAAGAATTGAGAATTTCTTTCCAACAAATACTATTATCGGTTCAAAATTTTTTAATTCACAGACATCAATCAGAAATTAAAAATTTTGAATATTATCTTGGTAAATCAAAAAAGCAGATGAAAGAATCTGAAATAGCGATTACAAATAATCATAATAAAAAACACTTGATTAGTTTTGAGAAGGACATTGTTATAGTAGAATCATTATCTAGGGAACTGTTTCGACTGGATAACGCTAATGATACTGTGGCAACTAAAGTATTATTTGAACAAATAAATTCAATCTCAAAATCGGCTGTGAATGAGATAAATGAGATTTTGAAAGAGTCTAAACATGAAATGAGCGAATACATTGAAACTAATCAAAAAACAAATGTTAATGGAAAAAAATCTATTCTATTTATTGGAATCATAACTGCTATTTTTTTGATAATTGGTGGATTTTTCTTTCTAAGAGGAATTATGAAGCCAATAAATCAATTAATTCAAACAACACAAAAAATTTCCTCCGGTAATTATCAATCAAACATAACTGTTAAAACTCACGATGAAATAGGGAGTCTAATAGCTTCTTTTAATAATATGATTGATGTTTTGGATAGGACTACTGTTTCGAGAGATTATTTTAATAACATTCTTAGCAGAATGGAGGATTCTTTAATTATTACCGATATTGATTCTAAAATAATGGTAGTAAATAAATCTACTCTTGACCTATTAGGATATGCTGAAGAAGAAATTATTGGTCAGTATTTTGGAGTATTATTAGGTAAAAATATTGATAACGAAGCTTTTATAAAAAACACAATAATCAATGATTTACAAAATCACGAACACTTACATAATATTTATAATACCTATTATTCAAAACAAGGAGATAAAATTCCAGTTTTGTTTTCGGGATCTTCTATGTTTGATGAAAAAGGTTCTTTTAAAGGGATGATTTTTATAGCAAATCATCATTTTGAGAATAATTTGGTAGAAAATACCGTGCAAGTAAATCAAGAAAAAAATGTTGACTTTCATAATATTAAGGCACTAGGTGTAATTCCTTTGACAAAGCGTGAAAGAGAAGTTATGAAATTAATTGCCGAAGAACAAAGCAATCAGGAAATTGCAGAAAAATTATTTATTAGTGTAAGGACTGTGGAAACACACAGGAAAAACATTATGCAAAAATTACATGTTAAAAGTGTTATTGCTTTAGTAAAGTATGCGGCTCTAAATGGAATAATTTAATATTAGCTTAAAAAAACTCCCTCCATTAATACCTGTTTGGCATCTCCGTATTTTATGGTATTTAATTGATTTTTTGAATTTACAAGTAATACTTGGTATTGTATAGCCATTCATGTACAATTACCTTTGGGGTATTAATTATAAAACAATTAACAATTAAAAAAATAATCTAAAACCTTAAAGTATGAAAAATTTAAAATTAGTATCAATTCTGGTAGTTTCAGGAGGGTTGTTTCTAACCTCTTGTGCTAAAGACGGCGAAGTAGGGCCGGCTGGAGCAGACGGAATTAATGGTACAAACGGAACCAGCGTAACACTTGTTTCGGCAGCAGATCAGGCAGCATATGATGCAGCAAATGGCGTAAATGGAGCCCGGATTTACGACCATCCGCTTAATTATGTTAATGCCAATCAAACTAAATATCCTAATGCTTATACCAATTTTTACAGATGTAAAAGCTGTCATGGTTGGGATTTAAAAGGTAGAGCGGGTGTTTTAATTAACAAAACTCCAACAAGCACATATCCAATTGCTGCTGATGGTAATCTGTACATTTGGGCTAAACAACACAACATTAGAGAAATATTTGACGCCGTTAAAAACGTAGGAGGTAGAAAAACAGATAAAACCTCATACGATGCCACTATGCCTGATTATTCTGATATTTTAACAGATGTTCAAGTTTGGGATGCGGTTAAATTCCTAAAAGAAACAGCACATAATACCGATGATTTTTATGATTTATCAACATCAGGGTTTTATCCAACAGGAACAAAAACATTCTCAAACATTGGTAAAGGTGGTGATGCAGCAGCAGGTTTAGTTACCTATAATGCTAAGTGTAAAAGTTGTCATGGTGCTGATGGTAAATCAATTGATATTTATTGTCAAGGGTTATATTTAGGAGAAATGTTTAGAGATGATGCCCATGAAATACAACACAAAGCAGTTTGGGGAATGCCAAACGATCGAGAACATGTTGATGCAGGTTGTTCTGATGCAGGTGCTATGCCGGCACAATCTATTACAGATCAAGACATCAGAAATATGATGGTTATGGGTCAGGATACGGTAATGTTTCCTTGGTAATTATAGAATTTCCTTTTGTTTTTGTTAGTACTTAAAACCCCTTTAGACACTATGTTTAGAGGGGTTTTAATTATTACACAAAGTAAGATGCTATTTTGGTTTTTACCCAAAAATTAGTAATTAGCGAATAAAAGGAATTTCCAAAACTGTTTTATTATCTACAAAATCAGTTACTTCTATTTTAAAATGATGTTCACCATTTGGTAAATTATCAAATAGGTAGGTAAGTTTTGCTGATTTTCCGTCATAATCCATCAGTACCCATTTGCCGTCAATTTCTGCCCGGTAGGTTTTAATTCCGCTTAATTTGTCGGATATGGTACAAACTATGGATGAGTTCCCCGACATGTTTTTGTTTGCATAAATATTTATCGGATTAATTATTGGAGCAATGGTATCAACCATTACACTAAATTCACCTAAGGTTTTTGATTTAGCTGTAAGATAATTATTTCGCCACTCACCATTTTTTGAAGAAATTGCTCCATTTTGATCAATATGTATCACAACAGCTTTTTTTCTAAGTTCTTCCGAAATTCGACCTACTTTAATCGAAACTTCTATTAGATTGTGAATAGGCGTGTAACCATTGTGAATTTGATAAACAGGAGTTAATGTATGTTTTAATGCTGGCTTTTCATGATATTGAAGGTATAAATCGTTGTATAAAACACCTTTTGGGAAGGTAACAATAATGTTATGTTTGTCAAAAATAGTTGAGTCGGCATATTTTAAAACAGTATCAATTTTTGGGCGTAAAGTAGCCGGATTAAGTAGTTCCGGTTTTTTACCGTTGATGGTAAACGACAATAAACAGGTATTTTTATGTATGTCGCTTACTATGTAATTTAATGTTTTGGTGTCATTTTCCTTAAATGTTAGTGCTCCGCTTTTTTTTTGTTCTTTGTAAATGGTTAAAGGATTGTTGGGTTCGATATAACTGCGTTGGTATCTTACTTTCTTTCTGTG
>JACPDX010000007.1 GCA_016183805.1 Bacteroidota bacterium
GCTAAGAGAAGAACGCGTACTTCTTTTGAAACTTCTCCATCAATACTATCTGGAAAGTTACCACCACAAGCTATTGAATTAGAAGAAGCAGTATTAGGAGCTCTAATGTTAGAGCAAGAGGCTGTAAATACAGTGATCGACATTCTGCAACCAAAAAGTTTTTATAAAAACAATCATCAAAAGGTATTTGCGGCTATTCAACGGCTTTTTCAACGATCAGAACCCATCGATTTGCTGACAGTAACCAACGAACTTAAGCAAACAGGAGATTTAGAAATAGTTGGAGGAGCTTATTTCATTTCGCAGCTCACCAACAGGGTAGCTACGGCAGCCAATATAGAAGCGCATGCTAGAATTATTTCTCAAAAATATATTCAACGGGAGTTAATTCGTATTTCTTCCGAAATAATTACCGATGCTTTTGATGAAACAACCGATGTGTTCAATTTGTTGGATAAAGCCGAAGCCAATCTTTTTTCTGTTGCTGAAGGCAACTTAAAAAAAGGACACGAGAGTATGTCGGAGTTGGTTAGAGGAGCCATGAAACAAATTGAAAAAGCAAAAAATAACGAAAACGGTGTTATCGGCGTTCCTTCCGGTTTTACCGCTTTAGATAGAGTTACATCGGGATGGCAAAACTCTGATTTAGTAATTATTGCTGCCCGTCCTGCCATGGGAAAAACCTCTTATGTGCTTTCGTTAGCTAGAAATGCAGCAGTCGATTTTAAAAAATCGGTAGCAGTGTTCTCCTTAGAGATGTCGTCGATACAATTAGTTACCCGTTTAATATCTGCCGAAGCAGAAATTTCTTCAGAAAAATTAAGAAGCGGAAACTTACGTGCCGACGAAATTCAACAAATACACTCTAAAATAAACGACTTAACCAATTCCAAAATATTTATTGACGATACTGCCGGGTTATCTATTTTTGAACTTCGTGCAAAGGCTCGTCGTTTAAAAGCAAAACACGATATAGACCTTATTATTATTGATTATTTGCAATTAATGACAGGTGGGGGAGACCAAAAAAATGGAAATCGTGAGCAGGAAATTAGTATGATTTCTCGTTCGTTAAAAAGTATTACCAAAGAATTAAATATTCCTGTTTTGGCATTATCTCAATTAAGTAGAGCTGTTGAAAGTAGAGGGGGCGATAAAAAACCACAACTTTCAGATTTACGGGAATCGGGTTCTATTGAGCAGGATGCCGATATGGTACAGTTTATTCACCGTCCGGAATATTACGGTTTACTTGAAGATGCTGATGGAAATCCAACAAGAAACGTTGCCAACATTATTATTGCAAAACACAGAAATGGTGCTGTTTGCGATATACAATTGAAATTTGTGAACGAATTAGCTAAGTTCGAAGATTTAGACAAAGCCAACAAACAATTTGCTGAGTTGGACGGTGCTAATTTTACTACCATGCCAATTGGCGATAATTTTGATACTGAACAAACTACATACACTAAAAGATCACGAATGGACGAAATTGACGACGATGACTCTTTTCCTGAATCGCCGAACAGCACAATAAACAACAATGATTTTGAAGAAGATCCGTTTTAAAAGTTCTCGCAGATTTCGCTGATACACGCAGAAAAAATCTGCGAAAATTTGCGAAATCTGCGAGAAAATAAAAAAATATTGAAACTTAAATTATTCATCATAGCACTTATTGCGATGCTTTCTTTTCAGAAAGCCCAAGCCAAGTATTTGTTAATTCCGATGGATGATACTCAAAAAAATCATTTAAAAGCATACGGAATTGCCTATTGGATGCTCGAAAACAATTTAGAAATAGATTGGTTACTCAATTACCGTGGTGGAAGCTTTATGATGAAATATCTGAAACCGGTTGAAGAAGAATTAATCATCAGAGGAGTTTCGTTCGAAATTATTGCTGATGCAAAATCGACAGCGATACTTCAACAAATTGCCGACCCAGAAGTTAATATGGACGTAGTAAAATTAGAAAAAGCTCCAAAAGTTGCTGTATATTCGCCCAAAACTGCACAACCTTGGGATGATGCTGTAACCCTTGTATTGACTTACGCCGAAATCCCATATGAGGTGGTTTACGATACCGATATTATGGAAGAAAAATTACCGCTTTACGATTGGTTACACCTCCACCACGAAGATTTTACAGGACAGTACGGTAAATTTTATTCCAATTACAGAGGCGCAGCTTGGTATAAAGAACAAGTTCGTTTTAACGAAGAAAATGCTACTAAATTGGGATTTACCAAAGTTTCGGAAATGAAATTGGCTGTATCTAAAAAAATAAAAGATTTTACCATGGGCGGAGGTTTTTTATTTGCCATGTGTTCGGGTACTGATGCGTTAGACATTGCTTTAGCTGCCGAAGGTATTGATATTTGTGAAAGCATGTACGATGGCGATGGAACTACACCCAACTATAACTCAAAATTAGCTTACGATAAAACTTTTGCATTTAAAGATTTTACCTTAAAAACCAACCCGATGGAATATGAATTTTCGGATATTGATGCTACGGAAACTCATGCAAAAACTCCTCAAAATTTAGATAATTTTACGTTGTTTGATTTTTCGGCCAAGTGGGACATTGTACCTACCATGCTTTGTCAAAACCACGAAACCTTAATTAAAGGTTTTTTTGGACAAACCACCGCTTACAACAAACAGTTTATAAAATCGAGCACCTTGATAATGGGAGAAAACAAAGCCTTAAATTCTGCTCGCTACATACACGGTGAAATGGGCAAAGGTACTTGGACTTTTTATGGCGGACACGACCCTGAGGACTACCGCCACATGGTAGGCGACCCTCCAACCGATTTAAATCTACACCCCAACTCACCTGGCTACCGATTGATTTTGAACAACATTTTGTTTCCAGCTGCTAAGAAAAAGAAACAGAAGACTTAGTGTTTAATTAAAATTAACTACCAATACAACTTAACCAGAGGCAATACAAACGACCAAAAAACTACTGATAAAATTAAAATAGGAACGGTTGATTTTTTATTCATATAAAATCGCGAAGCTAAAAAACTACCGATAGGTATCGAAAAAAAGATGGGCATTAAAAAAGCAATACCATAAATTCCATACTTAGTTTTTATATTGACGATGGTTCGGTTTTGTTTGGTAAACATTTTTCGAGGTTTTTTTCTTCTCAATAATCGGTTGATGAATTGGTTTACCCAAGCACTAAAATAGTAAAATACAAAAACGCCTATAGTTCCACCAGCAATCAAGATCAATACGGTTTGGTAATAAGGATAGCCTTTATCTATCAGCAAATATCCGGCAGCAAATAAAAATTTGATGGCTGCAAAAACCAATAATAAACCTATTTCAATTATCGAATCCATGTTTGGAATTGTTCATGCAAAGGTAAGTAAAATACATATATAAAATTTTATATATGTTGAGAAATTATTTTTTATTTGCACAAAGCCTTTTAAAGAGGGTTATCGGGAGTAATAACAAGAGTGATGTTTATTCTTTCGAACCAAACGCTAAATCACCTGCATCACCTAAACCGGGAACAATGTATGATTGAGCGGTCAATTCTTCGTCAATTGCACCCACCCAAATGGTAGTATTTTCAGGCAGAAAACGTTGAACATAATCTAAACCCATTGAACTTGCAATTAAAATTACGACGTGCATTTTTTTTGGAATTCCTTTTTGCAATAAGGCTTTGTAAGTCACTACTATAGAAGCTCCGGAAGCCAACATAGGATCTGATAATATGATGGTTCTATCGGTTAAATCCGGACTGGCCAAATATTCCAATTCAATATCAAAAGTTCCATTTTTATGATGTCTTCGGTAGGCTGATACAAAAGCATTATCGGCTTTATCAAAATAATTAAGCAAACCTTGATGAAGAGGTAAACCTGCTCTTAAAATAGTAGATAAAATAGGTTGTTCTTTAATTAATGAAATAGTTGAGGTTCCTAGTGGAGTGGTAATTTCTTTACTTTCAAAATCTAATTTCTTACTGATTTCATAAGCAAATACTTCGCCCAAACGCTCGCAATTTCTTCTAAAACGCATGCTGTCTTTTTGAATATTTTCATCTCTAATTTCAGCAATAAACTGATTAAAAATTGAATTTTGTGAGCCAAGGTTTATTATTTCCATTTTTGATTAGTTTAAAGTTAATATGGTTAGAAGTTTAGAGTTTGTCAAATTTACACATTGTTACATTTACACATTTACATATTTACACATTGTTACATAAACTTCTTTCCAGCCTTCCCAAATGCCTTCGTCGGATAACGATTCGTTGTGCCACACGCTAATAAATGTTCCGTTTACTGATTTTACCACATCAATCAATTCGTTAATTTCTTTGATAGCTTCTTGCGGAGAAGACTTTAGGTAATATTTAAAGGTGGCTTCCATTACTGCAAATGGAAATATTTTTAAATCAGTTTGAGATTCTGTATCTAAATCATAGAAATAAAAAGGCGAACAAATACTTGCTCTAAAACCAACCTGACCGGAATATCCCATGGTAAAATCTTCAAAAATATCGTTGTCGATTAAATTACGATAGGTTAATGGCAGTGTAAGTTTTAAAAAATGCTGGCGACTTTTCTTTACATCGCGGTGGGTAATTTTTTTTAATCGATTGATTTCTTTCACTAAAATACTTACATCGCTATTCGAAGCATAAGAAGGATGAATACCTACTTCATAATAATCAGCTAAAGACTTAATTAACGACTGAAATTTTTCATTTTTTACGGTAATGTTTTTGTCGTTTACACCATAATCGCCCAACAAGAAAAAGTAAATGGGTTTAATGTTATATTTTTTGTGAATTTCAAATTGTTCGTCGTAAGTATCATAAGGGTCGTGAGCCATATTTAACAATACTTTTAAGCGATGTTTAAAGTCGTTACTACTAATCAAAGCATATAACAAACCTGCCGTTATTCTTAAAACACCTTTGTGTTTATAAGCATAAGCATTATCAATATCAATGGTAGAAATGTAGTTGAATTTTTTTTCAGGAAAAACAAATTGCGGATAATAGGATTTAACAATTGCAGCAATTTCGTTGGCCCAAATGTTTATAATTGGTTTTTTCAAAAATTTTTGCTGAAATGCTAAACTTTCTTTGGCTGTAAATCGATCAAATTGATCGCGAATTTGAGGCAAATATTCTTCGTAGCGAGTAACCAAATAAAAGCTTGCAGCAAAAACATCAAACGGCATGGCTGAATCTGAACTAACTCTAAAAAAGCATTTGTTGTTGTTGTGTTCAAACAGTTCTATTTCTTGTTCTTTAATTCCGTTTTCAAACAACAAATACGACGACTTAAAAAATATTCCGGTTTCTGTTTTGTGGTTGCTGTAGTTTATTTTTGGAAATGTGCTGCTTTCAAATTTGGTTTTATTGTCGGTAAAAGTTACGTCAGTTTTTAAAACATCCTTAAAAATTAACCTAAAGATGTATTTGGTTCGATGTGTTATTTTATGTGAATAAACTAAAACCATTTACAACAAATTTTCATCTGCAAAGCTAAAATAATTATTGTTACCAACGATGATATGATCGACAACTGGTGTATCCATTAATAGTCCAATTTCTTTCAATTTTTTTGTGAGTTTGATGTCTGCTTCACTTGGTTTTAGGTTGCCCGACGGATGGTTGTGGCATAAAATAACAGACGAAGCCAACAAATTTACTGCATTTTTAAAAATAATTTTTCCGTCGGCTACAGTTCCTGTAACACCACCTTTACTGATGTTTTCACGTTTGATAATTTCGTTTTTGCGGGTGAGATACAGCACCCAAAACTCTTCGTGAGGCAGGTCGCTCAACACATCGTTGATAGATTCGTAAGCATTTTTGCTTGAACCAATTTTTATCTTTTTTTCTTCAATACTTTCTTTTCTTCGCCTGCCCAGCTCCAAAGCAGCTGCAATGGTAATGGCTTTGGCTTCGCCAATGCCGTTAAATTGCATTAAATCATTTAAATTAAGTTTTGCCAGTTGGTTAAGGTCATTGTTAACCGAAGCCAATATTTTTTTGGATAATTCTACCGCTGTTTCGGTTTTGTTGCCCGAACCAATTAAAATGGCAATCAACTCGGCATCCGACAACGCATTTTTACCTTTTAACAACAGTTTTTCTCGAGGACGGTCTTCCTCAGCCCATTGTTTAATGTTTAGTTTTTCGGGTTGCATGGGGTAAAGATAGGAATAAGTAAAACTAGTTTTATTGAAACCGATGTTTTTGTTTAACTTGGCAACTTAAATTTTTACTGTGGCAAAGTCCAATTTAAAAACAGCTTTTTTTTGTCAGAATTGTGGAGCACAATATCCAAAATGGATAGGAAAGTGTAATGCTTGTAACCAGTGGAACACCATTGCCGAAGAAGTAATTTCAAAACCAGAAAAATCGGATTTTAGCACAGCTTTTAACATCACTAAAACCAATAAACCTACACTTATTGAAGATATTGAAATGGCAGATGTTCCTCGAATTAAACTTCCGGGAACAGAGTTGAACAGGGTGTTGGGCGGTGGTTTAGTGCCGGGTTCGTTGGTGCTTTTTGGTGGTGATCCCGGTATCGGCAAATCTACCTTGATGCTGCAGATGGCATTGCGGTTGAAAGGCAAAAAAACCTTGTATGTTTCGGGTGAAGAAAGCGAACAGCAAATTAAAATGCGTGCCGAACGTATTGGTAATAAAAATCCAGATTGCTACATTTTAACAGAAACATCCACGCAACATATTTTTCATCACATCAAGGAATTAAAGCCTGATGTATTGGTCATAGATTCGATACAAACCTTACAAACTTCAAGTATTGATTCGTCGCCGGGAAGCATTTCTCAGGTTCGGGAATGTACCGCTGAGTTGCTCAAGTTTGCCAAAGAAACTCATACGCCTGTATTTTTGGTAGGTCACATTACCAAAGACGGCACCATTGCCGGGCCAAAAATTTTGGAACACATGGTTGATGTGGTGTTGCAGTTTGAGGGAGATCGAAACCATATTTATCGTTTGTTGCGTTCCATCAAAAACCGTTTTGGTTCAACCAATGAATTGGGTATTTACGAAATGTATGGCGAAGGATTAAAAGAGGTAGAAAATCCGTCAGAAATATTAATCAGCAACAAAGAAGAACAATTGAGTGGCTCGGCAATTTCTGCCACTATGGAAGGAAACCGACCGTTGTTGATTGAAGTTCAGGCATTGGTAAGTACCGCAGCGTATGGAAATCCACAACGTTCGTCAACAGGCTTTGATAGCCGTAGGTTAAACATGTTGTTGGCAGTATTAGAAAAACGCTGTGGATTTAGATTGTCACAAAAAGACGTGTTTTTAAACATTGCCGGAGGTATAAAAGTGGACGACCCAGCTATAGATTTGGCGGTGATTAGTGCAGTTTTATCAAGTGGTGAAGATTTGTTTATTCCTTCAACCGTATGTTTTGCAGCTGAGGTTGGTTTGAGTGGAGAAATTCGTCCGGTAAGTAGAATTGATCAACGCATTTCGGAAGCTGAAAAATTAGGTTTTGAACGTATTTTTATTTCTAAATACAACCAAAAAGGACTAAATCTCAAGAATCATAAAATTCAAGTGATTTTTGTTTCCAGGGTTGACGAGGTATTTACAGCTTTGTTTGGGTAGTAGCTTTTTCCGTCATTGCGGACTTGACCCACAATCTAAAAAAAAGATGGCGGGTCAAGCCCGCCATGATGTGGGTTATTCCAACTCTTTCAATTTATCTTCTGCTTTTTTGCTAAAAGGATTATTAACATAGGTTAATTCGTTCAATAATTTTTTGGCAGCAGTTATATCTTTTAATTCAATTAAACAAAGGGCTTTATACCATTTAGCTTCGTACGTTTTTGTAGTAGTTGGAGACTCAGCGAGTATTAAATCAAAGTTTTGAATGGCTTCGGTATATTTTTTTGCATTAAAATCAGCAATACCATCGGTTAATGCACTTCTTGAATTTGTGGTTGAACCAGTTGCTAAACCCCCTGACGCTTCAGAAAACGAAACCGTTTCGTTTGTAGAAATGTTATCATTACGTGAAATAGTTTCTCGCTCAAGTTTTTCCTCAGTATCTTTATCAGTAGAATTTTTTAATTCATCACTTACCGAAACGGAACTTGGAGCTTCCATGGCTTTTTTTGCACGTTGCTTGGTATCGATAGATTTTTTTTCTTTTTCTTTATCAGCACTTACTACTTTATTTGGTGCCTGATTTTTTGCCAGTTGGTCAAAATTGGCATCACTTTTCGTCCCTCCACGATAGCTATCGGAATCTATACGGGATTCTTTTAATACGGTTTTATCTTGAGTAACTGTACTTTCTATATCCATTAAGGCATCGTCCGATTCAGCCAATTCTGTTTTATAAGTACTTCCTGATGTTGTAATAGTATTTGGTGATACAGCCTGTTGGGAAACATATCCTTGGGCTTCTTTTTTTGAAACGTCACTATCTTTATTTTTTTCATCTGCAAAACGATAATAATCACTTGCTTTTTCATCTGCTTTTGCTTCGGTTCTATCTTCTTCAATAACGGTAATTTTATCGCCTTCCGGTTCTTTTTGCTCCTGTAATTGCTCTTCTTGAGGAGCTAACATAGGCTCCATATTTTTAATGGGTTCTTGATAGGAGATTTCGTTTTCTTTTAGTTGGACCACTTCATTAAAATTAGTAATGGTATAATATCCTCCAACAGCAATAAATAACACTGATGCGGCTACCAATATAATCCGGGCAAAAGGTATTGTTTTTTGATGAGTTCGTGTAGTGATTTTATGGTCGATATTAAAAAGCACAGAAGAATTTTTAGCGTATTTCAATCCTTCCAAGGCTTCGCTACAAAAATCACAATCAATAAGGTGTTTTTGTACCTCATGAAGCTCTTTTTGTGAAAGTTGTTTATTGATAAACTTTAACATAGTTTCCTTTGAGATGCAAGTCGTTGTCGAAAATATGTGATTCTGTAAGTTTTTCATTTTTTTAATTGTAATTCATCTGTAATTGTTGTTGTTATCTGTTAATTATTTAATTTAATACTCAAGTTTCGCTTTCCGTTTTGTATGTAGCTTTTTACCTGAAGTAGTGTATATCCGGTAATTTCAGCCACTTCTTCGTAACATTTTTCCTTTAAAAAAAAGAGTTCGATACAAGCCCGTTGTTCTTCTTTTAATTCTGTCAGAGCTTTTTCTAAATCGGTCAATTGTACTTCTTGTGTTTCTTTTTCGTGTACCTGAAAAGGAGTTTCGTAACTATCAGTTTCACTAAATGCATATTGGTATTCGTTAGCTCTTTTTAGTTGTGTTTGTTCTTTTCTTAAAAACATCAAGCAATGATTTCGTGAGACGCTATGTAACCATGATTTGAAGTTGGTAACATCATGTTTTAATAAATCGACCAACAATTGTTCAAAAATTTCTAAAACAGCATCTTTACTTTCATCTTCATTTTTTAAATACTTTAAACAAACACCATACACCAAATGAGAATAGCGTGTATATAGTTCGCCCACAACAGTGTTATCGCCTTTCTTTTTGTATTCGGCAATCAACTCATTATCAGTTAACGTTGTAATATTTTTAGACTTAAAAAATAGCATCAAGTAAAAAATCTTTTGTTGTTTTAGTCAATAGATGACATCAACGTTAAAATTCCACAAAAAAAATTAGAAAAGCTGTAAATTAATTTTTTTCGGTACTTTTAGCCATCTAATTAAACCAGTTTTACCATGAAAATTAAAACAACACTTTTAGGTCTGACAGCCATAACGTTTATGATAGGTTGCGGCGATAAAAAAGAAAAAATTGAAGAAACAAAAACAGATATTATTCCTGCGTTTGATTTAGCAAATATCGATTCGACAGCATTACCTTGTGAAGATTTCTATCAATATGCCATTGGTAATTGGCAAAAAAATAATCCGGTTCCTGCTACCGAAGGTCGTTGGGGAAGTTTTAATATTTTAAATGAAGCCAATGAGCTTAAGCTTAAATCAATTATTGAAGAGACTTCTGCTTCAAAAGCAGAAAAAAATACTCCAAAACAACAAGTGGGTGATTTTTATACTGCTGCTTTCGATTCAACAAATGCCGATAAACTAGGAATATCGCCATTAAAACCTTTGTTAGAACAAATTAATAATGTTAGTGATGTTCAAAGTTTAGTGGAAACGATGGCGGTTTTAAAAGTAAAAGGTTCTGGTTCATTGTTTTCTTATTATGTGTATGTTGATGCAAGAAACAGTAACGAAAATATTTTTTATTTGGGACAAGGTGGTTATGCTTTACCTGATAGAGATTACTATTTTCCGACAGATGATAGAGGCAAGAATATTTTAGCTGAATACGAAAAACACATTGCCGCATTATTTAAGTTAGCTGGCGAAACAGATGAAGTGGCGAATGCAAATGCAAAAAATACCTTAGCTATAGAAACACAATTGGCAAAAGCATCATTAACAAAACTAGAAAGAAGAGACCCAGTTGCTACTTACAACAAAATGTCGGTGGAAGAAATACAAAAATTATGTACACTTTTCGATTGGAATAAATTTTTACAAGTAGCAAATGTTACTGGCGTAAAAGAAATGGTGGTTGATCAACCCAAATATTTCAGTACATTAAATAAAACCTTAAAACAATATCCTATCGACCAATGGAAAGTGTATTTAAAATTTCAGGCACTTAACGATTTTGCACCGTATTTAAGTAGCGATTTTGAGCAACAACATTTTGCTTTTTATTCTACTACTTTAAGAGGAGTTAAAGAAATGAAACCTCGTTGGAAAAGAGCCTTAGAAAATTCAAACAAATTTGTAGGGGAGCAAATTGGTAAATTGTTTGTAGAAAAATATTTTCCTGAAGAACAGAAAAAAAGAGTGTTGGGTTATATCCACAACATTGGTGAAGTATTTAAAGAAAGAGTCGTTAAACTAGATTGGATGAGTGATTCTACGAAAACTAAAGCATTGGATAAGTTGAGCAAATTCACTTACAAAATCGGTTATCCTGATAAATGGAAAGATTTTAGTTCAATTGAAATTGTGAAGGATAATTTTGTTCAAAATATGATGAATGCAAGAGCTTTTGAATATGCTGAAATGATGGCTAAAATTGGCAGTCCTGTTGACAAAACAGAGTGGGGAATGACACCACAAACCATCAACGCCTATTACAACCCAACGATGAACGAAATTGTATTTCCGGCAGCTATTTTACAGCCACCGTTTTTTAATCCTGATGCTGACGATGCTGTTAATTATGGTGGAATAGGCGGAGTTATTGGTCATGAATTTTCTCACGGATTCGATGACCAAGGTAGTCAATTTGATGGCGATGGTAATCTAAAAAACTGGTGGAGCGATGAAGATTTATCCAACTTTAAACACCTTACAGGCAAATTGGTTGACCAGTTTAATGGATTTCATGTTATTGACCAAACGTATGTAAACGGTGAGTTGACCTTAGGTGAAAATATTGCAGATTTAGCAGGAATAACGCTTTCTTACTACGCTTTACTTAAATCTTACGAAGGAAAAGAAGCACCAAAACCGATTGATGGATTTACTTATCAACAACGTTTCTTTTTAGGTTGGGCACAGGTTTGGGCATCAAACATTAAAGATGAAGAAGCTGTTCGTTTAGCTAATGTCGATCCACATTCTCCAACAAAATACCGAGTGTTGGGTCCATTGACCAACTTAGTAGAATTTGATGAAGCTTTTGGTTGTAAATCAGGCAATAAAATGGTTGCAGCAGATAGTTTGAGGGTTAAAATTTGGTAAAAGTTAATTTAGCCACAGATTCACAGATTAAAAAAACATGGTCTTTTTAATCTGTGAATCTGTGGCATGTTTTTAATTTAAATTAAATGAACCTCAAAGAGTCCTATAACGAACCTTTTATCAATAAACTAGGTGATGAATTATTAAAAGTTGCAAATTCATTTAATCGAAAAGACTTTGTAAATAACACTTTTACATCCGATTGGCAACATAAGGAATTAAAAGAACGGATGCGTTTTATTACTAACAAAATGCACGAATTTTTGCCTTTGAATTATGCTGAACAAATTCAAATCATAAAAAAAGTAGCACCAAAATTTTCGGGAATACAAGGTTTTGTTTTTCCCGATTTTGTTCAGGTGTATGGTTTAGAAGATTTTAGCACCTCTATAAAAGCATTGGAATTTTTAACAGAGTTCTCAACCAGCGAATTTGCAGTTCGTCCGTTTATTGAAAAATCCCCAAAAGAGACGGTTAAACAATTGTTGATTTGGAGCAAAAGCAACAATCATCACGTTCGAAGATTATCAAGTGAAGGCTCACGACCTAAATTGCCGTGGGCACCTCCGTTGCGTAATTTTATAAAAGACCCAACACCCGTTTTACAAATTTTAGAAAACTTAAAAAACGACGAATCGTTGTATGTTCGAAAAAGTGTTGCCAATCATTTAAACGATATCAGTAAAAATCATCCCGAATTGGTGTTGAGTATTTGCAAAAATTGGTATGGGAAAACCAAGAATACCGATTGGATAGTGAAACAAGCCTTAAGAACCTTGTTGAAAAAAGGAAACAAAGAAGCTTTAACCATTTTTGGAACAGCCAATGCCGATAAAATTGAAGTGGCGGCTTTGCAACTTTCTAAAAATAAATTGAAAATAGGTGAAGAGTTTATGTTCTCTTTCGAAATAAACAATACGGATAAAACCCATTTAACCTTACGTTTGGAATACATCATTCATTTCATGAAATCGAATGGAAAAACTTCTCCAAAAATCTTTAAAATAACAGAAAGCACTTTTTCAAGTGAAACCAAAAAACAATTGATTCGAAAACACAAATTTGCTAATTTAACTACCCGAAAACATTATGCAGGTAAACACCAATTGGCTATTGTAGTAAATGGTGATGTAAAGCAGATGGTTGATTTTGAGTTGTTGTAAAAAACTGAATACATAAGAACTTTCACACCCTCAAAATTTTATTACCTTTACTGTCAGTTTTAACATAAACGTATTTAATACATGAAAGAAGCATTTATTGTTGATGCCATTAGAACTCCAATTGGGAGTTTGGGTGGGTCGTTAGCTGTGGTAAGAACCGATGATTTGGGGGCTTTAGTTATTAGAGAATTGATAAAAAGAAACCCAAATTTGGTTGCCGAAGAAATTGAAGATGTCATTTTTGGTTGTGCCAATCAGGCGGGTGAAGACAACAGAAATGTAGCCCGTATGTGCGGTTTATTGGCAGGCTTGCCTTGGAAAGTTGGCGGCGAAACAGTCAATCGGTTATGCTCGTCCGGTATGGCGTCGGTTATCAATGCTTCCAGAGCTATAAAATTAGGCGATGGTGACGTTTATATTGCTGGTGGAGTGGAGAACATGACACGTGGACCATGGGTGATTTCAAAATCGTCAAAACCATTTGGGACTGATGTAGAAATGCACGATTCTACTTTTGGATGGCGTTTTATCAATCCTAAAATGAAAGAATTGTACGGTGTTGATGGAATGGGACAAACAGCCGAAAATTTAGTCGATATCTATAAAATTAGTAGAGAAGACCAAGATAAATTTGCGTATTGGAGCCAGATGAAAGCTACGGCTGCTCAAAAAAACGGACGATTAGCTGAAGAAATAGTTCCGGTAGCTATACCACAACGTAAAGGCGACCCCGTGATGTTTGCCAATGATGAATTTATAAAACCTAGTACAACACCTGATGTTTTATCAGGATGCCTCAGGATTAAACGATGGTGCTGTTGCTGTGTTGGTGGCATCGGGTGAAGCATTAACCAAATACAACATGAAACCGATAGCCCGAATTGTATCTAGTGCTATTGCAGGTGTTGAGCCACGTATCATGGGTATTGGGCCTGTGTATGCCACAGAGAAAGCTTTAAAACGTGCGGGATTAACTCTAAACGATATGGATATTATTGAAATTAACGAAGCTTTTGCAGCTCAAAGTTTGGCATGTACTCGTAAAATGGGGTTGGCTGACGATGATACAAGAATTAATCCTAATGGAGGAGCTATTGCATTAGGACATCCACTGGGAATGACCGGAGCTAGAATTTTGCAAACGGCTGCTTTAGAATTAAAAAAAACCAATAAAAAATATGCTTTGGTTACACTTTGTATTGGTGTTGGACAAGGTTATGCAACCATTATTGAAAAAATTTAGAATATGCCTAAAAATCCAAAAATTGACGAATATATAGCTAAATCGGCTGACTTTGCCCAGCCAATTTTAAACAAGTTAAGAACTTTAGTTCATCAGGCTCATCCCGATATTGAGGAAACCATGAAATGGAGTTTTCCTAACTTCGAATACAAAGGGTTGTTGTTTAATATGGCAGCATTTAAACAACATTGTTCCTTTGGTTTTTGGAAACATAAATTGATAAAAGCGATAGATTCTTCGGAAGAAGGAATGGGGAATTTAGGTAAAATAAAATCGTTGAGCGACTTACCATCAGACGAAATTTTATTGATGTTAATGAAGGAAGCTGTGCTATTAAATGAACAAGGTATTCAAGTTCCCAAAGAAATTAAAGACAAAAAAGAGTTGGTTGTTCCGCAAGAACTTCAGGTTGAATTAGCAAAACACCCAAAAGCAAACGATGTTTTTGAAAATTTTGCTTATTCGCATAAGAAAGAGTACGTTATGTGGATTACTGAAGCAAAACAAGAAGCAACCAAACAAAAAAGAATCCAACAAACCATTGAATGGTTGAACGAAGGCAAACGAAGAAACTGGAAATACGAAAATTGTTAAAATTACCATGGAGATAGATTTAGAAAAAGAGAAATTTGAAATAGAACAAGCCTATCAATCCATGCTTGATTCGGCTAAGTTTTGTAAAAAAACTCCTGAGAATTTAGCTCGAATTAAAAAAGCGTTTGATGTTGCCTACGAGGCTCATAAAAATGTGAGGAGAAAATCGGGCGAACCTTATATTTACCACCCAATTGCCGTTGCCCGAATTTGTGCCGAAGAAATTGGGTTGGGAGCAACTTCAATCATTTGTTCGTTGTTGCACGATACGGTTGAAGATACTGACCTTACGTTGGAAGATGTTACTAACATGTTTGGCAAAAAAGAAGCTCAAATTATTGATGGATTAACTAAAATTTCGGATGTAATTGATTTTAATACATCCATTCAAGCCGAAAATTTCAGAAAGATATTATTAACGCTCTCAGAAGATGTTCGGGTTATCCTAATAAAACTTGCCGACCGTTTGCATAATATGCGAACACTAGGTTCCATGCAAAGAGATAAACAACTTAAAATTGCATCTGAAACGCTGTTTTTATACGCCCCAATGGCACATCGTTTGGGTTTACATAACATTAAAACGGAGTTGGAGGATTTGTCGTTAAAAATAAAAGAACCTGAAGCTTTTGAAGAAATTCAAACCAAACTTCAAAAAACACAAGAAGTTAGAACCCGTTTTATCAATAAATTTTCATTGCCGATAAAAAAAGCATTGGAAGAAAATGGGATGAAATTTGAAATTAAAGGACGACCAAAATCAATTTATTCGATATGGAATAAAATGCAAAAAAAACAAGTCCCATTTGAAGAAGTTTATGACTTATTTGCCCTTAGAATAATTTTAGAGTCGGAGCCTCACAATGAGAAATCAGATTGTTGGAGAGCTTATTCTATTGTTACTGATTTTTATCAACCAAACATCGACCGATTAAGAGATTGGATTTCGGTACCAAAAGCTAATGGTTACGAATCGTTACAAACAACAGTAATGAGTCCTACAGGTAAATGGGTGGAGATTCAAATTCGATCGAGACGTATGGACGAAATTGCCGAAAATGGATTTGCCGCACATTGGAAATATAAAGAAGGAGGAGAGGAAAGTCGTTTCGACAAATGGATTGGTCAGATAAAGGAACTTTTGGAAAATCATAATGCCGATGCATTGGATTTTATTGATGACTTTAAGTTGAATCTTTACAACGAAGAAATTTTTATTTTCACTCCAAATGGAGATATGAAAAATTTACCTGCCGGAGCAAGTGCTTTAGATTTTGCGTTTGCTGTTCATACCAAAGTTGGCGAAACCTGTCTGGGAGCTAAGGTAAACAACAAACTGGTTCCGTTAAGTTATGAGTTAAGAAGCGGCGATCAGGTAGAAATTTTAACATCCGCAAAACAACGCCCGAAAGAAGATTGGTTAGGTTTTGTTAAAACACATCGTGCAAAGTCAAAAATTAAAGCATGTTTAAATGATGATAAAAAAGATGTTGCCGAAACGGGTAAAGAAATTTTAGAAAAAGAATTTAAACGATTAAAAATTGCCTATCAAAACATCAGTTTAAAGCAACTGCAAGCCTATTATAAAGTGGGTTCACCAACCGACTTGTATTACAAAGTTGCAAAAGGCGAAATTGACTTAAATCACTTAAAAGCATTTGAGGTTAAAAAAGGTGTTTTACAACCCAAAAGGTCTATCAAATCAAGAGTTACAAATATTTTTAGTCAGCGTTTAACTACTAAAAAAGACAAAGTCCAATCGGACGAAATGTTGGTAATTGGCGACAACATGCAGCAGCTCGATTACAAATTAGCAACCTGTTGTAACCCCATTCCGGGTGATGAAGTTTTTGGTTTTGTAACCATTAACGAAGGAATTAAAATTCATAAAACAAAATGCCCCAATGCAGTACAATTGTTATCTAATTACGCTTACCGTGTAATAAAAGCACGTTGGATTGACGAGCAAAAAATAGCCTTCTTAGCCGGAATAAAAATTCTTGGAATTGACGATGTTGGTATCGTAAACAACATTACTCAAGTAATATCTAATGAACTTCATGTAAACATGCGTTCGATAAGTTTTGATAGTCATGATGGAATTTTTGAAGGGATGATTACAGTTTATGTTTATGATACCGAACATTTAAACAATTTAATAAAAAAACTTGCTAAATTAAACGGGGTTACACGAGTTGAAAGGGTGGATAAGTAGAAGTCGGAAGAGCCTCCCCTAACCCCTCCGAAGGAGGAGAAACTCCCTCCCTTTGGGATGATCGGGGTGGGACAAACCTCAAATTTACAACTATATTAAACCAAACTTTTCAACAATTTGTTTAATGTTCTCTTTAAATAGTTAATTTTACTCTTTAACAACTCCACATGAGTTCAAAGGAAGAATTACAAGATAAAGTTAAGCACATCTTCTCTACGTATTTAGAAGAAAAAGGGCATCGAAAAACGCCCGAACGATATGCTATACTTCAAGAAATCTATTCAAGTGATGACCATTTTGATGTAGAAGAGCTCTACATCACCATGAAAAATAAAAAATATAGAGTTAGTAGAGCCACTTTATACAATACCATTGAACTTTTATTAAATGCTAACCTGGTACGTAAACATCAGTTTGGTGGCAATATCGCTCAATTTGAACGTTCACACGGTTCTAAGCAGCACGACCATATTATTTTAAGTAATGGAGAAGTAATTGAGTTTTGCGACCCAAGAATTCAAAATATAAAAGCTACGCTGGAAGAAATGTTTAATATTAAAATATTACATCATTCGTTAAATTTTTATGCAGTAAAACCAAAACAAGAACAATGAGTTTTTCATATCAAATAAAAAAAGAAAATGACCTGCTAATTGTTTCCTTAAAAGGAAATTTAATTGGTAAAGAACAAGTTGGAGAACTTTTTAATGAAATCGAATTTGAGATTAATGAGGGCGTTGAAAACATCATCATTGATTTAGCCGAAATGATTTATTTAAACAGTACCGGATTGAGCATTTTTATTCAAATTTTAACCAAAGTCAGAAACAATGGGGGCGATGTGGTGGTGGTAAATGTCCCTGAAAAAATTAATAAGTTATTGGTAATAACTAAATTAAACAGTGTTTTTAACATTAAAGATAGTGTTGAAAATGCAAAATTAGAATTGATTAAATAAAAAATATAGATGAAAGTTGATGTTTTATTAGGTCTTCAATGGGGAGACGAAGGAAAAGGAAAAATAGTTGACGTTTTAACTCCAAAATACGATATTATTGCTCGATTTCAAGGTGGTCCAAATGCCGGGCATACCTTAGAATTTGATGGCATCAAACATGTTTTACACACCATTCCTTCAGGTATTTTTAGAAGCAATGTAATGAATGTGGTGGGAAATGGGGTGGTAATCGACCCTGTGATTCTTAAAAAAGAAATTGATGCATTAACGAAGTTAGGAGTTGATGTTAACAAACGAATGGTAATTTCTAAAAAAGCACATTTAATTTTACCTACCCATCGACTAATCGATGCTGCTTCTGAGGCATCAAAAGGAAAAGAGAAAATTGGGTCAACGTTAAAAGGAATCGGACCAACCTACATGGACAAAACGGGTAGAAATGGGTTGAGAGTTGGAGATATTTTTGAAACCAACTTTAAAGATAAATACAATACTTTAGTAGAGAAACACAAGCAGATTTTAAAATTTCACGATTTTGAATACAATTTAGCAGAGCTAGAACCTGCGTTTTTTGAAGGGGTTGCTTTAATAAAATCATTATCGGTAATTGATAGCGAACATTATTTAAACAATGCCATTAAAGCAAATAAATCCATTTTAGCTGAAGGTGCTCAAGGAACATTACTGGATGTCGATTTCGGTTCATATCCTTTTGTAACATCATCAAATACCACAACTGCCGGAACTTGTACAGGATTAGGAGTTGCTCCAAATAAAATTGGTGAAGTGTTGGGAATATTTAAAGCTTATTGTACCAGGGTTGGAAGTGGGCCTTTTCCTACTGAGTTAGAAGATGAAACAGGCGAATTATTGCGTAAAGCTGGTCACGAATTCGGTTCAACTACAGGAAGACCAAGAAGATGTGGGTGGATTGATTTACCCGCATTAAAATATGCCATTATGATTAATGGTGTTACCAAATTAATTATGATGAAAGCTGATGTGTTAGATGCATTCAGTACCATTAAAATTTGTACACATTATAAAATTGATGGCGAAGTAATAGATTACATGCCTTACGACATTGTTTCTAAAAAAGTAGAACCTATTTATGTGGAAATGAAAGGCTGGAAAACAGATTTAACCAAATTGGCTTCCATTAACCAGTTGCCTGTTGAATTAAATCAATACATTGAATACTTAGAACAGGAATTAAACGTTCCTATATCTATCGTTTCTGTTGGTCCGGATAGAACTCAAACATTGATGAGAGATAAGGTTTTTGCATAAGTTCTCCTCTATAATAGAGATATAGGTAATTGTGAGAACCTTTAGCACAACATTTGAAACTTGAAATTTAAGACAATGGAGACAAAAATTATTGACGACCTGAATGCAATTTATTACATTCAACAACCTTTAAGTTTTAACAGTAAAGCTTGGGAAGATTTTGAAACGAAAGTTAACACGTGTAAACAATTAGGTTACACTTTTATATATCTTTCTTTTAATCAAGATATCCTTAAACAAGTCAAGACAAAAGCCGACGAAGAACAAATTGAGAATATAGAGGCATTAACCTCTCTAATAAATTACTGTGAGGAGAATATAGAAAACGACATGCTTTATAAACAAAATAAAGAATATCAAAATTTTATTTTTGCATACCTAACAGAACTAAAAAGAAATAGAGATTTGACTTTAGCACAAATTATAGATGATAATGACCATTTCAAAAAGCTTGATGACAAAACAATTCAATATCATTGCTGCATTAATGAAATATACGATTATAAGGTAAAACATTTCATTAACAAATAACGCATCGTGGACAAATCAGCTAATGAGTTTTTTGATGAACTGCTTGCAGACACTAAAGAAAAATTTCTACAAAGCCCTGTTTATCATAAACAAAAGGAAATGGGGAAAGAATGGAACTATGCGGTTTGTGAGGCGACAACATTTTCGCACAAACAAAAATGCCTGATGGTTCAGATATTTCTAAATATCATTTCATACAACGAAGCAAACAGTTTCTTGAAAAGGATTGGGGGCTTAACATTTCATCTATCAACTTCAATTATACTAACCTTTGTTTTTTTAGGACGCCAACCGCAAAATATCTATCATCAGACGACTACAAACTTTCATTGTCTTTGTTCAAGAAATATATTCATTTCATTAATCCACCCTGGTTACTCTCAATAGGTAGTACCAACCTGAAAGTGCTTGATAGTTTTGGAGCTTTAAAGAATATTAATCAACATTACGACAATCAAGGTAAATATAAAGGACACTCTGGACAACTTTGGGACTACAATATATTTTCAGTTCCACACCCAAGTGCACGAATGATAAGTGAGGCACGACAAACAATTTGGCAAACTGTAACGAACGAAATGAAGAAAGAACAAGATGTGAAATTAAAAAACGGGAGGCAGAATCGCTAATTATAAATCGTCTGCGGGCAACTCTCTTTTTTAACTTCATAAATCTTTCAAACGATAAAAATGATTTTAAATATTTTTAAATATTACCCACCTAAGTCCTCTACTTCGACAAGCTCAGCACAGGCTCTCAAGGGAGGATTTTTTACTTCTCCCCTCGAGGGGAGATTGAGAGGGGTGATAACTTCTTGTTTATTTATAATCACCTTAATTTCTTTTGCCCAAAAAACTTCCCAAATAGAAATTTTAAACGCCAACAGTTTAGAGTTTGACCAAACACTAGGCAATAACGCCAAACGATTAATCGGAAATGTTCAGTTTAAACACGACGATGCCTTAATGTTTTGCGACAGTGCTTATTTTTATTCCGAAACCAACAGCATGGATGCCTTTAGTCGGGTAAGGATTACACAAGGCGATTCGCTCCAGCTTTTTGGCGATTCGTTGAATTACAGCGGAACTACCAAAAAAGCATTGTTGCGAGGTAATATTAGGTTAATTAATACGGACGTAACGCTAACCACCAATTATTTGGATTATGACAGGGCAAATAATGTAGCTTATTATTTTGGTGGAGGAACATTAATCAGCAAAAAAGAAAACAATACGTTAACTAGTAAACAAGGCTATTATTATCCGGATACCAAGTCTTTCTTTTTTAAGCAAGATGTGCTTTTAACTAACCCCGAATATACTATTGATTGTGATACCATGCAGTATAATTCTGATTCAAAAATCACCTATTTCTACGGGCCAACCACTATTACCAATAAAGACCAATTTATTTATTGTGAAAATGGTTGGTACAACACCAAAACCGATGTATCGAAGTTCTTTAAAAATGCCTACCTCTATTCCGATAAAAAAATTATAAAAGGCGACACCTTGTACTACGAGAAAAAAACCGGATTTGGTGAAATATTGTGCAATGGTTCGATAAACGATACGATAGAAAATATTTTATTAGAAGGTGATTTAATCCATCTTTACCAAAACAAAGATAGCGTGATGATTACCAAAGAAGCGTTGTTAACACAGCTTTTTACTGACGATACCTTGTTTATGCATGCCGACACTTTTAAGCTTTCAACACAATTTATTAAAAACGATTCTATTCCAAATCAAACCGATACCATTCGAAATTTATTTGCTTACAATCATGTAAAGTTTTATAAACTCGACATGCAAGGAAAAGCTGATTCGGTATTGTACAATTTTTCAGATTCTACGGTTAATTTTTTTAACGACCCGGTAATATGGTCGGACGAAAACCAATTAACGGCTGAATTTATTTATTTACTGATGAAAGATAAAAAAATAAATTCCATCTATTTGAATAACGATGCCTTCATTATTTCTAAAGCTGACTCCTTATTCGAGCATTTTAACCAAATAAAGGGAGATAGTATGATTGGTTATTTTGTAAACGACGAATTGCATAAAATTGAAGTGATGCAAAATGCAGAAACCATTTATTATGGTAGAGACGATGATGGTAAATACATTGGAGTAAATAAAGCAAAAGGCAACAACATGCTCATATTTATTGATGACAATAAACTCTCGTCGCTAACCTTTATAAAAGACCCCGAAGCTACGCTTTACCCTATAAAAGAACCCTCACCAAAAGATGTTACGCTAAAAGGCTTTAACTGGCGAGTAACAGAACGTCCAAAAGATAGGTTTGATATTTTTGTGAGATAGTTAAATAAAAGGCAGGAAGTTTGAAGACGGAAACTGAGAGTTACTTTTGGCTTTAGTCTTCGGTCTTCCGACAAAAAAATAATGCAGAAATTTACCCCGTATGATGTATAATATTTTCGTAAAAATTAATTGAACGAATGCAAAAAATAATTTTTCTGTTTATTTTTCTTGGGACAAGTTTTTGGTGTAATGGAAACCATAGCGATTCAACAACAATCAAACCTAGGAAATTAGAATATAATGATTTTATTGCAAATTATTCTGTAAACGATACTTCAACAACGGTTATCAATATTTTTTTTGACAAAAGAAATAATTCAGCAATAGGGCAAATGACTATTTTTCCGATAACAGCAGCATTTTTCCCATTGTTCCCGGTGTTTAGTGTTGGTATGTCGGCAATAAGTTTTCCGTTTTTTGTAAATGGTTCTGTTATATTGGTGAAGTACAGAAAAAAGAAACTTTATAAGATATTAATTGAATATAAGGAAACCCGAACACTACCCAAATGGGTTCGAAAAAAAGTGAATAAATCGCTTGATTACGGTCGGTTTGATGACGAGTAGCTTATTTTACAACCTCTTCCAGTTTTTTAATCAGTTCCTCACCTCTTAAATTTTTAGCAATAATAATTCCTTCTTTGTCTAATAATACTGAATGAGGGATTGAATTTACACCATAAATTTTTGCAGCAGCATTACCCCAACCTTTCAAATCACTTACATGTTTCCAGATTAATCCGTCTTTTTGGATAGCTTCTAACCATTTTTCTTTGTTTTCATCTAAAGAAACCCCAAAAATGTCAAATCCTTTTGTGTTGAATTTTTTATATGCAGCAACTACATTTGGGTTTTCTGCTCTACATGGTCCACACCACGATGCCCAAAAATCAATCAATACATATTTTCCTCTGTATGAAGAAAGTGCAATTGGATTCCCGTCTGAATCATTCATCGAAAATTCTGGAGCAGGAGAACCAACTTGAGATTTTTTAAGAACTGCTAAACGATCAGTAATGTTGGTAGTGTAAACAGATTTTTTTGCATCGTCTTTAAATGAGGCAACTAAAGTTTCAATTTGAGCAATTTCATAACCACTTAATAAGTATCGTAAACTTAAAAAAGGAGCTACAACTGAGGAATTGTTTTTTGCTATAAAATCTTCGATGTAAATATTTTTAACGGAGTCAGCAGCATAATATTCAGCATCAACATTTTTCATCGCTTCTTCATCTCCTTTTTCTTCTGCAGCGTAATATCTATCAACAATTCCATTCAGAATAGCCTCGTGTGATTTTAACCCTGTTTTAAATTCATCAACTGTTTTTTGAGAAGCTGAACCGGTTATTTTAATACTATCAGGGCTGGAAATGGAGCCGCTAATTACAATTTTGCTATTTTCAACAAATACAGAAAATTTTTCTTTTCCTTCATTAAAACTTACATACCTGACTTCAGGTAAATCTAATTTACCTTTAAATGAAAACTTACCATCTTTTACATCAGCTGAATCCAGATTTACCATTTCGCCATCTTTATACTCCGACAAATAAGCTTTTTGATAAGGAAGTGAAGTTAAAGATGCTTGTATTTCAAAAGCAGGTTCTTGGTTTTCTTCGATTTCTTGGTTTCCTCCACAGGAAGCTAAAAATAATAACGAACAAATAACAGATGATGCTAAAATTAATTTGGTTTTCATAAGATAGGTTTAAATTTTTTTCGTGAAATTAAATAATATTTAATCCAAAAATATCATTTAAATAAATCTGCTTTTGGATTCCTATAAATAACATGTGTTTTTTTACTTAACTTTGACTCAACTTTATGAAAATTGTATTTAAACATATTGCTGCGTACTTCCTTGTTTTGCTGGTAATGGCCTCCTCTGCCAATGTCAGTATTAATAAAATGAAGTGCCTTTTAAGTGGAAAAGTTATTTATAGTTTAGTAGAAATTGAAGATTGCTCACCAGTAAATGGAGAGAACACTATTCATCAAAAATGTTGCGATTTCCATAACGTTACCCTCGATTTTGAATATCAGACTTTAGTAAAAAGAGCATCAACAGGTATACAATTAATTTCAATTCCATTTGCGGGGAGTTTTATTTCAGGAATAAAAATTCCTTTATTTACATCGTTTGCAAATTTCTACACCAATTCTTCTCCACCTCTCAGTGGGTATACTTTATTAAAATTTATTCAAGTATTTAGATTATAACCAATAATGAGTATTTCAATCTGTCAGCCGATAGATTGAGTATTATTATTTCTAGTTTTCACTAAAGGTTATCATCATGAAATCATATAAAATAATTAGTTTATTTCTATTGATTTTACTCGTAAAAAATAGTTTTTCACAAAAAATATCGGGTAAAGTTTACGAAGAAATAACCGTAGAATCAAAAAATATAAAAGAGTACCTTCCGGGAGCTAATGTATATTGGGTAAATGTTTCGGGTGGCTCGGTAACAGATAACAACGGGCAATTTGAAATTGACCCTCCGGCAAGTTATCCGGCTACTTTAATCATCAGTTATGTGGGGTATCAATCCGATACACTACTAATAAATAAACAGGAATCTAATTTAAAAATAGAATTAAAAAGAGACATCGAATTAGCAGTTTTTGAAATCTCCGAACGCGAAAAAACAAGTTCAGTAAGCTTGATTTCACCAATACATACTGAAACCTTGTCTGAAAAAGAATTCACCAAAGCAGCATGTTGCAATATTTCGGAAAGTTTTGAAACCAATGCTTCAGTTGATGTAAATTTTACCGATGCTGTTTCCGGAACAAAAAAAATACAAATGCTGGGTTTGGATGGAGCTTACACACAAATTCAAATTGAGAACATGCCATTTGTTAGGGGATTGTCAGCACCATTTGGATTAACTTTTATTCCGGGAACTTGGGCAAAAGAAATTCAAATTAAAAAAGGTGCCGGTAGTGTTGTAAATGGTTATGAATCAATTACAGGACAAATTAACATTGAATTACAAAAACCAGATAATACCGATAAGCTTTTTGTGAATGGTTATTTTAGTGAAGGAAGTAGGGTCGAATTTAATGTTCATTCCGGACAAAAGCTAAATAAAAAATGGAGTACCATGCAATTTGCTCACGTAAGTAATCAATCGTTGGCTTTCGATAAAAACGACGATACTTTTTTGGATTTGCCTATTAAAAGCCAGTATAATTTTTTTAACCGATGGAAGTATCAGGGAGAAAAACACATTGCTCAATTTGGTTTTAGAGGGGTTTACGATAAAATAGATGCCGGACAACAAGCTTCTGCTGAAATTGTAACTCCGTTTAAAATTAATGTGTTATCTAAACAGGTAGAAGTGTTTACTAAAAATGGATTTTTATTTCCTACTAAACCTTATAAAAGTATTGGCATCATTACTACTGCCCGTTATCATGAACACAATTCAACCTATGGCTTAAAAAAGTTTGATGCCATACAAAAGAGTGCTTACATTAACACCATTTACCAAACCATAATTGGAAATACCGATCATACTATTCGTGTTGGTTCAAGCCTGGTTTACGATGATTATCGAAATAATTACAATGACTCATTGTTTGGCAGAGAAGAAATTGTACCTGGTGTTTTTACGGAATATAGTTTAATCAAAAATAAATCATCGTTAGTTATTGGTTTAAGATATGATTATCATAATTTGTATGGTGATTGTATTACACCTCGATTTCATTATAAATATGATTTAACCGAATACTCGGCTCTTCGTTTTTCATTTGGCAGAGGTTATAGAACAGCCAATCCATTTATTGAGAATGCAGGTGTGATGTCAAGTGCCAGAACGGTTATAGTTAATAATAATTTATTGCCAGAAGTTGCTTGGAATTACGGGACAAGTTTTACTCATCATTTTAAATTATGGAAGAAAGAAATGACCTTTGATTTAGATTATTACTTTACCGATTTTGAAAATCAAGTGGTGGTTGATATCGAAAACCCCAGAGAAATTTCTTTCTATAATTTATCTGGAAAATCGTTTTCACACAGTTTTCAAGCTGAATATTCAGTTAGTTTAACCAAGCAAATAGAGTTTAAAGCTGCATATAAATGGTATGAAATTAAAACAACCTACGTTGATGGATTAAGAGATAAACCTTTAGTGGCAAAACATAGGGTTTTAACCAATTTGGCTTATTTCACAAACTTCGACAAATGGAAATTTGATGTTACTGCTCAATGGTTTGGTGTGGGTCGATTGCCTTCAACAGGTATAAACTTGCCCGAAAACCAGTTATCAGATAAGTCGATTGCATTTACTACTATAAATGCACAAGTTACCAGAGCATTTAAAAAGTTTGAAATATATGTAGGAATAGAAAATCTTACAGATTTTAAACAACCTTCCCCAATCATTTCAGCTCAACAACCGTTCAGTGCCGAGTTTGATGCCTCTTTAATTTGGGGTTCAGTTTTTGGTAGAATGATATATACAGGCTTTCGATTTAGAATAAAATAATCAACTAATAATAATTTAAAAAACAAAAAAAAATGAAGAATTCAATTAAATTAATCTTGTTAACCATGGTGTTAATGATGAGTAGCACTGCTTTTTCTCAAAAAGCAAAAAAAACAGAAACAATTAGTATTAAAACATCTTCGCAGTGCGACATGTGTAAACTTACACTTGAAAAAGCAATGGCTTATGAGAAAGGAGTGAAAAAATCGAATTTAGATGTTCCCACTTCAATTTTAACAGTGGAGTATAATCCATCTAAAACGACACCGGAAAAAATTAAAAAAGCAGTTACAGAAACAGGTTATGATGCTGACGAACTACCTGCAAACCCTGCGGCTTATGAAAAGTTGAATCCATGCTGCAAAAAAGGAGCTCATAAATAAAAAAGCCTGATATTGCTATCAGGCTTTGCTCCCCCTCCTGGGCTCGAACCAGGGACCCTCTGATTAACAGTCAGATGCTCTAACCAACTGAGCTAAGGAGGAATTTAATTCTAATTGGGCTGCAATATTAGTTGAAAGTTTTTAAATATACAATATATTTGCAAAAAAATAAATATAAATATGAGTCTACTAGTTATAGGAACAGTTGCTTTTGATGCCATTGAAACTCCTTTCGGGAAAACCGATAAAATTATTGGTGGAGCTGCCACTTTTATTGCTTTATCAGCAACAAATTTTTTGAAAAAAGCAAACATTGTTTCTGTTGTTGGTGGCGATTTTCCTAAAGAAGCCATGCAAATGATGAGAAATCATAACATTAACCTAGACGGGTTGGAAATTCGTGAAAACGAAAAAACATTCTTTTGGTCAGGAAAGTATCATAACGATATGAATACACGTGATACATTAGCTACCGAGTTGAATGTGTTAGCTACGTTCAATCCAAAAATACCGGAAAGCTACCAGGATTGTGAGTTTTTAATGTTGGGGAATTTAGCTCCGGCTATTCAAAAACAAGTAATTAATAACTTACACCACAGACCTAAGTTGATTGTAATGGACACCATGAATTTTTGGATGGATATTGCAATGGAGGAGTTAAAAGAAACATTAAAACTGGTAGATGTGCTTTCTATTAATGATGAAGAAGCTCGTCAATTATCCGGTGAATATTCATTGGTTAGAGCAGCTAAAAAGATTTTAACCATGGGGCCAAAATATTTAATCATTAAAAAAGGTGAACATGGAGCTTTGTTGTTTGATGATAAGAGCGTATTTTTTGCACCGGCTTTACCTTTAGAAGATGTTTTTGATCCAACAGGGGCAGGAGACACTTTTGCCGGTGGATTTATTGGTTATTTGGCTGCCACAAAAGACATTTCTTTCGAAAACATGAAAAGAGCAATTATTCATGGAAGTGCGATGGCTTCTTTTTGTGTAGAGAAATTTGGTACCGAACGTTTGGTTGATTTAACCGAAAATGAAGTTCAGAAAAGAATTAATGAATTTGTTAATTTGGTTCAGTTTGATATTGCAGTTGTAAACGCTTAAAAATAAGAAATACCAAAATTATACCCAAGCCCCAACGCATTTGCGTTGGGGCTTTTTTATGCCCGATTTATTTTTTTATTCCTGACAAAAGTCATGTAAAACCAGTGATAACAGTTATTCAACCCCAGTGATGATAGTCATTTTCGGATGGCTACTAATTAACCACCTTTGTTGTGTTTGTGTAATTAAAATACAAAACAAAAAAGATTTGGTGATTGCATTTACCACAAATTTAAGTTTTGAAAATTTAGTTTCGAATTTGTTTAGGCAGGATAAAGTGGAAACAATTAAAATCAATTACTCATGATCTGTGCTTTATTTTTAATAAAGATAAAAAAGAAGTAGACTATAAATATAATTTTTATAATTATGAGAACAACAGTTAAAAATGCAGGAATATTGTTATTGATAATCTTTCTGTTTTACGGAAATAGTTATGCTCAAATTACAAAACTACCTGAGTGTAATACTGGTGTGCCGCATTTTAACATCGATTTATCGTCAGATCCGGATAGTATGTATATTACTCCCGAAGTTGAAAGAGCAAAACAATGTTGTGGCAATGCAAGTTCAAACGAAAATTATGTGTCTTTCTACGTTAAAGCACACCCGGACGTAGCAATGATTGAAGTTGATATTTATTCCGGTGCTAATCCACCTGGAGATGCCGCAAAATACAATGTTGTTACCGGTGGTGATTCTTTAACTGCGGGTTCTTGCGGTCCACTCATTGATGCAGGAGCTCCCACTTGTGTTACTTTAGATTCCTCCGGTTATTTAAAAGTAACGTATTATAAACCCGGGAAAAATAAAAACCGTTACTATTTTAAACAAATACCAAAACCTATTTTCCCTGCTGATGATTCAACAAGAGTAGGTTGCTCGTTGCCATTGGAAATATTTGGTTTAAATAACATTACCATCACATCTATCAATTCATCTACCGGAAATACTACTCTGGGTGCTTACAATTCATTATTAAGTTGTACAAACTGCCCAACGCCATCTTTCAGTCCAGGGTTATCTACACCGGCTTGGGTTGATTATCAAATTTCGGGAACTCCTCAGGCTCAAACATGTGGAACGTATATTTCTACTGATACCGTAAGATTATATACATTTAGTGAGTTGGGTATTTCCGCTACTCCAAATCCTGCTTCATTTTGTTCAGGTGGGAGTGGAGTTACCTTAACTGCTACAGCAACAGGTGGCGACGGAAATTATTTTTATAAATGGAAAAATAGTGTTGGAACCATAGTTTCAACTACCAATACCTATTTAGCTGTAACAGCTGGAACTTATACTGCTGAAGTTACAGATGGTTTAGGTTCTGCTACTTGCCCAGCCAAATATGTTTCTGTTCCCGTTAGTATTGGTAATCCTCCAGTTGTAGATGCCGGTATTGATCAAACTCTTTGTGCTACAAGTCCAATTGCTTTTTTATCAGGACAAGTTCAATATGCATCAGGAGGAGTATGGAGTGGTGGAAATGGAGTATATAATCCTTCCGAAAATTCGTTAATAACTACTTATACACCTACTGCAACTGAAATTGGCAATGGTTCGGTAACATTAACATTAACAAGTACAGGAGCAGGAGGCGGTTGTGTAAACGATAACGACCAAGTGGTAATTAATTTTTCTGATACTATTTTTGTTAATCCTACAGCCACACCAATATTATGTAAGGGAGGAACAACAACTGTTTTTGCAAATGCAACAGGAGGTACATCCCCATATCAATACACTTGGAGTACAGGAGCCTCTTCTCCGTCAATTTTAGCTTCATCAGGAACATACAGTGTAATGGTTAGAGATGTTTTTGGTTGTGCATCAGGGGCTTCAATTACCCTTTCAAATCCAACACAATTGGTTTTGATAATGTCGAGTACCAATGTTAGTGCCGATGGATTATGTGATGGTAATGCATCAGTAAATATTTCAGGAGGAACACCTCCTTATAACGTGCTATGGAGTAATCTGGAAACTACATTAACTACAAGCAATACGTTGTGTTATGGTATAGCAACTGTAACTGTTACCGATGCAAATGGTTGTAGTGTTATGGGAAGTGTTGTAGTAAATAACCCCACTTGTTCAGCGTTTAATGTAACTGCAAATTCAACTGATGTTAGTTGTTATGGAGGAAATAATGGTACAGCTGCTTCTTTCCCTGTTGGAGGAATTACTCCATATACCTATCAATGGAATTCTTCCCCTGTCCAAACCACACAAAACGCTTCAAATTTATCGGCTGGAAATTATACGGTAACTGTTACTGATAGTGTAGGTTGTATTGATGTTGCCGGAGTAACTATTCAGCAACCTACTATTCTGACTAATACCATAATTCATACCGATGTTACTACAATTGGCGGTTCAAATGGTAGTGCTACGGCAAATCCTTTGGGTGGAACGCCAAACTACCAATATTTATGGACACCTAGTGGACAAATTACTCAAACAGCGTCTAATTTAAGTTCCGCAGTAGGAGGGTTAGTACATTATTTAACTATTACCGACGATAATTCATGTGTACTCAATGATAGTGTTTTAATCAATCAACCACCATGCTATAACTTTATTTTAGCGGTTAATACCACTAATGTTACGTGTAATGGTTTATCAGATGGTGCAGCTAGTTTAGTTATTGCTCATGGAACGCCTCCTTATGATATTGTATGGTCGAACGGAGCTACAAATGTAACAAGTGTTTCGGGGTTAGCTGAAGGTACATATACGGTTTCGGTTACTGATGCCTCAAATTGTACAACATTTAAAATATTTACCATTAGTCAACCCAATCTACTTACTTTAGGATTAATACCAACAAATATTTCATGTTTTGGTTATAAAGATGGAACCATTGATTTAACCGTGTCTGGAGGTACTTTTCCTTATAGCTATCTATGGACTACTGGAGGAAATCCAATTGCTAACTACGAAGATTTAGTTGGTTTGCAACCCGGAACATATTCTATTACTGTTTTAGATGAAAATAAATGTGCCGCCTCAGGAAGTATTGGAATTACTCAACCAAGTGCATTAACATCAACTTATACTTATGTTGATAATTTGTGTAATGGTTATTCGGCTGGGTCTATAAATATTACTCCTTCTGGATGAGTTTTGCCTTACAATTATTCATGGAACGGACCTTCCGGTTATACCAACAATACTCAGGATGTTTCAGGATTAGCCAGTGGCTTATATGAAATAGAATTTTCTGATGGAAGTGGTTGTCAATCTTCTGCCCTTCAGGTTTATATCAATCAGCCGGATACTGTTTTTATCGAAAATATTACGGTATCTTGCCCTACACCCGGAGTTTCAACTACAACCGTTACAGTTGATTTAGTAACAGGTGGAACAGGTGGTCCTTATCAAATTTCTTATGATAATCAAGCTACATTTCAACCGTTGGGAGTTTATACTAAAACGTTAACAGTAGGTGCAACTTACCAAGTTTGGGCAAAAGATGCAAACGGATGTCTTTCACCATTTGCTTACGTATTAACAATAGATTCTAACGTAAATATCGTTTCAGCAACTTTTAATCCTTGTATTCCTCAAGGTGCAACAACAATTCCTGTAACTGTAAATCCAACAGGTGGCGACGGAGGATTATACCAAGTTTCTACCGATGGAGGATTAACATGGGCTGCTGCGGGTACTTATGTAATTAATCTACCAGTAAATGCCAACTATAACATTTCTGTTAAAGATGGTAAAGGTTGTATCACAACAAATTACCCAATTAGCATTCCGGCTGAATTAACTTCGACTATTGTAATGACTAACGAAGTAAGTTGCTTAGGTGCAAATGATGGAGCCTTAAATTTGACTGTTAGTGGTGGTACACCAACTTATCAATATGCGTGGACAGGACCTTCAACGTTTACTTCTTCAAATGAAGATTTATCGAATCTTTATGCGGGAACTTATTATGTTACGATAACTGATAACGAGGGTTGTACTAAGCTAGATTCCATTGTGATAACCACAGTAGTTGATATTACTAATCCTGTTATTACCTGTGTGAGTAATCAAATAGTACCATCTTCAACTACTTCTTGCGAATATACCGTTACAGATATTGCTTGGGATGCGACTGCAACAGACAATTGTGTGGTAAGTGATGTTTCATATACGTTAACCGGAGCAACTTCCGGAGCAGGAAATTCATTAAATGGAGTTTCTTTTAATTCAGGAATAACTACTGTTACATGGGTAGCCACTGATGGTCTTGGAAATACAGATCAATGCGTATATACAGTAACTGTAGTTGATACTACATCTCCAGGCATCATTGCTTGTGGAGCAGGCAATCAAACCATAAATGTAGATGCAGGAGAATGTAACTATACCCAAACCACAACAGCATGGGATGCCACAGCCACCGATAATTGTACCATAAGTTCAATAACAGCAACATTAACAGGAGTAACCACAGGCACAGGTTTAACAACCTTAAACGGAGTAAACTTCAACACAGGAATTACGCATGTACTATGGACAGTAACCGATACCGTTGGCAATGCCGCAACCTGTAGTTACGACATTACCGTCATCGATAACATCGACCCAAGCATAATAAGCTGTGGAGCAGGCAATCAAGTGGTATCGTCTGACACAGGTATTTGTACATACATTAATGTTGGCTTAGGTTGGGATGCCACAGCAACAGATAACTGTACTGTTGCTTCAATAACTTATTCTTTGTCCGGTGTTACAACTGGTAGTGGGTTAAGTTTAAATGGTGTGGTGTTTAATCCCGGATTAACAACCGTTGTTTGGATAGTTATTGATACATCAGGAAATAGTTCAACATGTACTTTTACCGTAGAGGTAATAGATACCGAATTACCGATTATTTCTAATTGTCCGGCAGATATTATGATAAGTAATGACAATGGTTATTGTGGTGCAATTGTAAATTGGACACCTCCAACATTTACCGATAATTGTAGTGCTACCATGGTCAGCACTCATAACACAGGAGATTATTTTAATGTTGGAACAACTACAGTAACCTACACAGTAACAGATTTATCAGGTAATGTTTCAAATTGTTCATTTGATATTACGGTAAATGATACCGAAGCACCAATTGTAGTTTGCCCTTCACCAATAGCTTCTTGCGATTCACTAATCAACTTTAACAATCCTATTGTATCTGATAACTGTGGAATTTTATCGATGACTCAAATTGCAGGATTATCAAGCGGTTCAATTTTCCCGGTTGGTGTAACAACCATTACTTTTGAAGCGATTGATATTCATAACAATGTAACACAATGTTCATTTGATGTAACAGTTCATCCTACACCAATTTTAACCCTTCAAGCTACAAATGTAAGTTGTAACGATTTTAATGATGGAAGTATTGATTTGATGGTAACCAACGGAACTTCACCTTATACTTATTTGTGGAGCAATTCAGCAATAACTGAAGACATTTTTAACTTATCTCCAGACAATTATTCGGTAGTTGTTACTGATGCAAGTGGTTGTTCTGCAATTGCACAAACAAACATTACTCAGCCAGATGTGTTGACTATTAATGCTATCAATACACAAGTGAGTTGTTTTAATGGAAACAATGGAGCTATAGACGTTACAGTTGGTGGTGGGGTTTATCCATATACTTATTTGTGGAACAGTACTGAAATTACCGAAGACATCACTAATTTAACGATTGGCTTTTATCAGGTAACTGCAACCGATGCCAATGGTTGTGTGATTGGTTACTCAACTACTTTAACCCAACCTGATTCGTTAATGATACAAACGGTTGTTTACGATGCTACTTGTAATGCGGAAAATGGTTCAATTCAGGCACAGGTAACAGGCGGAACTACTCCTTATGTTTATTCGTGGTCAAACGGAACATCAGGATTAAATTTAAACAATGTAGTTGCCGGAACATATACCTTAACGGTTACCGATGCTAAGTTGTGTACCAATCAATTTACGGGTACAATTAATTCTTTATCCAATTTAGTGGCTGAATTAAACACTATTGATGTTTCTTGTTTTGGAGGGAATAATGGTGCTGCTGATGTATTTATCAGAAGTGGAAACGCTCCATATATGTATCAATGGTCAAATGGAGATACAACGGCAGTTAGTTCTCATTTAACAGTTGGAAGTTATACTGTAACTGTTACAGACGTATTTAGTTGTCAGGTAAACTTAGCATTAACCATCAATCAACCCGATTCATTATATGCTACATTAGCTGTTTCTGAATATTCTTCAGGAACAAATATTAGTCTTTACGGAGGAAATGATGGACACATTACTTCAACTGTTTTTGGCGGAGTTTCTCCTTTTGCTTACTTGTGGTCGAATGGCGAAACAACAGCTGATGTTTATAACTTAACTGCCGGTGAATATTCCTTAATTGTTACCGATGAAAATGGTTGTCTGGCTTATGTATCTGCAAAACTAATCCAACCATATATATTGGAAATGCCATCAGGATTTTCTCCTAACCTTGATGGAAGCAACGACTATTTTGTGGTAAAAGGAGTGGAAGCTTACCCTAAAAATGAAATTACGGTATTTAACCGTTGGGGAAATATTGTGTATGAAAAAACCAACTACACCAACGAATGGGATGGTAATAACTCAGGAGGAGAGCCTTTACCAAATGCAACCTACTTTGTAATATTCAAAGCATTCTCTGACGAAAATATTACCCTAACAGGATATGTTGATTTAAGAAGATAAAACCATGAACCATATAAAATTAATAGTCATGAAGAAAATTGTAATAATCATAGCAATAGTAGCTTTTAATATCTCAGATGTAAAAGCTCAACAAGACCCTTTGTTTACACAGTATATGTTTAATGGTCTGTATTTAAATCCAGCTTATGCGGGTTCACATCCCTATTGGTCTTCAACGATAACCTTAAGAAACCAATGGGTTGGTCTTGATGGGGCACCAAAAACAGGCACACTAGCAATTGATGGTCCACTTCCAAATCAAAACATGGGTTTAGGAGCTGTATTTTATCACGACCGAATTGGAGTAAATCGCCAAAATACGATGGTGTTTAACTATTCCTACGCCATAAGAGTAAATGAGACTTCAAAACTTGCTTTTGGTATAAATGCGGGGTTTTCACAATATAGTGCAAAACTTACCGAATTAACGGTTTGGGATGAAGATGAAGTTTTTGAAAGCGATTTATCCAGTAAAACACTGCCAAAGTTTGGTGCAGGAGCTTATTATTATGCCGAAAAGTATTATTTGGGATTTTCGGTACCCACTTTATTCGCTTACGAGGATGGCGTTGATTTTAGCTTAAACCTTACTCAATCATCGTTTTTACGTCGTCATTATTTACTTACCGGAGGATATGTATTTGATATTGCAAAAGATTTTAAATTAAAACCTTCATTTTTAGCAAAATACTTGCAAAACGCACCATTGCAAGCCGATTTAAACCTAAGTGTTTTGTACAAAGAAACCTATTGGGTAGGAGTGTCTTATCGGTCAAGTGATGCGATAGCCATAATTCTTGAATATCAAACGAATTTATTTTTCAGAGTAGGTTATTCGTACGATTTTACGTTGTCTAAACTCAATAATTACTCTTATGGTTCACACGAAATTATGTTGGGGATCGATTTAGGAAAAGATTTGGCTAAAGTAAAAACACCTCGTTTCTTTTAATGTTTTAAAAATTCATATCATGAAAAATTCGGCAATAAAAAAAGTGTTATTCGCAATAGTGGTGCTGGCATTAATTGCTTGTTCCACTGAATACCACGTTAGAAAAGGCAATTATTATTACGATAACCTTGCTTATTCGTCAGCTATCGATCATTATCAAAAAGCGTATAATAAAACTCATGATGCCAATGTAGAAGAGAAGTTAGCCGAGTCGTATTATAAAATGAACAACATAAATGCTGCCGAGAAAATCTACGAAAATGCAGTACAACGTGAAAATCATTCGTCAAAAATTTATTTTAATTATGGTAAAATACTGATGGCTAATGGAAAACACCGAGAAGCTATTCCGTACTTTAAAAAATATTTAGCAGATTATTCTGAAGATGCCGTTGCTAAAATGTTGTTGTCGTCGTGCCTATCTATTAACGACAGGTACAGAGATACCACTTTGTACAAATTATATCCTATTAATTACAACGAGTTTACCAATAGTTTTAGTATTCAGGAATATCAGGATGGAGCTGTTTTTGTTGCCGATAAAGAGGTTTTTTCGGGCAGAAAAAAAAGCCAGTGGACAGGAAATACGTATTTGGATTTGTATGAAATTAAAAAAGATGAAGATGGAATTTGGATGAATCCACAGCTTTTACATGGGAAATGGAAAAACCTGGAAGAATTTCCCTACAACAGTGATGATTATTCTGTAGGTCATCCAACATTGTCTGCCGACGAAAAAACCTTGTATTTTGTTTCTGATATGCCTGGAAGTATTGGAGGAACCGATTTGTACAAAAGTACTTTGGAAAATAATAGTTGGTCGAAACCCGAAAATTTGGGAGCAATTGTAAACACAAAAGGAAACGAAATGTTCCCTTACATTCATACCGACGATGCGTTATACTTTTCATCAGATGCTCATAATTCGATGGGAGGATTGGATGTATTTATCACGTATTATACGGGCGAGGTTTGGGCTCAACCCGAAAATCTAAATTATCCGCTAAACTCATCGAAAGACGATTTTGGATACAACATCAGCAAAAAAAGCAGTAATACCGGTTTTGTTTCTTCGTCAAGGGTAGGGAACGGCTCCGACAACATGTATGCTTTTGATAAATTTCCACCCAAATTTAATTTGTATGGTAGAGCCCGCGAAAAAGGAACTCAAAAAAGTGTGCAAGGGGTGAGGGTGGAAATAACCAACGCCAAAACCGGAAAACTAATTAACATGGTGAGTGATGCTAAAGGTAACTTTAATTTAAAATTAGAACCAGAAGCTGATTACGATTTGTATTGTACTAAAATAGGGTGTTTTACCCGTACCGATAAAATTTCGACCGTTGGGTTAAAATATTCGCAAGATTTTTATGCCGATTTTGAAGTTGAACCAATTGTAATCGACAAACCGATTGTTTTAGAAAATATTTATTACGATTTCGATAAATGGAACATCAGACCGGATGCAGCTTTGGAATTGGATAAATTGGTAAAAATATTGGTCGATAATCCAAAAATTGACATTGAAATGGGTTCACATACCGATTCAAGAGGAAACGACCGATATAACTTGATTTTATCCGAAAAACGTGCAATGGCAGCGGTACAATATTTAATTGCAAGCGGTATTGACAAAAAACGATTAACCTACAAAGGTTATGGTGAAAAAAAATTAGTTAACCACTGTGCGAATGATATTGTTTGTACAAGAGCAGAACACCAACAAAACAGAAGAACGGAGTTTAAGGTAACTAAAATAAACGATTTAAGCGTAAATTTTTAAAATCTCTTCAATCATTCCGTCAATAGAATGGTTTTCTGCTGTTGCATCAATGTCTAAAAATCTTTTTTGAGCTTCTGCAGTTGTCGAAGGGCCTATGGAGACTTTATGAATGTTGCTAAGCTTAATTTTGTGTTTACGAATTAAATTCATAAAGTTGTTTACCGTAGAACCACTGGTAAAGGTAATCACATTTATCGGAGTGTTTAATACTTCTTCAATTTCTTCTTTGGTATAATCAACGGGTGTGTTATCGTAAGTATCTACAACAGTAACTTTTACTTCTTTCTGTTTTAAGATATCTATAATAGTATCGTTCGAAATTTTTGATCGTGGAATTAATATTTTTTCGTTTTTCTTTACAGGAATTTCTTTTGCCAGTTTCTGAGCAGTTGCTGCCGAAGGAATAAAATCAACTTTTAAACCCAATTCTTCAATCGATGCTTTGGTTTGAGAACCCACAGCTGCAATTTTGGATGTTACTTTAGTATAGTGAATAACTTCGAAAAAACATTTTACGGCAATGCCGCTGGTAAAAATTATCCAATCAAATTCATTTTTTGAAAAAGTTGTTTTTAAAAGCTCTTGATTAATGGGTTTTAATTCAATGAGTGGAAAAATAACAGGAGTTGCACCTAATTTGGTTAATTTTTCGGCAAAATCATTACTTTGTTCAATGGGTCGAGGTATTAAAACCGTAACATTATTTAGTGGGAATTTCACTCAGTTGCTCCTTTTTTTTTAAATCGATTTCTTTTTTTAACTCAAGTGCTAAATTTCTTGCCAGTTCTCTTCTATCTTCAACTTTACCTTTAATGGTTTTTCTCGAAAAATATTCTCCACTTTCAGAAGCAAAAACACCCTGTATTTCTATGTCATCATTTTTTACCGTTGCAAAAGCAGCAATAGGTAAATTGCATCCCCCACCCAAAGCAATTAAAAAAGCTCTTTCGGCATCTGCAGCATGTTTTGTAGGTTCGTGACGTAGTTTTTTTACCAAATCTAAAACATGACCTTCTTTATCGATGGTTTCTAATCCTAAAATACCTTGACCAACAGCAGGTAACATTACATCAATGTCTAATATTTCTGTGGCATAATCAATCATGTTTAATCTTTTTAATCCGGCGGCAGCCAAAATAATAGCATCGTATTCGCCGGCTTCCATTTTATGGATTCGCCCATCAACATTGCCTTGTATAAATTTGTAGTTTAAATCGGGTCTCAGTTGTTTTAGTTGTGCCGAACGCCGTAAACTTCCTGTCCCTATGGTAGCCCCTTTGGGCAATTCCATTAATTTTTTACCCGATTTGGAGATAAACACATCCCTGTAATCTTCTCGTTCAGTTATTGGAATAACTCTAAGCCCGTTAACTTCTTCGGTTGGTATATCTTTGTAACTGTGTATGGCAATGTCAATTTCTCCGGCAAGCATCGAGCGTTGTAATGCTGAGGTAAACGCACCAACCACACTAATATCTCCGTCATCGCCACTTGTTCTAATAATTTTAGTTTCAAACTCGTAATCAGGTTGTATAGCTTTAAGTTGTTCTACCACCCAGTTGGTTTGAGTTATTGCTAATTTACTTCCTCTTGTTCCAACAATAATTTTACGTTTTGGAACAAAAATATCTACATTATTTACATCCAAAATTTGTTTGGCGGTATTAATAGGATTGTCTTTTAAATGAATGTTTTGAGCAATATTTTTGATCCCATCTATAGTTGGGCTCGATATTCTTCTTAATAACCGATGCGAAAAACGCATCAGTAATTCTTTTTGATGATCGGATAAATCACCCATTTTAGGGATTAACCATTTTAATTCTTCGTTTCTCAACTCTTCCAGATTGCTCCAATAGGCTTCAATAACCGGTGCAACTCTCCTGTTTTTTAACCAAATCATAAACCAATCCAATTCCTGATTTACAATTTTACGTGCTTGCGGAATTTCGTCGTACCGTTTTAATAAACCATCATACGTTATTTTTTTGATGTCATCTAAATCGTATAATGAAATGTTTTGGTGGGTTTTTAAATCCGGGTTAAAATTTCGTGGAACACCAAAATCTAAAAATAATTTGCTACCACCCATTTCTAAAGCAAAGTTTGCTCTGGGACATTTGCTTTCTGCCATGGTTTCTTCGTGGAGTAAATTAATTTCTCCTTGAGTTCCTCCAACAATAATATTAGCTTCTGCCAATGCACTGTGTATATTTTGCATTTCTACAGCCGTTCCATTCCATTCTTTGGCCATTTCTTGGGCTCTTTCCATGTCGTGGCTAGCTATATATAACTTTTTAATGGTAGCCCGGTCTAAAATAGTAGCCACTAAATTGGCCATGTTTCCGGTTCCAATCAATAGAAAAGTAGATTCTCCAAAGTTATAACCATGGTGCTCTATTAATTCAAATCCAACAGTAGCAAGTGAAGCAGAGAATTTACCGATATTGGTTTCTATCCTAACACGTTTTCCGGTATGAACCGCCTGACGGATTAATTCATCTAAAACAGGTCCGATGGATTCTTCTTCTCTTCCTATTTCCAGTGCATCGCGTATCTGACCACTTATTTGATGTTCACCAACTGCTTGAGATTCTAGTCCTGCGGCTGTTGAGAATAAATTAATGATGGCAATTTCGCTGTCTGGTAAAATAGATAAATACTGACGGTAATTACCAAAAGTGTCAAAATAATCAACAATTTCGTTGTGGCTTTTGCCGTAAGCGTATATCGACAACCTGTTACAGGTAGAAATAATAAATACTTCTTTGTAATGTTTTTTTAAAACCTGTATAGCAGCTTTGGTTTGCTCCTTATTTAAAGCTAATCTTTCTCTTACTGCTATTGGGGCAAAACGGTGACTTAATTCTACTCCTACTATTTTATCCATAAGTTTTTTTAAGGAATGCAAATTTACCAAAAATATACTCAAACTTAGCAGCTTTTCGGGAGAAAAGATGGTTAGAATGAGTAATGCCGCAACCAAAATGCTAGATATTTTCCGAAATTCTATTTGGTAGCGGTATATGGCAGTTTTTGAAGATTAAACAGATTGAAAATTTGATTTGAAGTAGTTAAATAATTTAAATGTTATTATTTATACCATAAAATCGATTTTTATATGATATATATCAGAATTTATACTGCTAAAAAGAAGTTTTAATAAAGAGATATATCATATTATTATGATATATAATATCTAATTTTGTTGTTGCGTAACATATAAATTAAAAAAAAATAATTATGATGAATTTAAAATTAATAGTCTTAACAGTAGTAGTAATTACATTGTTTTCTTGTGGAGGAAGTACTCCCACAGAAGAAAAAACAACAGAGGTAAAAGTAGAAGAAAATGCTGCACCTGCAGATCCAATGTCTGATAAAGGCATCGGACCAATTAAATCAATAGATATAACAGCCGATGTTAATACTGCGATGGCTACTGAAGGAGAAGCTATTTTTACCGCAAAATGTACTGCGTGCCATAAAATTGGAAAAAGATACATCGGACCCGATTTAGCAGGAGTAACAACCAGAAGAACACCTGAATGGATTATGAACATGATTTTAAATCCGGTTGAAATGGTTGAAAAAAATGAAATTGCTAAAAAATTATTAGCAGAATATAATGCTCCAATGGCAAATCAAAATTTAACTGAAGAAGAAGCAAGAAAAGTTTTAGAATTTTTTAGAACTAAAAATTAATAACCAAACATAAATAAAATTTAACAATATGAAAACAATAGTAAAACTAGCTTTTGCCTTTATACTTGCTTCCTTTTTTGGCTGTGCACCAACGGGTAGTGATAAAGACAAAGGAACATCAAAAGGAGCTCTGTCCGGTAATGCGGCCGAAAAAGTATATGTTGCACCGGGAGAATACGATTCTCATTACGCATTTATTTCCGGTGGATTTAGTGGGCAGTTGTCTGTTTATGGTTTGCCTTCAGGCAGATTGTTTAGAGTAATACCTGTCTTTTCTCAAGATCCTGAAAAAGGATATGGCTACAATGAAGAAACCAAGCCAATGTTAAATACTTCTCACGGATTTATTCCTTGGGGAGATGCTCACCACCCGGATATTTCACAAACAAATGGAAGTTTAGATGGCCGTTGGGTTTTTATTAACGAAAATAACACACCACGTATAGCACGTATTAGTTTAGAAACTTTTGAAACGGAAGAAATTATTGAAATCCCTAATTCAGCTGGAAATCATAGTTCTGCATACGTAACTGAAAATACTGAATATGTTGTTGCAGGTACTCGTTTTGCGGTTCCATTTCCTCAAAAAGATATGCCGATTAGTGAAATGAAAGGGAATTTTAAAGGAGCTCTTTCATTTTTAAAAGTTGATAAAGAGAGTGGGGATATGAATATTTCTTTTCAAATCAGTATGCCGGGATTTGATTATGATAAATGTCACCCGGGAAGGGATAAATCGCACGATTGGTTCTTCTTTACCACTTACAATACTGAGGAGGCAAATTCATTATTAGAAGTAAATGCATCACAAAACGATAAAGATTTTATTGCTGCAATTAACTGGAAAAAAATTGAAGAATATGTTGCAAATGGAGGTGGTACTAAACAACCTACAAATTATGCACATAACAAATGGGATAATGATAAACATACTGCTACAAGTGTAATGGTAAAAGAAGTATTGGTTGTCGATCCTAAAGATGTTCCCGGAGCATTTTATTTCTTGCCTACTGCAAAATCACCTCATGGTTGTGATGTTGACCCAACAGGTGAATACATTATAGGTAGTGGTAAATTAGCTGCTGCAATGACTGTTCATTCATTCTCAAAAATGATTAAAGCTATTGAGGCTAAAGCTTTTGATGGAGATGCTTACGGTATTCCAATCCTTAAATTTGAAGCCGTTAATTATGGCGTATTAGAACAACCGGGATTAGGACCTCTTCATACTGAATTTGATTCAAGAGGTAATGCCTATACCACATTCTTTATTTCTTCTGAAGTTGTAAAATGGAATGTTAAAGACCTTAAAGTTATTGATAGACACCCTGTTTATTATTCTGTAGGTCACTTAATGATACCGGGTGGTAACTCTAGAACACCAGATGATAAGTATTTAATTGCAATGAACAAAATAACAAAAGACCGTTATTTACCAACTGGTCCGGAAGTTTGTCAGTCTGCTCAATTGTTTGATATTTCTGGTGATAAACTGGAATTATTATTAGATTTTCCAACAATTGGAGAACCTCATTATGCAGCAGGTATTGCAGCAGATAAGATTTCTTCTAAATCAAAAAAAATATACAAATTAGAAGAAAACAAACATCCTTACGCGGTGAAGAGTGAAGCCGAAACCAAAGTTGTTCGTAATGGTAATGAAGTACATGTTTACATGTCGATGATTCGTTCTCATTTCTCTCCTGATAATATTGAAGGTGTAAAAGTAGGTGATAAGGTCTTTTTCCATATTACTAATTTGGAACAAGATTATGATGTGCCACACGGTTTTGCTATGATTGGAGCTAATACTTCAGAAATGTTGATTATGCCGGGTAGAACTGCTACATCAATTTGGGAACCAAAACAAGTTGGTATTTGGCCTATGTACTGTACAGATTTCTGTTCTGCATTACATCAAGAAATGCAAGGTTATGTTAGAGTTTCTGCAAAAGGATCTAATACACCTTTAACATATACTCTTGATGGAGATATTCCGGGACAATAATTATTTAGGAAGTTAAAGAGAATAAACGGATAACTACTAGTTATCCGTTTTTTTTAGTTTGTCTTTTAGTAGGGTCTTTATATTTAGTTTATTTAAAAATAATACAATGAAAAAATCAAAAATATTAATGGTTCTGGCAGGGTTATTTCTGGGGTCATTATTCTTCTTTCCAATTTGGAAAATCACCTTAATAGCTCCTCAATATCCTGAACCGTTAGGGTTGAATATTCACATTAACCGCCTGTCTGACGGAGTTCAATTTTATGATGTAAATAACATTGATTTATTAAACCATTACATAGGCATGGCACATTTACCATCAAAAGAAAATGTAATAAAAGGAAATGTAGAACCCCTTTTAGAATTTATAATATTTCCAATAGTAGTAAGTGTTATGAGTGTTTTAGCATTGATAGTTGGATTTATAGGCAAACCCAAATTGTACTTAATTTGGTTAATTATCATGGTTATTTTAGGAATTGCAGGTTTGTATGATTTTTATAGATGGTTGTTTATTTATGGGCACAACCTTGACCTTAATGCAATTTTAAAAATAACAGACCCTGTAACCGGTTTGCCGATGGGATACCAACCTCCTTTTTTTGGTTACAAGAAAATTTTAAACTTTGAAGTTTATTCCTTTCCTGCAATTGGGGCGTATTTGATGGCCAGCAGTATGCTTTTGTCATTTCTGGCATTTTTTATTAGTAAAAAAGAAATAAAAAATTAGTTAGGGTCTCTAAAAAAAAACGAGCACATGTTACATGTGCTCGTTTTAATATGTTATAAATCATATCATTAATTTTATCAAATGAAAAAAAATATCTTAGCAATATCAATTTGGCTTGGCTTGCTTGCTTCATTTACATCGTGTAGTATTGAGCCTAAAGAAATTAACTATGGTAATGACCATTGTTTTAATTGTGATATGACTGTTGTTGATAAAACACATGCAGCTCAATATGTTACAAAAAAGGGAAAAGCTTATGTTTTTGATGCTGTTGAATGTTTGATGATGAAGCTTGAGAAAGAAAAAAATGATGAGCCCGAAGATTCCGAGTTCTGTTGCCACAAGCAAAAAGACATTCGGCGGCGGCTGATACTCGTATGATTCGCGGCCGCTCGCGACTTCCGCATACACGGCCGACGTGATGTTACCAAGACCGACTCCGGTGACCCAGAAATTGCAAATCAGTTCTTAAAAGAAAATGGTGGGGAAATATTTTCATGGGAACAATTAAAATCAAAATATTCCGACTAAAATGAGATTTTTTCTAATTCTATTTTTATTGGTTACTATTTGCTTACAAGCAAACACAATTAAAGTATGTGAGTCGTGTAAAATAAAAACAATAAAAGAAGCTATTCTTTTGGCAAAAGATGGAGATACTGTTTCAGTAAAAAAAGGAATTTATAAAGAAACTAAAATCAATGTCGATAAATCAATTTACATTATCGGAGAAGATTATCCCACGCTAGATGGACAAAATAAAACAGAAAGTATTTTTGCGGCAAAAGCAATTGATTTTGTTATTTCAGGTTTTATTTTTAAAAATGTAGGGCTGAGTTATACCAAAGAGATTGCAGCTATATATGTTTCGAATAGTACAAATTTTAACATAAAAAATAATGTTTTAGAAGATGTTTTTTATGGCTTTATTATTCAAAGTTCCAACTTTGGTTTAATACAAAACAATAAAATAACCGGTAAATCAATAAACGAAACAACTTCTGGTAATGGTATTCATGTATGGAAATGTAAAAATTTAAGAATTGAGCAAAATATTGTTAAAGGCATGAGAGATGGTGTTTATTTAGAATTTGTAAATAATAGCTTTATTTCTAATAATACCAGCCAAAATAATGTGAGGTATGGTTTACATTTTATGTTTTCAAATAACAATGAATATCATCACAATGAATTTAGAGAAAATGGTGCAGGAGTGGCTGTCATGTTTTCTAAATCTATAAAAATGCATCACAATACCTTTCATTTTAATTGGGGTGCAGCATCTTACGGTTTGCTTTTAAAAGAAATTAATGATGCTGAGATTTATGATAATATTTTTGAACAAAATACCATTGGAATAAACATTGAAGGCTGTAATAGAATTAGTTACAAAAACAATCATTTTATCAGAAACGGTTGGGCATTAAAATTTAGGGGCGGGTGTTATAAAAACATATTCGAGTTCAATAACTTTGTGAGTAATGCCTTTGATTTATCTTACAATAGTAAGCTAAACGATAACAAATTTGAAGCAAATTATTGGAGCGATTATACAGGTTATGATTTGGATAAAAATGGGATAGGAGATGTAGCTTATCGCCCGGTAAAATTATTCTCATACATTGTAAATAATACTCCTGAGACTTTGATTTTGTTACGAAGTCTGTTCGTAGATATAATTAATTTTTCAGAAAAAGTATCGCCGGTTTTTACCCCCGACAATTTAATAGATGCAAAACCATTGATGAAACCTATAGAATTGTAAATAGTTTAAGATGATAGAGATAAAAAACTTAACAAAAAAATTTGGTAAGCTAGTCGTTTTAGATGGCTTAGATTTAGACATAAAATCGGGTGGAATTTTTGCCGTTTTAGGACCCAATGGATCAGGAAAAACAACGCTAATAAAAAGCATTTTAGGAATGGTTATTCCGAATTCCGGAGAAATTACAATTGACAATATTTCAGTATTAAAACAGTGGGAGTATAGAAACGAAATTAATTATTTACCTCAAATTGCAAATTTTCCTGCAAATTTAACTGTGGTAGAATTAATAGAAATGGTTAAAAATTTACGGCCTAAAAAATCTAACGAAAATGAGTTAATCACACTTTTTGGCTTGACACCCTTTTTAAATCAAAAACTAGGAAACTTATCCGGCGGAACTAAACAAAAAGTGAATATCATATTAACTTTTATGTTTGATAGCAATTTAATTATTTTAGATGAGCCAACAAATGGATTAGATCCTGTTGCATTAATTCATTTAAAAGAAATCATAAAACAGGAAAAGGAAAAAGGCAAAACATTAATAATTACCACTCACATCATGGGTTTAGTAGAAGAAATCGCTGATGAGATTGTGTTTTTATTAGACGGCAAAATATATTTTAGAGGAAGTGTGGCTGATTTAAAAAATCAAACCAATCAAACCAATATTGAACATGCTATTGCTCACTTATTAACTAAAGAAAATGTTTAAAATAATAAAATATAGTTTTTACGATTTAATGCGTAGCCGTTGGAGTTACGTATATTTTGCATTTTATTTTGCTTTAGGTTTTGTGTTATTATTTTTAAACAACGACATCAATAAAGCAGTTATTACTTTAATGAACATTATTATTGTTTTAACACCGTTGATAGGTACAATTTTTGGCGTAATGTATTATTACAATTCTAAAGAATTTACCGAGTTACTTCTTGCTCAGCCCATAAAAAGAAATCGGATATTTTTAGGACAATATTTAGGAGTGTCATTTTCTTTAGCATTAAGTTTGGTATTAGGATTAGGAGTTCCTTTTGTAATTTATGGGCTATTTAACTCACCAGCTATTTTTGATTTTGTTTTATTACTGATTACCGGTACATTTCTAAATTTTATTTTTGTTGCATTGGCTTTTAATATTGCTTTATCTAATGAAAATCGAATTAAAGGATTTGGTTATGCAATTTTAATGTGGTTGTTTTTAGCGGTTGTTTACGATGGATTATTTTTAATATCATTGGTTATATTCAACGAATATCCATTGGATAAAATTTCATTATTTGCCACCATGTTTAATCCTATTGATTTATCTCGAATATTAATTATACTTAAACTCGATATCTCAGCCTTACTTGGCTATACCGGTGCAGTATTTCAACAGTTTTTTGGTACTTTATTAGGAATGATTATATCATTTGTAGTATTGTCTTTTTGGGTTATTTTGCCAGTTGGTAGAATTGCATTAAAAGCAAATAAAAAGGATTTTTAAGTGCTTATTCAAATTCATTAACATTAAAAAGACCTTTAATTCATTTTCGTTCGAATTAAAGGTCTTTTAAACCTAACTTAATTAAAGAATGTATATTATTTTGGTAAAATTACCTTGTCAACCACATTTATAATTCCATTTGAAGTTTGTATAGTGCCAATTACCTTAGCTCCTCCTACAAAAACATCTTCACCTTCAACCGTAACTTCCAGGTAATCTCCGGTTGCAGTATAAATTTTTCTTCCTTTTGTAGCTTCTTTCATTAATGCTTTTTTATCGAAAGACCCTGGAGCAGCATGTCTGGTTAAAATGTTTGTTAATTTTTCTTTGTTTTCTGGTTTAAGTAAATCCTCAACCGTTCCTGTAGGGAGAGCATCAAATGCTGCGTTAACAGGTGCAAATACGGTTAAAGGTCCGGCATTTACCAAAATATGTTCAATATGTGCAGCTTGTACCGCCGCAACAAGAGTAGAATGGTCTTTCGAACCAATTGCTACTTGCAGAATATTGGGATCAGAAGTTTCATCAACAACAGAGGCTTGTCCTAAAGGAGTATTGTTGGTAGTTTCTGTTGTCATTTTTACGTCGTTACCATCGTTAACTTCATTTTTATTATTACCGCACGAACTTAGCATGACAACCGATGCTAAAACGTAAATTGATTTTTTAAGTAGTTTCATATTTTGTGTGAATTATTTTTTAATATTAATAAACAATTTTACAACAATAAAACGATATTTTAAATGATTGTTCTCAACTTAAAATCTGCTATTTAGAAGTTGAAATATTGATTTAAATCATATTTAAATAAATATTTAACTTGAATTTCTCTTCAAAAATTCATTTTATTTATTCAAAATATGATTTATCTCTTTTATAATCTTAACCAGAAGTAGAATCAGATAATTTTGTTGTTCGATGAAATCTAAAAGTCAGCCCTTATTTGTTAATTTGCTAAAATGTAAATTAACATTTTTTTAACAAATCTATTTTTTAACCAATTTTAAGAAAAAATTTATGTTCAAATTTTAGGGTGCGACAATATGTTTTTTGTAACTTGTTAATAATTAAGTTAATAAAATTATTACAAATTATTATTAATGTTTAAAACTAGAGATACATTTGCCTACCTAAAATTAATTAATAACTATGAAAAAATTTATGATTTTACCAGTTGCTATGATAGCATTAATGGTAGTGGCTTGCGGACCAAGTCAAGAAGAAATTGCTGCACAAGAAAAAGCTGTTGCTGATTCAGTTGCTGCTTATGATGCACAAGTTGCTGCTGAAGCTGAGGCTGCTGCTGCCGCTGCTGCTGCTGAGGCTGCTGCTGCTGCTGAGGCTGCTGCTGCTGCTGAAGCTGCTGCTGCTACTGAAGCTGCTCCTGCAAAATAATTTTGAATTAATCGAAATTAAACGAGATGGGGATTTTCTTAGAAAATCCCCATTTTTATTTGTATTGGATTGATATAATGATGTTGTTCCACCAAAATATTGAAGTTACATCAAGTTTCTTATACCGTAATTCCAGCCTCAAAATAATATTTTTCAATATTTTCCTGATGGTTAGGATGAGCAATTTTAACCAAAGCATTTACTCGCTGTTTAATGGTTTTTCCGTACAAATCGGCAATCCCGTATTCGGTTACAACATAGTGAACATGAGCTCTTGTGGTCACAACTCCTGCTCCTTGTTTTAAAAAAGGTACTATCCGGCTAATACCGTTGCTGGTTTGCGATGGAAGTGCAATAATAGCTTTTCCGCCATTACTTAAAGAAGCACCTCGGATAAAATCCATTTGTCCACCCACTCCGGAATACATTTTTGAGCCTATCGAATCTGCACAAACTTGTCCAGTTACATCAATTTCAATAGCGGAGTTGATAGCAACCATTTTTGGGTTTTGTTTAATGATAGAAACATCATTAACGTAATCAGCACTTCGCAACTCAACAAAAGGGTTATCATCTACATAATCATAAAGTTTTTTACTTCCCATTAAAAATGTAGATAAGGCTCTTCCCGGATTAATTCCTTTTCTATTTCCATTAATCACATCATTTAGTATCAAATCGATTACACCATCAGAAAACATTTCGGTATGTATTCCTAAATTTTTATGGTTTACTAAACGAGAGAGAACGGCATTCGGAATAGAACCAATCCCCATTTGTAAAGTACTGCCATTTTCTATCATGTCAGCAATGTAATGAGCAATTTTATTTTCTATTTCATTGGGTTTGCTCAAAAATAATTCAGGAATATCTTCTTCGTGTTCGATAAAAGTATCTAATTCCGAAAGATGAATAATTCCATCACCGTGAACCCGAGGCATTTTTGGGTTAATTTGAGCGATTACGTGTTTTGCATTATCAATTGCCGCTAAGGTAGCTTCAACGGAAACTCCTAAAGAACAATATCCATGTTTATCGGGCGGAGAAACTTGAATCAATGCCACGTCAATGGGGATAATATTCCGTTTAAACAAAATAGGTAATTCACTCAAAAAAACAGGGGTGTAAGAGCCATTTCCTGCTTTTAGGGTATGTCTTACATTTTTGGCGATAAAAAATGAGTTTACATGAAAACTGTCTTTGTATAGAGGATTGGCATAAGGAGCATCTCCTTCAGTGTGTAAATGACAAACTTCTACGTTTCTTAGCTCTTCATGTCGTGCCGACATTGCTTTAACCAAAGCTTTTGGAACAGCTGCGGCTGCATGTAAATATACTCTATCGTTGTTTTTTATAATTTTTACAGCTTCTTCTGCTGAGACCGATTTGTACATGGTATTTTTTTGATACAAATTTCGGTATAACTTTTAAGATATTTCGTGAGTTATATATTGAATAAAAATGATTTTTATCAAAAAAAGAGGAGGTATTTCTTCCTCCTCTTTCTGAAAACAAATCAAGAAACCAATTTTATAAAAACCGTAATTGGTATTTTTTAGATGTATTAAATAGAAACAATGTCTTCTAACTTTTTTTGTTGTAATACTTTTATTTTTTTTCCTTCAATTTCAAGAACCTTATCTTCTTTAAATTCGGCAAGCACTTTAGTAACCTGATTAGAGTTCAAACCAACTAATTCGGCAATATCTTGCCGACTCAAGTCTTCAATATTGTTTATTTCATGTAACGAATTTGTTCCCAATTTATCTACTAAAATTAAAAGTGCTTTTGCCACTTTTTCTCTTACATTAAATACTGCCATATCCCTTAATCTCGATTCTTCGTAATTTAATTCGTCGGCAAGAAACAACATTAAATTAATGGTAAATTTTGGAGTATCTTCTAATATTTTATAGAAAAATTTTTTGCTTACAAAACAAATCGATGAAGTGGTAATTGCCTCTGCCGAAACGGGATAAGTGTTTGTCGATGAAAACCCTCTGTGACCTAAAAAATCACCTTCACTACTTATCCTTACTATCTGATTTTTATTAAAAGCTCCTTTCTTAAATACTTTAATTTTTCCTGTTTGAATAAAATAAATACCATCTGTAGCACTTCCTTCATGAAAAACCATTTGTTTTTTTGAATATCGGTTAATAATTTTCATGGTATCCATTTCGTTCATCAATGAAATAGAACAATACTTTTTAATAAAACAATTTTCATTAAAACAATCGAGGCACGAGGTTTTATTTTTCATTGTCAATAGCCGGGTAAATTCCTAATAAAAGCGTTTCCTTCCTCTATTTTTATAATTAAATCTGATATTTTTTTCTCGTTAAATAAAAAGTATAAACCATCCCTATAAATTTTAAAATCGTCATGGAGTGGGCATGGGTGAGTTTCCGAACATTCGTTTAAACCTAGTCCACAATTGGTAAAAAATGCTAAACCATCCATTACATCAACAACATCTAAAAGAGAAACTTCTTTCGATTTATCATTCAAATAAAATCCGCCATTTGGCCCTTTTACTGATTGAACGATGTCGTGTTTAACCAACCGCTGTAATATCTTACTCAAAAAATGTACAGGTAAATCTAGCTCCTGAGCAATTTCTTTAATACCGAATTTATGCTTAAAGGTCGCATGATGACCTATATAGATGATTGATCGAAGAGCGTATATACAAGATTTTGATAACATTTCTATGGTTTAAAGTTTATAGTTCGATGTTTGAAGTTGAAAAACATCAAACATCGAACATCAAACCTTGAATGGTTTCTTTACATTAATTCTTGTTCAAATTTAACTGCTTTTGGGAACAAAATGTTATTTTCCAAATGTATATGTTGAAATAAATCGTTTTGATATTCTTCTAATGAATGATACAAAGCTCTATACGTATTACAAGCATCTGCAGGAGGAGTGTAATTATTACTCAATTCGGCAATTTTTCTTAAAATATCTCCTGCACCTGTATGTTCTGCTTCCATCATGTTTATTGGGTTTTGGATAGTCCCAAATGGAGGGGAAGATAATGGTGTTCCTTCTTTTTTAGCTTTACCAATTGCCCTAATAAAAGGAAACAATACATGTTCTTCTTTTTGCATATGGGCATTTAATTCGTTCGCCAATTCATGAAACAAATGATTAATTTCTACCGTTTCGGTGTAATGATGTCCATGTACTTTGGCAACTTTATCCGAATATTCAATAATCAATTGATTTGCTTCGGTTACATATTTGTGATGTGTGTTTACGATGTAATCGGCTAAAAAATCAATATCCCATGAGTTAAAGTCATGACCGGTTAATGGAGTTTTTCCTACATTAAGAATCTCTTCTTTAATTTTTGAATAATCTACTCCTTTTTTAGCACAAATCTCTTGAACAGATACGTGTCCACCGCAACAAAAGTCTATACCATTTTTCTTAAAAACATCAGCTGTTTTAATGTTCTCTGTAACAATTTCTGCTACTGTTTTATTATCTATATTTTCCATAATTTGTATTTTTTATTCTACAAATATACGAATAATTTATTTAAAAAGAATAAAAGACCTAAATATCTTTTAATATTATTTTTAACTTTTTATGCTTAATTTTATCTAACAATTTGGTTATCACTGTAAATACTCCATTCATGTTTTTTACTTAACAAAATTTAGAAATGAAGAATGGATTGTTAATAAATTTTATAAAATTACCCTTGAAGTCCCACCAATAATGAAGTAACTTTCTGTTGAAAAATATAGCTTATATTTTTGTTGAAAGTAGCCATTTCTCTTTCTAACTTGCACAAGCATTTTTACCATTAAAAAGTAAAGAAGTAATAACCTAGTAAAACCCTTTGAAACAAATGAAAGAAGTAACAAGCGTAATAAGTGAAACAACAAAAAAAGTTGACGAATCGTCATTAAGAATCGACGAAAACAAAAAAAACAAGATGAAAACCTATTCATTTGATGAAGCATTAAAAGATGCAACAATTTATTTCAAAGGGGATGAATTAGCCGCTAATGTTTGGATTAACAAATATGCATTGAAAGATTCTGATGGTAACATTTACGAAAGTAACCCGGATCAAATGCATAGACGTTTATCTGCTGAAATTGCTCGGATTGAAACCAAGTATCCTAATTCATATTCTGAAGAGGAAATTTATCAGGTATTAAAGGATTTTAAATACATTATCCCACAAGGTGGGCCAATGACAGGTATTGGAAACGATTTTCAAATTGCTTCCCTTTCAAACTGTTTCGTTATCGGTAATGATGGAGAATCAGACTCTTACGGTGGTGTAATGAAAATTGATGAAGAACAAGTTCAATTAATGAAAAGACGCGGTGGTGTTGGACATGATTTATCGCACATACGACCAAAAGGAAGTCCTGTAAAAAATAGTGCATTAACCTCTACGGGTATTGTTCCTTTTATGGAACGCTATTCTAATTCTACTAGAGAAGTGGCACAAGATGGTAGGAGAGGAGCTTTAATGCTATCGGTTTCTATTAAACATCCGGATGCAGAACAATTTATTGATGCTAAAATGGATGGAACCAAAGTTACAGGAGCAAATGTTTCGGTAAGAATAGACCACGAATTTATGAAGGCCGTAAAATCAGGCACACCTTATACTCAACAATATCCAATCAATTCAACCGAACCAAAATTCACTAAACAAGTTGATGCAAAAAAGATTTGGGATAAAATCATTCACAACGCATGGAAATCTGCCGAACCGGGTATTTTATTTTGGGATACCATTATTAATGAATCTATTCCGGATTGTTATGCCGATTTAGGATTTAAAACAGTTTCCACCAATCCATGTGGTGAAATTCCATTGTGCCCTTATGATAGTTGCCGTTTGTTAGCGGTTAACTTATACAGCTACGTAGAAAATCCTTTTACACCAAGTGCGACGTTTAACTATGAAAAATTCAACAAACATGTTGATATGGCTCAACGTATTATGGATGATATTGTTGATTTAGAATTAGAAAAAGTAAATACCATCGTTGAAAAAATTGAGGCTGACCCAGAAAATATCGAATTAAAAAGAACAGAATTAAATCTTTGGAAAAAAATAAAAACAAAATCTATTCAAGGTAGAAGAACTGGTGTTGGTATTACTGCGGAAGGCGATATGCTTGCAGCTTTAGGATATAAATATGGCACCAGCAGTGCTACTGATTTTTGCGAAGATATTCATAAAAAATTAGCCTTAGCAGCATATCGTTCATCAGTTGATATGGCTAAAGACAGAGGTTCATTTCCGATTTATGATGCCATTAGAGAAGAAAAAAATCCGATGATTAATCGCTTAAGAGCTGAAGACGAGCAATTGTATTTAGACATGGTTAAATATGGTAGAAGAAACATTGCCTTATTAACTATTGCTCCAACAGGAACTACAAGTTTGATGAGCCAAACTTCTTCAGGAATTGAGCCGGTATTTATGGTTTCATATAAAAGAAGAAGGAAAGTTAATCCAAACGATAAACAAGTAAAAGTTGATTTTGTTGATGAAGTTGGTGATTCTTGGGAAGAATACCATGTGTTTCACCATAAATTTATGACTTGGTTAACTGCAAATGGTTACAACGCTGAGGAAGTTTCTAAAATGGAAGAAACTGAATTAAATGAAATCATTGCAAAATCACCTTACCATGGTGCAACCGCCAATGATGTGGATTGGGTGGAAAAAGTGAAATTACAAGGAGCAGTTCAAAAGTGGATTGACCACTCGATAAGTGTAACAGTAAACGTTCCGAATAGTTGTACTGAAGATTTAGTAAGTCAAATATACCAAACAGGTTGGGAAAGTGGTTGTAAAGGAATTACTGTTTACAGAGATGGATCCAGAAGTGGTGTGTTATTGGCGAACGATAAAAAAGAAAATGAAGAAATTATCAATAAATTTTTAGAAACTAACGCACCAAAAAGACCTGATAAATTAGAAGCAGAAATTATTCAATTTAATAATGAAAGTGAAAAATGGATTGCTGTAGTTGGTTTACTAGATGGTCGTCCTTATGAAGTGTTTACTGGAGCTGCAAAAGAATCGTTTTCTATTTTATCTCATGTTCAAAAAGGTTGGGTAATAAAAGAAAAAGCTGCCGACGGTAAAAGTCGTTACGATTTTCAATACGAAGATAGCTATGGTTATAAAACAACTATTGAAGGATTATCCAGAACTTTTAATGAGGAGTATTGGAATTATGCTAAATTAATTTCCGGAGTACTCAGACATGGAATGCCATTAAACTTTGTGGTTGATATGGTAGATGATTTACACTTGAGTGGAGAAACTTTAAACACCTGGAAAAAAGGTGTGGTTAGAGCATTAAAGAAATTTATCCCAGATGGAACTAAACCAGCAGAAAATATTTGTCCAAGTTGCAACGAACCATCGTTAGTTTATGAAGAAGGTTGTTTAAACTGTAAAAGTTGCGGACACTCTAAATGCGGTTGATTAGTTGAAATAATAATATGTAGAAAATCCTTTCAAGAAATTGAAGGGATTTTTTTACAACGAAGCCAAAGGCAATGTGGTAGTTGCAGGAGATTTAAAAGCTGATGGGCCAATAACCTCTCCTTTAAAGAAAACGGCATCGCTTTTTGAATTGATACTCAAAAGATATTTATGAGCTTGGTTTTTAGTGGATTTGTAATGATCTATTTTGCCAATAATTCTATTGTTGTAATAAACGACAAGCTTTTGCTCACCTGTCGCTGATGGAATTTTATTTATTTCCTCTCCGAGTCTATAAATAATTACTTCCGAATTTTCTTCAACCGATTGCCATACAATGCTTAATTTATTGGTATTGATTTCTGAGTTGGTGAGTAATTCCAGTGAGTTTCCGTAAACTAAATATTGAAGTTCAGTAATAAAATTATTGCCCTTATTTAAACCAGGATGCAAAACAAAGATTGAAGAGATGCAAGTATAAAGTAGTATGTTTTTAACGATATTCATTTGTTTATTCGTTGTGTAATATTAAAACGATTTATTGGAATAAATGGTTGGTTTAGATTATTTATTTTTTTTCAGGAATATATATTTCATGCCAATATTAAACTCAATGGCAAATGTTCTGGCAGCTTCATAAGGGTTGCTTTCGTTAGCAATATTTATTACACCTTGTGTATATCTAATGCCCGGTGTAATAATGATTTGTTTAGTTAGATAACGGTCTTGTTCTAAGCCTAAAACTATACCCAAATCTAGGTTTTTAAATTCGTTGGAAACATTGTAAGTGTTATTTCCAGAAACTACGTTAGCAGAAGTTAAATATCCGGCATAAATACCACCAAAAAGGTTAGTGGAATATTTTTTGTTATCAAAAGTAGATTTGTTGCTCATTTTTTTAGCCAATACACTAATAGTAGTGTAGTTTAGGTTCAAATCTTCATTATAAATAATGTCGTTCATTTCATACCTTCTGTTGTAGCCCGAAGTTGAAATAAAATTAATATTACTTTCTAAGTTAAGTTTGTCGGACATGATAATTCCAATCGTTCCACCAAAAGTATAGCCAAAATCTAAACGTTGTTGTTCTTTCAAATTTTGTGTTGATTTTATTTTGGTAATCAGGTTTTGATTTTTAAATCCGCCATTTAATCCAACATAAAATCGTCGGGCATACATTCCAAAAACAAAATGCGAAGAAAAACGTTTGTCATTAAAAATGATTTTATTTTTTTCTTTTTTAACCAAAAATTCTTTTAACTCTAAAGTTTTAGTATTCAAATCAACACCTTGCTGTTCTGAGCTATAAATAGTAGATTCTTCAAAATCAAAATGTATACTTTCAACTTTTTTAGGAGAAAATTTTTCCATGCTTAACGAAGCGTAAAGTGGAGTTTCTGGTTTTGAGTTTTGAGTTTCCTGTTTCTTGTTACTGGTTTCTGGTTTCTTATTTCTAATTACTGGTGTCTTGCTGCTTGTTGTTTGTTGTTTGTTGTTTGCCAACTGTGGACTGCCAACTGTCAAGAGTGAACTGTTACTAGTTTTTTGTTTCTTGTTCCTTGTTTTTTGTTGACTGAAAACTGAAGATTTAGAATTATTAATTGTTAATGGATTACCTTTAATATTAGACTTTGAAATATTTGGATTAATAGTATTGTAAGTTAGGTAACTTCCAAAAAGTAGCATCAATAATGCAGCGGTTCTTAGGGTGAAATTTCTCCACCAAATCATTCTATCGTAACGGTTTAACGAATTAAAAACTCTTGTCCAAACATTTTGTACATCAAGATTTGTAGAAAGTTTGTTCCAAACTTGTTGATCTGGAGTAGCTTCAACGTTTTTTATTTCGTTTTTGTACCAACCTTCAATATTATTTTCAGTTAATGAAGGAGGTGAATCAGACATATCTAATTTATCGGCGACAGAATTCCAGCCACCTTCATCAGGCGTTACTTCGTAATTCGAAAGTTCGTTTTTATACCAATCTTCTATGTTGCTGTTATCTTTCATCTAACATAGTATTTGTTTACCAAATCTTTCAACAAGCTTTTTGCTTTAGAAAGTTGCGATTTTGATGTTCCATCGCTTATGTTTAACATTTCAGCAATTTCGTGATGTTTATACCCTTCAACCACATACAAATTAAAAATAGTTCGGGCACCAGTCGGTATCATATTAATGATTTGCGATAAATCGGCTGTTTTGTACTGTTCAGAAACATCATCAAAAGAGCCACCAATGTATTCGTTTTCTTGAAAATCGACATTGGTTATTCGGTTGGTTTTTCTAAAATGGTCGATGGCTGTATTCACCATTATTCGTCGAATCCATGAAAATAAATTCCATTCGGTATTGAATTGGTCAAATTTCTTAAATACTTTAAAAAAACCATCATGCAATATGTCTTGAGCTAATTCTCTATCACTGGTGTATGTAAGACATACCCCCAACATCTTAGATGCATACAAGTTATATAATGCTTCTTGATGTTTACGACTGTTGTTGTAACAACCTTCTATGATTTCGGAAAGCTCCAAAGTGGATAATAATTTAATCGATTAATTAGAAGACGGTTAAGTTAAGCAAAAGGTTGGTTTGTTGTAAAAAAAAGTTTGGAGACAGAAGTTTTTCTAGTTAATGGTTACTAGTTTCGATCCTCTACGAAAGCTCCTCCTTCGGAGGGGGGTGGGAAGGCTCTCCTTCTTGTTAATATCATTTTAAAAATAATAATAATATAAACGTATTAAATTTTTGTTCTTCCTAACTTCGCGAGTCTAAAATTACTAGAAATAAAATGATTGTATTCTTTAAAAATAATTCAAATAAAATTATTGCAGTTCAGTTTAAAGGAAAGCTAAAGGAAAGTGATTTACCTAAACTAGATTGGTTACTTGCATCAACCAAACTTAATGAAGAGCAATTGAATGGGTTTTTTATTGGTCCACATGTAGCCATGGTTTCTCCATGGAGTACCAATGCGGTTGAGATTACTCAAAATATGGGCATAGACAATATTTTAAGAGTTGAGGAATACAAAATTGTTAAAAGTAAAAGTGCTTCTTTCGACCCTATGTTGGAGATACTTTATACCGAATTAAATCAACAATTATTTACCATTGATAAAAAACCAGAACAAGTCTTATTTATTGATGACATAAAAACATATAGCGAAAAAGAAGGCTTGGCATTAAGTGATGATGAAGTAGAGTACTTAGAAAATGTAGTCGCAAGAATTGGACGAAAATTAACTGATAGTGAAGTTTTTGGTTTTTCTCAGGTAAATTCAGAACACTGCCGACACAAAATTTTTAACGGAACATTTGTGATTGATGGAAAAGAACAATCCTCAACGTTATTTAATTTAATTAGAAAAACAGCTCAACAAAATCCAAATTCTATTGTTTCAGCTTATAAGGATAATGTAAGTTTTGTAAAAGGGCCAAAAGCCATGCAATTTGCTCCAATAACTCAAAATAAAGCTGATTTTTTTGAAGTAAATGAAATAGATACGGTTTTATCATTAAAAGCAGAAACACATAATTTTCCAACTACAGTAGAGCCATTTAATGGTGCTGCAACCGGTTCTGGTGGAGAAATAAGAGATAGAATGGCTGGTGGACAAGGAAGTGTGCCAATGGCTGGAACAGCTGTTTACATGACTGCTTATTCTCGTTTAGAAAAAAACAGAGCTTGGGAAAAAGCAATGGATGAACGCCCGTGGTTGTATCAAACCCCATTAGATATTTTAATCAAAGCATCAAATGGTGCTTCTGATTTTGGAAATAAATTCGGACAACCTTTGATAAATGGTTCTGTTTTTACATTTGAACATACAGAAGCTGGTAGAAAATTTGGTTTTGATAAAGTAATAATGCAGGCTGGTGGTATTGGTTACGGGAAGTTTTCTGATGCTCAAAAACATACACCCAAAAAAGGCGATAAAATTGTTGTTCTTGGTGGTGATAATTATAGAATTGGAATGGGAGGTAGTGCTGTTTCTTCTGTAGCAACAGGAGAGTTTAGCAATTCAATTGAATTAAATGCCATACAACGCTCTAATCCAGAAATGCAAAAAAGAGTTTGTAACGTAATTCGTGCTTTTTCAGAATCAATTAATAATTCAATTATTTCAATTCACGATCATGGTGCTGGTGGACATTTAAATTGTTTATCTGAATTGGTTGAAGCTACTGGTGGAATCATAGATTTACGTTTATTACCCATTGGTGATACTACGCTTTCTGCAAAAGAAATTGTGGGTAATGAATCCCAAGAGCGTATGGGCTTGGTTATTGAAGAAAAACACCTCGCATTGATGCAAGAAATTGCAGATAGGGAAAGAGCTCCAATGTATGTAGTTGGTGAAATTACTGGCGACCATCGTTTTACGTTTGAGGACAAACAAACTGGACAAAACCCTATTGATTTGAAAATAGAGGATATGTTTGGTAAACCTCCAAAAACAGTAATTACAGACGTTAGGGAGCATGTAAAATATAAAGAAGTAGATTACGATTCAAATAAAGTGAAAGAATATTTGAATCAAGTGTTACAATTAGAGTCGGTTGCTTGTAAAGATTGGTTAACCAATAAAGTTGATCGTTCGGTTACTGGTAAAGTGGCAAAACAACAAACGGTTGGAGAAATTCAATTGCCATTGAATAATTTAGGAGCTGTTGCCCTTGACTATACTGGAAAATCTGGAATAGCTACAGCATTAGGTCATGCTCCAATTGCTTCTTTAATAAATCCAACAAACGGAAGTAAATTGGCTGTTGCTGAAGCCTTGACGAACCTTGTTTGGGCACCCATGCCAAACGGAATAAAATCTGTTTCGTTAAGTGCTAATTGGATGTGGCCATGTAAAAATAAAGGTGAAGATGCAAGATTGTACGAAGCAGTTGAATCAGTTAGCACATTTGCTTGCGATTTAGGATTGAATATTCCAACAGGAAAAGATTCTTTGTCGATGGTTCAAAAATATAAAGACGATAAAGTAGTTGCTCCCGGAACTGTAATTATTACTGCTTCGGCTGAAGTAACCGATGTAAAAAAGATAGTTGAACCTTTGTTGGTGGTTAATGAAGAAACCTCATTAATTTACATCGATTTTTCTGAAGATAAATTCCAATTGGGAGGCTCCGCTTTTGCTCAAGTAGTGAATAGAATTGGAACTATAGCCCCTAATATTACCGATACTAAATATTTTGCCAGAGCATTTGATACTGTACAGCAATTGATTAAAGAAGGTAAAATTCTTTCTGGTCATGATATTTCTTCGGGTGGTTTAATTACTACCATGTTGGAAATGAACTTCGGAAATACCTCAGGCGGATTAAATATTAATTTAGATTCGTTTGATGAGGCTGATTTCATTAAAATTCTTTTCAATGAAAATCCAGCAGTATTAATTCAAGTAAACGATAGCGATAAAGTAGTGTCTGAATTGGGTAGAAAAGGAATTCATGCTCACATTATTGGAAAACCTACATTAAATAGAGAAATTACTATTAAACACAAAGGGGCTAAACTTAATTTTGATATTGAAGAATTAAGAGATGTATGGTTTAAAACGTCATACTTGTTAGATAAAAATCAATCTACCGAAAAATATGCTACTGAACGTTTCAATAATTATAAGGAATACAAATTATACTACAAATTTCCTCAACACTTTAAAGGAAGTTTATCGGATTATGGAGTAGGGCATGGCAGAAAAAACAAAACAGGAGCAAAGGCAGCTATTATCAGGGAGAAAGGTGTAAATGGCGACAGAGAAATGGCTTACTCTTTATTCTTGGCTGGTTTTGATGTAAAAGATGTACACATGACTGATTTAATTGCTGGAAGAGAAGATTTGTCGGATGTAAACATGATAGTTTTTGTGGGCGGATTCTCTAATTCTGATGTGTTGGGTTCGGCAAAAGGTTGGGCCGGAGCATTTTTGTTTAACCCGAAAGCAAAACAAGCGTTAGATAATTTCTATGCACGAAAAGATACCTTGAGTTTAGGAGTTTGTAATGGTTGCCAATTGATGATGGAATTGGGTTTAGTAAAATCTAAAGGAAAAACACAATCAATGCATCACAATGCTTCCGGCAAATTTGAATCTACCTTTTTGGGGGTAACGGTTCAAGAAAATAAATCTGTTTTATTGTCTTCGTTAGCAGGAAGCAGTTTAGGAATTTGGGTAGCACATGGCGATGGCAGGTTTATGTTTGAAGGCGAAGAAACCGACTACAACATTGCATTAAAATACAACTACGATAATTATCCAGGTAACCCAAATGGCTCGGAATACAATACTGCTGGTATTGTTTCTGATTGTGGACGACATTTAGCCATGATGCCGCACTTGGAGCGTATTATTTTCCCTTGGCAAGCACCATATTATCCAACAGATAAAAAACAAGATGAAGTTACCCCTTGGTTCGAAGCATTTGTAAATGCTCGTAAATGGGTGGAAACGGTAAGTAAATAGAACTAAAAAAGGGATTCAATCGAATCCCTTTTTTAGTTCTAAGCTTCAGCAGTTGGTCCGCCAAAGTTGAGTGGAATACCACCAGCTTCAATGTCTTTAATTTTACCGTTTTTTGCTTCAAACTTGTGTATGTTGTCTTGTAATGCAAGCAACAACCGTTTGGCATGTTCGGGAGTCATTAAAATTCTCGATTTTACCTTTGCTTTAGGTACACCCGGCATTACTCTAATAAAATCTATTACAAATTCAGAGTTGGAGTGGCTTATAATAGCAAGGTTTGAATATATTCCTTCAGCAATTTCTTCGGTTAACTCAATGTTTAACTGATTGTCGTTTTGTTTTTCGCTCATTTTCTTGAGTTTAAAGTTTATAAAGTATGAAAGTTTATAAAGTTAGTGTTTGTTTTTGATTAAAAAAAAGTCCGAAGTTCAAAATTGGAATTGCTTCCAGCTTTGGTCTTCGGACTTCAAACTTTTCAATAAATAAATTAATCTTCTACAATTACTTCTTTTTTAGCAGATAAAAGTTGATTGTAATCTTCTTTGTTACCAACTATGTAGTCTCTAAACTCACGTAGTCCGGTACCCGCAGGTATTAATTTACCAACAATTACATTTTCTTTTAATCCTAACAAATCATCAGTTTTACCTCTAACAGCAGCTTCGTTCAATACTTTTGTAGTTTCTTGGAACGATGCAGCAGAAATAAAGCTGTCTGTTTGTAACGAAGCTCTTGTAATACCTTGAATAATTGCACTTGAAGTTGCAGGAACGGCTTGTCTTGCGACTACCACTTTTTTATCCATACGTTTTAATTTAGAGTTTTCATCTCTTAATTGACGTAATGATACAATTTGTCCAAGTTTTAATACTTCAGAATCTCCATGATCAGTAATAATCATTTTATCGTAAATCCAGTCGTTTTCTGTCATAAAATCTAATTTATTAACGATTGAATTTTCTAAGAATGATGTATCACCCTGGTCAACGATATATACTTTACGCATCATCTGTCTAACGATAACTTCAAAGTGTTTGTCATTGATTTTTACACCTTGTAAACGATAAACTTCCTGAACCTCATTAACAATATATTCCTGAACAGCAGTTGGGCCTTTAATGGCAAGTATATCAGATGGAGTTATTGAACCTTCAGACAATGGAGAGCCGGCTTTAACGAAATCATTTTCTTGTACAAGAATATGTTTAGATAAGTTAACCAAATATTTGGCAACTTGCCCGCTTTTCGATTCAATAATAATTTCTCTGTTACCTCTTTTAATTTTACCAAAAGAAACAATACCATCAATTTCTGTAACAACAGCAGGGTTTGAAGGATTTCTTGCCTCAAACATCTCTGTTACACTTGGTAAACCACCTGTAATATCGGAAGATGAACCGGAAACTCTAGGTATTTTTACTAAAATATCACCACCACCTACTTTATCACCTTCATTAACAATGATGTGAGAGCCTACCGGTAAGTTGTAAGTTCTTAATAATTCTTTTTTGTTGTTAACAATGGTAAGTACAGGAATTTTCTTTTTGTCTTTGATTTCTGAAATTACTTTTTCAGTAAAGCCTGTTTGCTCATCCGATTCTTCTTTATAGGTAACTCCTAATTCAAAATTTTCGAAAGCAACAATACCATCAACCTCAGTAAGGATTACGGCATTGTAAGGATCCCATTCACAAATTTTAGTTCCTTTAGCTATTTTTTGTCCGTTTTCAACAAATATTTGAGAACCATAAGGGATGTTGTTGGTTGTTAGAACAACACCTGTTTTTGGATCAACAATTTTCATTTCAGCAGAACGTCCGATAACATAAGTATCTGTTCCTGTTTTAGATTTTTTATCTACAGTTCTTAATTCTTCAACTTCAACTTTACCATCGTATTTTGCTACAATGTTGTTTTCACCTGTAATTTTAGATGCTGTACCACCAATGTGGAACGTTCTAAGTGTTAACTGTGTACCCGGCTCACCAATTGATTGGGCAGCAATCACACCAACAGCTTCACCTTTTTGAACAATTCTTCCTGTTGCTAAATTTCTTCCGTAACATTTAGCACAAACTCCTCTTTTTAACTCACAAGTTAAAACCGAACGAATCTCTACTTCATCAATTCCTGCATCAACAATAGTTTGGGCAATGTCTTCATTAATTAATTCACCCGACTCAATCAATAATGCTTCGGTTTTTGGATGGAAAATGTCATGAACACTTGATCTACCTACAATTTTATCAAATAATGATTCAACAACTTCATCGTTATTCATTAAAGCAGTTGCAATTAAACCTCTTAATGTACCGCAATCAGGTTCAGTAATAACTACATCTTGTGCAACGTCAACCAATCTTCTGGTTAAATAACCAGCATCAGCAGTTTTAAGAGCTGTATCCGCTAAACCTTTACGAGCACCGTGAGTAGATATAAAGTACTCTAGTACCGAAAGACCTTCTTTAAAGTTAGATAAAATTGGGTTTTCAATAATTTCTTGACCTGTAGAACCTGATTTTTGTGGTTTTGCCATCAAACCTCTCATACCGGATAACTGACGAATTTGTTCCTTAGAACCCCTTGCACCAGAATCGAACATCATGTAAATAGAGTTAAATCCCTGGTTATCGTTTTTCAAACGATTCATTAAGGTATTAGTTAATCTTGTATTGGTATGTGTCCAGATATCAATAATTTGATTATAACGTTCGTTGTTAGTGATGAAACCCATGTTATAGTTATTCATTACTTCTTCAACCTGAACGTTTGCATCAGCTATCATGGTTTCTTTTTCCGGTGGAATCATAATATCATCTAAGTTAAATGATAAACCACCTTTAAAAGCCATGTTGTAACCTAATGTTTTGATGTCATCTAAGAAATGAACGGTTCTTGTAGTTCCGCTAATTTTCAAGATTTTACCAATAATCTCTCTTAATGATTTTTTAGTTAAAAGTTCATTTACATAACCAACTTCCTCTGGTACTAATTGATTAAAGATAACTCTACCAACAGTGGTATCGATAATTTTATCAACTAATTTTCCATTTTCTATATCTTTAGTTCTGACCTTGATACATGCATGTAAATCAGCTTTTCCTTCATTATTGGCAATAATAACTTCTTCAGGAGAATAAAACGTTTTTCCTTCACCTTTAACCACTTCTTCTTTAGTAGTTCTTCTTTCTTTGGTAATGTAATATAAACCAAGTACCATGTCTTGAGAAGGAAGGGTAACTGGAGAACCATTTGCAGGGTTAAGAATGTTGTGAGAAGCTAACATTAATAATTGAGCTTCTAAAATTGCTGCATTACCTAATGGTAAGTGAACAGCCATTTGATCACCATCAAAATCCGCATTAAACGCAGTACAAACTAATGGATGTAAACGTATAGCTTTTCCCTCAATCAATTTTGGTTGGAAAGCTAAGTAATACTGGATGTCCTTTTAATACACTTTCTAAAATATCCCAAACTACAGGCTCTTTTTTATCTACAATTTTTTTAGCAGATTTAACCGTTTTTACAACACCTCTTTCAATTAATTTTCTAATGATAAATGGTTTGTAAAGCTCAGCAGCCATATCTTTTGGAATACCACATTCGTGTAATTTTAAATCTGGTCCAACAACAATTACCGAACGAGCTGAATAATCAACACGTTTACCTAGTAAGTTTTGACGGAAACGTCCGGATTTACCTTTTAAACTGTCAGAAAGTGATTTTAAGGCTCTGTTTGCATCAGTTTTAACAGCACTTGATTTTCTAGAGTTGTCGAATAAAGCATCAACAGATTCTTGCAACATACGTTTTTCGTTACGTAAAATTACATCCGGAGCTTTAATTTCAATTAATCTTTTTAATCGATTGTTTCTAATGATAACTCTTCTGTATAGGTCATTTAAATCAGAAGTTGCAAATCTACCACCATCAAGAGGTACTAAAGGTCTTAATTCCGGTGGAATAACTGGCACAACTCTAACAATCATCCATTCAGGTCTGTTATCAATAGTTAGATTTGCAGATCTAAATGCCTCAACAACTTGAAGTCTTTTTAACGCTTCATTTTTTCTTTGTTGTGAAGTTTCTGTATTTGCTTGATGTCTTAAGTTATAAGATAAATCATCTAAATTTAAACGTTTTAGTAATTCATACAATGCTTCGGCACCCATTTTAGCAATAAACTTATTTGGGTCGTTATCATCAAGGTATTGGTTTTCTTTCGGAAGAGTATCAAGAATATCTAAATATTCCTCTTCAGATAAAAAGTCAAGATATTGAACAGCGTCGCCTTCTGCATTCATTGCTGCTGCAGCATTAATTACAACATATCTTTCGTAATAGATAATCATGTCCAATTTCTTGGTAGGTAAACCTAAAAGGTAACCGATTTTGTTTGGTAAAGATTTAAAGTACCAGATGTGAGCAACCGGAACAACAAGGTTAATGTGTCCCATTCTTTCTCTACGTACTTTTTTCTCGGTAACTTCAACACCACATCTATCACATATAATTCCTTTGTATCTGATTCTTTTGTATTTACCGCAGTGACATTCCCAATCTTTAACAGGTCCAAAAATTCTTTCACAAAATAAACCATCTCGTTCAGGTTTATAAGTTCTGTAATTAATGGTTTCAGGTTTTAATACTTCTCCACTTGATCTTTCTAAAATTGATTCGGGAGAAGATAAACTGATGGTAATTTTAGTGAAATTACTGTCGGTATTATTATCGTGCTTAAAAGCCATATTATTAAGGTATTAGAGTGTTATTATTAATGAAAAGCTATGTTAAGAGATAAACCTCTTAATTCGTGTAACAATACGTTAAACGATTCCGGAATACCTGGTGCAGGCATAGGGTCTCCTTTAACAATTGCTTCGTATGCTTTTGCTCTTCCTTTTACATCATCAGATTTAATGGTTAGGATTTCCTGTAAGATGTTTGCTGCTCCAAATGCTTCTAGAGCCCAAACCTCCATCTCTCCAAAACGTTGACCACCAAATTGTGCTTTACCACCAAGCGGTTGTTGTGTAATTAATGAGTATGGTCCGATTGAACGAGCGTGCATTTTGTCGTCGATTAAGTGACCAAGTTTTAACATATAAATTACACCAACAGTAGCAGTTTGGTCAAATCGTTCACCAGTTCCTCCATCATATAAATATGTTTTACCATATTGTGGAATACCAGCTTTGATACAATATTGATTAATTTCTTCAACTGAAGCACCGTCAAAAATTGGAGTTGCAAATTTTTGTCCTAGTTTTTGACCAGCCCAACCTAATACGGTTTCATAAACCTGTCCTAAGTTCATCCTAGAAGGTACACCAAGTGGATTTAAAACGATATCTACCGGAGTTCCATCTTCTAAGTATGGCATGTCTTCTTCTCTAACAATGTTTGCCACAATACCTTTGTTACCATGACGACCAGCCATTTTATCACCAACCTTTAATTTTCTCTTTTTAGCCAAATAAACTTTAGCTAATTTGATAATTCCTGCAGGTAATTCATCTCCAACAGATAAAGCATATTTTTTTCTTTTTGATACACCAAGAATTTCATTTGCTTTAATGTTGTAGTTGTTTAAAAGTACTTTTACTAAATCATTGATTTCGTCACTTGTTGTCCAGTTTTTAGAATCAATAAAGCCATAATCACCTATTTTTTCTAAAATTTTGATGGTGAATTTTGTTCCTTTCGGAACAATTTCTTCATTATAATAATTAACAACTCCTTGACAAGTTTTGCCGTTAACGATGGTATAAAGTTTGTCGATTAATTCTTTTTTAAGATCCGACATTTCTTTATTATATTCTGCATCTAACTGAGCAATGATGTTTTTTTCATCAGCTCTGGTTTTTCTGTCTTTAATAGCTTTTTCAAAAAGTTTTTTATCTATTACAACACCTTTAACCGAAGGTCTGATTTTTAAAGAAGCATCTTTTACATCACCTGCTTTATCACCAAATATGGCTCTTAAAAGTTTTTCTTCCGGTGTTGGATCTGTTTCTCCTTTTGGAGTTATTTTACCAATCAGGATATCCCCTTCTTTAACTTCAGCACCAATTCTAATGATACCGTTTTCATCAAGGTCTTTAGTTGCTTCTTCACTTACGTTTGGTATATCTGCAGTTAATTCTTCCAAACCACGTTTAGTATCTCTAACTTCTAATGAGAATTCTTCGATATGGATTGAAGTAAAGATATCGTCTTTTACAACTTTTTCAGAAATAACAATTGCATCCTCAAAGTTATACCCTTTCCAAGGCATAAATGCTACTTTAAGGTTTCTTCCTAAAGCAAGTTCACCATTTTGAGTAGCATAACCTTCGCAAAGTACTTCACCTTTAGTAACTTTTTGTCCTTTTTTAACAATAGGAGTAAGGTTGATACAAGTATTTTGGTTTGTTTTTTTGAAAGTAGCTAATTCATAAGTTTTTATGTCGCCATCAAAACTTATTAATCGTTCTTCTTCAGTTTTATCATATCTGATGGATATTTGACTGGCATCGACGTATTCAACAATACCATTAGCTTCAGCATTTACCAATACTCTTGAATCTTCGGCAACTCTACCTTCTAATCCGGTACCAACGATAGGAGCTTCAGCTCTCATTAAAGGCACTGCCTGACGCATCATGTTCGATCCCATCAAAGCACGGTTTGCATCATCATTTTCCAAGAAAGGAATTAATGATGCGGCAATTGATGCAATTTGATTTGGAGCAACGTCCATTAAATGGATATTTTCAGGTTCTGTTACAGGAAAATCGCCTTCTAATCTAGATTTAACTTTATCTGATAAGAAATTTCCTTTGTCATCTATAACAGCATTTGCTTGAGCTATAATCTTTTTTTCTTCTTCTTCTGCACTTAAATAAATAACATCTTTATCTAAACCAACTTTACCATTATCAACAGGTCTGTATGGTGTTTCGATAAATCCTAATTTATTTACTTTTGCATATACGCAAAGTGAAGAAATCAAACCAATGTTTGGACCTTCAGGAGTCTCAATCGGACAAAGTCTTCCGTAGTGAGTGTAGTGAACGTCACGTACCTCAAAACCGGCTCTTTCTCTTGATAAACCGCCTGGTCCTAATGCTGATAATCTTCTTTTGTGAGTAATCTCAGACAATGGATTGGTTTGATCCATAAATTGAGATAACTGATTCGTTCCGAAGAATGAATTAATTACGGAAGAAAGTGTTTTGGCATTAATTAAGTCAGAAGGAGTAAATACCTCATTATCTCTAACGTTCATTCTTTCTCTAATGGTTCTTGCCATTCTTGAAAGACCAACACCAAATTGGTTGTGCAATTGTTCACCGACCGTTCTAACTCTTCTGTTACTTAAGTGGTCAATATCATCAACTATTGTTTTAGAGTTAATTAACTCAATTAAATATTTAATGATAGAAATAATATCTTCTCTTGAAAGCGTTCTCACGTTTTCATCGATATTTAAACCTAATTTTTTGTTGATTCTAAATCTACCAACTTCACCTAAATCATATCTGGTTTCAGAGAAAAATAATTTATCGATAACACCACGAGCTGTTTCAACATCTGGTGGTTCTGCATTTCTCAATTGACGATAAATGTGTTCAACCGCTTCTTTTTCTGAGTTAGAAGGGTCTTTTTGTAATGTATTATAAATGATGGCATAATCTGCCGAGTTAACGTCTTCTTTATGTAAAATGATGGTTTTTGAACCTGAATCAACTATTGCATCAATATGATCTTTATCGATAATAGTTTCACGGTCAATAATTACCTCATTTCTTTCGATAGAAACTACTTCACCTGTATCTTCATCCACGAAATCTTCTATCCATGTTTTTAATACACGGGCAGCTAATTTTCTACCAATCGTTTTTTTAAGACCTGCTTTACTAACTTTTACTTCGTCGGCTAAATCAAATAATTCTAAGATTTCTTTATCAGTTTCGTAACCAATAGCTCTGAATAAAGTGGTAACAGGTAATTTTTTCTTTCTGTCAATATAAGCATACATTACGTTGTTTATATCTGTAGCAAATTCTATCCAAGAACCTCTAAAAGGAATTACTCTTGCTGAATATAATTTTGTACCATTAGCATGTCTGCTTTGTCCAAAGAATACACCTGGAGATCTATGTAGTTGAGAAACAATAACTCTCTCAGCACCGTTAATCACAAATGTTCCTTTTGGGGTCATGTAAGGAATGGTTCCTAAATACACATCTTGAACGATTGTTTCGAAATCCTCATGTTCAGGATCTGTACAATACAACTTCAATTTTGCTTTTAATGGAACACTATAAGTTAATCCTCTTTCAATACACTCTTCAATAGCATATCTTGGAGGGTCAACAAAATAGTCTAGAAATTCTAAAACGAATTGATTTCTAGCATCAGTAATAGGAAAGTTTTCACTAAACACTCTGAATAGCTCTTCTTGTTCTCTGTTTTCAGGAGTAGTGTCTAATTGAAAATAACTTTGAAAAGATTTAAGTTGTATATCTAAAAAATCAGGATATGTTAATTGATTTTTTGTTGAACCAAAATTTATTCTTTCTTCCTTTTGGTTTTTAACTAACGTTTTATTCATTAGGTTTGAATGAGTTTAGTTACTATTAATATTTATACCTTTAGTTTATTATATAAGGCATCAATTTTACTATAACTCTTTGTAAATCAGTACAATTTTTCATCGTACCTCAGTTTTCCATTCACGTGGAGTATATAAGCACAAAATGGTTTAGACCAAATCCGTTAGTTAACGGATAAGATCTAAACCTAAGTTATTGTTGGTTGAAATTATTTAATTTCAACTTCAGCTCCAGCTTCTTCTAATTGTGTTTTAAGAGCAGTAGCTTCGTCTTTAGTAACGCCTTCTTTTAATGCTTTTGGTGCAGCATCAACTAAATCTTTAGCTTCTTTTAAGCCTAAACCGGTAAGTTCTTTTACCAATTTAACAACGCCTAATTTTGCTTGTCCACCACTTTTAAGAATTACATCAAAAGATGTTTTTTCTTCAGCACCAGCAGCGTCTCCACCACCAGCAGCAGGACCAGCTACAGCTACAGCAGCAGCAGCAGGTTCAATACCATATTCGTCTTTTAGGATTGCAGCTAATTCATTAACATCTTTAACTGTTAAGTTTACTAATTGTTCTGCAAGGTCTTTTAAGTTTGCCATTTTATTTTTAATTTAAAATTTTTAAAATTAATTAATTGATTTGAGTGCGTATTAGGTTTTTATTCAGGTCGCTCTGAAAGAGTTTTAACAATACCTGCAATTTTGCCACCGCTTGATTGTAATGCGGAAATAACATTTTTAGCAGGAGATTGTAATAAAGCAATAATATCACCGATTAATTCTTCTTTAGATTTAAGTGCAACTAGTGCATCTAAATTAGCATCACCAATAAAAATTGCTTGGTCGATAAAAGCTCCTTTAAGGAGAGGTTTCTCGCTTTTTTTACGAAATTCTTTAATTAGTTTGGCAGGACCATTACCTGTTTCTGCAAACATAATTGAAGTATTTCCTTTTAAGGAAACATATAATTCGTCGTAATTTCCTTCTGCTCTTTCGAGAGCTTTTTTAAGAAGAGAATTTTTTACAACTTCCATTTGTATGTTACCACTAAAGCAAGATCTTCTCAACTTTGAAGAGTTTTCTGCATCTAAACCAGCGATATCTGCTAAATAAAAAATATTAGCGTTATTTAACCTTACAGTTAAATCGTCAACGAACTGGTTTTTTTCTTCTTTAGTCATAGTTCTTATTTTACTAAGTTATAAACTTATTAAACCGTTAATGATTTAGGTTCAACTTTAACTCCGGGACTCATTGTGCTAGAAAGTGTTACACTTTTAACATAAGTTCCTTTTGCTGCAGAAGGTTTCAGTTTCATGATCGTTTGAATAAGTTCGTTAGCATTTTCAACCAATTTGTCAGCTTCAAATGAAGCTCTACCAACTGTTGTATGAACTATACCGTATTTATCAACTTTAAAATCAATCTTACCTGCTTTCACTTCTGTAACAGCTTTGCCAATTTCCATGGTTACAGTACCGGATTTTGGGTTAGGCATTAATCCTCTTGGTCCTAAAACCTTTCCTAGAGCACCAACTTTACCCATAACACTCGGCATTGTAATAATTACATCAATATCAGTCCATCCGCCTTTTATTTTTTCAATAAATTCGTCTAAACCAACATGGTCTGCACCAGCTTCTTTAGCTTCAGCTTCTTTGTCAGGAGTACATAATACTAATACGCGAACATCTTTACCAACTCCGTTAGGAAGTGCAACTGTTCCTCTAACCATTTGATTAGCTTTTCTTGGATCTACTCCAAGTTTTACTGCTATATCAACAGAAGAGTCGAATTTTGTATAAGTAACGTCCTTAACAATTTTTGCCGCTTCACCTAAACTGTACTCTTTTGAAGTATCAAATTTCGATAAAGCTTCTTTCATGTTTTTTGTTAACTTCGCCATTGTTTTTAACAATTATTTACCTTAATTAAGTAATTAAGCTGGAAAAGCACCTCTAACGGTAATTCCCATACTTCTTGCTGTTCCTGCTACCATTTTCATTGCAGCATCAATTTTAAAACAGTTTAAATCCGACATTTTGTCCTCAGCAATTGTTTTAATTTGATCCCACGAAACAGATGCTACTTTTATTCTATTAGGTTCAGCAGAACCTTTTTTGATTTTAGCAGCTTCCATTAATTGAATTGCAGCTGGAGGAGTTTTGATTACAAAATCAAATGATTTATCGGCATATACAGTAATAGCAACTGGCAATATTTTCCCAGCTTTATCTTGTGTTCTACCATTAAATTGCTTACAAAATTCCATAATGTTCACACCTTTAGAACCTAAAGCAGGCCCTACCGGTGGAGATGGATTTGCAGCTCCTCCTTTAATTTGTAATTTAATTAATCCACTTATTTCTTTAGCCATTTTATTTACTATTTAGTTTGTACTCGTCTCACTTGGAAGCATTATATATGTGATGAGATTTGTACGATTAATTACACTTTATTAACTTTCTTTTTCTACTTGTAAGAAACTTAGTTCTAATGGTTGTTTTCTACCAAATATTTTTACCATTACTTCTAACTTACGTTTTTCTTCGTTTAATTTTTCAATAGTTCCAGAAAAACCATTGAAAGGACCATCTACAACTTTAACGTTCTCACCAATTACAAAAGGAATAGTCATTTCTTCTGTACTTTCCGCTAACTCATCCACTTTACCTAAAATTCTATTTACTTCAGATAATCTTAATGGAAGAGGGTCGCCTTTTTTTTCAGCACCTAAAAAACCTATCACTCCATTTACATTTCTAATTACGTGAGGAACTTCGCCAACTAAATCTGCTTCTATTAAAATATATCCTGGAAAAAAACTTCGTTCTTTATTAATTTTTTTTCCGTTTCGTATTTGATATACTTTTTCAGTAGGTATTAAAATTTGAGAAACATAATCGGTTAGTTTATTTCTAACAATCTCATCTTCTATATACTTTTTTATCTTGTTTTCTTTTCCACTAATGGCTCTAACTACATACCACTTTTTACTATTCTCTGCCATAATTTTTTAAAATAACCCGTAAATGAATTTCATTAAATTACTAAAAGAAGTATCCATTAGATAAATAATTACTGCAAAAATTACAGAGGCAACTAATACTATTACAGCACTACTTTGTAATTCAGGCCAAGTTGGCCAAGATACCTTGTTAAGTAATTCGTCTGTTGACTCCTTAATATATGTTCCTATTTTTGCCATATAACTTTTATTTCTTTTTACTTGCACGGGTGGAGAGACTCGAACTCCCAACCAATGGTTTTGGAGACCACTACTCTACCAATTGAGCTACACCCGTAAATTTTATAAAGACAAGAAAGGTGTCCCGTATAAGGACACCTTAACTTGCATTTAATAGTATAACTATTTTATAATTTCAGTTACTTGACCTGCACCTACAGTTCTTCCACCTTCTCTTATTGCAAATCTTAAACCTTTGTTTATTGCTACTGGTACAATTAATTTAACTGTAATAGAAACGTTATCACCTGGTAAAACCATTTCTCTACCTTCAGCTAAATAAATTTCACCTGTTACATCAGTTGTTCTGATATAAAATTGAGGTCTGTATTTGTTATGAAATGGAGTGTGACGCCCACCTTCTTCTTTTTTCAAGATATACACTTCAGCAGTAAATTCTGAGTGAGGAGTAATTGAGCCTGGTTTAGCTATTACCATACCTCTTCTAATGTCAGTTTTCTCAATACCTCTTAATAAAAGACCTACATTATCACCAGCTTCTCCTCTGTCTAATATTTTTCTAAACATTTCAACACCGGTAACAGTAGATGATAATTTTTCAGCACCCATACCTAAGATATCAACAGTTTCGCCTGAGTTGATTACACCTGTTTCAATTCTACCTGTTGCTACAGTACCTCTACCTGTAATAGAAAATACATCTTCAACTGGCATTAAGAAAGGTTTATCAACATCTCTAGGAGGCATTAAAATATAACTATCAACAGCTTCCATTAAATCCTCAACAGTTTTTACCCATTTTTCTTCACCATTTAAAGCACCTAAAGCAGATCCGGCAATCACAGGAGCATTATCTCCATCATATTCGTAGAAGCTTAAAAGTTCTCTAATTTCCATTTCAACTAATTCTAATAATTCTGGGTCATCAACCATATCCACTTTATTCATGAATACAACCATTCTAGGAATACCTACTTGGCGACCTAATAGAATGTGCTCTCTAGTTTGTGGCATTGGTCCGTCAGTTGCAGCAACAACTAAAATTGCACCATCCATTTGAGCAGCACCTGTTACCATGTTTTTAACGTAATCGGCGTGACCTGGACAGTCAACGTGAGCGTAGTGTCTATTTTCTGTTGAATATTCAACGTGTGAAGTATTAATAGTAATACCTCTTTCTTTTTCTTCTGGTGCGTTGTCAATCGACGCGAAATCTCTTAATTCAGCAAAACCTTTTTTTGCTAATACTGTTGTGATAGCAGCAGTTAAAGTAGTTTTTCCGTGATCAACGTGACCAATTGTTCCTATGTTTAAGTGTGGTTTGGAACGATCGTAATTTGCTTTAGCCATGATTTTCGGTTTTTTATTTTATTTACTTATTTATATTAACTTTTATTTACAATTCTACTTTCTGTTCTGTAATAGAGCCAACGACGGGACTTGAACCCGTGACCTCTTCCTTACCAAGGAAGTGCTCTACCACTGAGCTACGTCGGCTTTACCGACATATTAAAAAAAGAGCGGGAAACGGGATTCGAACCCGCGACCCTCAGCTTGGAAGGCTGATGCTCTAGCCAGCTGAGCTACTCCCGCTAATTTTTTTAAATCTCGTGGGGAAAGCAGGATTCGAACCTACGAAGGCGTGGCCAACAGATTTACAGTCTGTCCTCGTTGACCGCTTGAGTATTTCCCCAACTATTCACTCTTTTAAAGAACTTGAGCCAGTAGAGGGACTCGAACCTCCGACCGGCTGATTACAAATCAGCTGCTCTACCAACTGAGCTATACTGGCTTTTTCACTTCTACAAAAAAAATGCAGACCTCTTTTTAAAAAGGTCTGCAAATGTAGAATTTTTTTTATATTAATCAAATATTAATATCAAATTTTTTTAATTAGACATTATTTAGTTTTTCTTTGTGTTTTTTTAACTGTCTTCTTAGGGCTTCGACAGCATTATCTGTAGCTTCTTCAAATGATTTACATTGTTTTTTTGCAAAAATTTCGTTTCCGGGTACTGATAATTTAATTTCAGCAATTTTATTTTCACCTGTACTATTGTTGTCAATTTTTAAAATTACATCACCATCTATTATTTTATCATAGTAATTACCAAGTTTATCTACTCTTTCTTTAACAAATTCCAAGAGTTTTTTGTCAGCATCAAAATGTACTGAACTAATTTTCAAATTTACTTTCATGATTTCCTCCTTTTTTAAGCTTTTGGATGAGCTAATTTATGTGTGTTTTTTAATTTTTCTATAGTATTGTGTGTGTAAACTTGTGTTGCGGATAAATTACTGTGTCCAAGTATTTCTTTTATTGTGTTTAAATCTGCACCATTGTTTAACATGTGTGTTGCAAAAGTATGTCTTAAAATATGTGGGCTTTTTTTATCTTTACTTGTTACTCTGCTAAGGTACGAAATTACCAATCTGTACACAAGTTTTGTATATATTTTTTTTCCTTTTTCTGTCAAAAAAAGGTATTCATTATTATTGTAACATTCATTTCTGATTTTTAAATAGGCTTCAATTTTATTTTTTAATGGAAATGTTATAGGAATAATTCTTTCTTTATTTCTTTTTCCAAGCACTTTCATTTGATTGGAGTTTAAATCTATGGAGTTGATTTTTAATGATGTTAATTCTGATAACCTCATTCCTGTTGAATAAAATATTTCCAAAATCAATTGATCTCTTAGCCCAACAAAATCATCATTAAATAATTCATGATTAAATAAATCAACCATTTCTTCTTGTTTTAAAAATACAGGAAGTGGTTTGCTTGTTTTTGGTGTTATTATTTTAATGAATGGGTTGCCGGTTACCCCCCCGTTTTTTTTCAAGTACTTAAAAAAAGTTTTAGCACTAGAAATTTTTCTAATTATGGTTCTGTTGGTATGATTAGTTTCTTTTAAATACACCAACCAAGAACGAATAATGCTGGATGATATTTCTTTAGCAGAAGAAATTTGATAAGTAGTTGTTGTGAACTCGAAAAGTTGTGATAAATCTTTTTGATAGGCAACAACGGTGTTTATGGAATACCTTTTTTGATGTTGAAGGTAAGAAATAAAAGGTTCGATGTTATCCATAAAAAAAGTAGTTTACTTAATAACGTAATTTTAATAAAAAAGTTATTGAGTAAACTACTTTATATAGTTTTATTTAAGGGTAATTATTATTGTTCAGCTTTTCTTAGCTTCTCAACATAAATCGCTTTTATTTTTTCGGCTCTATCTATTACAGACGGCTTATCGAATTGTTTTCTAATTCTAAGTTCTTTAACAACACCAGTTTTTTCAAACTTTTTCTTGTATTTTTTTAAAGCTCTTTCGATGTTTTCTCCGTCTTTTATTGGAACAATTATCATTGTGTTTGTATTTAATTAAATATTTTTAAGGGTTGCAAATTTATTAATTTATTTTAATAACTTGTAAATTATTTTAAAATTTCTCTCGAAATCACTAATTTTTGTATTTCAGAGGTTCCTTCGCCTATGGTACATAGTTTAGAATCTCTATAATATTTTTCTACAGGGAAGTCTTTGGTGTAGCCATAACCACCAAATATTTGAACGGCATCGGTTGAAACTCTAACTGAAACTTCAGAAGCATAGTATTTTGCCATTGCTGAAACTTTAGTTACTTCTTTATGACGGTCTTTTAAATCGGCGGCTTCAAAAATAAGGAGTTCGGCAGCTTCAATATCAGTAGCCATATCTGCCAATTTAAAAGCAATGGCTTGAAATTCGCTTATCGATTTTCCAAATTGTTCTCTTTCTTTTGAATATTTTACGGAGGCTTCGTAAGCTCCTTTTGCAATCCCTAAGGCTAAAGATGCTATTGAAATTCTACCGCCATCCAATATTTTCATGGCTTGAATAAAACCTTCTCCAACATTACCCAAAACATTATCTTGATGTATTTTGCAATCAGAAAAAATTAGTTCAGCAGTTTCAGAAGCTCTCATTCCCAATTTATCTTCTTTTTTTCCTGATGAAAATCCGGGAGTCCCTTTTTCGATAACAAAAGCAGTCATGTTTCTTGAAGTTCCTTTTTCGCCTGTTCTTGCAATTACAACGGCTACATTTCCAGAAATGGCATGGGTGATAAAGTTCTTAGCACCATTTAAAATCCAGTAATCTCCGTCTTTTTTTGCAGTGGTGTTCATTCCTCCGGCATCAGAACCTGTATTGTGTTCGGTTAATCCCCAAGCA
>JACPDX010000061.1:0-37943 GCA_016183805.1 Bacteroidota bacterium
GTTTTAATCATTTCGAATTACAAAAATTTTTAGGAACAAAAGGAATTCCTTGTATGATTTATTATCCGGTTCCACTTCATACTCAGGTAGCCTATAAAACAGCAGGCATGAAACACGAGGATTTTGAAGTCACCAACGCTTTGTGCGAATCGGTATTTTCGTTACCTATGCACACCGAATTAACCGATGAACAATTAAAATACATTACCGAATCGGTGTTGGAATTTGTAACCAAATAAATTTTCAAGAATGAATATTGCAGTAATAGGAACAGGTTATGTGGGTTTAGTTTCAGGAACATGTTTCGCTGAAACAGGAAATAACGTAGTTTGTGTTGATGTCAATGAAGCTAAAGTTAAAAAAATGAGAAATGGCGAAATCCCCATTTATGAACCTCATTTAGATGTACTGTTTGAACGAAACATTAAACAAGGAAGATTAACCTTTACCACTGATATTAACGAAGCCATAAAAGATGCTAAAATCATTTTTTTAGCATTGCCAACACCTCCGGGTGAGGATGGTTCTGCCGATTTATCGTACATTTTAGGAGTGGCTGATACCTTAGGTAAAATTATAAAAGATTACAAAGTTATTGTTGATAAAAGTACCGTTCCGGTTGGCACTGCCGAAAAAGTGAGGTTAGCCATTGCAAAAAATGCAACGGTCGATTTTGATGTGGTTTCTAACCCTGAATTTTTACGAGAAGGTTTTGCAGTTGATGATTTTTTAAAACCAGACAGAGTGGTTATTGGAACATCTTCTAATCGAGCCAAAGAAACGATGGAACACCTTTACAAACCTTATGTCCGACAAGGAAATCCAATTATTTTTATGGATGAAAAATCTGCTGAACTAACCAAATATGCCGCAAATTCGTTTTTGGCAACAAAAATTACCTTTATGAACGAAATTGCCAATTTTTGCGAAAAAGTTGGAGCTGATGTTGACATGGTTCGTATTGGTATTGGTTCAGATTCAAGAATCGGCAAACGATTTTTGTTTCCGGGTATTGGTTATGGCGGAAGCTGTTTTCCAAAAGATGTGCAAGCTTTAGCAAAATCAGGAAAAGAGTACGGTTATAATTTTGGAATTTTAGATGCGGTAATGCGTATCAATGAAGAACAAAAAACGATAATTGTTCCAAAAATCAAAGAATATTTTGCAACTAATTTAAAAGGAAAAAAAATTGCACTTTGGGGTTTGGCATTTAAACCCGATACCGACGATATTCGTGAAGCTCCTGCCTTGTATATTATTGATGAATTATTGCGTGAAGGAGCTGAAATTACAGCTTACGACCCTGAAGCCATGGAAAATGTAAAAACATTGTATGGTAATAAAATAACTTATGCAACAAGTAGGGATGAAGCCATTAAAAATGCTGATGCCCTAGTAATTGCAACCGAATGGCAATTGTTTAGAAATCCTGATTTTGAATTGTTGGCTAAAGAAATGAAACAAAAAGTAATTTTTGATGGAAGAAATCTTTATGAAACAAAAGAAATGCAAGAACTTGGGTTTTATTATGCTAGTATTGGTCGTATTTTGATAAAAGGATAAAAAATGAAAAGAGTATTAATTACTGGAGCTGCTGGATTCTTGGGTTCACACCTTTGCGATAGATTTATAAAAGAAGGCTATTACGTTATTGCTATGGATAATCTCATTACCGGAGATTTAAAAAACATTGAACACCTTGCTGGTAATAAAAATTTTGAGTTTATAAACCATGATGTTTCTAAACATATAGAAATAGAAGGAGAACTTAATTATATTTTACATTTTGCGTCACCAGCATCGCCAATTGATTATTTAAAAATTCCAATACAAACTTTAAAGGTAGGTTCATTAGGAACTCATAATTTGTTAGGGTTAGCCAAAGCAAAAAATGCTAGAATGTTAATTGCATCTACATCTGAAGTATATGGCGACCCAAAAGTACACCCACAAACTGAAGAATATTGGGGAAATGTAAATCCAATTGGACCAAGAGGCGTTTACGACGAAGCTAAACGTTTTCAAGAAGCGATAACTATGGCGTATCATCGGTATCATGGTGTTGAAACTAGAATTGTTAGAATATTTAACACCTATGGACCACGTATGCGGTTAAACGATGGCAGAGTTTTACCTGCTTTTATTGGACAAGCATTACGGGGCGAAGATTTAACCGTTTTTGGAAAAGGAAATCAAACCCGTTCGTTTTGTTATGTTGACGATTTAATTGAAGGAATTTATAGGTTATTATTAAGCGATTATGCAGAGCCTGTAAACATTGGAAATCCTGATGAAATAACTATTTTACAATTTGCTGAAGAAATAATTAAACTGACAGGCACCAAACAAAAAATAATATTTAAAGAACTACCCGTTGATGATCCGATGCAACGACAACCAAATATTGATAAGGCACGTTCTATATTAGGATGGGAGCCCAAAGTGAATAGGGCAGAAGGTTTAAAAATAACGTACAATTATTTTAAAAGCCTTACAGCAGAAGATTTATACAAAGTAGATCATAAAAATTTTGAACAATATATAAAATAATTCAAATAATAAATCCTAAACTATAGACATGAAATCCGAAACTTTCTTCGCACATGAAACAGCCGTAATAGATGAAGGCTGTGAAATAGGAAATGGAACCAAAATTTGGCATTTTTCGCATATTATGTCCAATTGTAGTATTGGAGAAAAATGTAACATTGGTCAGAATGTGGTAGTTTCTCCTGATGTTGTTTTAGGTAAAAATGTAAAAATTCAAAACAACGTTTCAATATATACAGGCGTATCTTGTGATGACGATGTTTTTTTAGGTCCATCAATGGTTTTTACCAACGTAATAAACCCTAGAAGTGCTGTAAACAGAAAAGAAGAGTACCTGAAAACACATGTGGGTAAAGGTGCATCAATTGGAGCAAATGCAACCATTGTATGTGGACACGATATTGGGGCTTACGCATTTATTGGAGCAGGAGCAGTAGTTACTAAAAATATTCCGGCGTATTCGTTGTGGGTTGGTAATCCGGCAAAACAATTGGGTTGGGTAAGCGAATATGGTCATCGGTTAACTTTTGATAAAGATGGTTTGGCAACTTGCCCAGAAACGAAAGAAAAATACAAATTAGAAAATAATCAGGTAATTAAAATGTGATAATGTGTAAATTTTTAGTGACTAATCTCTAATTTCAAATCCAATAACTTTAAAATGATTGCTGAAAATAAAAAAATAAAATTTGCTGTAATAGGCTGTGGTCATATCGGAAAACGCCATGCAGAAATGATTCTCGGAAATAAAGAAGCCGAGTTAGTTGCTCTTTGCGATTTAGCCGAAAAAGATAAATTAGGTATAGAAAAATACAGTGTGCCTTTTTTTTCTTCTGTGGATGAATTATTGAACTCAAATTTAGGTATAGATGTAATAAATATTTGTACACCAAATGGTTTACATGCTGAACACTCCATAAAAGCTTTAGAAAAAAAATACCATGTGGTTTGCGAAAAACCAATGGGATTGACAAAATTGCAGTGTGAGGAGATTATTTTTAAAGCCTTACAAATGTCAAAAAACTTCTTCTGTGTAATGCAAAATAGGTATTCGCCACCTTCGGTATGGATAAAAGATTTGATAGATCAAAAAATTTTAGGTGATATTTTTATGGTTCAGTTAAATTGTTATTGGAACAGAGATGATAGGTATTATAAAAAAGGTGGATGGAAAGGCACTCAGGAATTAGATGGTGGAACTCTTTTTACACAATTTTCACATTTTATTGATATCATGTATTGGCTTTTTGGTGATATCACTAATATACAAGCAAAATTTAAAGATTTTATCCACCAAAATTCAACCGATTTTGAAGATTCTGGTTTTGTAAGTTTCGATTTTATTAATGGCGGGATGGGTTCTTTAAACTATTCTACGGCTGTTGCTACTCAAAACTTAGAAAGTAGCATTACCATTATTGGCGAAAAAGGAAGTGTTAAAATTGGAGGTCAGTACATGAACGAAGTGGAAGTTTGTAATATTGATGGTTATAAAATGCCAAAATTGGCAGAAGCGAATCCTCCAAACGATTATGGCCCTTATAAAGGTTCTGCGGCAAATCACCATTTTATTATCGAGAATGTAATTGATACCTTAAAAGGACGAACAACTGCAACTACCAATGCTTTAGAAGGATTAAAAGTAGTTGATATTATAGAAAGAATTTATGCCCTTAGAGATAAATCGGTATTAAAATAATTTGAAAATTTGAAGATGTGAAAGTTTGAGGAATATTAAACGCATAATCTTTAACCTTATAAACTAAAAAACATGAGTATTTATAACAAACTTAAAAACAAAGAAACTAAAATTGCAGTAATAGGCTTAGGTTACGTTGGGTTACCTATTGCTCTTGAATTTGCTAAAACCATGAAAGTGGTGGGCTTCGACATTAACCAAAAAAGGGTAGATATGATGCGAAACAACATCGACCCAAGTGAAGAACTTGATGCTACTGCTTTTGAAAATTGCGACATTCTTTTTACTGCTGATTTAGAAGATTTAAAGGATGTTACCTTTTATATTGTAGCCGTTCCAACACCAATTGATGGGCATAATTTACCTGATTTAACACCATTAATCGGAGCGTCAAAAACGGTTGCCAAAGTGCTAAAAAAAGGCGATTATGTAGTGTTTGAATCTACTGTTTATCCGGGTTGCACCGAAGAAGATTGTATTCCAATATTAGAAAAAAAATCAGGATTAAAATTTAAAACCGATTTTAAAGTTGGCTATTCGCCAGAGCGAATTAACCCAGGCGACACTACACACACACTAACCAATGTTATAAAAGTAGTTTCTGGCTGTTGTGATGAATCGTTAGAAGAAATTGCAAAAGTGTATGAAGAAGTTGTAAAAGTTGGTGTACATAGAGCGGCATCAATAAAAGTAGCCGAAGCTGCAAAAATTATTGAAAACACACAACGCGATTTAAACATAGCTTTAGTTAATGAACTTTCCATCATTTTTAATAAAATGGGAATAAACACTTACGATGTGTTGGAAGCCGCCGGAACTAAATGGAATTTCTTAAAGTTTTTTCCTGGTCTAGTTGGCGGACATTGCATAGGCGTTGACCCTTATTACTTAACTTATAAAGCAAAAGAATTAGGATATCATGCTCAAATTATAAATGCTGGTCGTTTTGTAAACGATTCAATGGGTGGTTATGTAGCTAAACAAACCGTAAAAAAAATTATTGCCGCTGGAAAAAATATTTCCGAAGCTAAAGTGCTGGTGATGGGGGCTACTTTTAAAGAAGATGTGAGCGATATAAGAAATTCAAAAGTTGCCGACGTGGTTAAAGAATTTACCTCTTTTGGTGTTCATGTGGAAGTAATAGATCCTCACGCAAGTTCTGAACATTTAAAACATGAATATGGATTTGGATTGGTAGATAAAGTCGCCAATGACTATGATGCTGTTTTTATAGCAGTTAACCATGTAGAATATAGCAATTTAAACGAAGATTATTTTAAATCCATCACTTCTGAAAATCCTGTAATTGTTGATATTAAAGGTATTTATAGAGGTAAAATTAATGAAATGACTTATTGGAGTCTTTAAACTGGTTTAAGGTTTGAAGTTTAAGGTTAACCCTGCTTCAAACCTCAAATTCTAAACTGTAAACATGAAATCTCGAACAATACTTATAACTGGTGGAGCCGGATTTATTGGCTCTCATTTAGTTCGATTGATGGTGAATAAATATCCAAACTACAAAATAATTAATTTGGATAAATTGACTTATGCTGGTAACCTTGCAAACCTTACGGATATTGAAAATGCTCCGAATTATGAGTTTGTTAAAGGTGATATCGTTGATGCTGAATTTGTTCATGCTTTGTTTGATAAATACCAGTTCGATTCAGTCATTCATTTGGCTGCCGAATCGCATGTGGATAGATCTATCGCCACATTAGGAAATGAAGGAATGTTTGAAGAAACAACACCTTACGACCCACGAAGCCCTTATTCGGCTTCTAAGGCAAGTTCCGACCACTTGGTTAGGGCTTATTACCACACTTTTGGGTTACCGATGGTTATTTCAAATTGCTCAAATAATTATGGTTCACATCAGTTTCCTGAAAAATTGATTCCTTTGTTTATTCATAATATAAAAAACAAGAAACCTTTACCGGTTTACGGCAAAGGCGAAAACATCAGAGATTGGTTGTGGGTAGAAGACCATGCTAGAGCTATTGATGTTATCTTTCACAAAGCAAAAGTAGGCGAAACTTACAACATTGGTGGACACAACGAATGGAAAAACATCGATTTGATAAAAGTGATTTGTAAAGTAATGGATAAAAAATTGGGAAGAACTGAAGGTGAGTCTGAAAAACTAATCACTTATGTTACCGATAGAGCAGGACACGATTTACGGTACGCCATTGATTCAACAAAATTACAACATGATTTAGGCTGGACTCCATCTTTACAATTTGAAGAAGGTATTGAAAAAACCATAGATTGGTATCTGAATAACGAAGAATGGTTGAACAATGTAACCTCAGGGGCTTATCAACATTATTACGAAAAACAATACGAAAAGCGTTAACCTTAAACCCGAAACAAGAAATAAGAAACATCCAACATGTACAACAAACCTTTTCATACCAACGATATTTCTAAATTTACCTTTTTAGTAACTGGTGGAGCAGGATTTATTGGTTCAAACATTGTTGAGTATTTAATAAAATATAATGCAGGGAAAGTGATAGTGTTGGATAATCTTTCTAACGGCTACAAAAAAAACATTGAAAAATTTATTGGCTTACCAAATTTTGAATTTATTGAAGGGGATATTACCAATTTTGAAACCTGTAAGAAAGTAGTTAATGGTGTAGATTATATCTCGCATCAAGCAGCTTTAGGTTCAGTTCCAAGAAGTATAGAAAATCCTATTGCAACTCACTTAGCTAATGCGACTGGTTTTTTAAATATCCTTACGGCAGCAAAAGATGCTAAAGTAAAACGTGTTGTTTTTGCAAGCTCTTCATCCGTTTATGGAGATAGTAAAGAGTTGCCAAAAATTGAAGATAAAATAGGAAATCAATTGTCGCCTTATGCGGTAAGTAAAAGAACCAAAGAATTGTATGCCAATGTTTTTGCTTTAACATACAATTTAGATGTAGTTGGTTTGCGTTATTTCAATGTTTTCGGTCCAAACCAAAGCCCAAATGGAGCTTATGCTGCGGCTATTCCATTATTTATGGATGCTGTTTTAAACAATAAATCGCCTTATATTAATGGTGATGGTGAGCAAAGCAGGGATTTTACTTTTGTCGAAAATGTAGTTCAAGCTAATATTAAAGCCATGTTTACTGATAAAGGAGTTAAAGGTAAAGTAATGAACATTGCTTTTGGTGGACGAACTACGATAAATGATTTGTTTTACAACATTAGAAACATTGTTGGTAATAAAGTAGAACCGATTTATCGTGAAGAACGTAAAGGAGATGTTAGAGATTCGTTAGCGGATATTTCGTTGGCTAAAGAATTAATTGACTACAATCCTGATTTTTCTATTGAAGAAGGTTTGGAAATTACGATAGATTGGTTTAAGAAAGAATTTGTAAATTAGTAATCTCAAATTTCTAATAACTAATCCTCAAGCCTTGAACATCTTCAGCAATATATTTGGTAAAAAGGAAAAATTTTCCAATATCGACTTTTCGATTTTTAAAGTGGACATGCATTCTCATTTGATACCTGGAATTGATGATGGCTCACCAACCATGGAAACTTCTATTGAAATGATTCGGGAGTTTGTCGCCATGGGGTATAAAAAAATCATCACAACCCCTCACGTAATGAGTGATTATTATAAAAATACACCGGAAATTATTTTAGGAGGTTTAAAGCAAGTAAAAGAAGAATTAATCAAACATAACATTTCTATTGAAATAGAAGCAGCAGCCGAATACAATTTAGATGATGGATTGGAGACATTGATTGACAATAAACAAATTTTGACTTTTGGTGATAATTATGTATTGTTTGAATTACCTTTTATGCAAGAGCCCCGAAATTTTCAGGAAATTGTTTTTAAGTTTCAAACCAATGGCTACAAACCTATTTTAGCTCATCCTGAGCGTTACAGTTTTTGGCATAAAAACTTTGAAAAATTTGAGGAATTAAAAGCAAAAGGAATTTTATTGCAATTAAACCTTATGTCGCTAACAGGACATTATAATTTAGATACCAAAAAAATTGCAGAAAAAATGGTGGATGCTAATTTAATTGATTTGGTGGGAACCGATTGCCACAGAATGGATCATTTAAACATCATTAAATCGTTTGCTGACACCAAGTATTTTAATATGCTTGCAAACAACCCTATTTTACAGAATAATAGATTGTAAGTCCAGGTTAAAAATCAATTTTTCCTTTTGCTCTAATTGCCAATCCTTTTACGCCAAACAAAGAGCCAACATCTTGGTTATCTAAATAGGTGACACGCTGCATTAAGTCTATTCTGAATATTTTAAAAATATTTGAAATACCAATACTTGCTTCAACATAAGGAATACCATCTTTAAATTGATAAGTAATAGATTCATTTTTTTCGTTTACAGGAAACAAGAACACATCTTTTTGAACATCAGGACCATAAAGTAATTTTAACGATGCAATTTCCCTAAGTTTAAGATGTTTTAATAAAGGAATTCGATTTAAAATAACACCATTAAAGCTGTGCGTAATTTTTAAGCTGGCATACTCGTCGCTCATGAATTCCATAAAATTCATTAGGTTAAATGAAGTTTCTTGTAAAAAAAATGATTGATTGGCTTGTGGCAAATTTAAAAGAGGAAAAGGTACTTTGCCAAATATTTTTCCTGTTTCTAACTCAACATCCGAATAACCCAGTAAACCTAAATAAAAACGTTTAAAAACATTTGCAGATAACCTAGAATAGTTTATTTCTCCATTAATAAACCCATTAATACCTTGTGTAAATCGTAATTGAAATACAGGATACTTATTTGGGATAGGCATTCTGAAATTTTTACCCTGATAAAATTGTTCATTTGGTGCAAAACGTAAATTAACACTAAAATTATCGGTTTTGATGTTGTTAAAATTTTGCTTTAGTAGAGTATCACTACTTACAAATTCTAAAATACCAAGAGGTCGCTGAAGTTTGTTTTCATAAATTAAATGGTAAGAAAAACCGCTTGAAGATTCTTTAATATAATCTAATTTATAAGAATCAAAGAAAAGCATTCGTTTAGAGTTTCCTCTTCTAAAAGATAGTAAAAAATTATCGTCGTTTAAAAACTGTAAATCTTGCCCTGGAAAATTAGTTTCATGTTGGTACGAAGCCGTTATTTTATGTTTTGGATTGGTTAAAAAGTTTTTATTAAACGAATAGGTATAACCTCCAAAATATTTATATTCCTTATCATCAAAACCATAGGCAACATAGGTATCAAAAATCATATTTTCAATAAATTGAGGTGTAGTTCTAAACCCTCCTCTCAATCTAAAGCCTTCTACTTCATTAAAACTATAAAAAGTGTTTATAGGACCTATTTCAATTTTTCCGATACTATGCCAACCGGTAATTAATAAAAATGCAACATCCATAAAGCGTTTGTATGCTTTAATGTGTTGAATGCTATCAATCATGGTATAAACACCTTTCTCATTTTTTGTTAAAGTGTCAGGTCGGGCAGTATTCCAGAATTCTTCATTTTGATGAGAATTATCTTCTACTTTAATTAATTTTTCAATCGGATTATAAATACTATCGGGTTGCTCGTTATTAAAATTAAAATTGTTGTAAAAAACGGTTCTATTTCCAAAAAAACCCCGCCCTTTTTTTGTGATATTGTAATCGATAATAAGTTTATCTTTACTCAACATCCATATACTATCATGGTATTGTGTAAATTCTTGTTCCAAACTTAAATCTTTAACAAAATTTACATTAATTTGTTTTGGAACACTCATACTAACTTTAGCAATATTAAAGGAGGAATCATTTAAAATATATAGATTACCTGTAAACGCATAGTCGGCTTTGTTTCTTGGCGTGAAGGCTAAATTGATACAACTTTTACCATTAACTTCGGTAGTATCAATAATAAAATATTTGTAAATTGTTGGTCCCAAAATGGAAATAGGACTGGTAAATTCGTGAGCCAATAAATAAATAGAGTTATCATAAATATCAACATCCTGATAAAGTTTATCCATCACGAATGATAAACCATCTTCATCAATATATCCATCAAATCCTGTTTGTCTAGTACCGGTACGATATTCTTTGTCGGTTTTTGGTTTTTTTCTAAAATATACTTTGCTTGCAGTTTCTCTTAAATAAATGGGTAAGAATGGTTTTCCGTTAATTTCAGAAGTATCAATATTATCAATAACGACCTGAAAATGTTTTTTTAACCACCCTTGATTTAAGAAATCCTCGGTGATGTTGTTTAAATCAATTTCTATTTTTTCGTACTTGTTGTATTCATAAAACTCCATCGATTCTTTTCGGTTTTTATCTTTTCTTTCGATAACTTCTTTTATTAAATCGACAGCCGGATTAGATTTGTTTTTATATTTTGTTTTTTCACCAACAATAGTAACCTCTTGCATGGTAATACTGGTTTCTTGCAGCGAAAAATTCAGCGTTTGGGTTTTTCCTTTTTGAACCTTCAAAGTATCGACTTTATATCCAACAAATGAAGCTAACAATTTTGATGTTGCCCATTGGGTTTCAATATAATAATTACCATCAAAGTCGGTGGTAGCACCAATATTTGCTCCTATAAAAGTAACATTAACAAAAGGCATGGGTTGTTTTGATTTTGCATCAATAACTTTACCTTTAATTTTTGTTAATTCCTGAGCGTTAGTTGTTAATGAAAAAACAACCCATAAAAAAAATAGTACAAATTTTAAAAAGTTGTTCATTAATTGTTTTCGGTGTACATTAGTTTTATGAAAGGAGCCAAAGATAATTAAATCTACTTAAATATACCGCTACCATAAGAGTTTTCGGAAAATAGTAGACATTCTAGTTGTGGCATAACTCATACTAACCATTACCGAGTACTTGGTGCTACTATAGTTTGAGTATAAAATACTCTAAATTAACGTGTGAAAATGTATTATTTTTTCCACTCAAAAGTAGAAAATAAATGTTCAATATCTTTTTTTACAAAGTCTAAAACAGGCTGAATAGAATCTTGGTTTGGAACAGTGTTAAAGTACAACGACGCTCTTAAAAAATGGTGAACACTATCGGTTAAGTGAAACTGATACTCGGATGCGGCATCACCTTTAATATCGTAAATTAATCCGTAAACATTTTTTTCAGGGTTATTGATTACAATTTGTTCAATATCGGTTGCTTTTACCGAATGTTTAAAAGCTAATGTTCTAGAATCTTCTAAATAATTTTGAATATCATTGTTTAAAGGTTTATAACTAAAATATAAGCTGGCTTGTAGCGTATAGAAATCAAGATTAAAAAAACATAAATTGGGGTTGTTTGGGTCTAGTTTAATTTCAGTATAAATAGGTTTTTCGAAAATAAAAGGGCAATCAATTTCAACTTTTTCATATTTTTTTTCAGGTAAATCAATTCTGAAATAACCTTTTGGTTTAGGAGTGTACGATTCTCCTCCACAAGAGAATAAAATGATTAAAAATAGTAGAATTGATATTTTTTTAGGATTCATAAGTGTAGGTATTAGTTACTAGTGACAAGTAATTAGTAACTAGTTACTAATAATCAGTTTAACTCTTTTTATTTTTCGTTTATCTGAAGCTTCAATAATAAAACTAAAATTATGGAAGTTCACTTTTTCGTTTTTCTGAGGAATTCTACCCGATATTTCGATGATTAAACCGGCTAATGTTTCAGCTTCTTTTTTCATCTCTGTAAAGATAGAATTATCTTCGAGAGTAATTATTTTGGCTAAATCGTTTATGGTTGTATTACCGTCAAAAACATACGTAGAATCATCTAGTTTAGAGTAAATAATATCTTCAGTATCAAATTCATCACTAATTTCACCAACTATTTCTTCAATAATATCCTCAAGAGTTATTATTCCTGATGTTCCACCGTATTCATCAACAATGATGGCCAAATGAATTTTTTTACTTTGAAATTCTTTTAATAAATCATCGAGTTTTTTATTTTCTGGAATAAAAAATGGAGTTCTTAATAGTGGTATCCAATCAAAATCATCTTCTTTATTAATGTGAGGTATAATATCTTTAATGTATAAAATGCCAATTATTTTATCAAACGAATCTTCGTAAACGGGTATTCTGGAGTTACCACTATCAAGTATGACTTTTATAACGTTTTTAAAAGGAGTTTTTTTCTCAATAGAAACAACATTTACACGAGCAGTCATAACTTCTTTAACACTGGTTTCTCCAAACTTTACAATGCCTTTCAGGAGTTGGTGTTCTTGTTGGTTCGAATTAATATCATTAGTTAAATCAATGGCATGTGATAATTCTTCAACAGAAATATCGTGGGTCTTACGTTTTATTTTTTTATCAATAAAATTGGTTGATGAAATAAGTAAAAAACTTATAGGACTAAAAATTTTGATTAATATTTTTAATGGCAAGGCCATTACTAGCGAAATCTTTAAAGCATTTTTTGTGGCGTAAACTTTTGGAATTATTTCACCAAAAAGTAATATTATAAAAGTAATTCCAATAACTTGAATAACAAAATCTAACCAATCAGGAAGAACTGACATATTAAACTGTAAATGAATGGTAAGTGTGCTTAATATAATAATAGCAATATTTACAATGTTATTGGCAATTAAAATGGTTGCTAATAAATATTTGGGTTGGTTTAATATCAGGGTAATATTTGCAGAACCTTTATCTTCAGCTTCTTTAATTTTATCTATATCGTTAGGGTTTAATGAAAATAATGCCACTTCTGAACCAGATACTAAGGCTGAACAAACTAACAAAACAATTATAATAATTAAATTAACCAATATTTCAATCGAAAATGGGTTAACAAAACTGTTTAATAAAAAAGTAGAATAAGGAAAGGGGTCGTCCAATGTTAAATTAATTTGTTAAACTAAAAAGGTAAATCATCTTCAAAATTATTGTTTTGCTCAATATCCGGAGATGAGGTTGATGAAGATTGGTTTTGAACATTTCCTGCATTATCATCTCTTTTTCCAATCATTTGCATGGTATCAGCAACTATTTCAGTGGTATATCTATTGTTACCATCTTTATCTTGCCATTGACGAGAACGAAGTTTGCCTTCGATATAAATTTGACTGCCTTTTTTTAGGTATTTTTCAGCAATTTCAGCTAAACCTCTCCAAACCACAATGTTGTGCCATTCGGTTAAAGTTTTACGTTCACCTGTGGTTTTGTCTTTATAATTTTCTGAGGTAGCTAATGTAAATTTTGCTACAGCCGTTCCTCCTTCTAAATACCTTACTTCCGGGTCTTTCCCTAAGTTTCCAATTAATATTACTTTATTAACTCCTGCCATGTTTCACAGTTTACAGTTTATAGTTCCCAGTCTCCAAATTCTAATTTCTAATTCGAAATCATTCAAAAATCAAAACTACAAATTTTGCAGCAATGATTTTATATAATTTTCTACCAATTTAGGAACAGGGTAGCTTTCAAGGGTATTTATTGAAGTAATAAAGTGTGTTGTTTCAATTTTTTTAAGTGGTGAAGTTTTTATTTTCCAAAAAACCGCATGAATTTTTTGATGGCTTAATTGATGTATAAATTCATCGGATTTGGTTACTATATTTTCTTTTTTTAGTAGCCATAAATAATTTTTTGTAATCAATTGGTTAAAGTCATCAACAGATTGAGCTGTTTCTATTAAAGGAAAATCGAATAAACCCGTCCAAATATCTTTTTCTGTTCGTTTATTTAAAATAATTTCAATTTCATTAGTAATCACTAAATAATTAAAGAAACGGTTTCGTTGTTTGGCCTGCTTTTCTTTTTTAGGTAAGTTGTTAATCTCATTGTTTTTTAAAGCATAACACTTGTATTGAAAACAACATTCTTCACACAACGGTTGTTTTGGCTTACAATGTATGGCTCCAAATTCCATAATAGCTTGGTTATATATTGCTGGATTTTTTTTATCAATCAATTCTTCGGCTAAAGCTTTGAATATATTACGTCCTTTCGAGCTGTCAATAAAATCTTCAATCCCAAATATTCTCGATAAAACCCTATATACATTACCATCAACAACAGGGTAGGGTTTATTATGTGAAAAAGATAGAATGGCAGCAGCAGTATAATCGCCAATGCCCTTTAAGTTTCTTATTTCATTTAATTCATCAGGAAATACAGCATTATATTTATTTTTTATTTCAATTGCCGTACTGTGTAAATTTCTTGCTCTTGAATAATAACCCAGCCCTTGCCATAATTTTAATACTTCTTCTTCGTGGGCACTGGCTAAATCATTGACTGTAGGATAATGTTCTATAAATTTTAAGTAATAACTTAACCCTTGTTCAACCCTTGTTTGCTGTAAAATAATCTCTGAAAGCCAAATTTTGTAAGGGTCTTTTGTTGTTCGCCAAGGTAAATCTCGTTTATTTTGTTTGTACCATCTTATTAAATACACTGAAAAATCTATCATTTGTACAAACTTGTCGAAAATATGTTGTTTTTAGGCTAAAATTAGTTATTGTTTTTTTTAGTGTTAATTAAAACTTGTATATTTGCAACCCTCAAAAAGATAATTAATTGGAATTTAAATAGTTAAAAGTATTTTAAAAATGACAAAAGCAGACATAGTAACAAAGATTTCGGATAAAACAGGAATAGAAAAATTAGCTGTTCAAAGAACTGTTGAAGAATTCATGAAAGAAGTAAGAAAATCTCTAGAAAGTGGTAAAAACGTTTATCTTAGAGGGTTTGGAAGTTTTGTGGTTAAGAAGAGAGCACAAAAAACAGGTAGAAATATTTCTAAAAACACAACTATTATTATTCCGGCACATAACATTCCTTCTTTTAAACCGGCTAAATCTTTCGCTGAAAAAGTGAAAAAGAACGTAAAGTGATTAATCCAGAAGTTAACGACATTTATATAACCTTAAATTAAGAAATTATGCCAAGCGGTAAAAAAAGAAAAAGACATAAAATGGCTACGCACAAGCGTAAAAAAAGACTAAGAAAAAATAGACACAAAAAGAAAAAATAATTTCTTTTGATACATTTCCCCGATAGCTTCGGGGTTACCAAAATGTATACGCATAATATTCTAAAATTATTTCGGATAGCTTTTTAAGCCCACGGTTTAAACCGTGGGCTTTGAGGTATTCGTGTTTATATACATAAATACATTCAAATGAGTGTTGAACTAATCATAGATTCTGCACCTAATGAAGTTGTTATTGCAATTTTGGGTGACGGCAAACTGCTTGAACTACACAAAGAAAAAAACAATAATAATTTTTCGGTAGGCGATATATATTTAGCTAAGGTAAAAAAAATTATGCCTGGCTTAAACGCTACATTTGTTAATGTAGGTTACGAAAAAGACGCTTTTTTGCATTACCTGGATTTAGGTCCAAATTTCCATTCGTTTGTAAAATATACCAAAGGTGTTGTTGGCGGTGGCTTAAATAGCTCTACATTAGATTTTAAATTTGAACCTGAAATTGAAAAAACAGGTAAAATTGAGCGAGTTTTAAAAACCAATGAACAAATTTTGGTTCAAATAGCCAAAGAACCTATTTCTACTAAAGGGCCACGATTAAGTTCTGAAATCTCCATTGCCGGAAGGTATTTGGTATTGGTTCCTTTTTCTGATAAAGTTTCTGTTTCTCAAAAAATAAAAGATAGTGAAGAACGCGATCGTTTAATAAAATTGATAAAAAGTATTAAACCAAAAGGCTTTGGTGTAATTATTAGAACGGTTGCTAAAAATAAAAAAGTAGCGGATTTGCATGCTGACATGTTGGATTTAAACAGTCGTTGGGAAATTTGTTACAATGCCATGAAAGATGCTCATGCTCCCAAAAAAGTGTTGGGTGAGTTAGACCGAACATCTGCTCTATTAAGAGACTTATTAAACAACGATTTTAATAGTATTACGGTAAACGACGAAACACTTTATAATGAACTTAAAACGTATTTACACACCATTGCTCCCGATAAAGAAAAGATAATAAAACATTATACGGGTAAAATGCCCATTTTTGACAATTTTGGTATTGAAAAACAAATTAAGTCGTTGTTTGGAAGAAATGTTACGCTAAAATCGGGTATTTATTTAATTATTGAACATACCGAAGCTTTACATGTTATTGATGTAAATAGCGGACAACGAGGAAAACGACAAGATAGCACACAGGAACAAAATGCATTAGAAGTAAATTTAGAGGCTGCCGAAGAAATTGCTCGTCAATTACGATTACGTGATATGGGAGGAATAGTGGTGGTTGATTTTATTGATATGAAAGAAGCTGAGAACAGACATCTTTTGTACGATAAAATGAAAGAATTTATGACAGACGACCGGGCTAAACACAATATTTTGCCTCCAAGCAAATTTGGATTAGTTCAAATTACTCGTCAGCGAGTTCGTCCGGAGATGGAAATAAAAACTGCCGAAAAATGCCCGAGTTGCGGTGGTAGTGGTGAGGTTCAATCTACGCTTTTATTGATCGAGGAAATTGAAAACAACATTAGATACATTGCTCAACAATTAAAAGTTAAAAAACTAACTATTCATTTACATCCTTTTATTGAAGCATACTTAAACAAACGTAAAGGATTGTTTTCGTCGGTTAGAAAAGAGTGGCAAAGCAAATATAAATGTAGTATAGACATTATGCCATCGGCATCATACAGCTTTTTAGCTTACAAATTTTTTGATGCTAAAGGTGATGAGATTCATCTTTAAACCTCTTTCTGAAAATGAACCATTTTAATGGCAGTAATGGCAGCTTCATCCCCTTTGTTGCCATGTTTACCACCAGAACGGTCAATGGCTTGTTGTAAGGTGTTGTCGGTTAATACTCCAAAAATTACAGGAACATTATAACTTAAAGCAACATCTTTAATCCCTAAAGCAGTTGCTTGGCACACAAAATCAAAATGTTTGGTTTCGCCTTGTATCACGCTTCCTAAACAAATTACAGCATCAACATCGGTTTTTTCTATGATGGTTTGAGCACCAATAGGTAGTTCAAAACTACCGGGAACATATTTAACTGTAATGTTTTTCTTTTGAGCTCCGTGCTTCATTAACGTCTCGTAAGCACCTTTTAATAAGTTCGAAGTAATGTTGATGTTCCATTCGGCAACTACAATGGCAAAACGCATCTTTTTAGCATTTGGAACGCTATTAATGTCGTATTCTGATAAGTTTTTGTTTGCTGTAGCCATGATAAAGTTTAAAGTTTCGAGTTTAGAATTTCGAGTTTAAAGCCAACGAGAAAACTCTTAAATCTAAACTTATTTAAGAGCTTCCGCTCTAGCCAAATATTTTTCGATGGTTCTACCTTCGCTCGATTCTATATAATCGTTTTTAATGGTAGTATATCTTTCAAACGCTTTGGCGTAATCACCTTTTTCTTCATAAACAATACCGGCTTTAAACAAATACATTGGAGTAGTTAACTCATTTTCATTATTTGCAGCGGCTTTTTCGTAATATTTAATAGCGTTATCTATTTCGCCAAGTTCCATATAAGCATCACCAATTGCTCCCATAGCAATTGAACTTATCATGATATCGTTTGAACTAAAATTTTCCAATTCATCAATGGCTTCTTGAAATTGACCTGTTTTTAAATACGATAACCCTAAATAATAATGAGCCAAGTTTGCAGTTTTAGTACCGCCGTAAGTGTCAATGATATCAATAAAACCATCGTTAATTCCATCGCCGTTAATTGCTTTGTCTAACGAATCTTTTTCAAAATATTTCTCCGCCATAAACATCGAAGATTGAGCTTCAATTTCCATGGGTGCAATATACATTTTGGTATAAGCTAGATAGAGTCCAATAACTACTACTATTCCACCAACCACCATTGAAAGTGTTTTTTTGTTGTTTTCAATAAAGTGTTCAGTTTTACTGTAAACTTCTTGAACATCAACAATTACTTCGCTATTCTCGTCTTGATTTTTTTTGCTCATCTTCTTTCTTCAAAATTATTTAAGATTGCAAAAATAGTTTTTTTTTAAAATCAATAACGATTTTATCAATAAATCTATTCATCTTAATAAATTTGTACCATGTTATTAAAACAACTCTCCATCTTAAACTTTAAAAATTGTGCTGAATTAAACATCGAATTTGTGGATGGAGTAAATTGTTTTTTGGGTAATAATGGCGAAGGAAAAACCAATTTATTGGATGCCATTTATTATCTTTCGTTCTGTAAAAGCTACTTTAATTCTATTGATAGTCAGAATATTAAACACGACGAACCATTTTTTGTATTGGAAGGTTTGTATCAACAAAACGAAAAGGAAGAGAAGGTGTATTGCGGAATGAAACGCAACCAGAAAAAGATTATAAAACTCAATAAAAAGCTCTACGACAGATTAGCAGATCACATTGGAAAAATTCCGTTAGTGATGATTTCTCCGATAGATATTTTGCTAATTATTGAAGGAAGTGACATGAGAAGAAAATTTATTGATGGAATTATTGCCCAATACGACAAAAATTATTTGAATAATTTATTGTTGTACAACAAAGCGTTGAATCATCGAAATTTATTGTTAAGGTCATTTTGGTTAAACCGAAATTATGATAAAGACTCTTTGGAGGTTTGGAACGAACAATTAGTAAAATACGGTATTCAAATTTACGAATCACGTAAAAAATTTGTCGAAGAGTTTACTCCAATCTTTCAAAAATATTATACTACATTAAGTAATGATTTTGAAAAAGTAACGTTAAACTACATTTCTCAACTTAATGACGATGGTTTTGAAAAACTGTTGATAGATAACATTGAAAAGGATAGAACTAATCATTACACTAATTTTGGAATACACAAAGACGATTTAGAGTTTTTAATTGGCGATTTACCTTTAAAAAAGTTTGGTTCGCAAGGCCAACAAAAAACCTATTTATTAGCGTTAAAACTGGCACAGGCAGAATTAATTACAGCCATCAGTAAAAAGAAAGTGATTTTTTTATTGGACGATATTTTTGATAAATTAGACGAAAACCGAATGAAACAACTCTTAAATATAGTTGGGAATGGTAACTTTGGTCAGATATTTATTACCGATACCAGTTTAAAACGAATACCGGAAATTTTAACCGAAGAAAAGATTACTTTTAAAGCGTTTAAAATACAAAAAGGAGAAGCATTAAATGTCTGAACAACCCTTAAAACCATTAATAGATAAATTGCTTAGAGCTTATGGCTACCAAGATCAATTAGACGAAATGGATTTGGTGGCTGCTTATGAAGAGTTGGTGGGAAAAATGTATTGCAAACACACCAAAAGCATAAATTTTAAAAATAAAATACTTTATGTAAAGCTTGATTCGGCTGCATTAAAACAAGAGCTGAGTTACAAACGTGAAGAAATTATTACCAGACTAAATCAAAAGCTGGGGAGAAGAATTGTTGAACAATTAGACATTAAATAACTTGAGTCCGGTTAAAAAAATACAATTAAAAGTAGGTAGGTTTAATCTTAAAAAAGAAAAGAAAAAACACCACAGAAAAACCATTGCCTGTAATTTAGAATTGGCAACTACGGTTGGTATATTGTATAATGCCACTCAAAGGGAAGATTGCGAATTGGTAAAAAATTTAATTATCGATTTAAAACAACTCAAAAAAGAGGTGTTGGCATTGGGTTATGTAAATTTAAAAGACTCCTCAGATATTTTTAAACCACACATTAGTTATACATATTTCGATAATAAAAACTTAACAAAAGCCTTTATACCAAAAAGTTTAGATGTTACCAACTTTATCGAAAAACGTTTTAGTTTGTTGATTGACTTAAATATTAATAATGATTTCCCTTTAGAATATATTGGAACGCTCTCAATGGCAACATTTAAAGTTGGGGCTACCGGTTCATACCGCGATGAAGAATTTGATTTAACCATAAATATTGGTGAAAATAAAAACACTAAGTATTTAGTTACTCAAATTAAACATTATTTGAGTATGATAAAACCCTAAGAAGGTTAATTGAAATCCAAAATATCAGGAAAAGAATAGAGCGTACACTTTGCAAAATGTTTTTAACTTTGTCAAACAAAAATTAAACGATGGAAACTTTATTAGAAATATTAAAATATACAGTACCGGCTTTTATAGTGTTTGTTTCATGTTTTTTTATTCTTAAAAAATTTATGGATAATGAATACCGTAAACAAATGTTGGAATTACGTAAAACCAACCAAAACTATACAACCCCACTAAGGTTACAAGCATACGAACGCATGATTTTATTTTTGGAACGTGTTTCGTTAAACAATTTAGTTTCGAGGGTTTCAAAATCGGGTATGAGTGCAAAACAATTACAATCGGATTTAATTATTACCATACGTACCGAATTTGAGCATAATTTAAGTCAGCAAATTTATGTGTCTTCAAATGCTTGGGAAGCTGTTAAATTATCGAAAGAAGAAGTAATTAAGGTAATTAACATTGCTGCGACTCAATTAAAGGATGAAGCAAAAGGAGTGGAATTGAACCAGAAAATTTTTGAAATATTATTAAAATTAGAAGTCTCCCCAACTCAATCTGCTATAAATCAAATTAAAAAAGAAGTTCGTCAACTTTTTTAGTAATTAGAAACAATTCTCAGTCGTCAGTCAACAAAAACCATCAGCTAGTAACCAGCAACTAATTAAAAGGATTGTAAGTAAACCCAAAACAAAAGTTTACTTGCGAAAAGAAGAAATGTTGACTTGCGTTATCTTCTTTGCGTGGTGTGCTTCTTATGCTAGGCATATCAATAAAACCATTTTTAAACTCTCCTCTTAAAAAGAAATATTTGTACAAAATGATATCCAAACCTGCTTTTGCAGAAAAACCATAACCCGCTAAATGAAATTCATCGTAACGCTCGCCATTTAGCAACCAAACATTTGAACGAGGTAACAAAAAACCACCACCAAAACCTAGCAAAGTGTTAACCATTATTTTGTTCGGATTGTGATTCATTTTAAATAACTCAAGAAGATTATCGTTTCTGGTTAATTCAACATCAATATAGTTTAATCCATCAGTATGTTCAAACATTAAAAAATCTTCATTTAAAACAATGTCGTCGTTTAAATAAGTACCATCGTATTTGTTATCTATATTTATTTTACCATTAATTTTTACTTCTTGAAAATTAGTCATAACGTATTTCATGTGGTCGTAGCCAAATGAAATATCAAGTTTATCATTAATAAAGTAACCAGCTCTAACATTGGTTTGAGGAATGGTAATTTTCCCAATATTAAAATAAGGGTCTAAATTGAAAGGTGTTTGACGGTCTTCAGCTTTAACATTACTCAATTTAAAATCATAATTATCGCCTGTAAAATGAATATCAGAATCGGTGTACCAAGCTCTGTTCCAACCCCAAAATAGATAAAATCGTCCTTTATTACTTTTTCTTTGTGTTGTATCTTCAGATAATTTGGTTTGATTAAATCCAAAAAAAGGAAAAATCAAAAAAAATAATAAAATAATAAGGGGTTTAGACATTTTTTTAAGTGATTAAATTCGGCACAAAAGTAGAAATTTTTAAACTCCATTTAATGAGATAAATCATTTTTTATAGTGGTCTAATAAAATTTTAGCAGCTTTAAATGGACTTGTTTTTCCATCAACTACATCTTTTTCTATTTTTTGGAGTAACAATTTTATAGTAGGATTGTTATAAAACATGGCTAATACTGAACTATTAATAGTTTCGCTGAGCCAATATTTTGCTTGTTGTTTTCGTTTTTTATCGAAACAACCATTATTATAAGTTTGCTCTTTATATTGAGTAATAATTTTCCAAACAGCAGGAATACCACTGGTATTGATTGCTGAACAAGATTCTACTTTTGGTATCCATCCATTTTCGTTGGCAGGAAAAAGATGTAAGGCGTTTATGTAATGTTGTTGAGCAAGTTTAACTCGATTAGCATTCTCTATGTCGGTTTTATTAATTACAATGGCATCAGCCATTTCCATGATACCTCGTTTTATTCCTTGCAATTCATCACCAGCACCAGCTAGCATTAATAATAAAAAGAAATCGACCATAGAGTTTACTTCTGTTTCCGATTGCCCTACACCAACTGTTTCAATAATTATGGTATCAAATCCAAAAGCTTCACAAAGGATAATACTTTCTCTTGTTGCTTTAGCTACTCCGCCTAAAGTTCCGGCAGATGGTGAGGGACGTACAAAAGCATTTGGGCTGGTGGACAAAAAATTCATTCTTGTTTTATCACCCAAAATACTACCTTTACTCTTAGTACTACTTGGGTCTATTGCTAATACAGCAATTTTTTTATGTTCCGTTTCAATTAAAAATTTTCCAAAAGCTTCAATAAAGGTACTTTTCCCTACACCTGGAACACCAGTTGTACCGATACGTAATGAGTTTCCAGAGAAAGGTAAGCACAACTCAATCAGTTCTTCAGCAATAAGTTGATGTTCAGCTTTAATGCTCTCCAGTAAAGTAATAGCTTTACTCAAAATGGTCAAGTCTTTATTTTGAATTCCATCAAAATAATACTTTACATCAAACTGTTGATTTTTTTTTAGAGGAAGATTGATTAAACTCATAAAATTCTTTTCAGGGCTAAAGGTACTAAAAGAAAAAAAATGCAACTAATTTATTCGTAGAAAAAATAAATGCTTTCGTCGAAGCAACCTTTTCGTTTATCTAACGTTTAGTATATTAAATCGCAGTACTAACCCTTTAAATTTAAAGTTATGGATAGCGGATTAATAACTTTTCTAATTACTCTAGGAGTTTTAGCAATAGTTTTTGCAATTATGTACAAAATGGGGAAAGATTATACTCACTCTCATAAAAAATTAAAAAAATAATTTTTTGAGAAATAATTTTTAAAGCCATTCATCATTATACTTTTCCTTTTATGTAATTGTATAATTTGTTTGTTTAACTAAACATAAATTTGTTCGGTATTAAATTGGGCATTTTATGAAAAAAAGACAAACAATAATTTTAGCTATAACCTCCATTCTTTTATTATTAATTGTATGGCGACTTGCTACCGGAAAAGGCGAGGGTGAAAAAGCTAAAGAACATACCAACGAAAATAAAAAGTTTGTTAAAGTTCAACAAATTAAAAATGATACTGTTGCCATTGTTGTAAATGGTTTTGGAAGAGTTTCTTCATCACGAAATATAACGCTCACAGCCGAAGTTCAAGGTGTATTATTAAGTTCAGGTTTTGAACTTAAATCTGGCGAAGCATTTTCTCAAGGACAGTTACTGTATAAAATAAACGATAAAGAAGCCCAATTAGCATTAAAAGCACGTAAAAGTGCTTACTTAAATATTGTAGCATCCAGTTTAGCCGATATTAAAGTCGATTTTTCGGACAACTTTTCTAAATGGGCCACCTTTTTAGATAATATCGACCTTGATGCAAATCTTCCAGAACTTCCCGAAATAAAATCATCAAAAGAAAAAACATTTTTAGCTTCCAGAAATGTTTTGGGAGAATATTTTAACATCAAAGGAGACGAAGAACGTTTGAAAAAATATAATGTTTATGCTCCTTTTAATGGTAGTATTGTTGATGTAACTTCCGAAATTGGTGGAATTGTTAATCCAGGAACACCTATAGCAACCATAATTAAAACAGTTGGTCTTGAAGTAGCTATTCCAGTGAACACATCTGATATTTCATTGATAAAAATTGGAAACAATGTAGAATTATTTAGTCAGGATAAAACCATTTCTTTTTCAGGAAAAGTAAGTAGAATAGCTCAAAATATTAATTCCAATACGCAGTCTATTGATGTTTTTATTAATATAGAATCAAACGATAAAGCCAAACTTTTTAATGGAATGTATTTGGAAGCTAGTATTTATTCAGGAAATGTTTATGATGCTGATGAAATTCCAAGAAGGGCATTGTTAAATGATGGAAGAGTGTTTATTGTTCAAGATAGCATTTTGCTTAAAAAAGAATTAAATATCATTAAGAAGAATAAAAACTCGGTAATCGTCAAAAGTTTGTTGGATAATGATTTGGTAGTCATTGAGCCCGTGCCTGGTGCAGTTGATAGTATGATAGTAACACCAATCAAAAACAAATAACTTTTATGAGACAACTGATTTCATTTTTCGTACAGCATCCAATATGGGCAAATGCCATTATTATTGTAACCGTTCTTTTTGGAACTATTTCAATAATTAATATGGACAGTTCTTTTTTTCCGGAACAAGATCCCAATCGAATTGGAATAAGTGTATTTTATAATGGTGCTTCTCCCATTGAAATGGAAGAAGGAGTTACCATTAAAATTGAGCAGGCACTTCAGGGTATTGCTGGAATTGATGAAATTTCATCATCATCAGCCGAAAATGTTGCAACGGTGAACATTGTGGCTTATAAAGATGTCGATTTAGATGAAGTATTGAGGGATGTTGAAAATGCTGTAAATGGAATAAACAGTTTTCCTGATGGTGCGGAAAAACCAACAATAGTGAAGCAAAGAGGTTTTATGAATAGCCGAGCCTCCTTCATTTCATTATCTGGAAATGTTGAGATTATAAAACTAAAAGAAACAGCTGAAAAAATTGAAGATGATTTATTAAATTCTGATGCCATCAGCCAGGTACTAAAAGATGGCTACCCCGCAACCGAATTTTCTGTTGAAGTACAAGAAGAACAATTGTTGAGATACAATTTAAAGTTTGATGATGTTGCTAATGCTATTCGTTTTAACAACAGAGACATTTCTGCAGGTTCAGTAAAAACTGATGGAGAAGAATTTTTAATTCGTGCAAAAGCAAAACAAAATACCGAACTCGGTATTGAGGATTTGGTAGTTAGAACCTTGCCAAAAGGAGAAATTATTAAAATTGGTGATATTGCTAAAGTAAAGTATCAATTTGCCGATTCTCCAATTAAGAGTTTTGTTAACGGTAAACGTAACATTACGCTTACCATTATGAAATTGGAAGATGAAGATTTAAGCAAGATATCTAAAGAAGTGGTGCGATATGTTGACGAGTTTAATACAACAAACGATGACATGAAGCTGACCATTATGTTTCAGTTTTACGACATGCTAAAACAGCGAATGGATATGTTATTAAATAACGGATTTTTGGGACTAATTTTAGTTCTAATTATTTTAGGATTATTCTTAAATCTACGACTTTCAATATGGGTAGCAGCAGGTATTCCAATAGCATTTTTAGGGATGTTTATTTTTGGTTTCTTCTATGGCATGACCATAAACATGATTTCATTGTTTGGGATGATATTGGTTGTGGGGATTGTAGTGGATGATGGAATTGTTATTGCTGAAAACATTTATGCTCACTACGAAAAAGGTAAGTCTCCATTAGAAGCTACTATAGATGGAACAATGGAAGTTATGTCATCAGTGTTTACATCTGTTTTAACTACTGTAGTCGCCTTTAGTGTATTGATGTTTATTGAAGGCATGGAGCAAATGAAAGAGATGGCCTTTGTGGTTATTGCTTCCTTATCTTTTTCTATGATTGAAGCTTTTTTGGTTTTACCTTCTCACCTTAAATCAAAAAGGTTACAACAAACTGAAAAAAAATTAAACTGGTTTGGTCGTTTTAAATTAAAAATAGAGAAAGGAATTACATTTGTTAGAGACCGTTTTTATGGGGCAACTTTAAAGGCAATAGTTCATAAAAAATGGTTAAGAAGAACTTTGGTATTTTTTCCATTGTTGTTTATGATAATTGTGGGAGTATTAATTGGTTCAGGAGTCATACAGTCAACATTTTTTCCGGCAATACCTTTCGATGATTTTAAAGTAGAATTTGCATATAAATCGGGTGAACCAAAAGAAAAAACAACCGAATACATGTGGTATTGTTACGATAAGGTAATGGAAGTGAAATATGAATTAGAAAAAGAATATGGTGATACGTTAATCACTTATGTTTCAGCTGTAGTTGGTAATACTGAAGAATTGGGAGAAAGAGGTTCTCATGCTGGTATGGTTCGTGTAAATTTAGATGTAGAAGGAGCTGCAATTTCAAGTTTTGAAATTGCTAAAAGAGTTGAAAATAAGATTAAAAAAGATCCATCACTAGAAAAATTTATGGTAGGTGGAGGAAACAGGTGGGGAAAACCTGTTGAAATTGCCTTGAAAGGAGATGATTATCGGTTAATTAAAGAAGCAAAGGATTACCTGAAAAGAGAATTAACAAGAATGTCTGAATTAAAAGATGTTACCGATAATGGTGGACAGGGTAATCGTGAGATTTTATTAAAATTAAACGAAAAAGCGAGGTTGTTAGGTTTAACCCATTTAGACATTACCAAACAAATTCGTCAAGGATTTTTTGGGGAAGAAGTTCAACGGCTAATTGTTGGCACGGAAGAGGTAAAGGTATGGGTTCGTTATCCTGAACAAGACAGAGTTTCTATGGGGCAATTGGATAATGTGAGGATAAAAACCATGACTGGTCAGTTAATACCTTTGAAGGAATTGGTTGAGTATGAAATTGAAAGAGGTGAGGTAAGTATCAAACATTTTGATGGAGTTCGTGAAATTAGAGTAGAAGCGGCGTTAGTTGATGCTTATGCCTCTACATCAGATATTAACAATAAGATAAAGGAGGAGATTATACCAAAACTCTATGCAAATTTTCCTGATGTGAAGATGGAATTTAGAGGGCAAGTTGAGAGTGCTGAAAAATCAATGTGGTCAATGCTTATTGTATTTTGTGTGTTATTACTACTTATGTTAATCATTTTATCTTTGAATTTTAATTCTGTCTGGCAAGGAATAATGTTTTTCCCATTGATATTGAGTGGACCATTTTATGCCATGTTAGGACATGGTGTAGAGCATCAACCTTTTTCACTTTTTAGTGTGTGGGGGGTAATAGCTTTGATAGGTGTTTTGGTTAATGATGCTATTGTATTTTTAGATAAATATAACAGAAATTTAAAAGAAGGAATGGATGTTGAACATGCAGTGGTAGATGCCGGAACCTCTAGGTTTAGAGCAATTGTTTTAACCTCTATTACCACAATTGTAGGGTTATACCCATTAATTTTAGAAAAATCCTTTCAAGCAAAATTTTTAGTACCTATGGCAATATCTGTGGCTTACGGAGTGTTATTTGGAACGCTATTTATTTTGTTGTTTTTTCCGCTATTAATATTACTTTTTAATGATGTCAGAAAAGCGTTCAAATGGTTATGGACAGGTGTAAAACCTTTGCCGGAAGACGTTGAGCCTACTATTATTGATTTTAAAATAAAACAAGAATTAGAGTAATTGATAATTATAATCAAAAAAAGAAAATGAGATTTTTATTCATATTAATAATACTTATTACAAGTAATTCAATCGGATTTGCACAAGATAATTTATCATTAAAAGATGCTATAGAAATAGGGTTGAAAAGCAATTATAAAATACAAATTGCCGGAAAAAATGTAGAGATAGCTGAACGTAACAATAACTGGTTAGAGGCTGGAGCTTTACCATCAGTTAAAACCAATGCCACTCAATCTTTTAATTGGAGCGACAATAATAATCCTGCATCATTTATTCAAGGAACATCACAATCAACAGGTTTAACTTATGGGGCTGACTTAAATTGGGTGTTGTTTAATGGATTTAAAGTAAAAATCAGCAAAGATAAATTACAGTATCTTCAAGAGCAAAGTGAAGGTAACGCAGCAGTTGTAGTGGAAAACACGATTCAATCAATAATTCTTGGATATTACAATGCATTATTGCAACAAGAAAAAATGAGTGCAATTGGTAAATTAGTTCAGGTATCTGCAGATAGATATAAGTATGTAGAAAATAAAAAAGATTTAGGTGTTGCCTCAACTTTTGATTTACTCCAAGTTAAAAATGCTTTATTAACTGACAGTACTAATTTTTTAATGCAGGAATTGGCTTTCAATAACGCCTTACGAAACTTAAATATGTTAATGGCAATTGATGTGGAGAAAAAATTTGTTTTATCAGACAAACTTGAACATAATCAACAAGTAATTAGTTTGGAAGGATTGAAAAACAGAATGTTATCCAATAATCAAACACTAAAAAATCAATACGTCAACCAAAATATTCTTAAAAAAGACAAGGGACTAATGAAAGCAAATTTATTCCCCGTTTTATCATTTAATTCAGGATTAAATCAAACTATTAGTGGATTTAAAGGGACTAGTATTAGTGGGCAAGATATTAATACTAGTGGTAATGAATCGTTTGCTTATTATGCAAATTTTACCTTAACATTTAATCTGTTTAATGGACATAAAACACATCGAGCTTTTAATAATTTGAGAATACAAGAAGAAATTGCCGGGCTTACTTCAAATGAAATGGAATTAACATTAACCAACGAATTGATTTCAACAGTTGAATTATATAAAGCCAGAATAACCATTTTAAACTTAACCAACGAAAGTTTAAAAACAGCAGAATTAAATCTTCAAATTGCAAAGGATAAATTTTCTAATGGAAGTATTACTTCGTTTGAATTTAGAGATATTCAAAACTCTTATTTAAACACAGTTGTTACACAATTAGAAGCTGTTTACAATGCTATTAGCACCAATACCGATGTTATTCGTTTAACTGGTGGTATAATCGAAGAGTTTAATAAAAACTAATCTTCCTAAATTGTTGTACCTTTGCTGCCCATGAGCATTTTAGTAGGCAATAAGGTAAAATTTGTAAACGAAAATTTAGATGGAGTAGTTAAATCTATTCTAAAAGATAATTTATTGCTTATAGCAGCCAGCGATGGTTTTGAACATAAAGTAAGAGTTAATGAAGTGGTTGTTATTCATGAGGATAACTCGATTACTTACAACATGGATAAGCAATCCATAAAAGATAAAATCAAAACACCATCTTCAGGAAAAATGTCTTCCGATATTTTAACTAGATATACCTCCAATACCAAATTTCAATTTGAAAAAGTTATTGAAATTGATTTGCATTTAGAGGAATTAGTGGAGTTTCCTATGAAATTAGATGATAGACTGCGTTTATATACTCAAATGCAACACGTTAAAAAATGCTTAGAAGCAGCAGTAAATCAACGTTATCGGAAATTGATTTTTATACATGGTGTTGGTGAAGGAGTATTAAAATCTGAACTCAGAAATTATTTAGCTCAATTTGAAAATATTTCAGTAAAAGATGCCGATTATCGTGAGTATGGTTCTGGAGCAACCGAAGTAATCATAAAATAACAACAATACAATTTAACCACATAGAAACATAGTTTTTTTTTTAGAACGATTAAAAAATGACTCCTAAAGAAAACATGAGTATTATCCCGATTTATCGGGATAACTATGATTTACTAATATTATCTTTTTTCAATGAAGTGTGCTATGTACCTATGTGGTTAATTAGGGTAATTGATTATTATGATTAAAATAACCTAATTTTACATCAGAAAAAGCAAATCGTTCTATCGCCTTTCGTTTTATATGAGGGGAGGAAAGTCCGGACAGCGTAGAGCATCCTACCTAGGGAAACCTAGGGTATTTGTATGTAATGTACGAGTAACAGAAAGTGCCACAGAGAATTAGACTACCCCGAACTTGTTCGGGGAAAAGGTGAAAAGGCGAGGTAAGAGCTCACCGTTAGTGCAGTAATGTATTATGCAAGGCAAACCTTTGGAGCTGAAAAATCAAATAAACCAAGGCTATAGGGCTGCTCGCCCAATCTTGGAGGGTAGATTGAATGAGGGTAGGTGTAAACCTACTCCCAGATAAATGATAGAAACCGCTTGCGGATACAGAACCCGGCTTATAGATTTGCTTTTTTTATTTCCTTCAAAAATTCCTTCATCTTTTGAGTAAATCATTTTTTTTGGTACTTGATTTATAACTAATTTTGAAACTTAAATTTTATAAGCCATAAAAATGAACAAAGACCAAGAAATTTTCGATTTAATTCAAGATGAGTACACTAGACAAAAAGAAGGTGTTGAACTAATAGCTTCTGAAAATTATGTTAGCGACAATGTATTAAAAGCCATGGGTAGCGTTTTAACCAATAAATATGCTGAAGGACTACCTTTTAAGCGTTATTATGGCGGTTGCGAAGTTGTTGATGTTATTGAGCAAATTGCTATTGATAGGGCTAAAGAATTATTTAATGCAGCTTGGGTAAATGTTCAGCCACATTCTGGAGCTCAAGCAAATGCAGCGGTAATGTTGGGTGTTTTACAAGTTGGAGATAAAATTTTAGGTTTCGATTTATCTCATGGCGGACATTTAACACATGGCTCACCGGTAAATTTTTCTGGAAAATTGTACAAAACCAGTTTTTATGGAGTTAATAAAGAAACCGGTAGGGTTGATTACGACGCTATGGAAAAAACTGCCATATCAGAACAACCAAAATTAATTATTGCAGGAGCATCTGCTTATAGCAGAGATTGGGATTACAAACGTATGCGGGCAATCGCTGATAAAGTGGGTGCATTACTGTTAGCAGATATTTCTCACCCGGCAGGCTTAATAGCAAGAGGTTTGTTAAACGACCCCATGCCACATTGCCATATTGTAACCACTACCACTCATAAAACTTTACGAGGACCAAGAGGTGGAATGATAATGATGGGTAAAGATTTTGAAAATCCATGGGGATTAAAAACTCCTAAAGGGGAAATTAAAATGATGTCGGCAATTTTAGATGGAGCTGTTTTTCCTGGAACTCAAGGTGGGCCTTTAGAGCATGTTATTGCTGGTAAAGCAGTAGCATTTAAAGAAGCCCTTTCTGATGAATACATGGATTACTGTGTGCAGTTGATGAGAAATGCTAAAGTAATGGCAGAAGAATTAACCAAAAGAGGTTACGGAATAATTTCAGGAGACACTGATAATCACTGTATGTTAATCGATTTGCGTTCAAAAAATATTACGGGTAAAGAAGCTGAAAATGTATTGGTTAAGGCTGATATTACGGTAAATAAAAACATGGTTCCGTTTGATGATAAATCTCCGTTTGTAACTTCTGGAATAAGAGTTGGAACAGCTGCAATTACTACAAGAGGTGTAAAAGAAGCTGAAATAGTTAAAATTGTTGAGTTGTTAGATAGAGTAATTACCAATAGAAACAACGAAACCATTATTGAAGAAGTAAGAGATGAAGTAAACGAATTGATGGAGAAATACCCATTGTTCAATTTTGAAAATAAAGTAATTGCATAAACACCTAAACTCATAACCTCATAAACTTTAGAATGATAGAAGCCAACAACCCTAACTTAAAAAGCTGGATTAACGTTCCTCAAAACTCAGATTTTTCTATTCAGAACATTCCGTTTGGAGTGGCTAAAACAAAAAATGGAGTACTGGTGGTTACTCGTATTGGCGATACGGTTATTAATATTCATCAATTGGCTTTAAATCAATTGGTTTCTTTCGATGCTTCGTTGTTTAAATCATCTTATTTAAATGATTTTATGTTGTTGGGTAAACAAGCCACGCGTGAGTTGAGAAATCAACTTTCGTTATTGTTTAGAGATGCCAATACAACGGCTAAAAACAATCCAAAAGTACAAGCTGCATTGTTGAGTTTGAATGAAGTTGAAATGCAACTGCCAATAAACATTGGCGATTATACCGATTTTTATTCGAGCGAACAACATGCGTTTAACGTAGGTTGTTTGTTTAGAGATCCAAAAAATGCACTGTTACCTAACTGGAAATACATTCCTGTTGGATATCATGGGCGTTCAAGTTCTATTTTGCCTTCGGGTGTAGATTTTCATCGACCAAAAGGGCAGAAAAAGCCAAACCCTGATGAAGCTCCCGTTTTTGGCAACTGTAATTTGTTGGATTTTGAATTGGAAACAGCATTTTTTACTTATCAAGGTAAACCACTTGGTGACTCAATAACAACAGCCGAAGCAGATGATTATATTTTTGGAATGGCGTTGTTAAACGATTGGAGTGCAAGAGATATCCAAGCTTGGGAATATGTTCCGCTCGGACCATTTTTAGCGAAAAACTTTGCTTCACACATTTCTTGTTGGATAGTTACTTTAGATGCCTTAGAACCCTTTAGAACTGAAGGACCTATTCAAGATCCAAAAGTATTTCCATACCTGGAATATCAAGGAAACAAACATGTAGATATTAATTTAGAAGTAGCCATTCAACCAACAGGAAGTGGTGAAGTGGTGGTTAGTAAATCGAATTATAAATACATGTATTGGAACATGAACCAGCAATTGGCTCACCACACCGTTAATGGTTGTAATATTAGAGTGGGCGACTGCATGGGTTCAGGAACCATTAGTGGACTTAATGAAGGTGAATTTGGCTCCATGTTGGAAATAACTTGGAAAGGAACAAAACCAGTTAAAATGCTTGATGGCACAGAACGCAAGTTTATTGCAGATAACGATACTGTAATTATTCGAGGCTATGCCGAAAAAAATGGTGTGAGAGTTGGTTTTGGTGAAGTTTCGGCAAAGGTATTGGCAGCAAAATAATTAAATCTTCATTCGAGCATTTGGAGTAACTTCTTGTGATGAGAATTCTCCTTTTAGGTATTTGTAGTAACCTGTAATAGCTATCATGGCAGCATTGTCGGTACAATATTCAAATTTTGGAATAAAAACTTCATAGTTTTCCTCTTGTAATGCTAACAATCGGTTTCGTAGTTCAGAGTTCGCAGAAACACCTCCAGCAATAGCTATTTGGTTAAGGTTTTCGTTTTTAAGAGCTTTTCTAACGTTTATCAATAAAATATCTACAATGGTTTTTTGTACCGAAGCACAAATGTCATTTAGGTTTTCCTCAATAAAGTTGGGGTTTGTTTTTTGTTCTTTTTGCAAAAAATAGAGTACCGATGTTTTTAGTCCACTAAAGCTAAAATTCAATCCATCTACTTTTGGGTGAGTAAAAGAAAACCGATTTGGGTTACCAAGTTTTGCGTATTTATCCACCAAAGGACCTCCAGGGTAGGGTAATTTTAACATCTTTGCAACTTTATCGAAAGCTTCTCCCGCAGCATCATCAATGGTTTCTCCAATTACTTCCATTTTAAAATAGTCGCTAATTTTTACCAATTGAGTATGTCCGCCGCTCACGGTTAAACACAAAAAAGGAAAGGTTGGTTTATGGCTTATTCCGTCTTGTTCGGTAATAAAATGAACTAAAATATGTCCCTGCATGTGGTTAACTTCAATTAAAGGAATATTTAATGCCAACGAAAATGCTTTTGCAAACGAACTTCCAACCAACAAGGAACCCAATAACCCCGGTCCATTCGTAAAAGCAACAGCTCTCACCTCTTTTTTACTTATTCCAGCTTTTTTTAATGCGGCATCTACCACAGGAACAATGTTTTGCTGATGAGCCCTCGATGCCAACTCAGGAACAACTCCACCGTATGCTTTATGGACATCTTGATTTGCAACAACATTGGCAAGAATTTTGCCATCACAGATAACCGCAGCAGCAGTGTCGTCACACGACGATTCAATTCCTAAAATAATTGTTGGTGATTGCTGCATTAAACGTATTTTTGTTGGTTATATATACTGCAAAGCTATCAAAAAAAGAAGAATAATAACGGTGCTACTTGTCGCAATTTTATTGCTTCTTTTGGTTTTTGGAATTGCCGTAACCAAAAATTCTCGTTTTCAAACTTATCTTATTCAAGCATATTTAGATAAACTATCCACTCAACTAAATACCCATATTTCAGTAAATAGTATCAGTCTAAATTTTTTTACGGGAGTTACTTTAAATCAATTGTTTGTTAAAGATTTGCATAATGATACATTGGTTTATATCAATGATTTGAATGTGGATATTAAAACTTTTTCTATTCGGGATAAGCAGATAATTATTGACGATGTAGATATTACTGACGGCTATTTTAACATAAAAAAGTATCGTGAAGATTCTACCTTAAACCTCCAATTTATCGTCAATCATTTTGCTTCGGAAGATACCACCTCCAGCAACTGGTTATTTGCATTAAACAAAGTAAATTTTAAAAATTGTAAATTGGCATATAACGATGATGATTTTGCACCGGTTATAGGTATTGATTACGACCATGCTGTGCTTTCAAATTTTAACATGTCGTTATCCGAAATCGATTTTTTACCTTCCGGAATTGCATGCAATATCAAGAACCTTGCTTTTAAAGATAAAAGTGGTTTTGAGATAAATAAAATGAGTACTGAATTTAATATTACACCTACCGGAATCATTGCTCAAAACCTAAAAATAAAAACACCACATTCTGACATTAATGGAAATGTTACTTTTTTAACCAAAGAGTATGGCGATATGTCTGATTTTATTAATAAAGTAGATATTCACTCTTATTTTGAATCGACAAAAGTTAGTTTTAAAGACTTATGTTTTTTTTCTTCAACATTAGATTGTATAAATAAATATGTTGACTTTGAAGGAGAAATAAAAGGGAAAATAAATAATTTAAAAGCCCGTAAAGTAGTTTTTACATTAGACGATGGTACCCATTTTAAAGGAAACATAAATATTACGGGGATACCTGATGCCGAGAATATGTTTATGCACATCAAGGTAGATGAACTGATAACTTCAAAATCTAAATTAGAACAATTCCCGTTGTATCCATTTGTCGATAAAAAATTTATAGAACTTCCCGATAACTTTAGTACGCTTGGTGAAATTCGTTTTAAAGGAACTTTTACAGGATTTTATCATGATTTTGTTTCCTATGGTAATTTTTATACTGAAGCCGGTAGAGTGGCAACAGACCTTACCATGAAAATGAAAGATAACCAAACCTCATACAACGGTATGTTAAAAACCACTCAATTTCAATTGGGTAAATTTTTAGGTATTCAAAATCAAATGGGAACCATTTCTATGGATGCAACTATTGATGGAAAAGGTTTGGAGTTAAAAGACATTGTTGCCCGATTAAAAGGAAATATCAGTCAAGTTGTTATTGGCGAATACAATTATCAGAATATAAATGTTAAAGGATTGTTTTCAAACAAAATTTTTGAAGGATTTATGTCTGTTAAAGATGAAAACATTGACTTCGATTTCAATGGATTTGTCGATTTTTCAAACACTATTCCTAAAATGAAATTTCATTCGAATGTAAATAAGGCAAAATTGGCAAAACTTAATCTAATAAAAGATAATGGATTAAACACCGATTTTTCGATGGAATTGAATGTTGATTTGGAAGGTAACTCCATTGATAATTTACTTGGCGATATTGAAGTTGTTGATTTTAGAATGAAAGATGACAAAGATGACATCAGTGTAAATAACATTTTAATAAAATCACAAACCAATTTAGCTATTAAAAAATTAATCATTGAGTCTAGTGTAATAAATGGATACTTGGAAGGAGACTATAATTTTAAAGAATTGATTGGCGCAAGTACAAACAATTTTGTTACCTATCTGCCTTCTTTTCAAAACAAAGATGGTGCAATGGTTAAAATAAAAAATGACTTTAACTTTAATCTTACCATTTTAAATTCTGAGTTACTTTCAAAATTGTTTTTTAATGGAGTTTATTTTTCTCCAAATACAAAAGTATCGGGGTTTTATCATTCAACAGAACAATCATTGTCCGTTAAAGGAAATTTTCCGGAGATTAAACTAAATGGGTTGATGGTAGAAAATGCAAATTTTGAAAGTAAGTCATTGGATGACAAACTTTTTATTGAGATAATTGCCGATAAAATTCAGCAAAGTGATAGTGTATTTATTGAAAATTTTATCACATCTACTGTAGTTAATAACGATTCTGTTTTAACAAAAATAAACTGGTTAAACAAAAATAAAACAGTTCGAACAGAAGCAAACCTTAATTTTGTTACGTTATTCTATTCGCCAAAACATTTTACATCACAACTTACTGATTCTTATGTTTATGTGTCTGATACGTTGTGGACAATAAATGAAAACAATTTGTTTGAATACAATAAGGCAACTGAAGTTTCAGAAATATCAATTAGAAGCTTAGGCATTAAATCCGGAGATCAAACTATTCTGGTGGATGGTAAAATATCGGGAGAACCAACCGATCAGGTAGATATAGCATTATCTAAATTTAATTTATTTAATATTCAAAAAATTATTCCTGAAAGTGTATTAAAAATTAACGGAACCATTGATGGTGTCGCATCAATAAAAAAAGAAGCCGGCGAAATTATATTTACTTCCGATTTGGATTTTGACAAACTAAATCTTAACCAAACGGCTATGGGTAATGGGAAAATAAAATCCATCTGGAGTCCTTCCGAAAAAAAATTATCAGTAGATGGTCACTTTTATAAAGGTCATTTGCCTTCTATTATTTTTAATGGCAATTATTTCCCTTTCAGAGAAGAAGAAAGCCTGGATTTAACATTAAAACTACAACGTACCGATATACAGTTGTTCAGTAGTTATATTGAAGGAGCCGTTTCTAATCTTAGAGGTATTGCCACAGCTGAAATTGAAGTGAAGGGAAATGTAGCAAAACCTCAGTTGAATGGGTTTGTAATGCTCCAAAAGACCAGTTTTTTAGTAAATTATTTGAATGTCAACTTTTCTACTCCTGTTTGTAAAATTGAAGTCAGACCAGACATGATAAGTTTTGATAATGTATCGTTTTTTGATGAGAAAGGAAATAAAGCCACCAGTAATGCTACCGTTTTTCATGACAATTTTAAAGACGTAAGTTTAGATTTTGGGGTCAATACAACTAATTTTTATGCTTTAAATACTACGTTAAAAGACAATGAATTGTTTTATGGAAAAGCATTTGTTACAGGGCTGGTAAACATTGGATTGTATAAAAATAAATTAAATATCGAATTAGATCTAACATCAGAGAAAGAAACGGTTATAAATATCCCGTTAAATAATGCAGAAGAAATTTCTGAAAATGATTTTATCGAATTTGTGTCAAAAGATATTAAAGAAAAAGTTGATGAAAAAGCAGTCGATTTATCAAATATAGAAATGAACTTTCTTTTACATGCAACACCCGACGCAGAGGTTCGTTTAATTTTTGACGATAGAATTGGTGATGTAATTCGTGCTCGGGGTGAGGGCGATATTAGTATTAACATTAATCCTCAAGGCGAATTTAAAATGTATGGCGATTATATTGTAAAAGATGGAGATTATCTTTTTACCTTACAGAATATCATTAACAAAAAATTTAATTTAGAAGAAGGTGGTAAAATATCTTGGAACGGTAATCCACTTGAGGCACAATTAAATTTAACAGCAGTTTATCGTTTAAGAGCCCGATTATATGAACTTATTTCAAACACTGAAGACAGTGCAAGTGCAGAATTGTATAAACGACGAATCCCCATTAATTTAAAATTAAATATTACCAGTACCATGATGTCGCCCAACATTTCCTTTGATATAGAATTACCAACCGCCGACGAAACCACCAAAAATAAAGTTCGAAGTATATTGTATGTAAGCGACCAACAAGAAAATATACAGGAATTAAACAAACAAGTGTTTTCTTTGTTGGTATTAAATCAATTTATCCCGCCCGATGGAGGAGGAACAACCACATACTCCAATGTAGGTTCTACTACATCTATGGAAATGTTTTCCAATCAGGTAAGTAATTACCTTTCACAAATCAGTAACCGTTTTGATGTAGGATTTAACTATAGACCAGGCGATGAAATATCCAGCGATGAAGTGGAATTAGCGTTATCAACTCAGCTGTTTAAT